>NC_016633.1:626000-1252000 GCF_000236685.1 Sphaerochaeta pleomorpha str. Grapes | reverse complement strand
GATATCGAGCAAGATCACCTTGATGTCAAAAAGATGCTCAGATAATTCAGATATTCTGTACCTGTATCTATAAAACAACGTAATGAAACAATGGTCGGTTCCTGGGAACCGACCATTGGCTATCTAAGGGCAACCGGTAGGGTTTTTAGTATTACTGTATCGTTACCAGCCGGTATTCTTGGGTGCCCAGTCCGATTTTTTGGGCATGGTCAAGTCCTACCCTCCAATTGGTGGAGCTTTGGCTGTTGGTGAGATGGTCGCATTGGGTCTGGGGTACCTCTCCCAGTCTGCTACCCATGATAGGGGGTTGTGCATTCACTGCATCAACACAGGCTCTGTCCAACGCAACAGGGTCGAAAGAAGCGAACATCCCGACATCGGGAACGATAGAAACATCATTTTCGCTATGGCAGTCACAGAAGGGTGAGATATCAATTACGACATTGATATGGAAATTAGGTTTTCCTTCACAGACTGCCATTGCATATTCGCTTATCTTGCAATTAAGTTTGTCGTTGGAACTGCCATCGCCGGGTTGTACTGCATCTTTCGGGCAAACCCCGATACAACGGCCGCAACCGACACATTTGTCATGGTCAATGGAAGCTTTCCTGTTTGTAATTACCGGGGCATCATGGGCACAGATGCGCACGCAATTGCCACATCCGATACAAAGGTCCTGGTCTACATACGGTTTGCCATCGCTATGCTGTTCCATTTTACCTGCACGCGAACCGCCTCCCATGCCCAAATTCTTGAGTGCACCTCCAAAACCGGTGCCTTCATGGCCTTTGAAATGTGCCAGCGAGACAATGATATCTGCATCGGCCAGGGCCCTGCCAATCTTTGCTTCCTTGACATATTCTCCGCTAGGAACCGGAATAAGAGCCTCATCGGTTCCTTTCAGCCCGTCGGCGATGATAACCTGGCAGCCGGTTGCATAAGGGCTATATCCGTTCTTATAGGCACTATCGATATGGTCCAAGGCATTTTTCCTGCCTCCCACATACAACGTGTTGCAATCAGTGAGAAAGGGTCTTCCCCCCAGCTCTTTGATTACCTGTACAACGGTAGCTGCATAGTTTGGCCTGAGAAAGGCCAGATTCCCAGGTTCTCCGAAATGTATCTTTATGGCTACGAATTTCCCGTCCATATCGATCTTCCCGATACCGGCTTTCTTGATAAGCCGCTCGAGTTTCGTCAGGCGGGAGTCCCCGTCCTTGCAACGCAAGTTGATAAAATATACATCAGAAGGTTTCATCGTTTTTCCTTTCAGCTCTTTCTTAAACCCATCGCTTCGGCTACTTCTATGACCAAGGAGGGTCTGTCGGTCATGATGGAGTCGACGCCCATTGCAAACAGTCGTTGCATTTCTTCCCGCTCGTTGATAGTCCAGACTTGGATTACTGCATTTCTCTTGTGCATCTGGGTGACAAACCCCTTGGTAACGACATGGATGGGACCTTGGCTCACGGGAACCTGAAAAACGATTCGTCTCCCTTTGCCGATTTTCTTTGGCAACAGATGGAGTTTTTGCAGGAAAAGAAGGAGCCGAACCTCTTCGGTGGTGAGGCTGGTAAGGATTTTGGGTTCTTTTTTTCTCAGGTCTTTTAGATTGGAAAGATGAAAAGAGGCTCCCAATACCCTGTTTTCTGCATTGTTTCTTCGTACGATGTCAATAAAAACATCTACGATTGCTACATCCTTGGTTTTCAGGTCAACGTTGAAGCGCTGGCCAGGACAAGCTTTCAAGGCTTCCTCAAAGGTACAGAGCTGGACGCCTTTGCCTCTGAAGGGAAACGTTTTCCCCCCATCTTTGGTAAACGTATATCCTGCATCATAGGTTTTCAGCTGCTCCAGGGTGTGGTCCTCGATCCTGCCTGAACCATTGGTGTTTCTTTCAAGGGTGGGATCGTGCCAGATTACCAGTATCCCGTCTTTGGAAAGGTGTACATCAGTCTCGATGACATCGATATGCATTGCCATGGCACTGAGAAAGGCAGGGAGTGTGTTTTCGGGATAGTTTGCACTGTCCCCCCTATGTGCTATTACCTTGGGCATGGGAGTAAGGAAGGGTTCATTCATCCTTTGTGACATCCTTGTGTGCGCTGATACGGCACATTTTTACGAAGACCTTTTCCATCTTCTGCATTTCACTTTCACTGAGGGAGGCCCGTTCGAATACATCCCGAAGAAAGCGGTACGTCCAGAGTTTTTCCTGGGGTTGTTTGAAATACCCGATTTCCTCCAAGGAGCCCACGGCAGTTGCCGCGCCTTTCTCACAACGTTCCTGGGTAACCGGAACCGCTTCGACAGGCCAGGGTTTGAGTTTGTCAAAGAGATTATAGGTAATAATCTGAACCGCCTGGGAAAGGTTCAGGGACGGGAATTGGTCGCTGGTAGGGATGGTAACCACCAAGGCACACTGGGCGACCTCCTCGTCGGTGAGTCCGTCAGACTCTCTGCCGAATACAATCGAAACCAAACCTTCCCCTGTTTTTGACGCTATGTCTGCCAATTGTTCAGGACTTACTGCACTGTTTTTGCGGAATTTCCCGCGGCGTCTAGTCGAGGCCACAGAAAGAACACTTGAAGCGAGTGCTGCTTCCAATGAAGGATACCGTATGCTGTTTTCCCATACATCGCTTGCATGCAAGGCGAGTGTGCGAACCCTGTTCTCATCATATTCCCGCTCCCCGACAAGGGCGAGGCGTGTGATTCCCATTGTCTTCATGGCTCTACAGACTGAGCCGATATTGGCTCCGTCCTGGGTGTCCACAAGCACAATCTGAATCCTGTCTAAGTTTGTTCGTTGATCCATGAATCCAGTAATAGCAGATATTGAAGCTTTTTCCAAGCTAGTCTATAGTTGTTTCATGACGGAAACCTCCCAGACCTCCAATCGGTATATGCAGATATTCCTCGGAATAATCGTTTTGATCATGGTTCTTGCAATATTAAAGGCATCCAAGGATGTCTCGATACCATTGGTCCTTTCCTTTTTTACTTTTCTCATCCTCAGCCCGATAGTCAGGAAAATGGATAAACTCCATATTCCCCAGTTTTTCTCAATAACCCTTGTAATGGCACTTTTGCTGTTCATATTTGTCGCCCTTGGTTGGTTCGTAGTCATTACCATCGATACCCTTGTAAAGGTTGTCCCCTTCTATGCCGATAAAATAACATCTTTGGACGGCTTGCTTTCTACAAGGCTATCAGGGATTCTTAACTTGCCCGAAGGTACTTCTTTCCTCTCGGCTTTGCCGGTAAATTGGTCCAACCTTGCGATAAACAGCCTTACCAGCATATCGGGAAGATTCCTTTCCATTACAAAAGTAGCCTTGCTGGTCTACATTTTTATCTTGTTTCTTCTATTGGAACGACGATCCTTTGTCCCCAAGCTCCTCGCCGCAATACCCCGGAACAAAGGTATGAAAATGGCCGTTATGTTTGAGAGGATTACCCGTCAGGTATCGAAATACCTATTGCTCAAAAGTCTTCTCAGTGCTTTGACAGGGATTATGTTTTTCATAACAGCCATTGTCACAGGTCTCGATTTCCCCTTGTTGTGGGGAGTGCTTGCCTTTATCTTCAATTTTATCCCTTCCATAGGCTCGATCATCATCACCTCCGTGACAATACTGATGGGAATCATCCAGTTTGCTCCCGATTGGTCACAGGTGGTATATATCGCAATATTGACGATTAGTATCCAGACAATCCTGGGCAATATCATCGATCCCAGGCTTCAGGGTGGACAGTTGAATATTTCTCCGTTCGTCATCCTTGTTTCCCTCTCCCTGTGGGGATACATCTGGGGGATTCCGGGGATGTTCATATCGGTACCCCTTACCAGTGTCCTGCAGATTCTCTGCGCGAATATCAAGACACTTAGGCCTGCGGCAGTGCTGATGAGCAGTGGAAAGAGCTATCAACGGGAGAAAGAAAAACAAACGGCAGTTTCAAGGTATCTCCGAAAACAGGATAAATGCAAGCGTGGGGAAAATCCTACGCTCGAGGCCATGGAAAAGGCTGCAGATACCGAGGCAAAGAGAAATAACCAGAAGGGTGATTTTATTATGCCTGAGAGTTTTACCGAAAAGAGATGAATGGATTTCCACACCTCGATGAGGTTTCTGCACAGCAATACCTTGGACACACCTTTGGTGAAGACGCCACCTCGATGCAACTCTTTCGTGATTTCATCTTGGATTTTTACCAAAAAGAGGGACGTGCATTTGCCTGGAGGGATACCTCTGATCCCTACAGGATCCTTCTTTCGGAAGTAATGTTGCAACAGACCCAGACCTCCCGGGTCGAGCCGAAATATCAGACCTTTTTGGAACTCTGGCCTACCTTCGAGGCCTTGGCCGCTAGCTCCCTCGAATCCTTGCTCGCTCAGTGGAAAGGTCTCGGGTACAATAGACGAGCCTTGAATCTCAGAAAATCGGCACAGATGACAGAACAGTGGGGGTGGACTATCCCCAATGATATACAGCAGATTCTTTCCTTGCCTGGGGTTGGAAAGTCTACCTCGGCAGCCATCCTCTGTTTCTGCTACAACGAAAAGGCCGTCTATCTGGAAACAAACGTCAGAAGGGTCCTGCTCACGTGTTTCTTTCCCGAAGAGACTGAAGTCCCCGATAAAAAACTCGAGACTTTGCTTGTAAAGCTTTCGTACCTGAATGACGACATGAAAACCTGGTACTATGCCCTTATGGATTATGGGGTTTTGCTCAAGAATCTCTTGCCCAATGCAAATACTCGCAGTGCCCATTATACGAAACAATCGAAGTTCGAGAACTCGAACCGCCAGATCAGGGGATTGTTGATCCATATTCTTTCAGACACAGGTCCAAAATCTTTGCACCGACTTTATTCCCTGCTCCCTTCTTTTGAAGAGGAACGGATCCTGTCCTGTCTGAGCCAACTGGAAAAGGAAGGCTTTGTACAGGAAAACGAGGCAGAATACAGGATTAAACGGGAATAGCTACTTTTTGTCTTCTGTCAGCTATAATATTTCCAGCCATTCCGATGAGCATCAAAAGGGAACCGTAGAGCAAGGTTGGCGAGAACTTGTCATAGAATGTAGCATCGATTGCCAGACTCATCAGAATCTGCGCCCCAGACAAGAGCAAGGCAGAATAGATTGCAGGGATCTTGGTTACTACGATGTTGGTTGAAACCACGACAAAGACAGCAAGGGTTCCCCCGCTGACGGTTAAAAGCAGAGGGATTTTGCCGATAACCTTGAACCCCTGGAAGGTTTGTTGGGGGGAAAAGACGAAATAAAAGAGCACTCCGGCTACTAGTCCCACCAGAAAGTTATGCCTGGCAGCAAAAAACGACCCCTTGTATTGGGAGAAGGTACTGTTGAGGACCATCTGGGTCATGGTAAGAGCTCCGGCTAGCACGCCTAGCAGGATGAAAGCGAAGGCAAAGGAACCTTCATTCGTACTTGCCATAATGAGGATCCCGGCTAAAGAGATTGAGAGACTGAGGATTTTCTTTTTGTTGAGGGTATATTTCTTCATGCCCATGAACCCTGTCAGGTCATAGACCAGTGAGACTGCACTCTGTCCGAAGACTGTGCTTGCCATGGCAAGGGATGCCCCTGTGTATACTATCGTGTAATAGTTGCAATTGAGGATGGCAAGGCCAAAGAGCCCGCTAAACCACAAATACCAAGGTGCTTTCGACCTCGGAGGATTTATGGTTTTGTTTTTTCGTCCGAAAAACAAGATGCCAAAGAGAATGGTCAACCCCACGATATGGTTGATTATCAGGGAAACCCCCATTGTCGAGGCAACCCCAAGTTCGGTATTGCAGACCACCATGATCGAAATGACCATGCCAGTAATGAAGTCTAGTAAAATATATGCTGCTGTTTGCATAAAAGCCATTGTATCCTTTTCTCCCTTGCCATACCAGCCTCATAATCCTTACAATGCACCTATGTCAGTACCCCCGGTCGATAGGAACAAAAAAGAACTATATGTTGCGCAGTTGCTTGGCAAGGCAATGCCTCCCCATAGCCTTGGGGTGCTCGCCGAGCTTGCCGTCAAACTTGCCCTCATTAATCCCAAACCACTGAGAAAACCAGCTTTGATCCTCTTTGCCGGGGACCATGGTATCGCTGAGGAAGCGGTGACCCATAGCCCCCAAGAAATTACCTGGCAGCAATGTGTGAATTTCGCCCACGGCGGGGGAGCCTGTAGTCTCTTTGCCCGCTGTAATGCTGTCGAGCTTACCGTTGTCGATGTCGGTGTTGACCATGTTTTTACGCAAGAGGACTTGGTACTTGATCAAAAAGTTTCCTTTGGTACGAAAAATTTTCTCAAGGAACCTGCAATGACGCAAGCTCAATGCACTCAGGCGATGGAGAAGGGCAGAATCTTGGTCAGGGAGAAAAGACAGGCGGGGTTCGATGTTATTGCCTTTGGGGAGATGGGGGTTGCCAATACAACCAGTGCCTCTGCCCTTGCTTCTGCGTTGACCGGTTATGCCCCCTTTGAGGTTACCGGAAAGGGTTCCGGTATCAGCGAAGCTGAACTGCTCCACAAGCAAGAGGTCATAGAAAAAGCCATTGCACGCTATCCGACTGATGATGCGCTGGAATTGCTTGCTTGTCTCGGTGGATTTGAGCTGGCAGCTATTGCCGGGGGGATCCTTGAAGCCTGCGAACTTGGGTTGCCAGTGTTGCTTGACGGATTCATCACCACAGCAGCGGCTTTGGTCTCCTGTGCCTTGGAACCAAACTGTAAGAGCTACCTTATTCCTTGCCACGTTTCCGGTATGCATGGGCATTCCTTGCTGTTGCACTATCTTGGTCTCGATTCTCCGATCTTGGACCTTGGCATGCAGCTCGGGGAAGGTACGGGATCTCTGGTGGCCTGGCCTATTGTTGCCCTGGCAAGCAGGATTTTACCTGAGATGACTTCTTTTAGTGAAGGTAAGGTTACCGACAGTACGGAAATTCTATCCAGAATAGGACTGGTGTAACAATGGAAAATGTGAGAATCGGGACGACCAGCTATATCCTTGCGGATGAGATTTTGCCGAACGTACGGTATCTGGCCCCTTTGGTTGATGACATCGAACTGGTTCTTTTTAAGAGCGAAGGGCAGGATAATTACCCTTCCGTCCAAGTGATCGAGGAATTGAGAAGCATTGCCGTAGAGCATGACCTTACCTATACTGTGCATTTCCCCTTGGATGTATTCCCAGGCTCGAGAGACAGACAAGAACGGCAAAAGAGCTTGGAAACGTACTTGAAGGTTATTGAGCTTACTGCGGTGTTACAGCCTTTTGCCTACGTCCTCCACTTGACCCCGGATACCTGGTCAGCGGTTCCTTCCCAGGATGTGGAAGGCTGGCAGAATGCTTTGGATGAAAGCCTTGCAGACCTGCTTCGCTGCTCGTCCCTCGACCCCTCGCTTGTATGCGTAGAAACCCTTAGTTACCCTTTCTCCTATGTTCTTCCCCTTGTTGAAAAACACAAGCTTTCCGTCACTTTGGATATAGGGCATATCTGGTTGATGGGCTATGACGAAAAACAAACCTGTTCTACCTTGCTTCCCAAAACCAGGGTTTGTCATCTGCATGGAGTATGCGACGGAAAAGACCACCAAAGCCTTGCGGTAGGGAAAACTGAAAAAATCTCCTATTTTCTCGATGCTTTGGATTGCCAAGGTTCAGACGGAAAAGAAAGAGTGCTTACCCTGGAAGTTTTTAACGAGTACGACTTTTCCACTTCACTCACAGCGTTGGGAAAAAACCATGCTATGATTGGAAAAAGAGGAGATCAATAGGTATGCCTACAATCGATTTCAAGGATATGCAGGAGAGGGGAAAACAAAAAAGGAAGGGCCCAGCCTCGGTAGTTTCCACGACAGGGAATATCTGGATCAGGACAAAACTGAAAAAACAAGTGTCGTTGGTAATAGGGGGAGGTCGTAGCGGAAAGAGCTCTTTTGCCCAGGATTATGCCCTCAATGTCTGTGATGGCACTTCTTCCCGTGCCTTTATTGCAACTGCAGAAGCCATCGATGAAGAGATGCAAGCACGTATTGCAGCTCATCAGGCAGACAGGGGAGATCGATTTATAACCGTTGAGGAGCCTTTGGAGATTGCCAGGGCCATTGCAAGCCTGCCTCCTTCTGTGGAGGTTGTCGTTGTCGACTGTCTCACGGTCTGGATGGGCAACCTCATGTACCATAAAGGAATCGTTGAGGGGCGGTATCCTCAGATGGACGAATTGCTTACCCTGCTGAAAAAACCTCCTTTTGATATTGTGTTGGTGACCAACGAGACTGGTCTGGGTATCATCCCAGCCGATGCAGAAAGCCGTAGGTTCCGTGACCTTGCAGGCTGGATGAACCAGGATATCGCCGCCATTGCAAAAAATGTAATCCTGATGGTTGCAGGGATTCCCCTTGCAATAAAGGGTGTAGTAATTTGATTATTTCTCCCTTTGTCAGTGCCTTGAGAACCCTGACTCGTTTTTCCGTACCGGGAAAAGACAGCAAGACCCAAAGCGGGATGCTGTTCTATTTTCCTCTGGTCGGTATCCTGCTCGGTTTTTTTTCCGTACTGCTTTCTCTCCTTCCTCTTTCTCCTTTTCTCCTTGCTTCCCTCATTGTGGCTCTCCAGGCCTATCTGACCAGGGGATTCCACCTCGATGGCCTATGCGATATGGCCGATGGGTTCGGCGGCGGCTGGGATAAGGAGAGGACCCTTGCCATCATGAAAGACTCACACGTCGGTTCCTTTGCCGTCATTGCTTTGGTGTGTGTCCTGTTGGTACAGGTTGCTTCAGTGGCAAGTATTGTATTTTTATGGCCGATTCTTTTGTTTTCGCCAATGGTTGGTCGTTTCATGCAGGTTATGGCTTGTGCAACCTGCACCTATGCCCGTAAGGAGGGTGGGACGGCACAACTGTTGGTCGATCAGAGCAAAAAATGGCATGCCTTGGCCCCAGCTTTCCAGATTCTGCTTTTTCTGGGAGTACTCGCTTTTCTTGACAGCCCTTCATTCTATTCTGCAGTCGGGTCGCTATTCCTCGCTTCCCTGTTGTTTTTCTGTATACGGCATCTCAGTGTCAAACGCCTAGGGGGAATAACCGGGGACGTTTTGGGTGCAATCGAAGTGCTTTGTGAGACTGCAGCCTATCTGGGGGCATCTTTGCCCCTTGCAATTCTCTCTCTAGTTGGGTGATAATTCCCCGCAAGGAAGAGTTACGTCCAGTTCCTTCCTAAATGTAACGACGGAGGGAATGTACCATGGATATTGTATGTCTTGACCTAGAGGGTGTGTTGGTTCCTGAAATATGGATTAATTTTGCAGAGAAAACGGGAATCGAGCAGTTACGTCTCACTACCCGTGAGGTTCCCGACTATGATAAACTGATGACAAGCCGGCTTGCGATTCTCAAACAGCACAATCTCAAGCTTTCCGATATACAGGATGTCATTTCGACAATGAAACCGCTCGAGGGTGCCTATGAATTCCTCCAGGAGTTACGGAGCATGACTCAGGTTGTTATTCTCAGTGATACCTTTTCTGAATTCGCCCAGCCGCTGATGAAACAATTGGATTGGCCAATGATTTGGTGCAATGACCTCATTGTCGGTGAAAACGGTATGATCGAAGGGTATCGCATGCGGCTCAATGATGGAAAACGCCAGGCAATCGAAGCCTTGAAGGCCTTGAACTTCAGAACCTTTGCCGCAGGGGATTCCTACAATGACCTTACCATGATCCATACAGCCGATGGAGGCTGTCTATTCAGGGCTCCCGAGAAGATTTTGGAAGAGGAACCACATTTGAAACTTTCCACTACCTATGCCGAGTTCCTGCAGACCATCCGGGAATTTCTCAAGTCATGACAAAAAAACAGTTGCGTTCGCTTACGGTCTCTCTGATTGTGCTCATCTGCTCCCTTCTCATCGGGTACATCCTACTTGCACTTGTCTATGAGGGAAGCCTTCTGGTAATGGGACTCGTTGGCCTGTTGGTAGTATCGATTTCAGCAGCTTTGGTGTTCTATGCTGTCAAGCTGGTGCGGTTCTTTCAAAAGGAAACAAAAGATGGACAGAAGTAGCAGGAATGCCCTCGTAGAGGGAAAGGAATGGCAGAGACGCCAGACTGTAGTGTTTCTCAGTGACTTTGGTCTGGCAGATGGAGCGGTAAGCGCTATGCACGGGGTGGCAAACAAGGTTTCAAGCAGTTTGCTTTTGGATGACCTTACCCATGAGATTCCCCAGTTCAATATCTGGGAAGCTTCCTATCGCCTGATGCAGGCCATGACCTATTGGGCGGCAGGGACCGTGTTTGTGTGTGTGGTAGATCCCGGGGTTGGAAGCGACCGGAAAAGTATTGTGGCTTTGACCAAATCGGGGCATCTGGTGGTTACCCCCGATAACGGGACCTTGACCCACATTGCCGAACATGTAGGAATTGTTGAGATCCGGGAAATCAGCGAGGTTGCAAACCGCCTGGAAGGAAGCCAGAAAAGCTATACCTTTTTCGGACGCGATGTGTATGCCTTTACAGGGGCCCGCCTCAGCTGCGGGGCTGTCGAGTTTGAGGATATCGGGCCTCTTCAGGAATCTTTGGTCAAACTGAAGCTTCAGAAAGGGAGAAAGGCTGACGATACAACGCTCATCGGTGCCATCGACATTCTCGATGCCCGCTATGGCTCTCTCTGGACGAATATCAGCGGCGATTTCATCGAGGAAATGCACTTGGCCTATGGGCAGCTGTTACAGGTTACCATCACCAAGGATGGGCGGATTGTCTATGGGTACCCTCTCCGGCTCTGCAAAAGTTTTACGGAAGTAAAGCAGGGGGAGCCGCTTATCTATGTAAACAGCCTTTTGAATCTGGGCATAGCCCTTAACAAGGGGAATTTTTCTACAACTTATGGAATCGGAACCGGAGAAGGGTGGATTATCTCCCTATCCGTGGTATGATTTGCTGATTTGTAATCAACTTTCCTGAGGAGGAAAACTATGGAACAGTCTAAAGGCATGAAAGCCGTCAAAGCGGTTGTAATCATTGCCATTGGTGCGGCTTTGTATGGTCTCGGCGGTTTGATCAGTGTCCCTGTATTTGCAAATACCACTATCAAACCTGCTATGGCTATTCTTGCATTGTTTGCTGGTCTGTATGGTCCGATAGTAGGTTTCTTGGTTGGATTTTTAGGCCATTGGATTACCGACATGTTTGCCGGCTGGGGCGTATGGCCCACTTGGATGCTCGGAAGCGGAATCGTCGGTATCGCAATCGGGCTCTTCCCCATGCTGACAAAGCATTCACTTGACACCGGGATATTTTCCAAAAAGCAAGTTGGTTTTTTCATTCTGCTTGCTTTTGTCGGTAACTTCATAGGCTACTCGGTCAGTGCAATCCTGGATTTCCTGCTTTTCGCAGAACCCCTGGACAAGGTTGTTACACAACAACTGATTATTGCTTTCACCAATACGATTGTCATTGGAACCTTGGGTTCCCTGCTGATGTTCCTCGTTGCAAAAAGGAACAAGGATAACAGCAATCTGATAGTTGACGAATCCAAATAGTGGGGTAGAAGCCTGCAGGGTTTCCCCTGCAGGTATTATAATGCAAGAAACAGTCATATCGTTCAAAGACTTCTCCTTTACATACAAAGCCCAACAGAAACCTACTATCAAACATCTGGACCTTTCCATCTATAAGGGTGAGAAGATTTTGATTGTAGGTCCCTCGGGAAGCGGCAAGAGTACCTTGGGCAATTGTATCAATGCCTTGATACCCAATGCCTACCCGGGAAAAATAGAAGGAACGGTAACCGTTGCTTCCCTCGATATCGCTACCACCGATATCTACGAGATAAACAAGAAAGTCGGGACCGTCCTGCAAGATACCGACAGCCAGTTCGTAGGCCTGTCGGTGGCTGAGGACATTGCTTTTTCCCTTGAAAACCAATGTGTCAGCCAAGAGGAAATGGTTCCTTTGGTGCATCAGATGGCACATGTGGTGGGCATGGACCAGTTTCTCGGACAGAGTCCCCAGGAAATCTCAGGAGGCCAGAAACAACGGGTTTCGCTTGCAGGCGTTCTGGTTGATGATGTCGATATCCTGTTGTTTGACGAACCGCTTGCAAATCTTGACCCGGCGACCGGGAAACTCGCAATTTCCTTGATTGATGAATTACATAGGACCACTGGGAAAACAATCATTATCATCGAACATAGGCTGGAAGATGTCCTGTCTTGTCCTGTAGACCGGGTTATCCTTATCGAGGATGGTACCCTTATAGCAGACGAGACCCCTGAGAATTTGCTCCGTGGCTCACTTCTCAGTGAGAATGGCATACGAGACCCCCTGTACCTTGCCGCTATGCGGCACAGTGGCTGCAACCTTTCCCTGGCAAAGGATATCGCTTCAATCGATTCCCTTGACCTTGCCCCTTTCAAAGAACAGATCCTTTCTTGGTATCATCGGCAAGAGACCCCTGTCAAACAAAAACAAGGGACAGAATTGATTCGCCTTGAGGATGTGAATTTCTCATATGATGGCGTTCTTCCTGTCCTGCAGCACATCTCTTTTTCTGTAGACCAAGGGGAGATGGTAAGCATACTGGGTAAAAACGGAGCAGGGAAATCTACCTTGGCACAGATTCTCACTGGTATACACAAGAACGATAGCGGCCATGTATTCTTTGAGGATAGGTGTATTGATTCCGATTCTGTGACGGAACGTTCTGCCTTCATCGGGTTTGTCATGCAGAACCCAAACCATATGATCAGCCATTCGATGATTTATGACGAGGTTGCCTTTGCCCTGCGCCAGAAAGGATATGGTGAAGAAGAAATCAAAGGCAGGGTTATGGATGTCCTTACCCTGTGTAACCTGAAGCAATATCATACCTGGCCTATCTCAGCTTTGAGTTATGGCCAGCGAAAGCGCGTAACCATTGCTTCCATTCTGGTTATGAACCCCAAGGTGCTAATTCTCGATGAACCGACATCAGGGCAGGACTATGTGCGCTATACTGCCTTGATGGAATTTTTATGCACACTGAACAGGGAAACCGGCATAACCATTCTCTTTATCACCCATGATATGCATTTGGCTTTGGAATATACCAGCCGTTCCTTGGTTTTATGTGACGGCAACCTACTCTGTGACAAACGGGTGAGCGAGGTATTTGCCGACCGAATACTTTTACAGAAGGCAAACCTTACGGTGACCAGCCTTTATACGCTGGCTCAGCGGTGCAACATAGAAGATATTCCCTCTTTTATCGACTGCTTTATTCGAAGTGAAAAGGACAAACGTCCTGAAGGGAAACCGATCAGGAAAATGAGGGAATTGCCAGCACCCAGGGTTGCCCATAAGAAGGCAAAGAAATCCCAGAAAGTCATACGGGAACCGAAATCGGGCAAGAAATTCGGATTCGGCCTGCATTATGAACCTACCGATTCTTGGGTCCACCGACTCAATGGCGTTACCAAACTCTTGTTTTTTATCGGATGGATTATCCTCTGCCTGACCACGTTCGATATCCGCATACTTATTCCCTCCGTGGCCATAGCACAGATTTGCCTTGCTTCCTGCAAGGTCCCGATGAAGAAATTCCGACCGTTTATTCTTGCCATGTGTTATGTGATACTGGTAAATGCTTTCTTTATCTTTCTGTTTTCCCCTGGGCAGGGGACGATTTATCTCGGTACCCGTACAATTCTTTTAGGATCAACAGGGGCTAGGTATGCGTTGACAGTGGAGACGCTTTTCTACCTGGTGGTCGTCTGTCTCAAATATTTTGCTATTTTCCCTGTTGCCCTTTTATTTGTCACCTGCACCCATCCCTCGCATTTTTCCTCGTCTCTCAACCGTATCGGGGTCCGATACCGGACATCGTATGCAGTAGGCCTTTCGATGCGGTATCTTCCCGAGGTTACCTCAAGCTATGTCCACATCTTGCATGCCCAGATGGCCAGGGGCGTCGATGTTTCCAAGAATGTCCCCTTGAAGAAACGAATCGCTTCCGTGGGAAAGATATTGGCTCCGCTGGTATTGTCCAGCCTCGACCGTATTGATGTTGTTACCAATGCAATGGTATTGCGCGGCTTCGGAAAAAACAGAAAACGTACCTGGTTTTTAGCTACTCCCTTGAGGTTGATAGACTTTTTGGTACTTATAGTTTTTGCCTCTTGGCTGACACTCAGCCTGTATGAACGCTTCGCAAAAGGCGTTATGTTCTGGTATCCATGGTAAAAATATAGGGAAAATCAGGTAATTACGCAAAAACTGTTGTAATGTGCTTGACTCTTGGTTAGGTTATAGACATCTTTATTGCATAAAAAATCCAAGGGACGATGGTTCGTACCTTCGAGGAGGCAAACTGTGGCCGAGACTTTCTCACATGAAATGGAACAGGAGCTGATTTCAATGCGTAAGGAGTTGCTTGATAAGCTTACCGAGGATAATGTTGACTTCAGGGATATGGTAAATTCCATGGGTATCAAGGATAGTATCGATGTGGCTGCCGATGATATTGCCTTCAAAAAAATGGAAGCCATAAACAAGCATGAGGCTTCACGCCTAAAAGCAATTGAAAATGCATTGGCTCGAATCCATAACGGTAGGTATGGTCTTTGTTTGAAATGCGGTAAAAAGATACCTGAACAGAGACTTAGGGCCATACCCTATGCGGTCTTATGCTTTGAATGCAAGAATGCCGAGGAAATTCCCGGCCATAGATAATATAATGGGCCATTGATTTGGCCCATTGTTGTCAGTGGGGGATACTTTTTTCTATCATTGCAGGAAAAATGTTTGTATGGGGGGAAATCCATTGAAGGCCACGGAGGCATAGCTTGCTGTATAAGCCCCGGCAGACCGGATATATAGCCGGTCTCCCTGCTTAAGATCCAAGGGTAGTTCAACTTTTTCCTTTTCATACATGACATCCATACTGTCACAGGTAGGCCCAGCGAGGATAACGTTGTCCGTTGGGCCTGTCTTTTCGGAAACAATACGATATTTAATCGATTCATCAAGGGTTTCAATCATTCCATTGAACAAGCCGGCATCCACATAGACCCAGCGAGGGGTGCCTCCCGTGCTTTTTTTCGACACCAAAATGACTTGCGTTACCAGCGTGCCGCTATCTGCTGCCAATGACCTTCCCGGTTCGATGATTATCTGCAGGTGATCGTCGCCGAATTCCCTCTCCAGGTAAAAATTGATTTTTGAAGCATACTCTTCCAAGGGTGCGTTCGGGAGTTTGTAGGTTGCAGGAAACCCTCCCCCCATATTGAGCATTCTGATCTCAATCTGTTTTGTTTCCTTGAGTTCTTTTGCAAGGGCTGCACAGCGGGAAATTGCATTACCCCATTGTTCGATATCACGTTGCTGGCTTCCTACATGGAAGGAGAGCCCAAAGGGTTCCAGTCCCAGCTTTTGAGCCAATACGATTAAATCGAACGCCATTTCGGTACTGCATCCGAATTTCCTTGATAACGGCCAGTCTGCTGAGGAACTTTCCTCAGGGAGAAGCCTTACGTAGATTTTGCTGTTCGGTGCATGTTCTGCGAGGTTTCTGATATCTTGCTCGCTGTCAGAGGCAAAGAGTCTGACACCTTTTTCATAAAAATAGGCAATATCAGTGGCTTTTTTGATTGTGTTGCCAAAGCTTATCCTGCTTCCTTCGACGCCTAAAGCCAAGAGTTGATCCAGTTCGTACCGTGAAGCGACATCAAAATTAGACTTCTGGGAATCTAGGAGCGAAAGGATTTCCACTGCTGGATTCGCCTTCACTGCATAGTAGATCGAAGCCTGGGGAAACAGGGTGGTGAGTTCTTGGTAATTGTCTTTGATCTGGGCAAGATCAATAACGATGAGCGGGGTTTCCTTTGCTTGGGAAAAAGCAATTAATTTTTCAATGCCAAGGGTATCTTTCATTGCGGCTCCACTTTCTTTCTTTATATAAGGCCGCACTATATGGATAAAATTAACAGGTGTCAATTAATTGGCATTGAAAAATTAAAGATAGGGATTTGTGCGTTCTGCTCCAATAGTAGTCATGGGGCCATGCCCAGGCAGTACCTGGACCTCAGAGGGAAGTGTAAGCAGTCGATTGCAACTTTCAACAATTTTTGGGTAGGATCCTCCAAAGAGGTCAGTGCGGCCGATGCTTCCGGCAAACAGGGTGTCACCGGAAAACAGGAACTGACCTTCTTCGTGATAGAGGCAAATACCTCCAGGAGTATGTCCCGGGGTCTGTATGACCTTGAGGTGTGAATCCTGAAGGAACTGGCCATCGGTAAGGAATCCAGTGGATGACGGCAATTGCAGTAATTCCTCTTTGTATTGCTGGAGGAATGTCTTATCAAAGCAGGTTTCGCAGAGCAGCCGGTAAGCATCCTTGCCCAGGAACTGAGAGTCCTCTTTGGAAACAAGAATTTCCAAAAGAGGCCATTTCTCTTTGAGGGTACCCAGTGCAGTAATATGGTCCCAGTGACAATGGGTAAGCAAGGCAGCTACAGGTGTAACGTTGCGGGCCAAAATATGGCGGATGATGGTATCGCCTTCATTGCCTGGATCGATAATCCATGCACTGGAAGTTTCCTCATTGCCCATAATGTAACAATTAGTCTGGTACGGCCCAACAACGATACACTCTACGAACATCCTTTACTCCTTGTTTGAATAGCTTACAGCTGCAGTACGGCCTTTGATGTCCATACCGTTCAAGGTAGCAATTGCTTTTTCGCAATTTTCTTCGCTCATCGAAATGAACGAATACTTGTCATGGATGCGAATACTGAAGATTTCCTCTCTGGTAACACCCAATTCAGTCTGAAGCAATTGGGAAAGTTCCTTTGCATACAATCTTTTCATTTTGCCAATGTTGAGGTAGAGGGTTCTAGCCCCTTCGGGAAGAGCCCGTTCGGTAGTCTGTTTTGCAGCACCGGCTTCTTCTTTTGCCTTAGGTGCAGCAGGGGTGGGTTTTGTGGCTTTTTTTGCCTGTGGTGCGCGCTTTGGAGCCGGGGTTTTGCTTTTTGGAGTATTTGCCCCAAGCATCTCTCGAAGCAGATAGGCCATGAAATAACTGCGAAGCGTGAAGGGAACATTCTTCTTGATCAGTTTTTTCAACTGTTCCAGTTCGTCAGGATTCGGGTCGGCCTTTGTTTTTCCAGCGAGCACCTGAATTTTCCCTACGAGAATGTCTTCTTCATTAGGGGTGCTCTTGTTGTCATTTTCCATGAACAGGTCTCCTTGATAATCGATTTCCCGCTCTGCACATGCCAGTTGGGTAGGTGCGGGCTAATTTTGTTTCCTTTCTAGCCAGACGGAATGTCCTGGATATACTCCCGGCCGCGGGAATACATACCTACAGACGACGTCGCGCCGGCCTTATTGCCCGTAGCAAGGAATAGAACCTTGGGCAATCAAGTGGATACCGTCTGAAGCCCATCTTCTCACAATCGGGTCTTCATCCGGTCACACCTTGCATGGAAGGCGAGGCATTCTGGCAATGCATACAGGAAATCCTTCCAAGTCTATTCAGGGTAGGTTGCTTTTCTTATTTTTTACATAAAGACTTCCCATCCCTGAGCAGTTTGGATTCAGAATACCCAACAGGTCATCTCTTTGTCAAGGAAAGGTGGATTTTCCCTGTTATTTGACCCTCTTGGTAGGGTTTGCTTGCTTTACCTGTTGGCTGGTTTCTGTGATACTATCGTGGTATGGGAAATTTACAGGCTGACATCCTCGGAAAACAAAAAGAAATCGAAGGACACCGCAACGATTTGTTCGTGTTGTATGCCGACCTTGGAAAAACAATCGCAACTATTGAACAGGTTACTCCTCTTGGATATTGCCATGACGAATTCCTTGCATTCCAAAAACTGGAAGTACGTTCCCTGGAGGCAGAAAAAGCCTATGAAAGGCTCCACCAGTTCGTAAGCCAGCTGGAAGACCGTTCCCGGAAAATAAAACAAATTGAAAATGATATAAAATCCTTGAATATTCCCGCTGAGAAGCTGTTTTCCCGACTTGGGGCTATTGCCTATGAAGCCTATGGGGCGGAGACGTTGGCCGATTACCTGCTAGAGATTTGTTCCCCGTTTTTTGAAGGCCATTCACAAAGGACCAAGGGCTTGGAAAAAGCTTTTTTCGAAGCAGGCAAAGGTATAACGGATACATCTCCCTTTGTCCGTAGCAAAGCAAAATTGAAGGCAAAGGTTCTTTCCTCGTTGCTTGAGAGCCAGAGAAAGAAAGTGCTTCCCCAGTTTGCCAAGGCAGGGGCCGCCTTGGTGGAAGTTGGTTGTGAGGCCGATATACCTGGATTGGGGACTAAATCCCTTGTCCAGGAGATTGCGGTGTTCCAGAAACGGCAGCAGGATTTGATGGAGGAATTGTCAATTCATCGGAATGCGGTCGCGAAAATGAAGGACCAAGAGGTTGACAGTCCCCACCGGCAACTTGAACAAAGTAAAAATCAATGTATCGCCTATGGGAAAGAGCGAGACAAAGTTGCCTCTGTGTTTGGACGGGCCTTATACGAAACCCTACCTTCCGATATCTCCAGTTGGACAGTTGGCCAGAAGGCAATTTCCCTGATAGATCAGATCTCGCTGCATCTGAGGAGGATTGCCCAACTTGAAAAGGACATTCTTCAGTTGCAGAACATGATGAAAGTAGAGGAACTCCAGGCACAGATTGAGCTCGACAACCAAAAGGTTGCACACCTCAATGCCCAGATTGATGCTGCGAACCGGCAAATCAGCCAGGTTCAGCAAAACATTGAGGCTAAACGCCAGAAAATCACCTCAATGATGCCCCAGAAGGCTTTGGACTACCATGGCGAATAAAGAAGATGACAAGCAATCGCTTTTGGATCCCAAGCTATCTGCTACGCAAAAAGACCGGAAACCAAAAAGTACGGGACCAACCAGTGGGAAGATTATCCTCAAGGCCTCTGCTAAAGCTCCTGTCGAAAAACCTGCAGTAAGGAAGAAACCTCAGGTTTCTTCGAGGAAAGTGACTATAAAAGTCCCTGCTGGGGTAGCCAAACCCATAGATTCAGAGAAACCTGTCACAAAAACAGCAAAGGCAAGTACTGTCAAAGTATCGAAAAAACCGACGGTCAAGAAGCAAACAATTGTCCGGACGGTAAAAAGAATTGCCAATCCTGTTGTGCAAGGCTTGCCGGAAAAACCCAAGAAAGAGGCTATCCGTAAGACAATTCAGCCACCTCCCTTGGGCAAGAGGAAAGGCTATCGGCCCTCTTTACTTACCATCTTGAAACCAATAGCCTTCATTCTCTCGGCAATTATTTGCATCATTTGTGTGGTTTTATATTTTGAGACCAGAAAACCCGAAACCTTGCTACTTGCTGAGGATCATGTCCCCTCCAGTATGCAGAGCGTGCAACGGGAAGCCCTAGCCATCCAGATTATCCCTGGGATGACTGCACGGCAGGTTTGTTCTTTGCTGGAACAGCAAGGGGTAACCCTTGATGGTCAAAAACTCCTTGACTTTCTGGTTTCCCAGAACCTTGCCTCCGTACTCAGGAGCGGTTCCTATCTGATGCAAGCCGATATGGATAATGAGTCGATTGCGAACCAGCTCACTTCCAACAGCCTGATGGTATCGGTGACGATACCCCCTGGGTATACTATTGCGGCAATCGATATCTATCTGGCCAACCGTGGGTATGCCAAAAGCGGAGAGTTTTTCCAAGCTTCGGAAGACTTGAAAGTTGCTTATGGCCTCTCCTTCAGTGAAGGATGGCTGCTTAGCGGAACATATTCCATAAAACAGGATGCTGCTGCAAAAAATCTGGCTCTTTCCATGTTTGAGGCAATGTTGCAGGGGCTCAAGCCTTATTTGGATTCTGAACGGGTGTCCCTCTATGGTGTCGATGCAGTACTCATTGTTGCCTCTATGATTCAAGCCGAGACACAAGACCCGAGAGAAATGCCGCTGATCGCTTCGGTTATCTATAATAGGTTGGATGCTGACCAGCCTCTCGGCATCGATGCTACGACCCGTTATGAGTTGAATGACTGGGAAAAACCAATACCTTCCTCAGCGCTGGAACAGCAGACTCCCTATAACACGAGAAGAAAAACGGGTTTGCCCCCCAGTGGTATCAGCAGTCCTTCGCTGCAAGCAATCGAAGCGGCCTGTTTTCCCCAGTCGACTGACTATTTTTACTATCTCCATGGTACGGACAAGGCAATCCACCTGGCAAAGACCTATGAGGAACATAAACGGAATATTGAGAAATATCTCTAGTCGGAGAGCCCTTTGCGATAGAGTTGATAGGAATATGCTGCCGGAATTGAGACCAGTAGGGTCAAGACCGTGAATAGGGTTACCGCAGGCAGAAAAGAGGTAAGGCTGGAGAGTAACAGTACCATCCCCCCGATAGTCCAGACCCATCCTGCAACCCTGTGGGTTTTGTACCAGTTCTCTTCGCTGTTTAGCGTCCAGGGAAGTCTGATGCCTACGGTGAAGTTCTGTTTGCATTTTGGTAGGTAATTACCGGTGATGATGAACACCAGCGAAACAAAGACGGTGACAAATGTCTGTACGCGTATGGCATAGCCTAGGGAAATGAACAGGGTCATGGGGATGATGAAGATACCCAAACAGGCTATGAGCCATTTTGACAGGAACCGTAAAGGCTGTCCGTTGTTTTTTTTGGGGTCACTTTCCAGGATAATCTGAACTATGATGTTCAAACCTGCCAGGATGAGCGGGATACCAAATGCAGCAAAGGCTTTCGAGGCAAACCCATCAGCTTTCCCCTGTATGTCGAAATGGATTGCAATTTGGTCCGGAAGCCTATTGAAAAGCAAGGCTGAAAGAACCATAGGAAGGAGACAGAGCAGGGTGGATACAATCAGTGTTGCATTGATTCTATGTTTCATGTTCATTTTCCCTTGTGAATTGGGCACACCAGATCATGATTTCTTCAAATACCGATGCATTCAATTCATAGTAAATAAAATTTTTATATTTTGTTTCGGTAATCAGGGAGGCTTTTTTTAGTTGGGAGAGATGGTAGGAAACGGTAGGTGCTGATAAATCGCCCAGTTGGGCTGAAATTTCCCCGGCAGAAAGTTTTCCCGCTTTGAGCATGAGAAGAATTTCCCTTCTGGCAGGGTCTGCAATTGCTTTGATGGTTTCTGGAAATCCCATAGTGCTCCTATTTTGAAAGTGTTCTAAATAGAGACTATCTATTTATTTGGCAGTGGTCAAGGCATAAAAAAGGAATGCCGGAAAAACCTGCATTCCTTTTACCTGTGATACTAGCCTTATGCCTTGTTGTTCCAGCAGGTCATATCGAGTTCTTTGAGCATTTTTGCGGTGACAGTCGTACAGGTAAGGTCTCCTGTTACATTCAAGGCTGTTCTTCCCATGTCGAGAATAGCGTCGATTCCGAGAATCATTGCATAGGCTCCGGCAATGGGGGTTCCTGCAACAACAGGGAGGCCGACGGCATCCAGAACCATCAAAAGCATGATAGCTCCGGCACCTGGGACCCCTGCCGTTCCAATCGAGGCAAGGGTTGCTGTCACTATTATCAAGCCCATCTGGGCAAGGGTAAATCCCTGTCCCGTTGCGCTGAGGGCAATGAATGTTGCACATACTCCCTGGTAGATTGCCGTACCATCCATGTTGATCGTCGCCCCGAGAGGTAGGGAGAACGAATAGATGTCTTTCTGTACCCCAAGGTTTTCGGCAGCCTTAATGGTGATTGGCAACGTTCCGTTCGAGCTACGGGTGACAAAACCGGTTATGAAGGGGTTTTTTGCTTCATGGAAGAAGGTCTTGATACTGAGTTTGTTCAGGGCAAGCAGTCCCAGGTAGATAATGCAGATATGGATTGCATAGCCAAGGAAGGTGGCAAGGGTGACAATACCCAAAGATCCTACTACCTTCGATCCATTCTTTGCAAAGACTTCGGCTACAAGGGCTATTACGCCTATCGGTGCATATTCCATGATACCACTGATCATTTTCATCATGATGGTGGAGACTCCGTCAAAGAAATCGAAAACCGCGTTTCCTAATTTCTTTGAACGTGCATCGGTTGAGACACGCAAGTATGAGATCCCGATACCAAACAGGAGCGAGAAGAAAATAACCGGGAGGACGTTTTCATTGACAACAGCCTGCGCATAGCTAGTCGGGACAATGTTGATCAACGTGGTTGAAAGAGGTACTGCTGTAGCTGTTTTGATTGCAGCATCTACAGAGAGGGAAGCCAGGTCAGCACTTGGCCTGAAGATTGCGCCCATCAAAAGGCCTATCGATACTGCGAAGGCCGAGGTTGCAAGGTAGAGCAGGATAATCCTGATCCCTGTTTTCCCGAGATTGGCGGGACTGACCGAGGAGGCTCCTACGATGATGGTCGAAAGAATGATTGGCATCATGATCATCTTGAGCAGACGGACGAACAAAGCCCCGAAGGGTGAGACCCAAAGGATTTTTTCCTTGAAGATGAGGCCAAGAACTGCCCCGAGGACCAAGCCGATGAGAATCCTGTAAAGCAGGTTGAAATTAAAATACCACCCCAAAGGCCCTTTCACCTTTTTTTTCATTTCCTTTTCCATAACAACTCCTTTTGTTTTTTGGAAGGCAATAGTTTCTTTGCTCATTGTACATCTTGTTATCAGGGTAACAAAGAAAAATCTTTCTGTTTCATTCTTTTATCCTACCTTTCCTTGGCTACGGTTCCTGTACTTTTTTGCTGTGTGACCGTATGAGGGTTTTCTCTTGGCATGAAAAACACAAAGGAAAGCAACCTCTTTTCTGAAAGAAAAATAGAAGTTTTTTGTATGTGGTGTTACTATTAGCAGGGAGTGAGTAAATGAAATACCAATGTACGAAGGCTATGCTTGACAATCTGGGAGAAAAAAGCGGTGATTTGCTACCAAGGACTGGTGATGAGGACAGCTTCTTCGCCTGGCATGTCAACTACTGCATTTGGAACAGACACAAGGTTGTCATGGCTATGAATAACCTTACCCATTACTGCGTATTTCTCTACCGGCTTAAGCCAAAGGATATGGCAAGAATAGAGGCTTTGTTACAAGAGGCTATCAAAAGGGCTTTCCTTATGGAGGGTGTCAGCGAAAAAATGATTCGCCGATATTTCGAGATGGCAGGGGATGTCGGTTATTCCCAGAGTGCGAATCGAAGCATGACTTCAAAAATGAACGCCCTTGTGCGAGACGCTCAATTCAATGCTAGGTTTCTCGATGAAAAAACTATATTTCAGTCAGCTCTTTCGCTTAGATGTTCGCGAATGTATAGAGACAGGCAGGATCGATTGAAGATCTGCCAGGTTTTTCAGATGGCAATGCAGGATATTTGCGGTTTGGAAGGCAATCTGCAAGCGGTTGTCCCTTCTTTGCAGGTATCTGTTACTTTGGAGTTGGAGCATGAGAATGTGTTTCGTAGGTTGATCGTTCCCTCCTGTATTTCCTTTTTCCAGTTTCATACCATTTTGCAAGAGATATTTGAATGGCAGAATTGTCACCTCCATGAGTTCAGTCTAGGAAATAACGATAAAATAACCATGGATGATTTTGATGATGAGATTGGTCTGTATGGTGACGGGATACAGATACGGGAGGAAAGTCATGTCCTGCTCAAGGATGTATTCCCTGAGAAGAAAAGCTGTACCTACCTGTATGATTTCGGTGACAGTTGGCAACATGAAATCATCTTTGAGAGAGAAATTACCGGCAGTACCTTGCATGCAACGCTTTTGGAAATGATAGGACAAGCTCCTCCGGAAGACAGCGGCGGTCCCTACGGGTATGAGCAAAATCTGGCCTGTCTCAAGGACCGTGAGGACCCCGCATATGAAGAAACCCTCCAGTGGGTTACCTGGAGAACCGGCTATCGGTATTTCTATCAGTATAAAAAAGACAAGTTGCCCGTTGACCTGTATATTTGGTAATGGACTTTAGCGGTTTTTACTAGCCAGATAATCCAACAGACCAAGGCATCCTTGCCTTATATCTTTAAAGGTTGCCTCGAAGTTCTCCGTATACCAGGGGTCTGCAATATCGCGGGGTGAGGGGGTGTAGTCAAGCAAGCGATGGATTTTTTCCTGGGGGTCAGAGCAAAAGATCCGAAGCATGTTTCTCTTGTTGTTCTCATCCATGCCAAGCAGCAGGTCATACGAATCATAATCGCTGCTACGCAACTGAATTGCCCTGTGGTTTGCAAAAGCGATTCCTTGTTCCCTGAGTTTGGCCTTTGTGCCAGGATGAATCCCGTTTCCTATTTCTTCACGGCTGGTAGCCGAGGATGCAATGCAGAATTGATCTGATAGTCCGAGCTTGCCTACCATATCCTTCAACATGAACTCGGCCATGGTGCTCCTGCAAATGTTGCCGTGACATACGAACATAATCCTATACATGGGGCTCACTATAGCAAAGGAAGGGGAAGGTGGGCAAGAAAGCTGGCTCTAACTGGGTTCAAATCATGATTTTACGGGAATAAAAAAAACTCCCTACAATGTAAGGAGTTTGTTACCAAATTACCGGCGATCGGCAGCATCTTCCGATTTATTATCAGAGAATCTTTATTTTGTACCACCAAATGGGCATTTTGCATTTATAGAATAGAGTATGTATATCAAGGAATGGGCACAAAGAGGGCACATCATTTTTAGTAAAAATATAATGGTTCAAAGCTCCCGATGACAACACAACAAATTGTTTTATTAAACAAATTCAGATTCAATATCTTCTTGTTTGTTATACTCATCAATTTTTGTTTCAATATTTTCTTTTGTAAGTGATTTTTCCAAAGCAATAGCTGCTTCATGATCAAAATACCAAGAATCCATCTTATAAGTAAGAAAGTCATTATCTGCAACTTTTTTTTCATCTGTTTCAAGTATTAAGTAATGTATTTTCGGTGAAGTAGAATAAAAACTAGCAGTAAGTGTCAGACCCTTTACAGTATGGGGCTCTTTCATCAATGAATAATATGCGAAAACAGGAATTTTCAAGTCTGGAATATCTTTTGAAATAGAAACACCCTTAGTAATAGCCAAGGTCTCCCAATTCAAATATTTATTAATCATGTTTGTTAATATGCCACGACCTTCTTCCGATAAATATATGATTTCAAAATCACCTAAAGCATCTGAATTAAACAAAGATACATACCCCTGATTTTGATACATAGAGAGAACAGTAATTACTTTAACTGAATCATCCATAAGCTTATCCCATATATCATTTTCGTATTTGATATTTATATCGTCAGAAAGGAAGATAACATCTTCGGAAAAAAGAGAGGCAATAGAAACCACAGCTATCAAGAAAACAATAATTATTTTTTTAGCCATAATTATAACTCCTTCAAATTTAGAAGAATAACTTCTTTAGAGAATAAAGGAAATATCACTAGTAGATTATTATTTTTTGATTTTTGTTAATAGAAGTATTATGGCAAGCACAGGGGAGTGTTTTTCAGGATATACTTTCCTTTTCCATAAACAAATAAATCTATAACAATTTAACAAGGTAGCCAAATATCTTTGTTCCAAAACGAAAAATAGCTTTTGGTTATAGTTTTTTCATAGTACAGTAAAAAGGAGGAGTTGCCGGAATGCTTGAAAATAAGCAGCAAACATTGACAATTGATTCCATAGAGCTTGATATCGAGACTTTTTATGATCTGGGACTAAGCCAGGTTCCAGGCTACTCAAAAGAACGCGTGATTGCCTGTCTTCAAGCTTGCAAGAACATCTCTACTGAAGAATTGGACAAAGGATTTGGTGAATCGGTTTTGCGAAGTTCAATTTCTCACGGTAGAAAAAATTTGCTTAGACAGAAAATGCATTTATCATTGCAATAGTATTTAATCTTGGAGAGGAATACATGAAAGTAGAATGTCGTAAGCTATTATTGCCCTGTTGTAAGTTCTGATTCCGAAATTTACGCACATTAGGAAGTAAATAATATTTAGTGGAATGAAGTGAAAATTATCACTTCAACGAAAGGATAGAAAATGAAAGAACCTGAAGATCTGCTAGAAACTATTTCCAAACTTGCAGAACCAATAAATACGGCAATAATAAAAATTGCTAATGCTACTGGTGTAATATATGAACCCACTCGCGTAAAGAGAAAGGCAAAGGCAGAAGCTATGACAGATCTCATCCGTATGAGAACTTTATTTGGTTTTACCAAGAAAGAATCCCAATCAATTATGCGAATGAATTATATTAAGCATGATAATTATCAAGGTGTCCTTAATAAAGCTATTCCAAATTTTAAAGTTTCGTCCTCAACTTTCAATCCTAATAAGGTCGATCAAGATTGGCTAAGATTACACTTTGAGAAATCATCGATTTCTTCTG
The DNA here is from genome assembly GCF_000236685.1 of Sphaerochaeta pleomorpha str. Grapes. Taxonomy (NCBI): domain Bacteria; kingdom Pseudomonadati; phylum Spirochaetota; class Spirochaetia; order Spirochaetales; family Sphaerochaetaceae; genus Sphaerochaeta; species Sphaerochaeta pleomorpha. The sequence goes on along the minus strand of NC_016633.1, from coordinate 1,225,602 downwards.
ATGATGAGATGCAGCATTTATGGGCTAAAATAATAGCCGGTGAATTTAATTGCCCTGGATCGTTCTCTCGACAAACTTTGGTGATCGTTGAACAGTTGGATAAAGGAACTGCGCAATTATTCACAAGATTTGGATCATGTTTTTTCAAATTTGGAGGTTTGCTTTCTGCATATTATATTGAAAATGATGAGACTGAACGAATTCTTGGTATTTCATATTTTGATACTATTCAACTAGAATCTTTAGGGCTGATAAAGAAACAAATTAAAACAGGATTTAAAACTTTGGGGCTGATTTCTGATGAATCAGTAATGAACTATGAGTATTTTGATGAAGAAGGAGATATTCCTTTGCAATCTACGAAGGATGGTGATCAAGAATTCTATTCACTCCCTGTAGAATCAATCCTTCTGACAAGAACTGGTCGTGAACTAGGAGAAATTTGCGGTGCAACGAAAAATCTCGAGTATCTAAATTATGTGAAAAAGCGATGGGAGAAGCAACCGAAAGGTTAAAATACTCTGGGATTAATTTCAGTTAACCCCTTCGTTTTATAATCTCACATAGTATAATCTTTGTGATATCCGAAATTAGAGTTCTACAGGAGTTCCCTGAGCATCAACAATTTGTATATTTGTATCTTTTACAATATTGCTAATATTTATTAGCGGTATGATAAAACTTCCAAACCCTGCATTGGCAAAGGTCGATGATATTGTGCTTCTTAAGTATCCTAATAAAATTGAAGGTATTGTTGCCTTTACCATATATTCTTCTTGGGCTTTAGGCATATCACCAATTTTTTTAAACACACCAGCGATGCCAAAATTTCCTTTAGCTATCACTTTTTTCTTATCATTTATAGTGGTTAGTATTCTCACTTTGATATCAAGACCACCAACATAAGCAATCTCATTATCAGAATTGGAAAGCCTTTGGGGCGAACGGATATTTAGTTTAAATTGAAAACTGTCTTCATTACAAATTTCTCTTCGCTGTAATATAGTCACAGACGGGATTACAGAAAATTTAATGTTATCTACTTTGTAGCCTATAAATTGAAAATCAGCAACTATGCGGCTTTTTGTGTCCATACGGAATATCCTTCACAACTTATTTCATTATAGAATACCCTATTCTCCGAATGAAGAATAGGGTTTTTTGGATGAACAATTGTAATATATTCTGTTCCCTCATTTACTAAAAAACTATTAATAGTAGCAAAAGGCAAAACTTCGATAAATTCTTTCTGCTCGAGAATATTGCTTACAGAAAAATCACGATCACTAGTTGCCTCAAACATTCCTGATTTGTCTAGAAGTTGAGCAAACTCACCATCAATTGAATGGCTGAGTTCCTCTTGGAATTCTTCTGGAGACATCCTTCTCATTTCTTCGAGTACTTTTTTTATAGTTTTTTGTACTCTTAGAGAATTTTTCATCATGTCCTCCTGTATAGGCTATGCCTTATTATGCCTGCATCTCTAACAATATAGCAATAGGGTGGTCCTAATACCTGACAGGGATAATTTGGTGAATAATCTTTTGATAATGGAGAAACACCAACTCCCATAACTTTTATTTGACATCCTATCTCTATTTCAAATCTTTTAATAAAAGCATCAAACAATCCACATAGATTGCTTCTATTTGTCATATCAATTTTCAAAGCAATACCGGTTTGATATATTTCAACTCGTAATTCTCGTGCTTCAAGGTCAATAAACTCATTCTCCTCGATATCCCATTGCCCCAAAATAATAACCATTTCTTTATTTTCGCAATCTTTATAAGCTTTGAGTTTATTTAAACTATAATCATACCAGTTACATGATAATTCATAGGCTAGGCCTTCTTCATCGTCCCAGAAATATACTCCAGAACCACGTAAGCCTGTTCCACTTTTAAAGCCTTCACAACAAATATTTTGATAATTACTAGCTGTTGTTGCATGTAAACCATTTAAAACCATTTTTTCCTCAAAAAATTATTTTATTTAAAATAGTTGATTAATACTTCGTAAGTATGTTGCAATCATTTATAATTTGCAAGAAAAATTATTTCGAAAGAACAATAACCACATCTTTGTGCAATATGACTACATCATTCATGAAGACTGTCACCAGAAAAAAGAAGATGCGATAGTCAGTCTTCTTGGAATTTTCATGACATGCCCTCCTTTTTATTAGCAAAATATTTCTATATCCAATATAACCCCATATATCCCAAAAGGGGAAAGGGGAGCCGAAACTCCCCAATACTACATAAATGAGCTCGTTATCAGAACGACCAGCCAATCCCTGCCTTGAATGTCAGGCCATCGAGGCCCTTGTCAGGATAATAGACCGCCCCGCCTGTAAGTGATAGAGGCCCCAGGAACCTTATGCCTATGTCGGCACCGTATCCCATCTGCTTGTCCTCAGAGTTATAGAGCACCGATCCCCCGAATGTCGCCCGATATTGCTTGATTGTCTTATCGGACCCCTGGGCTTTTCCCAGGGCAAGGACTGTATTGTCGTACTGCTTGGAAAGCTTCTTATAATCGTCCTGCAGGGATGAGTACTTATCCTGAACCGCGGCAAGATCAGTCCGGTATTGCTCCTGCAGGTCAGAGTAGGCCGCCTGCTGGATGGATACCAGGTTCTTGACCTGTTCAAGAGTCGCCTTCAGTTCCGTCAAGTCGCTCGCGTCTGCGTTGTCTGCGCTTTTCAAGTATGCCAGCAGTTCGCTCTGCGCTTGCGAGAGAGCCGTCGAGCTGCTCTGCAACTGTTCCAGCGACGTTGTGCCCAGGGATGGCGTTTCCGTCGCTACCGCTGATTGTCCCGTTTTCGTCTGGTCCGGTACTGCGACTTGTATCTGAGTCTGTTGCCCGCTTGCCTGCCTCGTAGGCCAGGCTCCCAGCGGCAAGGCTGCCAACGACAGCACCAGCAAGATACTTGCGGTTCGTAACCAGGAATCTCCATGTTTTCTTGAGACTCTTCCACACATCATGCACCCTCCGTTTCCGATGAAGTCTTACTCGAGGTCGTCTTGGAGACGATCTCTTCCTGCGTATCGGTATCGATTGCCTTTGCATAGACAAAAGCCCACCACAGACCCGCCAACAACCCCACGAAGGTCGTGATGCAGAGCCATATCCACATGGACCCGAATGAAGTGGTCTTGCTTGCAGTCAGGAAGCAGAAATCCGCTCCCAATGTAGCTGCGATACCAATCCAATATTGCCAGATTATCTTGTCCCGATCCTCTACGACCTTGTACCAGATATCCCCGGCCACGATCGTGATTACCGTGAAGATCATGATCTGGGTCATGAAGTCGAGCATGCTCTGCCAACCGAACGGAATATTGAACAGCATCCCGGCCAATACGCTGGAACCGAATACCAACAGGTTCCGTACGAAGCTGTGGCTGCCTTGCTTCTTTGACGTATCATTCATTTTTCCTTGTTCTCCTTCTTTCCTTTCTGGTTCTTTTCGAATCCGTGCCAGGTATCCCATGCCCAGGCCGACGACGCTGCCATCAAAAACCCTTGTCCCAATCCGTTCTTGAGAAAGATATCGATGATTCTCGGCACCGTTTCCGTGGCCGTCGTATTCTGCATCCCCCATGCCGAGGCAATGAGGAACGCTGCCAGGAACAGGATCAGCGTTATCCATCGGTTGCCCAGGTTCGGAATCTGCTTGAGCAGAATTCCCAGCAGGAACAACGGGCCGATCCAGTACAGCAATGGCCGTTGGAGGAATATCTGTGCAATCACAGCCATGTTGTCCATCGTCAGTTCGTTGCCTCCGTACCGTCGTTTTCATCGGAGTCCCTCTGCTCCGGAGGCTGTGGAAACCCGTTTTCTCCGACCTCCAGCAGGAATCCGATCTTTTCGGAGAGATCTTCGAGGATTTGTTCCTTGACCTCGTTGGGAAGATCGGTCTCGATCTCATAACTCTTGCCGGCAACGGTGACAGTGGCCTTTGCCTTCGGAGTTGTTACCTAGCACTTTAATCTATAGCAAATTTTACACAATCTGTTGAAGTGAATATTTGCTAATTGCGCTATAGCGAACAATGCATGAAAGAGGCCCCCGAAGGGGGGCCAGGAAAACAAATTCAGGGGAGGATCTCAGAACGGTTCATCCTCCGTTCTAGGCTCTTCGTGAGTATTCGATGAATCCAAGCTATCTACCCAGGCTTCCCAGTAATCCTGGTAACGGGGATCATCGGGCGATACCCATCGGCCATTCTCATCCCACAGGTCACTGGTCGCGTTGCGTTGCCAGGAACCATCCCTATCATGACAGTGTGATATCATGGGTCACTCCCACCAATTGCGTGAAACATTTCTGATCGTCTCTGCCGAGATGGATGTTGTCCCATGATCCATCCCGTAACCGAGGGCAAGCAAGCAGACCGAATTGATATTCCGCGGGATTCCCGCGGAAACCTGGCCGATTGCTATCAATGCGGGCTTCTCGAAGATATCGGAGTTGCAACCTCCTATTACCTTCAGATGATGGTCTATGTACCCGAAACATTCGTCCTGTGTGAGATTGCGGAGGTTGTAGCCGTCGATAACCCTGTTCATGAGAGGGCGCGCCTGCGGGTTGCGGAGTTTCTCGAACAAACCATCCTGCCCGCACATGACGATGGCCTTTGCCAGGTTCTGCTGGCTTATGAGGTGGAGCTGGGCAAACACGTCGGTCTGGAAAAGGTGCGCCTCGTCGACAAACAATACGGGACGCTTGCCGTCGTTGCGGATGAGGTCGAAAACCTCATGGATCTGCCTGAGCATCGAGGACGGCTGGTTTGTCCTCGTATGGATGCCGAGCGAAGCCATGCACTGCCTGAGGACCTCTACAAACCCCCATTGTCCGCCTACCAGGTCGATGACCTGATAGCTTTTTTGTGGTAGCTGGTGGAGTGCATAGCGAAGGGAGGTGGACTTGCCGGCCCCTACGTCGCCTATGACGGTGAAATACATGTTGTTCTGGACGGCGAACTGTATGCGTTTGCTGATCTCCACCATCCCGGAGAGCAGATACATCTGGTCGGGCCGTATATCCGGGGAAAAGGGGGTCTGCCTGAACCCGTAGAAGGTACGGATGTCTGTATTCATGGCCGTACCTCCGCCCCGCTCTGGATGCATGGCATCATCCTCTGGGCCCTTGAATTGGCATGCAGGTCGACCGGTTTGAGGAATCCGAGGCTCCTGCCGTCATAGAAGGCCTCCACGTTTTCCATAGAGGTAAACCGGAGGTCGATCTTTCGACCGGTGTAGCCGAGGGGAACCTCCAGCAGTACCGAGTTCAGGCTGACGGTCCTGGCTTTGCTTACCGTCCGGGTCTCCCTGCTGCGGAAAAGCCGGGGAAGGTCCTGGGGTGCCGGCCTTACTGCCTCCACCTCTGAAAGATAACATTGCAGCGGCGACATCCCTATCCCGGAATGGACTCTACCGTTGTATTCCTCGACATATTTCTGCCAGCGCCGGTTCAGCTCGAACAGCTCAAGGGGTTTTTCCCCCAGGGTGGGCAGGAACTGCATTCTTACCGTGGAATAGAAACGCTCGATCTTCGCCTTTCCTGTGGGGGTGTATGGCTTGGCATGGGTGAAATTCACCTCCAGTGCCGCGCAACCCAGTTTGAGCCGCTCATCCCTCATGGCAGCCCCATTATCGCCGTTTTGTTGAATTCAACAAAACGGCGATTTCAACGATAAATTAGTTTTGCCGAGACCTGTCAGTAATCTTTCTGTTGCCTAGAATTAACACTAGGGATTCGGCAAAATCTTTTCACGCCAATATCTGAAATGACTACATACTGTATTCATCCAAAGGAGAATATTGTATGGAACAATTGTCAGCAGTTTTGAAAGTTCTGCAGGACTATGACCAAACCCGCTATCTTAACAAAGCCACCTTGCGATTATATGAACTTTGCTATCTAAGGGTAGAGAAGGAGTTGCAACAACCGCTTGAAGAAGGAATGGGGTTGCTCGAAGCTGTCAGATACCAGGCAAATGAACTCATCAGGCAGGGAAAAACCAGTATAATTGCTTATCCTACCTATTCTCGCATGCTATGTTATCTGGAAACAGGAACAATTCACGATGAGTATCTCCGATATAACGTTACCAAGACAGTCCTTATCCAGGATACCTTCAAGCCTGTGCTGAAACAATACCTGGCATACCTGCAATCTGAAGGGAAGTCAGTCTTTACTATTGACAGCTACAGGAACGTAGCAACCCAGTTTCTCAATCATCTGGGTGCAAATGATATTCATAACATCGCAGAAATCAATGGATCCTTGGTCATTTCTTTCTTTGAGGTGTTGAGAGGCACATGGGTATCGACTAATATTCGTGTTGCAGCCTCTGCCATGCGAAAGTTTTTCTGGTATTTGGGCTATGAGGGTGCAATATTTCAAGCAATACCAACCAATTGTCCCCGGCATACTCCCATCATCCCCATGCTTGAAATAGAGGAGGATGCAGCCATCTCCAGCTACATTTGCAATGGGAATGGCTCCTGGAAGGATAGGACAATTCTTTCATTGACCTACTATCTCGGTGTCAGGGCCAATGATATCATAAACTTGAAACTGGAAAATATAGACTGGATCAAAGGGACCTTGTCATTAGTTCAGTCAAAGACCCGGAACCTGTTGGTTCTCCCTCTCTTGCCTGTCATAGGCAACTGTATGCAGAAATATCTACTGGAGGAGCGACCTAGAAGCAATATTCGTTATGTATTTTTATCATATCGTGAACCCTATCATAAACTTGGAGGGCATTCTGCCATATATGCAATTATCCGGAGGGTTTTTGCTGAACTTGGGATTCGGGATTCCAAGCGGAAAGGATCACATCTGCTGAGACATCATGCAGCATCGAAACAGCTGCAGAATTGGGTACCTTTGGGAACCATCAGCAACATGCTTGGTCATAAGGATATGGATTCGACCACTATCTATACCACCGTCGAATATGAGAAGATCAGGCCGTGTTGCCTTGCCCCTTACTACAAGGGGGCAACGGTATGAGCTATATCAGCAGCCTGGCTTCAAGGATAGAAAGATTTGATGAACATTATATGTACTCCCACAAGTCTGGCTCCTTGCTGTTCTATACAAAGATGTTCGACACATATTGGGATTCACACCAGTATCCTCCATTGCTTACCAAGGAGAGGCTCTCCGGGTGGATATGCAGGTTGGATGAGGAGTCCGTCCAGCGCCAGGTCTGTAGGATCCTGCTGGTACGCTATCTGGGAAGATACCTACAATCAATCGGGGAAAGCGACCAATACGTCCTTCCCTACGGCATTTGCCCAAAAGTCCCTGATTATGTTCCCTATTTCTTTGCTGAGGATGAGCTAAGAAAACTCTTCTCTGACGAGGTCATGGGTTCCCTCCACCCGGTTTCCCAAGCGATGAGCAGACAGTATGTGCTTCCACAACTGTTCTCAACCATCCATTGCTGCGGGCTCAGGCCTGGAGAAGCTAGGAAACTTCTGGTCGGGGATGTAGATCTGGAACATGGATGGCTCGACATCAAGGGGACAAAGACCTATAGGGACAGGAGGTTGCCAATTGGAGAGATGTTGCTGTTGGAATTGAAGCAATATGACCTCATCATGCAGAAACGCTTGCCAGAAAGAAAATATTTCTTTCCTACAAAAGCTAATGACAGTTACAAATGTTCCTCCCTTTCAATTGCATTCAGTCACATCCTAAGGGATGCAGGCATAGGGCAATCCTCCAATGGGAACAATGCCAGGTTGTATGACCTGAGGCATCATTTTGTATTCAGGAACATCAACACATGGATTGAGGATGGAAAGGATGTGTATGCCCTGCTGCCTTACCTCAGGCTGTATCTTGGACATTCTTGCATTGAAAATACCGAGTATTATCTGCATTGGGTACCTGAATTCTTTCCAGTCTTCGAGCGTCTGTATGGAAAGCTTGGGGACAACCTGCCGGAGGTGAGCCATGGCTAAGACTAAAAAGGCTGACCTGTGGCGTCTTGTAACGGATTACTTTGACGTCTACCTGAAGGATGTCAGAAGAATGAGCAAAGGGACGATTGAGACCTACCGGTATGGGTTGTACTCCTTTGTCTCCTACATGAGTAAGCACCGAAATGTTGAGGCCTCGCTTCTTTCCTTGGATCATTTCACCAGGGATAATGTCAAGGAGTTCATAGCACACCTGCATTTGGTAGATGAGCTTGCGGACTCTACATGTAACCTCAGGCTCTCAATCCTGAAAAGTTTTCTCCGCTATTGTGCAGATGAGTATGTACCCCTGTATGCCACCTACCAATCAATCAGGACCATGCCCAAAGCCAGGGAAGAGCAAAAGCCTGTGGAATACCTTTCAGAGAAGGCTCTCAAAGTTTTGCTCTTGGCTCCAGACCCCAATACAAGGCTGGGAAGAAGAGATTGTATGATTATGATCTTCATGTATGATACCGGATGCCGGGTACAGGAGTTGGTTGATGTGCAGTTTGGATCTCTCCATCTGGAAGCCTCTCCATGCTATGTAGTGCTTACGGGAAAGGGGAACAAGACCAGGCTGATACCGTTGATGGAGAAGACGGTAGCCCATCTCAATGCCTACATCCACATGTTTCATCCTACAAAGGATCCCAAGAGGCCGTTGTTTTATGCTAGGAAGCGAAATGGGCCTTCGAAGTTGTCTACAGATGCCATTGCCGTATTGCTCAAGAAGCATGGGGAAGAGGCAAGCAAAACTTGCATCGAGGTTCTTTCTGGCATACACCCTCATCTGATGAGGTCGACCCGTGCCATGCACCTGTACCTGAACGGGATGCCGTTGGAGAATGTGGCCAAATTCCTCGGTCATGCTGATTCTTCCAGCATATCGCATTATGCCACAGCCAATCTTGCCATGATCACCGCGGCAGTGGAGAAAGCGAATCCTAACGTGGTAGGAACAAGTAAGGACTGGGAAGACCCCCAAATTCTCAAGCGGCTTATGGGATTATAGATAAATGATTTTGCCGAATCTTTGTTGGTAATTCTAGGCAACGGAAAGATTACTGACAGGTCTCGGCAAAACTAATTTATCGTTGAAATCGGTGTTTTGTTGAATTCAACAAAACGGCGATAACGGCCACCCGATGCGGGGCATGACACTGGCTGTATTCCTTGATTCGCTGTTCATCAGCCGGAGCTATTCGAGGCCCCGCTGCAGCAATGACAACGCATTCATAGAATCCTGGCACAGGACACTCAAATACTCGGTGGGTTACCCAAAGCAATTTTCTACGATTTCCACCGCAAGGATCTGGTACGCCGATTTCGTCGCTTGGTACAACAGTTGCCATCTACACTCAGGCCTGTCCTACGTTACCCCTATACAGGTAAGGAAGGGCGAGGCCCAACAGTTGTATTCCGAACGAAACAAGACAATCATAGAGGCAAAAGCCGCTCATCCGGAACGCTGGAGAAAGGGAAAAACCAGAACCTATGCACTCCCAGCGGTAACGGCATTCTACCGTCCGGCAGAAAAGGCTGTTTGCTGAAATTGTTTATAAAAAATGGCGAAAACTACGTTGACAAATACCGTAGGGCTAAAGGGTTTTCGTTCCTTGCTCCTGGCATTGATCATCCCGACTTTTTCGGCAGGGTTGTCGCGGACAATTCGTTTTCGCTCTGCTTCATGGAATACTTTTCGCATACATACCAGGGCTTTGTTTTTCGTATCGTCAGAAAGTGGCGTACGATGGTCCTTGAAGCTCACCATCTCGAGTATGTAATCTTCTATTATTACAGGAGTGATGGAGTCCAGCAGATAGTCGCCGAATTCCGGGATCAAATAGCGGTCAAGAAAACGCTGTTTGTTCTGATAGTCCATTTCACCGCTTTGCTTGTTGCGCATTTTGTCCCGCATACGTACACCTTGCGGATCATCCGGGGTGAAGAAACCTTCGGCGAATTGCTTGAAGGTTGGCATTTTTTCTAGAATTCTTCCTTCATTGCGTATATATGTTTCGGCAAACTTGACGGCTTCGACCATATCCCCGGTACCCGTAGATAATCGTTTCCCTGGGATATGCCGGAACACGACTTCGATGTTCCTGCCTTATTTTTTCAGAAATCGATATGGTGTTTTCATGTTCATAAATCAATAAAAGCACCAAATGGAATCGTTGTAAATAGGTTTTGGGCACAATTTTGGGCACAAAAAATGGAACTGCTTATTAGCAATTCCATTCAGTGTAAAAAGATATTCTACTTTTTCGTTTACCGGCGATCGGAATCGAACCGATACGGATTATGCATCCATCAGATTTTGAGTCTGACGTGTCTACCAATTTCACCACGCCGGCATCAGCGTTGACCATGTTATCAAATCCCCTAGGAAAAAGCAACACCAGTTTTGAAAAAAAGCAAGGTGTTCGCAAAAGATTGTCTTTTAGAGCTATTTGGACTACAGTATCTGTATTCGGAGGCTATGGTGAAAAGGTTATATAACGTGGTTTTTTTCATGCTAATGCTAGTCATTGGCTGCAATTCTCTCTTTGCTGAGGTCTCTGTTGCCTTACCCTCAAATGCCTCAGGCGATATCCTGTCGGCGAATGTACCAATCCAATATGGTGACGCAGCTTTCAGACAGAGAATCCTTGACCGTACAAAGGGAGAACGAACTCCTGTCGGTCTGGTGCTTTCCGGTGGGTCTGCAAGGGCTTTTGCCCATGTCGGAGTCTTGAAATACCTCGAGGAACAGGGCATAGTCCCTGATTTTATCATCAGCAACTCAATGGGAAGCATCGTAGGCCTTCTGTATGCCGCAGGTATGTCTCCTGGCCAGATTTATGAGGCAATATCCAATGTCTCGTTGCAAACATTGTTCGACCTGACTTTCCCCTTGGAAGGTGGCCTCCTCAATTCTTCTCGATTTGTTGCAAAACTCGCTTCGATTTTGGGACCGGAGCTGCAATTGGAAAACCTCGAGATCCCCATCATGGTGGTAACCGAAGATCTTGCAACCAAACGCCAGGTCCAGATTTCCGAAGGTGATTTCTACACAGTCTTGACTGCAGCCTATGCCCTTCCCATATATTTCCCTCCAGTTGAATTCAAAGGTCACCTTCTTATCGATGGAGGGATAACCAATATTGTTCCACTTGACCTGGCCTATGCATATGCAGACTCTGTCATTGTTTCCACAACCTTTTACGATGTTGATACCTTGAATCTCCGTAATCCCTTGACCATCCTCAATGTGTCGATTGACATTGCCAAACGTAGAAAAGGGGTCGAGGAACTTAAAAAGCATCTGGATGAAGTGGTCTGGATCCGCTGCGACGTGGAGGATTTTTCCTTCATGGATTTTGCAGCTGTCAAGGAACTGAGCGAGAAAGGGTATGCCTCTGCAGCTTTACAACAGGACAAACTGGCTGGTCTATACAAAGGTTTGGTAATCCCGAACGAGGAAGAGCTCGAGCGGCAGACTGCTATGGGAGACAGGATAGAGGCAGAACAAAAATCCTACCGGATTTACTCCCATATAAAACAATATTCCCGTTCCCATATTCTGGGATTAGGGCTTGAGTCGGATTATATTGCAGAGGATACTTCCTTTTTGAAGGATGATAACACCGCTGGGGTGAGATATACCCTGCGTGCTGGCGATTTGCTATTCTCAACGAATGCCGGCATGGGGTTCCAGGCAAACTCAAACAGCAGATTCTCTCTCAATCCGACGCTCCTGGCTAAGGTTGATTATTTCTTGTTTGATCACTTTAAGGCATCTTTGGCAGGGAATGCCCTGTATGACATCGCTACAAACAGCCCTGTTTTCTATGCAAGGGAAAATCTTGAAGGAAGGTTCCTTTTCCAAGATGCCCAGCTCAGGATTTCTCTCCTGCAAGGCTTGGAAACAATTTCCAATCCCCAAAATGCCGATTCCGCAGAATATTGGGATGGGTCACGATATCTGTTCAATTCGGGCATAGAATCACTCTTTACCTTGTCTGGCAATCCCGGGTGGAATATTTCGGCCGTCAAGATTGGATTGTTCTACCAAATGTTGGGAGATTTTAAGCAGTTTCGCCCTTTTATCGCGGCTAACGCCAATCTAGGGGTACAGGAGACAAAAACAGGACTGTTTGCAGACCTTTCAACATCCCTGCGGTTTGCCTTGGATGGCAATGGTGATGTCCCTTATTTCCTTTCCGACCGATTCAGGACAAATAATGCAACAATTCGTTCGCAGGGGCATGATCTGACCGTATCAACCAATGCTACGAATTACCTGATCGCTGCAAATATGCTGCTCGGGTATAAGCCGGTTTCCTTTTCCCCCTCCTTTGCCGAGCTGTTTATCCTGGAGAATTCGTCCATTGCAACCTATTTTGATTTTCTCTGGTACCAGAAATCCGAAGGGTGGATGCCCAGCATGTCCATGGGATTGGAACTCCATACCGAATTTTCTCTATTGGGTATCAGGAAATTGCCCCTTACCATCTATGGCGGCTGGGATCAATCGGTCGATTCAATAGTCTGGGGATTTGCCTTCAATATTACCCTCTAGAAATAGAAACGGGCCAGTTTCTTACGAACTGACCCGTTTTCCCAAGGTGATGCCGTTACTCGAGGTTATGCTTTTTTGCATACTCGATATCGGCTTGTGTAAGTTCGGTGTTGGGAATTCTCTCGCCTTCCTCGGATACGAGGATTTCGGCAACCTTTTCCGTTTCAGGTTCCTTTGCGAAACCAGAAAGGACAGATCCTTCTTCCCTTGCAAACGAGTTGGTTGTATGAGGGGGAAGCTCGCCTGAAGCAACTTTAGCAGTATTGGCATCAATCTCTTTGGCTGCGGCCATTCTGGTGTCAAAGTCTGCAAGCCTGGCTCTCAACTGTTCGAGCTTTTCTTTTTTCATTCCCGAAGTATTGGAAAAGCGTGCATCGATTGCTTTGTCGAGTAACTGCAGGGCTTCCCCGACTTTGCCATAATGGATTTTTATCTGGGCGGCATGAACATAAGGTTCTGGGAATTTCGGGCCTCTTGCTATCAGCTCCCTGTACAAAGGAATAGCCTCTTCCCAGTTGCCTTCCAAAAGAGCAAGCCATCCGCGGTTATCCATGATACCGGGGCTGGTGCTTTCAAAGTGGGCTGCTTCCTTTACCAAGGTTCTTGCTGTCTTCAAATCGCCTTTTTCCAGGACATAAGTACCATAATTGATAAACAGGTTCTTGTCCCTATAACCGGCTTCATACACTTGCTGTACGGTTTTGATGGCTTTGTCCAGGTCGCCATCGATCCAATAGGCCATGGAGACCATGGTCTTTGCAATGAATACCAGTGTAGCATCCTTCTTTTTCTCCGGTTTAGCCAGGTAATCTTCGAGGATTTGCCGTCCGACATTATAGTCACCCCGCTGAAGATACATGCTTGCCGCAGTGACAGCAAAACTCGAATTCAGCCCATTGCGCAAGGCTTTCTGGTATAATGGCCAGGCTTTTTCCCACTTTGTACTGTCGCTGTTCACAGCATATTTGTTGGCCTGTATATAAAAGAGAAGCGCACGCTTCCAGAAGGCCAGTCCTCCGATAAAGAGCACTACCAGCAACGCCTTCTGCAAAAGGGAAACAGGTAGTAATGTGATGCCAAGAATGATGAGAAGGGACAACCAAAGTCCCAGATTGTTGTTTTTCTTCATGGAAACTCCTCAAATCGATAGCATAACAAATGTAACCTTAAAGGTAGATGGTTGCAAGAGAAATACTTGAGATGTACAGTATCGGTATGGATGAAAATGAAATATTGGTCCACGCTTGTTGTGGCCCCTGTAGTACCGCAAGTATAGAGCGCCTTCTCAGTGAAGGCTGGAAACCTGTAATATTTTTTAGCAATAGCAATATTTATCCTGCAAGTGAAGCTGATAAGCGATTTGCAGAGCTCCTTAAGGTTGCCGATTTTTTCCACCTTCGCGTAATCAGGGAGGAACAGGACCATGCCTCATGGCTTTCTTCAGTAGCCGGGCTGGAACAGGAGAGGGAAGGCGGCAAGCGTTGTGAGAAATGTTTCCTGTACAACCTGAGGCAGGCCTCGGCAAAGGCCGAGGAACTTGGATTCAAGCATTTCTGTACGACTCTCACCGTAAGCCGGTTTAAAAACAGTAAGTTGATTTTTGATATCGGGGAACAATTCCCCCTGTTTGAAAAGATTGACTTCAAGAAAAAAGGCGGTTTTGACAGGAGTCTGGTAATGAGTAGAGACCTTGATCTCTACCGTCAACAGTATTGCGGTTGTGAGTTTTCAATGCAGCATTGAGCTTCTACAATCTTCTCTGCGTTCGTCAATTTGTGTATGTATGGGCACTGTGATATACTCACGAGATTCAAGGGGGACGGGTTCATATGCGAAAACTGCTGAAATTCCTGACAGGAAGGCTGTTTATTTCAATCGTACTCGTTATTTTTCAGATTGATGTACTTGTCAGGGTTCTTGGTTATGCAAAAAACGATTCCCTTTGGATACAGATTTTCTCTACTTTTTCGATTGTAATGGCCTTGTTCGTAGTAACGAGAGACCTCAATCCTGCCTATAAAATCGGGTGGATGCTTATTTTCATGGTCATACCCCTGTATGGCGGGATTTTCTACATCCTGTTCGGAAACCGAAAGATGAGTGTCGTGTTGAAACGTTGGTTCCATGAATACAACGAACTACATAAAAAAGGAATGGAGAAAGTCCCTGTACATGATGGCTTGCCTATGAAAGCCCTCACTTCCTATGATCCGAACCTTGCACGTCAAGGGCAGTATATTTCCAATATCAGCGGTTTCCCTCTCTGGTGCAATACTGAGGTCCAGTATTTCGCGTTGGGGGAGGATTGGGTACTCGATGTACTCGAAGAACTGAAAAAAGCAAAGAATTTTATTTTTCTTGAATTCTTCATTATCGGCATGGGAGAGGTCTGGGACGCCATCCTTGCAATCCTTCTCGAAAAGAAAAATGAGGGAGTGACCATCTTTATTATGTTCGATGATGTAGGATCTATCGTTAACGTCCCCTCCCACTACGAACGAAAACTCCGTTCCCTTGGGTTTGAGACCATTGCCTTCAATCCGATGCGAGCCCATCTCAATAGCAGGCTTAACAGTCGTGACCATAGGAAAGTCTTGGTGATAGATGGAAATGTCGGATACACCGGAGGGGTGAATATCGCTGACGAATATGCCAATAGAAAAGTATCCTACGGGCATTGGAAAGACACTGCGGTAAAACTGAAAGGTGATGCGGTATGGAACCTCACGTTGATGTTTCTCCAGCTATGGTCTTTTTCCAATCACCGTAGTTATGATTTTTCATTGTTTCGACCGACATATTCGGGGAAGACCGACGGATTTGTCCAGCCGTTTGCGGATAATCCGTTGGATAACCAGAACGTCGCTGAAAATGCCTATATCCAGATAATCAGCATGGCCAAGGATTATGTGTGGATCACTACTCCCTATCTTGTCTTGGATAATGAAATGATAACTGCCTTGAAAATCGCAGCCCAGAGCGGGGTGGATGTTCGTATCATTACCCCCCATATGCCTGATAAATGGTATGTCTTTGCTGTCACGAGAGACAATTATAAGGTCCTGCTTGAGGCCGGGGTTAAGATTTTTGAGTATACACCTGGGTTTATCCATGCGAAAATGTTTGTCTCTGACGACAAGGTTGCAATTATCGGGACAATAAACATGGATTACCGTTCATTCTACCTGCACTTTGAAAACGGAGTACTGTTTTATGGTTCTTCGGTGATACAGACAGTGAGAGAGGATATTGAGCAAACCTTGGATGTATGCCAGGAAATAACAATGGAATATCTGTATTCTATTCCATTCTATAAAAAACTAATGGGTACGGCACTTCGGTTGACCGCTCCCTTGCTATAGGAGCCAATATGAAATTTCTGAACTATGGATCTATCAACATTGATTTGATTTTCTCTGTCGACCATGTGGTGAAACCAGGGGAAACGCTCTCCAGTACCAATCTTGTGAAAAGTGCAGGGGGAAAAGGAGCCAACCAGAGTGCAGCTCTGGCAAAGGCAGGAGCCCAGGTGTTTCACGGGGGTAAAGTCGGCAGTGATGGTCAATTTCTCGTGGAATTATTGAAATCCTACGGGGTCGACACTTCCTTTGTCAGGCACTATGAGGGCTCAACCGGGCAAGCTCTTATTCAGTTGGATAAAAACCGGCAGAATGCAATTGTGCTATTCGGTGGTGGCAATCATGCGATTGAACAAAAGGAGATTGATGAAACCTTGACCCATTTTGAAGCAGGGGATTGCCTGGTTCTGCAAAATGAGATTGTCCATACGTCCTACTTGATAGAAAAAGCCAAGCAAAGGGGTATGACAATCTGTTTGAACACTGCTCCCTTCGATGAAAAGATCGCTCAGCTTCCCCTGCAATTGGTTGATATCCTTGTCCTGAACGAAATAGAGGGAGCTTCACTTGCCGGCCTAGAAATTGATGTTCCTTATGTCCAGACGCTCGAAATACTTGTGAGGAAATTCCCGAAGGCCGAGATTGTCCTCACTGCTGGAAAGGCAGGGGCCTATTATGGTTTTAAAGATATTCGCCTGCATGCACCTATCTACGACCAGCCCGTAGTCGATACGACAGGGGCAGGGGATACGTTCATCGGGTATTTCCTTGCTGCAAGGTCGAAGGGCTATGGAACTGAAAAGGCTTTGAATTTTTCTTGTAAGGCTTCAGGCCTTGCCGTTTCGAAAAGTGGGGCCATGGCCTCGATTCCTTTTGCGAGCGAGGTGTTCTGCTAGGCCTGTGTATAGACTTGTTTTTTTGCCTCCAGGTTTGAGACTTGGAGGTTTTTTTTATAAAGAAAGGAGCCAGTGACTTTTCCTGATCACTGACTCCTATTATGCAAGCTTGTCTGTCCGGACCCGCTTAATAGTTACTTTGCAACGATAAAAAGCGATGAAGTTCCGTTTCCCTGGATAACCGAATAGGTGAAGTTGTTTGCATTGGAAATAACTTCAAACCCTGAATCGGTTGTTTTAAACGTCGTGGTCTCAGGAATGTATCCATGGAGTCTGACCACCACTGGTTCGGGAGTTGCGAACAAAGAGGTTGCAAATATGGCCATCAGAAGGGCTATCAATAGCAGACTAGCTAACTTTTTTACCATCTTGCATCTCCTTTAACTTCTCTCTTGTTACATCTATATAGTAGGTTCTGGAAAAGTAGATGTCAAGGAAAATTTTATATAAATCATTATATTATAATAAGTTACAGAATGTCATATGTAATAAGATGTGTATGTAATAAGTGATAGGTAACATGCACTTATACCATGTCTGAAAAAGGGTTTTTCGCTCTGATTTCTAACTTGTGACAAGGATTAAAATATAAATAGGTAAGCCTATTGCGGTTTTAGAGGTTTTGCAGCCTGTGGCATAGGTGAAGGTGTGACAAAAGACACCAAGAGAATTTCCTTGGAGTTGTCACGTAAGTGATTTGGTAGAACCGGGAACAAGTAGAAGAAATACGTCCAGACAGAATCTGTTTTCAGCTGTCAGTTCCCCAGAAGCTGTAGGTGGGTCTTCCGATACATCGAGGGGGATAGTCCCGTTGATTGTTTGAATCGCTTGGAGAAATGGAATTCAGAGCAGAACTGCAGTTTTGCAGCTATCTCTTTGATTGAAAGATTACTGCATGCCAGCAGCGACCGGGCCGCTTCCAGCTGGAGATTCGTATAATATTTCATTGGAGTCGTGTTCATACGTTTTTTAAAGAGCCTGATGAAATAAGACGCATCAAGTTGGACATGCCCCGCTATCTGCTCAAGGGTCAGCTTATCGAACACATGGCGTTGCATATACCTGATTGCCTTTTCCAGACAGACGTTTTCTTCCACCGGATCTTCTGAGGCAGTTCCCGCAAGCAGGTTATACAAAAGACCTAAAATCTGATGGCAGGCACTGAGGCGTAGCTCCGAGTTGGGGCTGAGGCCTTTGTCCCTTACTTCCTCGAAGAAAAAACGCCATTTAGTTCCGATATTCAGGGGATTCTTCTCCTGGAGCCTGCTTACAAGCAAGATTTCCTCAGGGCTCTGGATAAGGGTTGCATAATAGGTAAGGCTTTCCTGCACATCGGCCTCGATGCTGTGAAGTGTTTCTCCTCCTGTGATGAACAGGGCTCCGGGAAAAATGGCGTACCGCTTTGGCCCGTTTGAGAATGTGCCATAACCACTTACAAAATAATGCAGTTCGAACTGTCCATATTCATGGCTGTGGACCCGTTGGTGCCAGAGTAGTTCCTTGATTTCATGCATTTGGTAGACAAAGACCGCGTCCAACATTTCCATATGTCAATAATACATATGTTTTTCCAATCCTGTCTATGGTAAAGTCGTCTGATTTGGATGATGCTGAAGCTATATAAAGGAGCTTCTATGCAAATTGTTGCCGGAATTGATACTGGAACGCAGAGCACGAAGGTTCTCTGCTATGATGTTCAAAAGAAAGACGTTGTTCTTGTTACCAGTGCACCCCATAACCTCGATAGCCGGGATGACGGGAGCAGGGAGCAGGAAGCCTCATGGTATATCGAGGCTATCAAGTCATGTTTTGCCCAGATACCTGCAGAAATTAAAAAACACATTGTTGCCCTCGGTGTATCCGGCCAGCAACATGGCTTTGTCCCCTTGGACAAGGATGGCCAGGTCTTGGCCCCTGTAAAACTCTGGTGTGATACCTCGACCTCCAGACAATGCGATACCTTGACCCGACGTCTCGGTGGTGAGGATGCAGTCTTTGCACTGCTGGGAAACCAGATTCTTCCCGGTTACACCGCCTCAAAAGTGCTTTCTTTGAAAGAAAACAACAGTGTAGCGTATGCAAAGCTTGCCCACATTCTGTTGCCCCATGATTATATCAATTTCTATTTGACCGGGAACTATACCATGGAAGCAGGCGATGCCTCTGGTACGGCCATGCTCGATGTACGCACCAAACAGTGGAGCAAGGAAGTTCTCGCGGCCATTGACGATGAAAGGGACCTGCTGGGTATGCTTCCCAGTCTTATCAAAGAAGGGTCTTCCTGTGGTACGGTCCAGGGAAAGGTTGCCGCTGAGCTGGGTCTTGGCCTGGATGTCGTCGTTTCCACCGGCGGTGGGGACAATATGATGGGAGCCATAGGGACAGGGTGTGTCCAGGGTGGTACCTTGACTATGAGCATGGGGACCAGCGGGACTTTGTTCGGTTACAGCGACAGCTGTGTTGCCGACCGACAGGGACGCCTGGCTGCTTTCTGTTCCTCGAGTGGGGGCTATCTTCCCTTGCTTTGTACGATGAACTGCACCATTACCACGGAGCAGGTCCGTTCGCTTTTTGGATATGATGTCAAGCAATTGGATGCCTTGGCCGGGCAGGCACCCATTGGCTGCAACGGGGTTACCATGCTTCCCTATTTCAATGGTGAGCGGGTTCCTAACTTTCCCCATGGAAAGGGTGTGCTTGCAGGGTTTGACCTCACCAATATGAAACCCGAGAATATTGCCCGGGCCGCCTTGGAAAGTTCTGTCTATGCAATGAAGGGTGGCCTTGATGCTTTCCGGGAACTTGGGTTTGTCCCCAAGCGCTTGATCCTTACCGGGGGAGGGGCCAAAAGCCCAATCTGGCGGAGAATTACGTGCGATGTCATGCAGCTTCCTGTCGATGTCCCCCAGGTGACAGAGAGTGCTGCCTTCGGGGCAGCCCTGCAGGCTCTGTGGACCCTGCAGGGAGGTAGCCTTGCAGACCTCATCGCAGAACATGTCAAGTTCGATGATTCCAAACGTTGTGAAGTGGATGTATCAGTCAAAGAGGCCTATGAGCATGCCTATGGCCGTTATCAAACATATGTAGAGTCTATGCGAGCAATATTCAGTTAGGAGGAAGAGATATGGAATATTTTGTAGGTGACAAGGAATACTTCAAGGGAATCGGGAAGATTCAGTTTGAGGGAAAAGGCAGTGATAATCCACTCGCCTTCAGGTATTATGACGCCGATAAGAAAATCGGTACCAAGACCATGGCAGAACATCTGAGATTTGCCACCGCCTATTGGCATAGTTTCTGTGCGAATGGAGCCGATCCCTTCGGAAGCGCAACGATTACGTTTCCTTTCGCAGACAAAGACCCTATGACCGAGGCTTTTGCCAAGGCTGATGCAGCCTTTGAATTCTTTACGAAGCTCGGTACCCAGTACTACTGCTTCCATGATGCAGATGTCGCTCCGATGAGTGACGATGCAAAGACCTATGAGAAGAACTACCATAAGGTTGCCGACGTCCTGCTTGCCAGGCAGAAGGCCACCGGGGTCAAGTTGCTCTGGAATACTGCCAATGCTTTCAGCCATCCTTTCTATATGAATGGGGCAGCAACCAATCCTGACTTCGCCGTTGTTTCCCGTGCAGCCCTGCAGGTAAAAAATTGCCTGGATGTAAATGTGCAGCTTGGCGGTAGCAATTATGTTTTCTGGGGTGGCCGTGAAGGGTATATGTCATTGCTCAACACTGATATGAAGCGGGAACGTGAACATCTTGGCCGTTTCCTTGCCATGGCACGCGATTATGGCCGGAGTATTGGTTTCAAAGGCACCTTCCTTATCGAACCTAAACCGATGGAACCTTCCAAGCACCAATATGACTACGATGCCCAGACTGCAATTGCCTTTATCAGGGAATTTGGGCTTGAGGCCGATTTCAAGTGCAATATCGAGGCTAACCATGCGACACTGGCCGGCCATACGTTTGCCCATGACCTGCAGGTCTGTGCCGACAACCACATGCTGGGAAGTGTCGATGCCAACCAGGGTGATGCCCAGAATGGTTGGGATACCGATGAATTCCCCTCAAATGTCTACGAGACTGTTTCCGCGATGTTGGTCATCCTCCGTCAGGGTGGACTCAAAGATGGCGGTTTGAACTTCGACGCAAAGCGCAGGAGGAATTCCACTGACCTGGAAGACTTGTTCATTGCCCATATCGGAGGCATGGATAGTTTCGCCCTTGGTCTGGAAATTGCCAACAGGATTATCGAGGACGGGAAGTTCGATTCCTTGGTAAAGAATCGTTATGCATCTTTTGATGCGGGAAACGGCAATCTGTTCGAGGCAGGGAAGATGGATTTTGCAACCCTTGCCGAGATGGGCAGAAATGCACAAATCGTACAGCACAGTGGCAAACAGGAATATCTGAACAACCTGCTCAATTCCTACCTGTTCGGTTAGGCCATAAGCAACGGGATAAGGAACAGGTAAAGACCAATGCTTGCAATTACGGAAAGGGATGTCGTGAAGGATGACAACCGTCCGTCATGGGTACATCGCTCGGTAAATGCAGCAGAGATCGTTGAGATCGGGGAGAAGAAAATCAGGACTAGGGTAATCTTTACCACGGTATCCAACGGGGTGAAGTACCAGATTGCTGCTGAGAAAGCTATTCCCGATAGCAAGCGGATGGAAAGAATCTTGATTGAGTCCCTGATCCAGTCTTTTTCGAAATGTATATCAAGCATCAACCCGATCATGAACATTGCTATGATCGGGTTTGCTTTTCCTATCATCTGCATAGTCTGTGAGAGTACCAATGGTAGGTGAAGGTTAAAAAACGAAAGTGTCAACATGACCAGATAGGTATCGAAAGGTGCAGATTCCAAGAGTTTCTTTGCAAGGTCTTTGGGGCTGGGCCTTGTCCCGCCCGCGGTCGAAGATGCAATGGAATAGGTGAATCCAGTGGTCATGAGTGCATTGCCAAGGTCGAAGAGAGCTGCGACAACCAGTCCGGGGGCCCCGAAGAGTCCTTGGATGAAGGGAAACGAAAAATTCCCTATATTATAGGTGGCCCCATTGAGCAGTGCATAGGCCTTCTTGTTGTTTGATTCCTTTCGCATTATCCAGTAAGCAACTCCCATCAGGATGACGTTTGCCAAAATTCCATAGCCGACAAGGATGAACAAAGTATAATCCATGGAGAATGAATCGAAGCTGGCAATAATTGCGGCGGGAAGCGTTACGTTCAAGGTTATCTTCGCGAGCACTTTAAAATCATCTTTTCCGAATATTCCGAATCGTTTAAGGATATTGGCAAGGAATATGATGAAAAGAAACGATAGGGGTTGTGAAAAAGATTGTTCCATACTGGCAAGACTCCTAGGCGATAGGTGCAAGGCAAACTGTATCTGACTTGGATTTGGAAACGAGATAAGAACCACAAAGAATAAGGAATGCCCCGAGGGCAAATGTGGAGGGAAGTTTTTCTCCGAGCAGTACCACCCCGGCGAGAATGGAGGTTAGCGGTTCGAAGACACTGAGAATAGAGGCTTTGTCTGACCCGATGCTTCTTACCCCCAAAGAGAAAAAGGTGCAAGCAAGGGCGGTGGAGGGAACTGCCAGTCCTAAGAGTCCCACGATAGCCTTTGACCATACCAAGGGTCCATGCCCGTTTTTCAGTATAAGGAACAGGGTTGGAAACGACCAAGCAAGAGCTGAAAATAAAAGGACATAAAACATCAGTACGGTATTATCCATGTCTTTGCTCTCTTTTTTTGAGAGAAAACGGACATACAGCAAGAAAGTTACCGCTGAGGCAAGGGCGAGAAAGATGCCGAAACTGTTAATGCTCTGGTCCCCAGAACCAGGCCTCAGGGCAAATAACAACCCTGCAATCGACAAGGCGGTACCGATTTTCTGTAGAAGCGAAGGGCGCGCCCCGTCCAGGAGGATATTTCCCCCCAAAATAAGAAGTGGGTAGGTGAAATGCAAGGTAGTCGTCAAGGAAGTAGGAATAAAGAGATAGGAATAGAAAAGAAAGAAACTTGTACCCCCGAAAAAGAGCGAGGAGGAAAGAATCAGCCGTAACCCAAATCCTTTTGGCAGGGCCATCTTTTTGCCCTGTATTTTGATCAGGGCGAAGAGAATCAAGGAGGCCAGGAAAAAACGAAGGGTAATCCGTTCAAAGAGACTGACCCCCCCCTCGAGAGCTATCCTGTTGAAGAGGCCCATCAGTCCAAAGAAACATGATGAAATAAGAGTTAGGGCTATCCCTGTTCTGTATCGGATCATCGAAGTGAACGGAGTTGGTCTTCAGTTAGAGTCAAGTCTGCACCGCTAAGGGTGTCGGTAATCTGGGAAAGGCGCGAAGACCCTGCAATGGCAATGGTTGGGTTTTTCATACTGGTAAGGTAGGCCATACAGATTGCTGCAGGGGTAACGCCAAGTTCCTCGGATAAGGCTTTGCATTTTGGAACCAGCGCAAGGTTTCCCTCGGTGAGGAAGCGGCTTCTGGCCTGTTTGCTCAGAGTATTCTCAGTCCCTGCGATGACTTTTGAGAAAAGCCCTTTTGCCTGGGAGGCAAAGCACATTACAGGAAAATTGTTTTTCTCATACCATATTTGCTGTTTTTCCGTCATGCAGACCAACGTATCGTCTCCCCAGGTGAGGGGAGTGCACCTTGCAAGGCTCCATTGGATCTCGCTGATGGAAAAAGCCGGTTTGTCATGGGCTTTTGCCCACGTATTGGCCTCTTCTATCCTTTCTGTTGTCCAATTGGAAGTCCCTAGGTGTTTTACCATACCCTTTTTAATCAGGACGCTTCCCATATCAAGGATTTCTGATGCCTTGAGCTGTAGATTGTCCCTATGGAAATACCAGATATCCACAGAATCGGTGCCAAGTTGCTCAAGAGTTTTTTCGATATCCTCAAGCATGTCTTTCTCATTGAGCCTGGAGCGGTGCAAGTCATCCTTGAAGGGGTGGCATCCTTTTGATACGACAGTCAGTTCCTTTCTCATCCCGTTCGCTTTCAACCATTTACCGATAACCAGTTCACTTGTTGAGCTTTCCCCTGCTTTGTCCTGTCCATATACATGGGCTGTATCGAGCAGGTTTCCTCCTGCCTCAACATATGCATCCATTTGGGCGAATGAGATTTCTTCGCTGATGGTTTCTCCGTAATGGTCACAGCCAAGGGCAATCTGGGCTAGGTCTCTATCAAAAAAAGGGATGTATTTCATGGTTATATCTCAATTCCTAGGAATTTCTTTACAAGAATTCCGATGCAGAACGATATGGCAGCGACTGTAAGGCTGATACCTGCCATTTCCAAAAACCGTTTGCCAAAGGGAAGGTCTTTGGCCACCGAGGTATAATAGGTGAAAAGCATGATAATGATTACAACAGTTACCATCATCACTACAAGTGCCAGGACATAGGAGGAGAATACCAGGTAGGGAAGTACCATGAAGGCAACCGTAAAGACATAGGCAATGCCTGTGTACATGCTGCTCTTTGCTGCATTCTTGTCGCCGCTGTTCTTTGCGGATAAATATTCGCTGGAAGCCATGGAAAGCGTTGCAGAAATTCCGGTAATAAGCCCCGAAAGGGCTATCAGGCGGGTATTCTGGAGGGCAAAGGTCAATCCTGCGAGGGTTCCAGAGAGTTCTACGAGCGCGTCACTGAGGCCAAGGACCATAGACCCGATATACTGGAGTCGTTCTTCGTCAAGCATGGCAATGAGTTCTGTCTCATGGCGTTTTTCATCGTCCGCAATTTTCTGTGCCTCGGGAAGCTGGTCGATTAAGGAAGAATAGCCTTTGGATGCATTATCCTCTCCGTTTTCCATTTTTTTAAGCACAAAAGTGAAGCCAAGGATGTAACTGAGAAAATGCAACCAGGAGGCTTTTCTTTTCTTGGGTTTTGCTTTTTGCCCGGTGATGTTTTCCCAGATTTTTGCATGCTTCATTTCCTCTTCGGAAATCCGAAGCAATACGGCTTTGTTGTGTTCGTTTTTCATGTGATTTGCAATTTTAGCGTATACCAAGTGTTCCGTTAGTTCGTTGGCTTGCATTTGCATGAGGAACCGGGTCGTAGAGGCGCTCAATTCTCTCTCTTTCATGATGACTCCTTTGGTTGCGAGTATAATCGGCAATGAGTACTTTGGAAATAGGTTTGCTTGACCGCATTGATTTCTGTTTGTAGAATCTAATGAGAGCTTGGAGGCTGCTATGCAAACCGACTATGACGATTTGATTAAGATATTTACCAATATTACCGATGAGAAGTCGATGAAACAACTTTTTGAAGAATTGTTTACTGCTGGTGAACAAAAGGATTTTACATTGCGCTGGAATCTGATGAAAGATTTGTATCGTGGTATTCCCCAGCGGGAGATTGCGGCAAACTATAAGATTTCGCTGTGCAAGATAACCCGTGGTTCGAAGATTCTCAAGCAAAAGGGTTCCTATTGCCGGAAAATTCTCAGTGACCGGTATGATGACCATCTCCATATCTGATAGAGGGTTATTGTACCTTATAGTTATTTTTTCCGTACCTGACTAGTATCGATTTGGTTTTTGATACCAACGGATGGTTTCTGAATAGTGGCAAAGGTGCTATTATGACGAAACATATTGCTGATTTGCATTAATAATTAGTACAAAGTTGAGAGAAATAATGTCAACGATAACGTTTCTTGTGCTATGCCACAAGAATGCTCCAATTGCTCCCTCCTCAGTTTTTCTTCCTTTCCCCGAAGATGAGGGCATGGGGGGCTACGCTTCCTTTTGCTCAATGATACGTTGGGCTTTGGCTCATAATGATTTTCACTATATCGGGTTTTTTACACAGGACCTGTATTTGAATTTCTCCCAGGATAAGGCAAGCGTGATACAGGAGCCCTATCTGACAAGAGCAGCCTGCAAGGCGTATGGCCTGGACTCTGATACCTACCTTGAAACATTTGTTGCAGGCCAGGATATGGTTATCTCTACGCCGCAACGGGTAAAGAAACAATCCCCTTCCTTTTCCAGCGTATCGAAATTTGCTGAAAGTCAATCTTTTTGGGATGCAAACACGATTCCTGTTCTTCTGGATTTGGTAAAAACCTTTTTTCCCCGTTATTTGCAGGCTACCCAAGATTATTTTTCCGGGCAGTTGTTAAGCGAGCATGCCATTTCATTTTTTAAGAAAGACTTGTTCATGGAATATGGCGAATTCCTATTTGGCATTCTCGATCGGTTTTGTGAAAAAATTGATATGGGTTCCTATTCTCTTTCCCAATTGGAGATTGTCTCGTTCGTGGGAAATAGCCTGACACGAATTTTCTATGATCAAAAGAAAAAAGAAAATCCGGCTTTGAGGACACGGGAGTTGGGTTGTGTGCGGTTCGAGCATGCCGATACCCCGTTCTTCCTTGTCCCGGCTTTTACAAAGGCTGTCCCGGTTGTGTTTGCCTCGAATGAATTTTTTGCACCCGCCCTTGGTGTTTGCCTGCAGTCGATGCTTGAGCATTGTTCAGCAAAGCATTGCTATGATGTGGTTATTTTGGAATCTTCCCTTTCTGTGGATTCAAAACAGAGGTTGGAAATGATGGTTGGCGGAAGGGAGAATGTCTCCCTTCGGTTTTTTGACCCAACGGGTATGCTATCGGGTCGCCAGTTGCAGAAAAACCCTACGGACCATATCAGTTATGAGACCTACTACCGTTTTCTTATTGCAGATATCCTCAGTGGCTATGAGAAGGTACTCTACCTCGACTGTGATACTGTGATCAATGCAGATGTTGCCGATTTATATGCTACCGACCTTAAGGGAATGGTTCTTGGGGCTACCTTGGAAGCTGAGATTGCGGGGCTTCGCGGACATGATGCCTTGTTAACCTCGTATATCGAAACGGTCGTGGGATTAGGGAAGCAGGATCCCTATTTTCAAGCTGGAGTGCTGGTAATAGATTTACAGGGAATAAAGGCTGTACACTCAATCGATGAATGGCTGCTGCTTGCTAGTAAAAGGAAATATCGATATAACGACCAGGATATTCTCAATAAGGAATGCAAGGGCAGGATAGCGCTTCTCGATATGTCTTGGAATGTTGTGGTTGACTGTGCCCAGAAAAGGCTTCCTCTTATTATGCAAGCTCCCCATGCAATTTCCCGTTCCTATCTGGTAGCAAGGGAGAATCCAAAGATTATCCACTATGCAGGGTTTCAGAAACCTTGGGACGACTCTTCTTCCGACTTCGCCTATTTGTTCTGGGACTATGCAAAGCGCTCGTCATTTTATGACAGGGTGCTCTCCATGGTGGACCAGGGACAAAAAAAAGGTTCTGTTTCTTTTCGGGAACGTGTGTTTCCAAGGGGAAGCAAGCGGCGTAGATTTGCAAAGAACCTATACCTTCGATTCTCAAAACTTTAGTAGGGTATGAGTAAGAAATATGTATGGAAGCAGGTTGACAGGCAAAATAGTTGTATCGATACTGCTGTGAATTGGTTTGTATTCGAAAAGGTAATGTAATGTTGAGAAGATTTAAACAGTCCTTGGTGATCGGAAAGATTATTGCCGATAGTATCGCTATCCTCGTCTCTTGGTTTCTTGCATATTATTTACGGTTTTACGTTCTTCCTGGTGGCCGGAGGGATTCCCTTTCACTTTTTCTAAGTCTTTCGGTGCTTGTTTTGGTTATGTTTTTCTTTTTCTTTAGCAAGAATAAGCTATATGACCAGACTCTGGACAGGTCTTGGAGGAAAGAAACCTCTTGGATTTTTACCAGTGCATTTCAGGTTTTTCTCTTATTGGTGGTAATCCTGTATTATTTCTTTCCGAGCAAAGTCAGTCGTATCACGATTGCCCTGTTTTTTATATTTGCGGTTTTTTTGCTCATCCTCGAACGTACGATTATTGCAGGCGCTATAAAAAAGGCGTACAGGAAAGGTCGTTTTACCCAGAGGGTATTGCTTGTCGGCTTTGGCGATAAACTCCAAGAATATCAGAAAGCATTGGTTCGGGTATGCGGTGCTGGGGTCAATATTGTGGGGCAATACGATAGCAAAGGTGTGTCTTTGCCCGGGTGTGCCCAGATTGAAGCAGCATCATTGCGTGAGGCAGTTACTAAGACCAAACCAGATAATGTGGTAATTGGATATCCTGGAAGGGAATATGACCGTCAACAGGAAATGGTTGCCCAGGGTTTGGATTTGCTTGAGCAAAAAGTTGCCTTGCTGCCATCAATTCCCGAGTCGTACATTGGAACGAAGATTTCTGACTTCCGATGGATTCCGATGTTACATCTCAATGCTGCCGAGATTGGGGTTTTTCAGCGATTTGAGAAGAGGCTTTTTGATATTACTTCCTGTTCTGTGGCTGTTTTACTGCTTTCTCCCGTTTTCTTGATTATTTCGATTCTCATTAAGATTAGCTCTCCAGGACCCATAATCTTCAAACAGAGGAGGGTGACGAGAGATGAAAAAGTATTTACTATGTATAAATTTAGAAGCATGCGTACCGATATGGCTGAAGGAGCTGTGCATTGGACAGAAGAAAATGACCCTAGGATTACCAAAATAGGCAGATTTCTTCGTCGTACGAGTCTGGATGAACTTCCCCAGTTGTTCAATGTCATCGGTGGTTCCATGAGTCTTATCGGTCCAAGGCCTGAACGTCCTGAACTAGTGGAACGGTTCAATAGTGAAATACCAGGATATAGGATGAGGCATCGTGCCAAGGCCGGGATTTCCGGCTGGGCTCAGGTTAATGGATGGAGAGGGAATACTTCCCTTGAAAGGCGTATTGAGTTTGATCTGTATTATATTCGCAACTGGAGTGCCTTGTTTGATATGAAGATTGTGTTTTTTACGTTCTTCAGAGGCTTCGTGAACGAAAATGCTTATTAATATCTGGAGATAGTTTTCATGCAAAAAAAATTGCTTGGTATTTGTTTTTTCTTGTTTTGTCTTCTCGCAACCCTAACGGCACTGCCTACATTGCAATCGGCTTTGCCTGATTTGGATGAGAAGACTCTCCAAATGCTTCTCGAGGGAGAAATCATCAGTGCAAAAACGCTGAATGGGGGGACCGTGAAGCAGTTGGCACCTGTCGGTTCAAAGGCCTATCAACAGGCTTTCGAGGCAGAAGCAAAGGAAAACAGCTTCTCCATTGCCGCGGTAAGCTATATCCCCTACCCAGATAATCTTAAGGATTTGGATAGTAACCAAAGGCAGCTGGTTGTTTTTAACAAGCTCAGGGCGCTTTCGACTCAGGTCGGTATTACCTATATTTCTCACAGGGCAGGGGATAAGCCAAAGGTTCTCATTGAAAAATGCTATTACATGGAGGATGATAAGAACCTCAATGTGCATCTTGCTGACCCTGTAGTTACCGAGTTTCCCTTGCATGCCGAAAGCTATGTGTACCAGAAGGATTCTACCTTCGGCGGGAACCGTTACCATCATATCTATACGAATAGCGAACAAGAGATTTTCGTAGAAATAAAGAATGTCAGTACCCTGAAGGTTTTCAATCTGATTACTGCGGTTCCAAAAGATAAGCTTGCCATGTCCATGGCAACCTATCAACTGGACAAGGGATTGCTTATATTCAGTTTATCGACTATCGACGACAAGGACCCCGAAATTAATATATTGGGCTATGTCGTCGACCTTCCATCTGCTTTCAGACGGAGGATTACAGCCTTGCAACAGTGGTTTTGGGAACAACTTAACGCAGAAACAAAGTAAGGGGAGCAAGGGAAAATGAAAAAATCAGGTGTTCTGAAAAAAGTGCTTTTCGGTTTCGTTTTGGTGCTATTGGTTGTAGCTCCTCTCTCTGCAGCTATCCACTCCTCCGTCCCCATAGGGCATAGGGTCTACCGGCTTCTCGATGTGGCCGAAATACGTGGTTTGATCGACAGGCAGGTTGCAACAAGGCCCTATAGTGCAGATAAAATCATGAGACTGCTTACTGAAATCCAGGAACAGGGAGACCGTATCTCTTCGGCAGAGAACCAAGAGATTACTGCCTTGCTCGCTGAATTTACCCTGGCCTATGGCAAGGCAGAACATGGCTTTGATGAAGTCCTTTCTACTGGATTTATCAGAACGTATGATGAGAAAAGAAATATCGGTGCATCCATGGGGGTTGAATTAACTACTTCACAGACATTCCTCCTTGGGACCAATGAATATGACTCCCGCAATTCCGTTTTGGCTTTTCTCAAGGGTGATCTTGGGGATACTATTTCCCTGAATATGAATTTCGGATTGTTGGTAGACAAGATAAACAACCGGGTTTTCCTTCCCACTGAATTTACGATCCCCTGCGAAGGTTTCTATATGCAATTGCTTGATGGGGGATCCCAGCTGACTACTCTGCCTGCACTTGATTTCTATTCAGGCTTGTCGATGTTTCCAGAACTCTCAGCTTCCTTTCTCGGCGGAGATGTAAACCTTCGGTGGGGTTCCATACGAAGAGACTGGGGTCCTGGTTTAAACAATTTGTTGATTTCAGGTTCTGCGCGGACAATCGATGGGGTAGAGGCCGAGGTTGAGCTTTCCCATTGGCTCAGGTATTCGGTGATGACAGGCTCTTTGGGGATTTTTTCTCTCGACACAATTGATGGTGATGCGTTCTTCTCTGATTGGATGCATGATAAATCAAATTACCGGTTTGATAACAACATCAGTTCCCACCGGGTCGAAGTTGATCTTCTGCCGAATCTTACGTTTTCCCTGTATGAGTCGGTTGTCTGGAAAAAACGTTTTGAGTTAGGGTATCTCAACCCACTGGCTGTCTATATGTTCGAACAGAACACCCTTGGCGATTTGGATGATGTTTTAGCCGGCCTTGATGTGAATTATACCATTGCTGGAAAAGCAAGGTTCTATGGGGCTTTAGCCGCGTCCGAAATGCATGATATCGGAAGCTTGAAAACCATGCTTACCGCCCCGAGGAATATCATGGCCATGCAAGCAGGCGTGGTAATCCCTCTTGCCCTAGGTTCTTTTTCTGCTTTGACTTTCCAATGGACCTATATTGCCCCGTTCTTCTATTCGCATTATCCGACCATGGAGAAGGTAGCCACGATTGATGTTCCAGCGGTTTCGTCTGAAGCTATTACCACAGATAGGGGAAATACAATTACACCCATTTCCCCGAGTTCGGTCACTGTACAGACGGTCCGTGGTGAAAAACATGACGCTGAGGAAGAAACCTTGGTCTTTAGTGGAGATGGTACAAGGTTTACCTCCGATGGCCGAATCAAGATTGTAAGAAAGGATGGGCAGTACTCCATATATGAGACCACTACAGAGTCCTCTTATGTGAACAAAGGGGAGCCCATCGGGTATCCTCTCAACCCCAACTCCCAGGAATTCCTGCTACAACTCGATATGGCTTTTGAAAAAGGTTGGACTACCTGTTCTACGGTGAAGTATCAGGCTCGTAGTGGCCAGTATGGATATGATATCGCCCAGTACATGTTCTATGAGCATTACGGGGACTACCCGGCAAAGGCATTCTGGTCAAATATCTTCGAGCATGCGCTTACATTGCAACTGGAAGTGAACAAAAAACTACCCGATATGCCAATAGAAATGAATGCAGCCTATCGGTTCACTACAACTTGGGCAAGGGATATTGTCAGCAGTGATCCTGATGGTATGAACACAGTTTTCTCTGCTTGGAATGACCCCGTGTATGATAATGCTTTGACAGTAGGAGCCAAAATATTCTTCTAGTGGCCAAGGAGGTCTGCGCAATGGAAAACGAGATGCTTTGTTCAGTAATTGTTCCCGCCTACAACTGTGAACATACGCTTTGTGAAAGTGTTGAATCTGCACTTGCCCAGACCTATTCCAATCTGGAAATCCTAATTGTCGATGACTGTTCCTCTGACAATACTGCTTTAGTCATGCAGGAGTTGGCAGCCAGGGATAAACGGGTCCGATGCATCTCCCTTTCGCAAAACGGCGGGGTTGCAGAGGCCCGGAACAAGGCCTTTGCGGAGGCAAAGGGCTTGTATTGTGCATTCCTTGACAGCGATGATCTCTGGGCACCCCAGAAGATTGAGACCCAGATAGCGCTTTTAGAGAAAGGTCTCGGTGATTTCTCGTATAGTTCCTATTCTTTCATAAATGGAGAGGGAACAGAGATTGGCAAGGCCAAGCTGGTGCCTGATTCCTGTACGTTGTCTGATTTACTCAAAGAAAACTTTATACTCTGTTCCTCCGTGGTAATGAAAACAGAAATTTGTAAATTCTATGCAATGGATGGAACGTTTTCCCATGAGGATTTTGTCTACTGGTTGACTCTATTGCGGGAAGGGTTCAAAGCCATTGGGTATACTTCCCCTTTGGTTAAGTATAGGGTGTACGAGAAAAATCGCTCAGGTAATAAAGTGAAGGCTGCACATGATCGATGGATTGTCTATCGTCAATTTCTCAATCTGGACATAGCGCGGTCATGCGGATATTTCCTTTCCTATACATTCCATGGACTTCTCAAATATTCCAGGCTCAAAAAATAGCACTTTATGTAAAATTCCTTTTACCTTGTTGTAATTATGTGCAATCTGTATTGTTGTCATACATGGAAGCATATTGAAAGATCTGATTATAGGCTCAGTTTCTTTGAATGTATCTTTTTGTTTTTAAGAGGAAACATTTGTTTCTTGAATAGAAAGAAAAAGGTTTTTCAATGGCATTGGGATGAGGGGAAGAGGCTTGCATTTTGTTTACTAGTTTGAAGTATTGTAAGAAATACCGTGCAATTGACACATCCGGTGAATCCTACTATCCTACTAGCCTGCTTTAGTTACATATAAAAATTATATAAGTTTTTTAAGAGGTTTTATGCATAGGCGATTTATAAGAATTGGTATTGTTTGCCTTGTTTTTCTCTTTTTTCTATCTCCCCTTTTTGCAGGAGAGGCTTTGGTCTCTACTGACCAGGTAACTGGCTATACTATAGCTTCCTATACTTTCAACGTAAAAGGTAAAACCAAGGAATTTGCACTGAGAAATGCAATAGTACCAGAAAAGGAGCCTGTATTCCTTTCAATAGAGGCCTTAGTTGAAAACTTGGATGCAAAGAAACAAACCCTAGACAATAAGCGAATATTCAGCGAAGTTTCCTACACCTATCAACTTGCCTCCTATGCGAAGGGTGTTGCCTACTATGATGTTCATTTCAGTATAGATGACGCTTTTACCATGCTTCCTCTTCCCTATGCCAAATATGACAATGATACTACCGGGTTGCGCATCGGTATGAAATTGTATGATAAGAATCTATTCGGGACTTTTGCTGACCTGTATATGGTCGGGCATATTTCACAGGGTAACGGTGGTCTGAGTGGCTGGGACAACAGGGAAGATTATCTGGAAATGACGGTTTCATCATTACCTGTCGGCTCTTCCTTTCTTGATTTCTCCTTCGATTACAGCAATACGAAGAATAGCGATTCCTCCGGTGATTTTTCCTTCGATATTGACTGGAAGAATTTACACCTGTTTGGTATTCCCTTCAGCATAAATCCTTCGGCAACCTTCAATCCGTCTTCAGATTACCAGACCTGGAATCCCACTACCCTTGAATTGATAACCAACCTCGGTCCTTTTATCCAGTCTGAGGCACTCTATTCCTTATCTAACCAGATAACCTATACGGCAAGTTCAGAGAATATCTATACGTTGACCTACCTCAGGCAACACAATCTGTCTCTCTTTTCCCATCCCATCGATTTTAATATCTCCGCTGAGACGAACGCTACGATTGGAGATGAGACAATCTCCTCATTAGATCTGGGAACAACCCTGGGTACTGGGTTTTCACTTCCGCTGAGTTTTTCACTCTATTCTTCCCTTGGGGCATTTCTGCATTATGATCCCTCTTTGAACCCGATCGGGTATTCCTACCTGTTTTCTTCCAACCTGAGCAGATCGAAGATCAATTGGCAAGGGAATTTCCGAAAGGGCTACTCTGCTTCGCTAACCTATACCACCGACATCTATCCACAAGAAGAGTATGCATCCAGCCAGTATTGGCAACTCGAAGGTCATGCAACCTGGTTTTTATTTGCTTCCAAACACTTCAATCCTTCAGTCCGTTTTACAGGGTTTGTTTCCGATACCAAGAAGGCTTTCCTCCCTTCCGACTCAGATGAAAACCTAGCTGATTATTTCAGGGGGATTTTGCATAGCAACAAATTACTCTCTGCAGACAGTGATACCTATGTTGCAGTGTTGAATATGAACCTTTCCATGACGTTCATTACCTTGAAGAACTTCGCCCATACCTATGCTTCCCCCTTTATGGATATAGGGGTGCTCAATGATCCTGATAGCGTAGGAAAACCTTTGGTTTTGGCTACCGCAGGGGCCGAGGGCTATGTTATATTTGACAAGTTCCCAAGTTTCCCCATACGGGGGTCTTTAGGGGTAAATCTCCAAGATGTAAAGAAGGCAATTGACCATGAAATTTCCATGCATGATGTTGAGTTCGAGATTTCTATCGGGATGGGGTTGTTCTTCTAGGAACGTAACGAGCAATTTTTACTCTGGCGGTTTGCAATGAAACAGCAGAGGGTTTCTTTTTGCATTTTGGTGTTCCTGCTTTCAACTGTTTCTTTGTTTGCTGCGAGGGAAGTGAATTCACAGAAAATCTATCCTGTAGATTCTCCCTTCTATGAGGCATTGGAATACCTGTATATCTCACAAGGCCTTTCTTTGCCTTCTACAGCAGGACCTTGGAGTGGGGATGAGCTTTCGTTAATGCTTAGCCGCATTGAAAAGAGCAAGCTCAACGCAGATGAGAGAACAACCTATCAGTATGTTTCCACGGAATTGGGGGCATCGCTGCCTTCCTTCTCTATAGGAGCTACCGTAGCCCTTGAGTCCTACCTCCATACCAACATTACCGATTTCACTGAAAACAATGATTGGTATTACAACTACGACAAGCGTTCACCCCTTGTGTCCGTACCCTTGGAAATCTCCCTTGCCGGCAAATTCTATGCCTTTTCCGATATCGAGCTGAAAAACAAGAAATATAATGCTTTCGAGAATCCTGTAAACGGATCTTCTTCGCTCTACGGTACCTATGCAATCACGACAAATGCCTATAACTTCTGGCAGGATGAGCCCCTTTCCCTTGATGGGAATGTGCCCTACCGAGCTTTTGCCTCTTTCGGGGGTGAAGGTTGGGGATTTGAAATAGGAAGAGACCAATTGTCCTGGGGGCCCGGAACTACCGGTAACTTCCTTTTGGGTAAGCAGGTAGAATATCATAACCAAGGCAGGTTCACTGCCTACGGCAAGAATTTCAAATATACCTTTGTGACTTCGTTTTTCCCCCATCCGGATGAAATCTGGGACAGCAACCAGAATGGTATTGATGATAATTCTTCAGAAGAGACAACTGCTGCCGAAGCTGCTGCCATAGCTGCTTTGGGGTTAGGTGTCGATGTTTCTACTTTGTATACCGCTCCTTCCAGCTATTCCCAGGGGCGTTCCCTGGTTGGCTTGAAAATGTTCATGGCCCACCGGTTTGAGTGGAGACTGTTTGACAACAAACTTGGCATTGCCCTTAATGAAGGGATTATGTACCAGAGTGAAGAGGGGAATCTTGATTTACGGGTGCTCAATCCCTTCATGATCTACCATAACTATGTTATCAGGAGTAATGCAAACTCTATTGCTTCCCTTGAACTCGATTATACGCCTTTTCAATTCTGGAATATCTATTCTCAGCTCGTTGTCGATGAATATGCCTTTGGGAGCGTTGAGCAGAACCTGCCAAGCGGCAGGCACCCCAATGCAGTCGGCTTTATGTTCGGGGTCAAAACAGTCCGTCCGGCGTTTGGGGGAATGTTCTACGCAAACCTTGAGGGAGTCTATACCGATCCCTATCTTTATCTGAGAAGTGAAGACGGCGACTCCAATCAATCAAATGCAGATTCAAGCGATACCTTGAACTTTGTAGTTGCAATTAGACGTTGGCTTTCTTCTCCCGATAGGGTGATCTATGACCAGAGCTACATGGGGTATCAATACGGTGGAGATTCGATTGTTGGAAACCTGGTAGCCGGGTTTAAGAAATATAACGACTGGTCAATGGAGGGACGGCTCTTTGCTATGGTAGATGGGCCTCTTACCATGGACAGTCTTTGGGAAAAAGATAGAGACGGCCTATCCCCGTCAGGCAATAGCATCCTGGCATTCAATCTGGGAGTTTCGGGTTCCAAGATGCTTTCCAGTAAGTGGGAGCTAACTGGGGGTATTGATTTCCTTTCGGTTTATAACGATTCTACCTTTTCTCATGATTTGCAACTGAATATGGGGATGAGCTACTGTTTCAAATAGCTTTCTGTTTTCTTTTTTCGATTGCATGTTTGCATATATGAAAGGCAATCATGCAAGACGGTAGGGTGAAGAGCGTTGAAAGGGTAGTTGTCAGCAAGGCGATTGCCAGTAAAAGGCCGAAATATTGAATGGGCGCAAAGCTGGCAAGGGTCAATACAAGCATGCCCAATATGATTGAACTGCTGGTAAGTACTATCGGGCGTCCTGTCTCTTGGAGGGTATGCTCAATGATTACCCTCAGCGGTTGATTGGGATGTCTGTTTTTGCGGTTGTTGAAACGCACAAGGAAGTGAATGGCGTTATCTACTCCTGTTCCCACAGTAACCGAGGCAAAAATACTGGTCACTACATCGAAGGGAATATCCAACAGGTACATGATTGTATAGTTGCCCATGACCCCGGTAAGGATGGGGATGATAGCGAAGATACCGTAGAGCACAGAATGGAATTGAAAACAGACAATAAGGAATACCAGCAGGAACGAGATTATCATGGATTTCTGTTGGTCAGAGATAATCGTTTTGGTCAGCCGGGTCCCTTCAACCCCTACTCCCCAGTCAAGAACAGAAACGTCCTCGGGTAGCTTTGCGCTGTTGGCTTTCATTGCCTGTTCCAGATTCCTCACGCTGTTAATGCTTTGCCAACTCTGTTCAGCACTATCATAATACCGAACCGTAATAGTCATCTTCGTGGCATCTTCATTGATAAGTGCATTTATATTAGCATTCTTCGCTTGGTTTTTTATCACAGTCATCAATCGGGAAAGCATAAGAATGAGTCCAGGGCTATCGGGGATTTCTTCTTTTCCAGAATAGACTTTATTAAGGAAAGCCACATACTGGCTGAAGGATAATATTTGGTTTATATCCTCATCCTGCTGCACGAGAGACGTCTCGAACGAATAAATCTTCTCCAATATTTCCGGACGATAGAAATACCCTGCCTCGCCCTCAGGGGCTGTGAGCGTAATGTAATGGGGCTCTGTCCCTCCCATTTTCTTTGCAAAGGCAATGGCATCGTGGATTAACTGATCATCGGAGGGGTAATAGGCCATGTAGTCTGTCTTTACTGCGATTTTGTCCCGGGTATAGCCATACCCCGCAAGAACAAGAATCATCGAAAGAATGAATATCCACCAGAACCGAACGACTATGCGGCTGGTTATTTTTACCAATCTTGGGATAATGCCATGTTTGAATACATGCAGTTGCTTTGCCTTTGGCAGTGGCGTGATACTCAGCCAGGCAGGAATATAGGTCAAAGAGAGAATGGCACAATAGGAAATTCCCAAAGAAACCGCAATGCCAAGTTCCTTGAAAGCGGGAATCTGGCAACTCAGCAGGCTGAGAAACCCAAGGACAGTGGTCAGGCAGGCTGAGATAATGGTTTTGTTAATTCTTCCCAACGATTTTGCTAGTTCTAGCTGGAACGTTTCCTTGTTGTTGTTTCGGGAAAACGAGCGAAAGTATTCGCTGATAACATGGATTGAATAGGAAGACCCGAGTATGAGAACCATACAGGGGGTAATGATATTGACAATGGTCAACGAATACCCGAGCAAAGTCATTGTTCCCAGGGTCCAGATAATTCCGATAAGAGAGAGGGAGAAAGGAATCAGGACGGCACGTTTTGCCCTGAAGGACAAGTAATAAAGCACAAGGATGACTATCAGGCAAATACCTAGCAGAAGGGTAAGGTCATGGGAGAGATAGAAAGAGAGCCTGTCTTCGAATATCTGATTCCCAATAAGGTACACGGTTCCATAGGCATCCAATTGATGTACGATTTGCGATAGTTTGGTGTCAAAGGCTTTCTGTGAATTTTTAAGGTTTTTGACTTCAAAGAAAAACAGCAAGGCATCACTTTCAGGGGAACTGATCAGACCCCGTACCATGTCATCCGCTATGATTCGTTGCCTGAATACAGAGGCTTCTTCCTCACTCCAGGGTGAGCCTGCCTTATGGGGTGATAACGGAATGGTTGCCAGGCGGGTTCCTTTCTTTTGTATGGTAAAGAAAGAAAAAGGGGAGAGGCTATTTCCTATTTCCTCAAACTCCGCAATTTGTGTTGCAACCGCTTCTGTAGCCCCAAGGGCCTCCGGCGTGAAAATGTTGTTTCCCTCAATCATGAAGTAGAGGTTGTTTGGATACTCTTCCCTGCTGCCGAGAATTTCTTTTTTGATAGCTTCTTGTTCAGCATCCGGTGGAAGCAGATTCAAATAATCAGTGTCGAGATGAAGACGCGGAATAACCGCACCCATGGCAAGTGTTATTGCAAGGATGATTAGCAAAACCGCAGTATTATGCTTTTCAATGCCAAGAAATAATCGTTCCAAGCATATCTCCCCAAAAAGACTTTTATATGATTCTAACCAACCCTGGGTGGGTTGTAAAGAAAAGAATATTCTCCCTTGGAATTTTTAGCCCTTGTGATGACTTTTTTTGAGATGATATTCTTCAATATCGGAAATAATCATCTTTGCGAAAGCATCGCTGTCGAAAGTCATGGGGAGGGTAGAGAATCTCTGTGACATAATCTTCTGGGCATTTGTATCCTGATAATAGGATTGGAGAATGGATACCTGTTTCTTGACATCGTTCTCAGTCCATCCTACAGCATATAAAGCCATGAATTCCTTCGTCGGCAACGCGGTGTAGAGGAGCTCAGAGACTAGGAAAGGACGCTTGAGATACAATGATTCCATCAAGGCGTTAGCTCCCGCCTTGCCAGCTTGCACATCACAGGCACAGATATATTCATTGATATTATCTACGAATCCAGGAGTCCTCAAATTAAAATCCGGATGCTTCTTTCTGAAACGCTTGTAATTCTGGGCTGTCGATTTGCTGAGTTTTCCCACGGTTACTACCTGCCAGGGGAGCTTTCTCTTTACGACTTCCTCCAGGAAATCGGTATTTCCGATTCCTTCTCCCCCAAGATTCAAGAGCACCGTAAATTGATCCTTCAGACCGAGTTTTAACCGTGCTTCCTTTTGGGTTAAGGGGGTGAAGAGCTGGATAGAGCTTTTCAGCGGAAAAGGGCAGATTTTAATGGTATTTGCCGGTTGTCCATTATGGATTACAATGTCTCGTCCTATCTGCGTGCAAATATAGAGTTTGTCCAGCTGTGGGTTTACCCCGACTTTCAAATTGAAGAAAACATCGGCTGCATAGACAAAAACCGGAATATCCAAATGGAGTTTTTTTACGATCGGGGTAATGATATTGGCGCCTGCAAAATGGGTAATTACAATGCACTCAGGTTTTTCCCTGTCATACCATTCCTTGAAATCCTTTACCCCATGGAAATGGGTTGCCGCAAAACGAATAGACCGGGCATTTACCGGTACATCCGAATTTGAATCGACAACGTGTTCAAGTTTCGGAAAATGTAAAAGAAACCTCCAATTATGTTTGCTCATCCAGTTGAATACCGGGGCTTTGCAAACTAAAAGGAGATTTTCAACAATTGTAGCATGACCAAGTCTTTGAAAGGCGTCGGACAATGCAATGGCAGGGGTAAGGTGACCTTTCCCTGCGTCGACGTATAAAAACGCTATTCGCATGATTTTCCTATAATAAGTGATATATGTATAAACGACAAGTGCCTTTCGTGCCGACACTGAAATTTCCAAATCCTACAACACTATTTTCCTGCTTTGAACGCTTTGACATCCTCGAATATCATATGTATAAAGGCCTCGCTGTCAAACTGGAGGGGAAGCTGGCTGAATCGTTCACTCATCGCTATCTGCTCCTGTCTGTCCCCAAAATAGTGCTCGACGATATCGACCTGTTTTTTAACATTGTCTTCAACCCAGCCGACCTTGTGCTTGTTCAGAAAAGATCCGGTATCACGGGCAGCATACAAGAGATTTGAGACAAGGAAAGGCCGCTTGAGCGCCAAAGACTCCATCAAGGAATTGGCCCCTGCCTTCCCTGCCTGTATATCACAGGCATATATATACTCGCCTATATTGTCGACAAACCCCGGGGTCTTGAGATTGAAAAGGGGGTGTTTCTCCAGGAAAAGCGAGAATTTGAAAGCGGTAGTCATGGAGAGCTTACCCACAACGACAACTTGCCAGTTGAGACCTCTTTTTGCGACTTCTTCCAGGAAATCGGTATTCCCGATGCCTTCTCCCCCGAAGTTGAGCAAAACAGTGAAAGTGTCCTGCAAACCCAGTTTCTCTCGTGCTTCCTGTTTTGTAAGCGGCTTGAGTTTTTGGATTCCTGACTGCAGGGGAAACGGACATACCTTGACTTTGTCTGCCGGTTGCCCTTTTGCAATGACAAGTTCCTTGCCTATAAACGTCGGAATGTATAGCAGATCGATTGCCTTGTTGTATCCTGCCGTAGGATTGTTAAAAGCATCTGCCGCATAACTGAAAACGGGAATGTCCAACTTCAGCGACTGCACAATAGGAGTGATGATATTTCCCCCAAGGAAATTTGTGCAGACGATGAAGTCCGGCTTTGTCTTTTCATACCAGGCGAGGAAATGTTTCCGTACCTGGGTATGGACCGAAAAATATCTGATCAAGGCAGCACTTACCTTAGTATCGTCTATACTGTGGTTGATTCGTTCCAGTCTGGGGTGGTGCAACATGAACCGCCACTCATATTTGCAATACCATTCCCAGAAGGGAGCTTCGCAAATAACAAACAAATCCTCGACTGTAGCAACATGGCCTTCTCCGTTCATACTATCTGCGAGGGCTTTTGCCGGTACATAATGACCTTTCCCGGCATTTACATATATCATAGCAGCGCGCATGCATAATCCTTTTACTAGCTGGCATTCTGTTCTTGCCGTAATCGATGTATTACTGCAAACCAGTGCCTTTTGGGTTTCTTGAAAAAATCATATTTCTATGAGAAGGGTAACAGATTTTTAGTGTACTTGTCATGTATACTGACACAAATCATCTCACCTTGCTTGCATAGGGTTTTCAGCAAGTATACTGTGAGAATAAGGAAAGGAAGTTGATTTTCTATGAAGATACTTATTACTACAGAATTTTATTTTCCCATCGTAACTGGGGTGGCTACTGTTATAAGAAACCAATGTGACGTACTCCGTTCCCTAGGTCATGAGGTAAGGATTCTGGTAATCGGCCCTGAAAGAAAAACCTACTTTGAGGATAATATCTACCATATAAAGGCTAGCAGGGTACGCTTCTATCCAGACTCCTACAATACCTTTTTTTTCCATGACCCCATTGTAAAAAAGGTGATCGCCTGGAAACCCGATATCGTGCACTCCAACGGGGAATTTTTTTCCATGGTTTTTGCACGTCGGATTGTAAAAGAACTTTCCTGCCCGTTGATCCATACCTGTCATACCGATTTCCCCACCTATGGGAAGAACTATATAAAGAACCAGAAGGTTTGGGATTGGTTCATTGGAAGGGTTGTTCGTTCACGCTTGAAAACCGTTGATTGCATTATCAGCCCTTCCTCGAAGAACAGGGAAATGCTAAGAGGCTATGGAATCCAGAAGCCATTCGAACTGCTTCCGTCAGGGATCGATATTTCCAAATTTACACAGGACTTTCCCGAAAACGAACGGCAACGTATGCGTAAGGACTTTTCTTTCACCCCCGAGAATTTCGTATTCGTTTCCATCTGTCGCCTTGCTGCCGAAAAGAACATCAAGGAGACCATAGACCATTTTGCGGCACTTTCCCCGGTACAACCCCTTGCAAGGTTGTTGATTGTAGGGGGAGGAGCTGAGAGAGAAAATCTTGAAAGCCAAGTAAAAGCGTTGGGCCTTGAGAGCGTGATTAAATTCAGTGGTCCCATTGAACCGAGCCAGGTCTGGAAATACTACCGGCTAGCAGATTCCTTTGTCAGTTCCTCAGTCAGCGAGACCCAGCCTATGATAGCCATTGAAGCGATATCCAGTGGGTTGCCTTTGCTTTTCAGAAAAGATCCCTCGCTTGAATTTTCCCTTGAAGAAGGATTGAACGGATTCTCCTTCTGCAATGAAGAAGAATTTGTTCGTTATGCAACTGCTTTGGTATCGGACAAGGAACTCTGGAATCGTTTTCATGCCTATACGCTCGCAACTGCAAAAAAATTTTGCAGGGAAGTATGGGGAGAACATCTGTTAGCACTCTATGAAACCTATTTAGACAAACAGAAAAAGAAGCGGATGTAAGTCCTTCCGGTTCCTTTTCTGTTTGTATTGTCTGTCTGTACTAGGCTCTCCCGAATTTGTGCTTTAGCTTTTCGACCATCACGATTGCCGCAGGCATAATCAAGAGTGTCGATAGCATACAGTTTATCAGGGCAATGGCCATCAGGCTTCCAAAGTACTTGATCGGGGTATAGGAGGCAAAGGTAAACATCAACATTCCCGTTACTATGGAAAGGGTAGTCAGTATAATCGGACGACCGGTCTCTATGATGGTTTCGTGAAGCATCTGGCTGACCGGAAGGTGCTCCAGTTTCTGCTTTTCCCTGAAGCGAATGAGGAAATGGATTGCATCGTCTATACCTGCCCCGACAGCAACCGAAGCAAAGCTTACCGTAACCATATCGAAGGGGATGTCTAAAAAATACATGAAAATATAGTTTGCCATGACTCCTGTAAGGATCGGTATCATGGAATAGAAAGCACTGTACAAAGACTTAAAGGCAATGAGAACCACAATAAAGACGAGGAGATAACTTGCATAGGTGCTTGTTCTCTGGTCTGCGAGCAGGGTGTTTGAAAAACGCAAAGAGAGATGCGGATCTCCCCCGATGGAAACCTTTGTCCCGTCGGGAAGTAAAGGCAGGTAGTCTTTCAAGACCTTCTCTATCCGAGAAGAACTGCTGATAGTGCTTAGGTCTTTGTCTACCGAATCGTAGTTCTGGATTATCAAATTGAGAGTTGAAGCATCTCCATCGAGTATGGAACTCAAGTTCGTTCCAGTCTGTTTGCTCATGAGTACTACCATTCTGCTCAAGAGGTTCATCAGGCCTGAAGAAGTCGGTATCCCCTCTGTTCCGCTATAGACCTTGTTGGCAAAGCTGACATAGGACGAGAATGAAATGATCTGTTGGATGTCGTTGCTTTTTTCTCGTACAGTCTGCTCATACTGGTATACCTTTTCAAGGTTTCCTGCCTCGAGGAAGAAGTTTTTTGTACCTTCAGGTGCTTCAATCGTAACGATGAACGGGCTATCACCGCCCATTTTCTGGGCAAAATGCCTTGAACTCTGTCCAAATACATCTTTCTTTGGCAGATAGGACATGTAGTTTGTATTGATCCTGATATGGTCTTTCGTTACGACAAACCCAAAGATGACCACGATCCAGAGAAGGAAGAACACATACCAACGTTTGATAACCACTTCGCTCAGATAGGAAACCGATTTGGAAAGGAACCCATGGGAATAAGTCTTTACCTGATGTGGCTTGGGAGGGGTTACCATCGTAAGCAGTGCAGGAATATAGGTTGCCGCAAGGATTGCGCAGTAGGTAACCCCGATGCCGACGGCTACGCCGAATTCTCTCAGGGCAGGGGTTTTTGACAAGGTCAGGCTCAAAAAACCTATCACTGTGGTCAAGCAGGCCATGGCGATGGTTTTGAGTATCTTGCGTGTCGATTCTATAGGGGAAATCCCTTTGGTAAAATCAGAATAATATTCGCTTATCACATGGATGGCATAGGAAGAACCCAGGTTGAGAACCATACAGGGGGTTACTATGTTCACGATAGTGAGGCTATAGCCCAATAGTTTCATAGTACCGAGGGTCCAGATAATCCCTATCAGGGACATGG
This sequence comes from Sphaerochaeta pleomorpha str. Grapes, assembly GCF_000236685.1. Lineage (NCBI taxonomy): Bacteria > Pseudomonadati > Spirochaetota > Spirochaetia > Spirochaetales > Sphaerochaetaceae > Sphaerochaeta > Sphaerochaeta pleomorpha. The sequence goes on along the minus strand of NC_016633.1, from coordinate 1,181,666 downwards.
AGAAGGGGAGTAGCATGCTCCTCTTTGCCCTGAAGCTCAGGTAATAAACCAGAAGAATCGCAAGGCAACAGAGTCCTAATAGGGTTCCGAGGTCTTTGTTCAGGTAATACATCAACTTGTTGTTGATAACAGCCCCTCCGTTGATGGAAATCTGTATCCCTTTATCCCTGAGCGGTTGTAAAAGACTTGAAAGATGTGCTTCCTGCGCGGGGTCCAAAGAAGAAGTCCCAAAGGAGAACAGCATGCAGGTCAGGTCTTCACTGACCAGGTAATCAGAAATGATAGGGTCTTGTTCGGCCCTTTTTCTCAAGGTAGCTGCTTCCTCCTCAGTCCAGGGATCGGTTCCCCTGTGGGGGGAAAAGGGGACAGTCATTAACCGTGAGCCTTTTTTCTCCATGGTGACGAAACTCAGCAGGGAGGTGCTTTCTCCCAGTTCCCGTGTACTGCTAAGCTTGGCCATCGTGTTTTCGATCAAGGTGAGGTTTTCGGGTGTATAAAGGTCCTTCGATTCCACCATTACCAGATAGGTTGTGGTAGGGGGATAGTCCTCTTCCCCTTCGATGGATCCATTGAAGGGCTGGGCATCGGCTGAAAGAAGGTGGCCATTGCCTGAAGGGGTCAATACCTGAGTCTCGAGAATGCTAGGTGTTTCAGCTGTAGCCTCAACGGTCGGGGCAGGGAGTGTTGGGGTAGGGGTTGTTCCCCCACTATACTGTTCCTGCTCCCCGCCATTGGGGAGCAGACTCCCGTAGTCACCATTTAAGGTAAGGGAAGAAGCCTGGTAAAGAAAAAAGCAGGTAATGATGGCAATTATAACCAAAGTCAGCTTATTGTGTTTCCCGACAAGGGAAAGGAAATCTTTTTTCATGGTACTCCTTAAACAGGAAATGCCGGTTTATTCTTTACTTTGGAAAAGGGCAGAACTGCTTGGCAATCGACAGTATCATATCATAGCAGGCAAAGGAAATGGAACCCTTTGGAAATGGTGTTTTTTACGTGTTGAAAAAAGGAGAAAAGAGCTTGCATGTTTCGTGTTACAATTTTTACTTTCGGTTGTTTGCATGTAGGATGTTCAAATTCAAAAATGTATTTGTCAGGGAATCCTCAATTGTACGATTGACATAGCTTCTATGATTCGGAATGATTAACCCGCAGTGAATGATCGAGATGAAGGACCAAAATTAAAACTGTCATTGAAAAACGCAGTCAGGAAGTTTTCCTACTCCTTGTCGGCGAATGCAATGAGTGCAGTTGCTACTACCTCTATGGGGTTGTTGATACCCGCTTTCTTGGATGTTTCGCAGTTCGGCTACTGGCAACTGTATATATTCTACGTGGGTTATGCAATCTATTTCCATTTCGGATGGGCTGATGGCATGTATCTCCGTTATGGAGGCCAAAGTGCGAATGAGATTGACAGTGCTGTGGTTCACTCCCAGTTCTGGCTCTATTCCGTATTCGAATTCCTGCTGTTTTTGGGAATATCGTTCTACGCTTTGGTTTTTTTGAAACATCTGGATGAACGGCTTATACTATTTTGCGTTGGGTTGAATTGTCTTGTATATCTACCAAGGGTGATGCTCCAGTATCTTTTGCAGGGAATCGGGAGGATTAGCGAATATGCGCGTAATCTCGTCCATGAGCGTCTGCTCAATGTCGCCCTTATCCTTGTATTTCTGTTCACCGGAAGAAGGGAGTTCCATTATCTGATACTTGCCGACTTCCTGGCAAAGGGTGTTACCCTGTTTTGGCTGGGGTATCACTGTAGGGATATCCTGTTTACCAAGGGTGTTCCCCTCTCTGTAAGTCTTAAAGAGGCCAAGGAGAATCTGGGGGTAGGGTTCAAGCTTATGTTCGCCACGGTTGCCAGTATGTTGATCATTGGCATTGTCCAGTTTGCAGTTTCCAAGGAATGGGATATTGCTACCTTTGGCATGGTCTCCTTCGCTTTGGTTACCGCTCAGTCAATCGTGTTGTTTATCAACCAGATCAGCATGGTTCTCTTTCCGTTGCTTAAGCAAAGCGACCGATCGAAGCTTCCTGTCGTATTTCACACCATGGGGTCTTCCATATCATTTCCCGTTATATTGCTTCTGTTGGTTTTCTATCCTTTGCAACTCGGCTTGAATTATCTTCTTCCCCAGTATAAGGAAGGAATTTCCTATCTTGCCATCCTTTTTCCCATCTGCCTGTTTGAATCACGTACTTCGCTGTTGCTCAGTTCGTTCTTGAAGGCCTTCCGAAAGGAACAATCCATGTTGTGGATCAACCTGGCAATGGTGGTGCTTTCTGTGGTTTCGACGCTGATAACCATTGGGATATGCAAAGACATTACGTTGAGTCTTTTCTCGATTGTCATCTTGCTTTCCCTCAGGTGCATCATTGCAGACCTGTATGTCCAGCACCTGATGGCTCTCAACGATTACGGTGAGATTATACTGTTGGTAGTTTCTTCGGTTGTTTTTATCTATGCGAGTTGGATTGTCAAAGGGCTTTTGGGCTGGTGTATCTATCTGGGGTTTTTCCTGCTGGCTTTCTTGGTTCGACGCAAACAATATCTGTATAGCCTGCAAATAATCGGCCAGTCACTGAAAACCAGAATCTAGATGATAGCTAGTATAAAAAGGCACCCCGCGGGGTGCCTTTCTTGCATCAATTGCAATTTACCATTTCTTGCCATTACTGTTGGACCGTGACTTGGGGAATGCTTTCCCCTTTCCTGATCCTGAGTACATTCCATGGGGACGGCTGGAGCCTTCACTGCGATACGGGCGTTCAGAGCCTTCATCGCTTCGGCTTCGTTCGTCTTCTCCGCCATGGGTGTCCCGGCCGTAGGGCTGGTAGTCGTCACGGGAACGTCTGCCTCCACCACCACGGGGACGGTCTTCATAACCACCGCGTCCACTTCTGGCCGGACGATCATCATACCTGGTTCTTCCAGAAAGGTTTTTCCCGTTTGGATTATCAGGTTTAGCCCTGGTAATAAGGGGCCTTCCCTCAGAACTCCGGTCAGAGAAAGTCTGGAGGATTCTCTCAGCCACCTGCAAGGGAGCAGAGACAAAAGAGAAGTCATCACGAACCGATACATCCTGGAGGTCCTGGTCGCGTGCACCTACCTGCTCGATGAGGTAATCAATAAGTCTGCGTTTGTCCAAGCCATCTTTGCGTCCCCGTGCAATGAACAAGCGGGTAAAACCGGCTTCTTCGGAATAACGGGAATCTCGTCTCTGTTCGCGATCTCCGCCACCTTGTCCGATGTTCTTGTACTTGGCTTCGTCAAGTTCATCTTTGTAGAAGTGGTTGAGCAAAGTCAAAACAACCTGTTCGGGGGTATTGTCTTCCAGAAGCTGTTGGGCAAGGGGAAGGAAGGTATCGTTCGGATCGTGTTCCTCAGCAAGGATTTCAGTCAATTTGCTTAAAATCCTGGCACGTTTGATTCCGATAATCTCGGAAGCCTCGGGAACCGATTCCCTACGGATATCGTTCTTGGATACTTTTTTGATAAAGGCGAAACGATTGAACTCACGTGGGCCGACAAAGGTAATGGCTACACCCTTTTTACCTGCACGACCGGTACGTCCAACACGGTGGATGTATGATTCCGGATCTTCAGGCAATGAGTAGTTGATTACATGGGTCAAATCGGAGATGTCGATTCCTCGTGCGGCTACATCGGTAGCTACTACGATGCTAATCGTACGATTCTTCATCTTTTGGAGAATCAATTCACGTTGTTTCTGTGAAAGGTCTCCATGTAAAGGTTCTGCATCATAACCACGGGCATTGAGCTTCTGTCCAATTTCATCACACTGGACTTTTGTCCGGCAGAAGATAAGGCCATAGAAATCCTCTTCCATGTCTATGATTCTGGTCAAAGCCTCAAACTTGTCACCTTCACGGACTTCGAAATAAATCTGGTCGGTAAGGTTGCTCGTGTTTATATCCTGCTGGATCTGCACAAATTCAGGATTTCTCATGAACTTTTCTGCAAGGCGCTTGATAGGGGCAGGCATTGTGGCAGAGAAACAAAGCATTCGCTTTTCTACCGGGGTCTGCTTGAGCACTTCCTCGATATCATCGACAAAGCCCATGTCTAACATTTCATCGGCTTCATCGAGAACTACAAACTTCAAGTGCTCGAGATTGAGAGAACCCCTTCTCAAATGGTCAAGGATACGACCGGGGGTTCCTACGACAACATGTACACCCCTGCGTAATTTGCGAAGCTGCAAATCCATGGAAGCACCGCCATATACTGCGGCAATTTCAAGGCGTCTATTTCCTTTTAGGGAATTGATTTCTTCGGCGTTCTGAACGGCAAGTTCCCTTGTCGGAGCGAGAATCAAAGCTTGTACCTGGTATGCATTGGGGTCAACGATTTCTAGAATGGGAAGGCCAAAGGCGGCAGTTTTGCCTGTTCCTGTTTGTGCTTGGCCGATAACATCTACTTGGTCTTTGAGAAGAAGGGGAATACAGGCGGCCTGTATTTTTGTAGGTTCCTCGAACCCTTTCGCCTCAAGTGCTGCGATTGTTTGTGCGGACAATCCTAGTTCCGCAAAGTGGGTTAAATCTGGCATGGATCTCCTGTGATATATGTGGCTGAATTACCTAGTAATAGCCTCGAAAATAAGTGATACCTATCTAGTCTATACAAATGAGCAAGTTGTTTCAAGACAAAGGCATCGTATATTTTCCCCAATTATTTACCACCGGTTGGCCACATCTTCTGCAAACCCTGGAAAGGCATCGAGGAAAAGTTCAGTTTTGTCATCGAGAACAACCGTTCCCGAGAACCACCCGAATACTTGGTGCTGGTTTGATTTTATCACAATGAAGTCTGTGGTAGAAGCCCTGTCCACCGCAGGCTTGAAAGAAAGGTTGAACCTGTTGTCGTTGCTGCTGAATGTCCATGGTTCCCTATATCCTGTCTCGGGTATATGAAAAACAACATCATCGAGTTTATGTATCTTTCCATTATAGAACAAAACATTCTCGCTTGCACATGTTCTGTCGCTGAACCCGTATCCGATATTGAAACCGAAGGGGACATTTTCCAAAAGCCCTGATGCAGATCCCCAATACCAACGATTCTGGTAGGTCCATCTTCCTCTTCCCCAATCCAACACCCCCCAGGCATCCCCGTCCTGGAGGTGTTCCTGTTCCATTCCTCTTCGTATGGTACCCTTGGCAGGCATGCAGTTCACCTTCTCATTCAGGTAAAAGGCCTTGCGTTTTTCTTCCCAGCTCGTAGCGATATTCATGGTTTCCATATGAGGGTCCTGCGTCAAGGTTACAGATACATCCAGTCCCACGGAACCATCGGGAAGCTCAAGTGAAGGGCAGGCAAACAGCAGATGGCGCTGGGCACCTTTCTTAATGAACGCGAAACGTAGGGTTTTGTTTGCCCAGGAAATCTGGGAGTCTTCCGTTGATGTTTTGCTTAGGCCGAGCTTTCCAAAGGTCAGAAAAGAAATTGCATCCTTCTGGGCACAGGCTCCTCGGTTGAAGTCGATGTAGGAGAGGGCGAAAAGAGAAGCATAACCAAGGTCGCTCATTGTAGCGGTAACAGCGTACCCTTTGGCATGATTGACAATTGCATAATAGTCCCATTCCTTGATCTTCCAGGCCGTTGCCTTGATAGCCTTGCGGTCATAGGCAAACACAGGATGGCGTGCCCAGCCTGCTTCAACAAGATGTCCTTTTCGGTCAAGTAAGGGAATTGGTCTTTTCACTTCATGTTGCATTGGTCGCTCCTCAGACTATTGTAGCGCTGAAACCAAGAATTGCAACCAACGTTTACAGCTGCCAGTCATCAATAGTGTAGGTATGCATGGCAAAAGGGGTTTTATTACGGTAAAGCGTAAGGGTCTTTACCCCCTTGGGGAAATCAGAGGCGCCATAGGAACCATAGCTGGCACTACGCCCGGTTACCAGCTCTATTCCCTCCAGGTTCCCGGAGAAATCATTGAGATGGTCATGTCCGCAGAATGTCGCTACGGTGTCTCCATCCTCAACCATAGCTTCGAAGAAACCACTATTTTCAAGGGGTGCGTTGATTTTCGAATCGTGCTGGAGGCCCTCGGCCTTCCCGCTTTCCCAAAGTTCTTTATATTCGGGCAAGGGGATATGGAAGAACGTATAGAGAGGAACTTTTCCCAGTCCCTCTGATACCCACCGGTACCAAGCGACCTGTGAAGGATAGATGTAATCGGGTCCTATGCGCTTTGCATATGCCCTTGCATCGTGGGAATCGAGAAATACCAAAGCCTGTACAGGTTTTCCCTGTTCGGTGAGGGTAATGACATAGTTACTTTCACCTAGAACCCAGTCTTCGCCACTGCTGAACAAAGCATGGGGATATTCTGCAAGTTGGGAAGCGAGTTGTTTTCTGGTATACGTATATTCCCCGTCATGGTTTCCAAGGCAATATGCCCAATACTGTTTGTTTTTTTCCATAAAGGCGGCGAATTCTGAAAGCATGGCTTTCCCATTGAAACTGAATAATAAATCGCCTGTTATGACGGTAAGGTCAGGATCTGTTTCAGCGAAGGCTTTTTCAAGAAGCGAATATATCTTGTCCCTGTTTGCAAAGGGACCCCTTCTGAGATGAAAATCCGTTCCCCAGAGAATCGTGAATTTGCCATCCTCAGGATATTCGAGGGGAAAAGCATTCCCGGCTGTCTCCGCCTCTTTTTCAGAGTATGGGTGTTGGGGTATCTGAAACACTTCGGTTTCCCTGTCAACCGATTCGAAGGTTTTTGTGTTCAGCAACCGATCGATGACCGAATAGGAGAGAAACCCCAGGACAAGAAGAAGGCAAGCGAAAACTATGATAGATGTGCGGTGTTGATTTTTCATGGCTTAATAAAAATAAGGTATCATAATGAAATGCCAAATTCCATGCTCATTGGGAAAAAGGATAAAAAAAGCTGGCACGTATGCCAGCTTCTTTCATGGGAGAACTTTTTAGTTCGATGAGTTTCCGATAATTACATTGAGGAACGTAGTAAGGAAGTTATCCTTGAAATTGTCCGAAGCAAAGACAGCCTGTGCAAGGTCCTGTTGGTTCTGTGAACTGCTCAGGTAGTTGTAGAACATCTTTACATAGTTGCTCATTCCCTCGTCCTGGGTTTCGGTCTCAACCTTGACCACAAGATAGGCTGAACCGTTTTTGATCGGTTTGACAATCGATCCGACAGGTTCTGAGAAGAGCAGTTTTCCCGTTGCTTCATCGGTAGCTACAGAGGCAAGGAGACCCTTGGCATCCGTGTTGGTGAAGGAGTTCAGGTACTGGCTGGAACTGATATTCAAGGGAGTTGCCCCAACTTCGTTGACCGTAAGGTTTGCTTTTTCTGCGGCTTCGTCAAAACCATTGGCAGCATCGGCTGCAAACTGGTCGGCAAGGGAAGAGAGGTAATCGCTGATAATAGCTTCGTCGTTGTAGGCAAGATAGGCCTTTACGCTTGAAAGGGTTGCTGGATTGGTATAATCGGCTTCCTCGGGATCCGAGTTGAGACGATACAGGGCCCAGCCGCTGTTGCTTTCCACAGGGCCGATGACATCGCCAGACTTGGCAGTGAGAAACTGGGTGGCTTTCTCAGCGTCTTTTATGTTTGGAAGCAGTCCATAGTAGAAAATATTGCCAACCTTTCCTTCGGCTTCGGCATAGGAATCTTTGCTGGACTCTGTTGCTGCAGCTTCAAAGGTCTTTTCTCCGCTTGCAATTGCGCTTGCAAGGGTGGTGGCTTCTTCCTCGGTCTCCACGGAAATGACACTCAGATCCATGCTGTAGAACAGTTGTTTGTTCATCAAGGCATATTCGCTGGCTTTCTGGTCAGGGTAGAGGGAAGCATCGAGGGAGACATATCTGAACGTCCTGTTGTCTGCTGACATAGCAGAAACATAATCAGCCTCGGCTTCGGAGGAAAGAACGCTTCCGATATCATCTACGACAATCTGGTAGGGAACGGCTCTTCTGATCGACCTGTCTATGGAAGCCTTGGTTTCTGCAGAGGCTTTCTGGAACGTATCGACATCAAATTTTCCGTCTTTATTGTAGCTTCCGCTGTTGATGATTGCCCGGTTGACTACTTCATCGGCTGCAATGATGTTCAGTTTTTTTGCCATCTGGTTGACGGCAGTGAAAATGACGGTACTGTCATAGGCACTTTTCCAAATCTGATAGAGTGTCTGGGTGCTATTGCCATCTGTGGTCTTATATTGGCTGGCATAGCTCTGGACCTGGTCATAGAAATAGTTGTTGCTTGTATATTTGATATTGTCCTTACCGTATTGGCCGAAGACAATTTCATTGGATTGGTTTCTTCCTACAAGGGCTTCGATAGCCGGGGCAAGCACAAAGGAAATTGCGATGAGAATCAGGATTATCATCCCCATGACCCATCCAATAGTAACCTTTTTCTTAGGTTTGATTGCCATTGCCTTCTGGTCTTTTGCTCCGTCCCCATTCTTTTTGATGGTTACGCTCTTGTTTTCTTTTGAAACCCCGTCGGTTTTCTTTTCAGTCGTATCGTCATTAGAAGACATCATAAACCTCTTTGTTCCCATGCATTTTCCGCCTTCGCGGACATTCTTATGAAAAATACCATTTCGAATACGCCCTGTCAATGAATACCGCAGGAAAACAGAAGCCCCCCTCGGATTCATATTGACAATAAAGTAGGCAAAAGCTATATTGGACGTCGGCTATCAAGCTGACGGGTAGTAGCGCAGGGGCTAGCGCACCTGGTTCGGGACCAGGGGGTCGGAGGTTCAAATCCTCTCTGCCCGATAGACAATTCAATAAAGAAACTCCTTATATCTTAAGTTATTAGATTCAAGGAGTTTTTTTTATCAGCAGGTTTTGAAAGGAAAGGCGTAGGTGTTTTTCCTGGGATTAAGAAACCAAGGAATCTTTTAGTATTTTTTGCTTGTTGGTACGGTAAGATAAACGGCACGTGTAAATGCCCCAACGAAAAAAGAGAGACTATTATTATACTGTTTGCCTTGAACTTGTCGAAAAAGAGGTTTTCCTATGGGTGATAACCTTTGGGTAATATTTTGAAGGACTGCCAATGAATTCAGTTTTCGGTTTCTAATTTTTCCCCTGCAAATAGGGTAGAATTCTGGAAAACCAGGGAGTGTGATTAGTATGGATTGGAAAACGGCGCCCGGAACTGAAATGGTTTGTTACTGCAAGCAAGTCGACAAAGGTACCATCGTATCTGCCATCGAGAGGGGAAACGATTCGCTTGCAAAAATCCAGGAAGCAACAAAGGCCTGTACAGGGGGTAACTGCAAGGTTCTGAATCCTTCCCATAGCTGTTGTTCCCCTGATATCCTGGAGTTGATACGGATATATTCGTCCAAGGTTAAAAAAGAAGAGTCTTGTTGCTGTTGCAGTTGTTCCTGAGATCGTCCAACTACCTTGTAGCATAACCAAACCCCTTCATGATATACCTTGCATTGTTGGAAAGGGGCGTTTTATCCCCGATTTTATCTTTGCAAGGAAGGTACGCATGCCTTATACAGTACTCGCCCTCGATCTTGATGGCACACTCACCGATTCCCAGAAGAACATAACAACAGCCTCAAAGCAGGCTATACATGCAGCGATAGACAAAGGGGTGACCATCGTGCTTGCCTCGGGCAGGCCGTTGCTTGGGGTTGAACCCATTGCCCGCCAATTGGATTTGTTTCGGCTCGGCGGATATATGCTGGCCTATAACGGTGCAAAGATTGTTTCCTGCAAGACCGGGGAGACCGTATGGGAAAAAGACGTGGAGCTGGAGCAGATATACCAGGCTATTGACTTTGCCAGAGAGCACCATCTTGCCTTTCTCTGCTATGACAGCGAAGGAGTCATTACCGACTGTCCCGACGACCCCTATGTAAAAAAAGAAGCCTTCAACAATTCCATTCCCATCAAGTACATCAAAAATATGAAAGAAGCAGTGCTTACACCCCAGAGCAAGGTTATGATCGTAGGAAAACCCGAATTGCTTGCCCCGGCACAGGCTGCCTTGCAGATTCTTTTGAAAGATAAGGCCCTTGCCTCCTTCTCCGAACCCTGTTTCATGGAGATAACAGCCCCCAATGTGCACAAGGCAGGATCCCTTGAAGTCCTTCTCTCCCTGCTTGGGAAGACTCGCTCCGATCTTATGGTTATCGGCGATGGCCTGAATGACATTCCCATGTTCGACCTTGCAGGCCTGGCCGTTGCCATGGAAAATTCCCTGCCAGAGACCAAACTGCATGCCCACGTGCATACTGCCTCGAATGACCAAGACGGGGTTGCGCTGGCAATAAAAACTTATATTTTGTAAACCTTTTTCAGACTTGGCTTAGGAATATTCACCGTAAACAGAGCTACTTTTTCTCCCCACCTGTGGTACAATGCTTGTTACATCTCATGTATTCTATTTCTAAGGAGAGTTTCCATGAAGAAAATGTGTACGGTTTTCTTGATTTTGCTTGTGGGTATGTGCGTATTCGCACAAGGATCCAAAGAAGCGGCTGCCCCCGCTGCCGGCGGTAAGCCCACCATTCGATTACTCACCGATGCTACCGGTATCGACGACAAGTCTTTCAATGCCGCTGCCTGGAGAGGTATCGTTGCCTACTATGGTGATACTGTAGCCAATCCTACCAATCGCGGTAAGTTGTATGACGTAGTGACAGCCCAGACCCAGGATATGTATATTCCGAATCTTCGCCAGGCTGCCGATGAAGGCTATGACGTAATCATGGTTACCGGTTTTACTTGGGCAGATGCCCTCGGGGAAGTAGCCCCACAGTATCCTGACCAGAAATTCGTCATTGTCGATGTCGATTGGGTTGGACAGCCAAATGTGCAGGAATTCATCTATTCAGAAGAGCAGGGTTCCTATCTGGTTGGACTCGCTGCCGCCTTGCAAGCCAAGGCAGATGGGATTGCAGATCCGAAGTTTGGTTTCATTGGTGGCGTGCCAGGGGCAACCATTACCAAGTTTGAAGTCGGCTATGTACAGGGAATTCTCTCTGTTTTCCCGAATGCAAAAATCTATGACTACTATGCTAACGACTGGGGCAAACCTGAATTGGCAAAAGCCCAAGCCAAAAACTGGTATGACATGGGGGTGTACTGCATCTTCAGCGCAGCTGGCGGAACCGGCAACGGAACCATCGCCCAAGCCAAGGAATACAGGATGCAGGGCAAGGACATCTGGGCAATCGGAGTCGATAGTGACCAGTATGAAGACGGAATCTATGCTGGCAAGGACAGCGCAGTCTTAACTTCCATGATCAAGAGAGTCGAAAGCTCCTCCTTGAAAGTGCTCAAGGAAGTCGAAGACGGTACCTTCCGTGGTGGTGTAGTCCAGATGGGCATGGCAGACGACGGCGTCGGATATTCCCAGTCGAACCCCAAACTTGCCGCTTCTGTGGTCAAGCAGGTTGAAGCAGCAAAAGCTGACGTGATCAGTGGGAAAATCAAGTTGTACAAGACCTATAAGGAAGCCCTTGCAAACGGGGCCGTCCCAGCCGGTCTTTCCGCTCTTGATGACTAACAAATACTTTATGGCGAACTGTTAGGTTTTTGCCGGCAGAGATTCTGCCGGCTCTCTTCTTGGATATTGGCAACAGTGTCCAAAGAGGGAGCTTTTGTAAGGAGCCAAGGATGCAAGACTACGCGATCGAAATGGTTGGCATCACAAAAACATTCCCTGGGGTAATAGCCAACGACAAAGTTACCCTTCAGGTTCGTGATAGGGAAATACATGCTTTGCTCGGTGAGAACGGGGCAGGGAAATCAACCTTGATGTCTATTCTGTTCGGAGCCTATAGCGCCGACTATGGAACAATATCGCTTCACGGCAAGCAGGTAGAGATAAAGAACCCCAATGTTGCAACCGAATTGGGTATTGGGATGGTGCATCAGCATTTCAAACTGGTGCAGAATTATACCGTCACAGAAAATATCGTACTTGGTATGGAACCGAGAAAAAGGGGTGGGGTCCTCGACCTCGGGAGTGCCGAAAAAAGGGTACAGCAATTGTCCGAGAAATACGGCCTCTCCGTTGACCCCAAGGAACTCATCGAAAACATCACAGTAGGGCAGCAACAACGGGTAGAGATTCTCAAAACCCTGTACAGAAATGCCAAGATCATCATATTCGATGAACCTACGGCTGTATTGACCCCCCAGGAGATCGATGAATTGATGGAGATTCTCCGCCGTCTGCAACAGGAAGGCAAAACCATCATTCTAATCACCCACAAACTCAAGGAAATCAAAGACGTCGCAGACCGATGTACTGTGCTTCGCCGTGGAAAATACATCGGTACTGTTGAGGTTGGCGATGTATCGGAGCAGGACCTTGCAGAAATGATGGTAGGCCGCTCAGTTAAATTCGAAATCGACAAGCCAGAGAAGAAAGCCGGGAAAGTCGTGCTTTCCATTGAGCATGTCACTGTCAAAGACCCTTCGGGTTTTCAGAAGGTCAAAGACCTGAGCCTTGAGGTGAAAGAAGGGCAGATTGTCGGAATTGCAGGGGTAGACGGCAATGGTCAAGGAGAACTTTTGTCTGCCTTGACAGGGCTTTCCCCTGTCAGCTCGGGAAAAATCTTCCTTGACGGTGAGGATATCACCGATTTGTCCATTCGCTCCCGTATAGAAAAGGGAATGGGGTATATTCCCGAGGACCGGCATAAATACGGGCTCATTGGTGAATTCTCCATCAGCGAGAACCTTGCCCTGAAAAACTATTACAAAACCCCCTATAGCAATCAGTATGGCCTGCTCAATTATCATAAGATGAGCGAAACCGCAGATCGGCTGGTCAAGGAATTTGATGTTCGTTGCGGTGAGGGTTCACAGACCCCGGCGGGAAGCCTCTCGGGAGGGAACCAGCAGAAAGTAATCATTGCGCGCGAAATCTCGCTTTCGCCGAAAATCCTTGTCATCGCCCAGCCAACACGTGGCCTTGACGTAGGGGCCATTGAATACATCCGCAAGAGGATCATCGATGAACGGGGGAAAGGCCGGGCTGTGTTGCTTGTCTCCTTTGAATTAGATGAAATCATGAACCTCTGTGACCGGATAGCTACCATAAGCAAGGGGAGTATCGTGGCGGTAAACAACCAGAATGAGGTTACCGAACGGGAAATCGGTATGATGATGGCCGGTTCCAGAAAAGATGGAGGCAAACAATGAAAGCAACAAAGCAAGCTTCCCTGCAAAAGAAAAGACTGTTCCAGTCTGATGGGGCAGTATCTGTCCTGGTTGTTCTGCTTGGCTTTTTATGTGGAACCATCCTCGTTGCCCTGGTAGGGAAGAATCCCTTGAATATGTACAAGGCAATCTTCCAGTCTTTGACCGGGTACAATATCGACAATGGGAAAATGAATGTCCGTTACATCGGTGAAACGCTCAACTATTCCGTACCCTTTATTCTTTGTGGACTCTCAATGGGATTTGCCAACCGGGTAGGATTGTTCAATATCGGAGGTGAAGGGCAATATATCATGGGCATGACCATCGCACAGGTCGTTGCCCTGCTAGGGCCCCAGATTCCTTTTCTCCACTGGGTTTTGGCAATTTTCTGTGCCATTCTCATTGGAGCCCTGTGGGGTGGGGTTGTCGGTATCCTCAAGGCAAAATACGAGGTCTCCGAAGTTGTATCGACCATTATGCTCAACTATATAGCCCTGTATCTATCCAGGATAATCTGTTTGCAGTTGCCAGGGGCTTCCACCTATAAAACCGCAAACTTTCCGGAAACCGCTTTGATCGGAAACACAACCTTCCAGAGATTGACTCATAATTCCCTGCTCAACAATGGTATCTTTCTTATGTTCATTGCCGTCATTCTCTTCTGGTTTATCATGGAAAAGACCAATCTAGGCTTTGGGATGCGTGCCACCGGATTCAACAAGGAAGCTGCAAGGGCCAGTGGAATCCCTGTAGTGAAAAGCATTGCCATCTCGATGGCAATAAGCGGGGCGTTCGCCGGGCTTGCCGGCGGGATTGTCGCCCTTGGCTCATTCAAATACGGAAGGGTTCTTTCCGGGATGGATAACTATGGATTCGACGGTATTGCCGTTGCCTTGGTCGGCAATAGTACAGCAGGTGGCACAATGTTGGCAGGTTTTCTCTTCGGAATGCTTAAAAATGCACAGGCTTTGATGCAGGGTAAGCAGATTCCCAAGGAAATCACCTTTATCATTCAGGGCCTGATCGTAATATTCATAGCTCTCCGTTCTGCCTTGAAGATATATCAGGAATACCTCGACAAGAGACAATTGCAGAAGGAGGTTATAACGAAATGAGTACAATCATAGGTATGCTTCCTTCTATTCTGATGATTGTTTCCCCCATTCTCATCACTGCCATCGGCGGTATGATCTGTGAGAAGTCGGGAGTCGTAAACATTGCCCTCGAAGGACTTATGGCGATTGGGGCCTGTACTGCCGCCGCTTCCCATGTCATTATGGAATCTGCAGGGGTTCCCCATTCCCTGTCCATATTCGTTGCCTTGTTCTCAGGAGCCCTGGCAGGGGGCTTGTTCTCCCTTATCCATGCCGTGGCGGCTATCAATCTCAATGCAGACCAGACTATCAGCGGGACTGGTATCAACCTGCTCTCTGCAGGGGTCACCATATTTGCCTCCCAGATTCTTTTCTCTGCCGATAGGACCAGGGAGTTCAGAATGGGCATGCAGACCGATGCGCTGGGAATCTATCCCACGGCTTACCTGGCGATCGCAATTGTGGCTATTTCCTGGTTTGTCCTCTATAAACTTCCGTTCGGGATGCACCTACGCGCTTGCGGAGAGCACCCGAGTGCTGCCGAAAGCGTCGGTATCAACGTGAAGAAGATACGCTACCTTGCTGTCTTTACCTCAGGTTGCCTTGCAGGCCTTGCCGGTGGTTGCTGTGTCTTGACCCAGACCATCCAGTATACCTCGAATACCATTAACGGACGAGGGTTCATCGCTTTGGCCGCTGTTTCCTTCGGGAGATGGAGACCTCTAGGGGTAATGGGGGCTGCGTTCCTCTTCGGGACAGCCCAGGCCTTTGCAATCATTGCCAACAATATCCCGGCCTTGAGGGTCCTCCCTACCGAAGTCTTCAATATCTTGCCGTATGTGGTCACCCTTGTTGCACTGGTTCTTTTCAGTGGAAAGAACTATGCACCGAGTGCAGCCGGCAAGGCCTATGAGAAAGGAGCTTCCTGATGACACCCCATAACAGGGCAAAGAAAGGCGATATTGCAAAGATTGTGCTTGCCCCAGGAGACCCCCTCCGGGCAAAACTGGTTGCCGAGAAGTTCCTCGATCAAAGCAGGCTGGTTACCGATGTCCGCAATGTGCTCGGCTATACCGGACTGTACAAGGGGAAAGAAGTAAGTGTCCTTTCCACTGGCATGGGAGGACCTTCGATCGGTATCTACAGCTATGAACTGTATAACGAATATGAGGTCGAGGCGATAATTCGTATCGGTACCTGCGGTGGACTCCAAAGTGAAGTAGGGGTAGGTGACTTGGTCTTTGCAATGACAGCCAGTACTGACTCAGCCTGGGCTCACCAATACAACCTCAAGGGCACACTCAGTCCCTGTTGCGACAGTTCCTTGTTGCTTTCATCCATACAAACTGCACAGGACAGAGGTTTTACATTTCATGCCGGAATGGTCTTCTCGAGCGACCTTTTCTCCTCGTACAACGCCTTGGGAGAAGATAGTTGGAGACAGTGGGCACGTCTTGGAGCCCTAGCGCAGGATATGGAGACCTATGCCTTGTATTCCACTGCAGCCTGGTCGAAAAAGAAAGCCTTTTCGATTCTTACCATGACCGATAGCTGTGTCTCCAAAGAAGGCTTGGCCGATACCCAACGTATCCCAGCCTTGTATCCTATGATCGAAACAGCCTTGGAAACGGCTTGGGGCATGCTATGACCTTTCTTGAAGCCATGCAAACAAGGTTTGCCTGCAAACTCTATGAAAACCGAGCAATCGAGAACCCGGCTCTCCAGGAAATCCTTGAATCGGCACGCCTGACACCGACTTCCTTCGGCCTTGAAATGTGGGCTTTCCATGTTGTCCAGTCCCAAGAAGTGAAAGAAAAGCTGTATCATGCCTGTTTTGACCAGGAATCGGTAAGGACTGCCGCAGTGAGCATCGTAACGCTTGCCAGACCGGCACCCTGGTACGACCCAGACGGAAGACCAGTCAAGGAAAAAGGTTCCCGGTTTCCCGGAAACCTCTCTGACTTCATTGAGGATTTTCGACCCTACCATGCTTTTTTGTCAGAGCACAACAGACTTGACTGCTGGTCGAGAAGCCAAGGCTACCTGGCAGTAGCAAACATGATGACCTGTGCAGCATTGCAGGGGATTCAGTCTTGTGCCATAGAAGGGTTCGATGAAAGCAAGGTCCTTGCCTTGCTTGGCCTTTTCCCTTCCGATTGGCTGGTTTCGCTGGTGACTACCTTCGGGTACCCAGCAGAAGAGACAAGGCCAAAGATCCGTGAAAGCGTACAAAACCTTGTGGTGTATCACTGAAGTGTTGCAAGGGCACTATCCATCAGTGCCCAGAATCCCTCAGTCTTTGCCTGCAAAGCCACTGAAACACCTCCGTTTGTACAGTCTTTACCTGCTAGGGTTCTCCCATATTCCTTTTTTTCTGCCAGTTCAACCGTTACTTCTTTTCTGTGCAGACCGAAAAGGGTAGGGTCGATTAGAAACGCGATGCACAGGGGGTCGTGCAATACCGGCAATCCTTGGTTGAAACGCTCATAATTGTACATATAGGTATCCATGCAGGCGCTAACCATCGTTGAGGCCTTTTTATGCATTGCATGGTAGCTTGCAAGCCTTTCTTTGCTCAGCCTGACCTGCATCGTGCAGTCGAGGGGGAAAAGGAAGAGGTTTGCCCCGCTGGTAAACACAATCTGTGCTGCCTCAGGGTCTGCATAGGTATTGAATTCAGCAAATTCGGTAACGTTCCCCCTTGAGAAAGAACCGCCCATGATTACGATTCGCTTGGCAAGCAAGGCTACTTTTGGTTCGACCCGAATGGCAAGGGCAATGTCGGTAAGCGGTCCTACTGCAACCAGGTTGATTTGATTGGGGTTGGCAAGGACTGTATCAATAATATATTGGACACCAAGACCCTTGGTGACTTGTTTTTTCCTGGGAGGAAAAACAGGGCCGTCAAGTCCCGTCTTGCCATGGAATTCCCCTGCGTCAACCTTGTCACGCAGAAGGGGACGGTCTGCACCCTTGTAGACAGGGGCCGTGATATCAAGCAGATCACATACGTTGAGTGTATTCTCCAAGGTATATTCCAAACCCATGTTTCCACAAACCGCAACGATTCCTTCAATCTGTATTTGTTCTGACCCTGCGGCCAATACTATTGCTACCGCATCATCAAGACCGGTGTCGACATCCATGATAACTCTTTCCATATTGTAGCACTCCTCAATAAAAACAAAATAAATAGGTAGACGGGAAAACAGTAGAAAGAAAACACGATATCCATACAGATAAACGGGAAAACGAATATTCTTCCATTGCAAACATAGTAACGGTTTTTAACTTTCCCTGGCAAGGATTGCCGGTTTGAAGAGATGTTGCCCTCTGTTATTGGAAGACTGGCAAATTATTTCTTTTTTCGATTTGAGGAATCTTTTATCCTATCTGTATTTTCTGTACTATGGGTTGTGTGATGTCGAATACATTGGCTTAAAACAAGGGGTAACCTTGAAGTGACCCCCTGTTTGCAATTGATACTCTGATTTTTGTATGGCAAATAAAAGGATGAAGCGTGAAGCATAAAGATTTTTTGGAAAGCCTCGTATTACACCGGACTGCATCCATGGTTTTCTGGCAGCTTTTGCTCATTTGCCTCCTTATTGTTTTTTCTACCTGGCTGGTTTTTGTTACCGGTGGATTGACCTACGTTTTTTCCCATACCATGTATATTCCCATTCTCCTTGCTGCCTTTGCCTTTGATGTATGGGGTGGTTTTTTTGCAGCTTTGGGAGGAGGGTTTCTTCTTGGTCCCCTCATGCCTTTGGATGTTGCCAACGGTAGTATGCAGACATCGGCGAACTGGATTTGTCGATGTTGCATTTTTATCGCCATAGGATTGTTGCAAGGGTGTATTTCCTTGTATCTCAAAAAGCATTTTGCTTTAAAAAGGTGGTCAGACACCCATAATGCAGACACAGGAATGGATAACCAGATTGCCCTGATTGCAGCGCTCGACTCCTTGTCTGCAACCCATAAGGGAGAAGAGCTTTGCTGTCTCGGGGTTTTTCAGGTAAGCAATTACGACAGTATTTTATCTACCTTCGGGAAAGAAGTGGCAGATAAATGCATCTATGCAACCTCAAAGGCGATTTTACAACAGAAGAGTAATAAGAATCTTGTTGGGTTCCAGATTTTCAGGGAAACCCTCTCCTATTTTTATGTAGGGGAATTCCCGAGTAATGAAGAAATAGAACGGAAAAGCCTGCAATTTAACGCATTTCCAATAGTCATAGATTCCATCCCCTATTATCTGGATATCCATATGGGGTCAGCAACCCATACGATTGAAGGGTTGGATCCTATTGAATTGCTCAACCAGGCACAGATTGCCTCTATAGCAGCCTACCAGGAGAAAACGTTCTACATGCATTTCCAAGATGGGTTTGAAAAGATTTCGAAACGTAACTTGGCTATCATCGGAAGCGTTCCCCTGGCGATACAGGAGAATCAATGTACGTTGGCTTTCCAGCCGATAGTAACCACTGCTTCAGATTCAATCGTCGGGGTGGAAGCTTTGCTCAGATGGAATAGCCCTGTTTTTGGTTCTCTCTCCCCTGCCTTTTTTATTCCCTTGGTGGAAAACACCCCGTATATAGAAATCGTGCAGAACTGGGTTTTGGAAGAGGCTCTTAAACATCTACAAACCCTCAATCTGATTTTTCCGAATCTGCATTGCTCTATCAATCTGTCTGCAAATACCCTTGAGAATCCAAAGTTGGTTTCTTTTGTTCAGTCATTGCTTCAGGAAAAGGAAATAACACCGGGTAATTTGATTTTTGAGGTTACCGAAACCGCTATTATGAACTCTCCTGAGCAAGCTTTGGGAAATCTCTTCAAGCTGAAAGAACTCGGATGCAAACTGTCAATCGATGATTTCGGGACCGGGTTGTCTTCCTTTGCCTATCTGGAAAATATTCCGGCCGATAGTATCAAGATTGACAAAATGTTTATCGACAAAATACCGTTCTCAGAACATACCCGCTGCATGATCAAGGGGCTTGTAGAGCTTTGCCAGGACCTTGGTCTCAAGGTTGTAGCAGAAGGTGTCGATACTATGGAAAAAATCGAATACCTGCATGCAATAGGTTGCAATTATCTCCAGGGTTTTTATTATGCAAAAGCGCTTCCCTATGAGCAATTGGTTTCTTGGATCAGGGATAACCAAAAAACAATTTCCTGAGATACTACTCTTGATTTTTGTGTTATTATTTTCTCCATGAAAATCATACAGACGGCAGTAGGAAAAAATCAGGTTCCCTTGACAGGATATCTTCAATCGTTCACCCAGGACGGAGGAATTCGCAATATTCGTCCTTCGATAGTCATTTGCCCAGGCGGAGCCTATCGGTTCAGAAGCGAACGGGAACGTGATCCCGTTGCCTTATATTTTCTATCTCTGGGATATAATGTGTTCATTCTCGATTATTCTGTGCGAGACGAGGCTTCCAACCTCAATCCTTTGATTGAGGCAAGCGATGCAATCATCAAGATACGGGAGCATTCGGTTCCTTGGATGTGTGATCCCTATCATATTGCCATCATGGGATTCAGTGCAGGGGGTCATGTTGCAGCCTCTTTGGCTATTTTGCATGACCACCCTCGTTTGAAAGCGGTTTTTGATACAAAGGACGGATTGAACCGACCCGATGCCGCTGTGCTTTGCTACCCGGTAATTTCTACCGGTGAGTTTTGTCATCAGGAAAGTGCGGACTGGGTGAGTGGAAAACTTGAAGCCGACCGAGCGTTGTTTTGCCTGGAGAACCAGGTGTCGTCAACCACTGTTCCTTCTTTTATCTGGCATACGGTCACCGATGCCTCTGTGCCGGTAGAAAACAGTCTTCAGCTTGCCTCGGCCTTGCAGCGCCAAAATGTCCCTTTTGAGCTACACTTGTTCAGTGAAGGAGTCCATGGCCTTTCAATGTGCAACCAAGAGGTAGGGACACCCAACACAGCCTGTCAGCAATGGGTGGGGCTTTGTACCACTTGGTTGAACAACCGGTTTGATTTTACCTTATAAGGTTTCGAGTATCCCTTCGGCCGCACGGATCCCGCTGGCCCAGGCCCCGGTTATGCCGCGGCTGGTCCCCGCCCCGTCGCCTGCGAACCATACCGCTTCGTGAACCTTGAAGTGTTCGTCAAGATAGGTCGGTTTGTTGGCATATAGCTTGATCTCAGGGTAGTACATGATAGTGGAAGGATGCAGGACTCCCGGCACGATGGTATCGAGGTTCTTCATGGCTTTCCAGATTGCCCTGAGAATTTTTGCCGGCATTGCCAAAGATATGTCGCCAGGGCAGCAGTCACGCAGGGAAGGTTCGAAATCATAGAGATCCTTGCTGAAGCTTTCTTCTCTGCTTCGTGAGCCAAGGCGGAAATCGCCGACCCGTTGCATAAGCGGTTTCCCCCCACCCATCAAAGAGGCTTGCAGTCCGAGATTCTCTGCAAACGCCTGCCCGCTGGCAAGTGGGGCCGTAAACCGTACCGTTTTGAGAATAGCGAAATTTACCAGGCCATTGTCATGCCTGAAATCTGGGGCAAAGGCATGTCCGTTGACAGAGAGCCACTGGTCCCCCCTGCTTGTTGCATAGCGTTCTTTCACCACGTGGGCATTACCGCTATTGGTGCAGAAAGTCCTGACTTTTTCAGGAAAATAGAATTTTGGGTCATAATAGTCTTTGACAATGGGATAGTGTTCGATTCTTGTTTCCAAACGAATCCCGATATCGACGATATTGTCTACAAAGGGGACCGAAAGGGTCGACATTACATCCTGCAGGAAGTGGAATCCTTTTCTACCTGGGGCTACGAGAAGGGCTTTGTACCCGATTTCCCGTTTTTCGGTAGTGATGGATTTTTCTGCAGGGTTGACTTGCTCCATTGCTTCTCCGAGGGCAAGGTCAACACCAAGGTCGGCCAGCTGGGCAAGCAATTTCTTGATCAAGGCCAAACCACCGTCGGTGCCTAGATGGGTCTGGCGAATCTGAAGCAGGCTGCACCCGAGGCGCTCTGCTCGTTTCTGATAGGTTTCGATATTTGTCTGGTTGAGAAAGTCAGGCTTCAGAAAATCCACTACCTGTTCGAGATATCTGTTTGCAACCCCTTCTGTCCAATACTCGACAGGAAAGCCAATAGGAAAGGTGAAATTCATCTTGCAGTCATTACGCATTCCACCGGTAGAGAATTTTTCCCGATCCAATATCAATATTTTTATGTTTGGTTTCTGTGCAGCAATCGTGAAGGCTGCTCCCATCCCTGCAGGTCCGCTCCCCACGATAATGACATCGTACTGATCCATATAGTTCCCTCCCAAAGAAATTGGAAGGCAGTTCCCTTCCCCATCCATTATTCCGATATTTCCTCCCAAGGTAAAGCCCTGATAAAAATGGAATATATTGCTATTGGGCTGAATCCATGGTATTACTCCTACATAGGAATAGTATATTTAAGGTAGTAACGTAAGATGTTCATGAGTGTTAGGCAGGCAGCTCAAAAATGGGATATT
Source organism: Sphaerochaeta pleomorpha str. Grapes (assembly GCF_000236685.1). Taxonomy (NCBI): domain Bacteria; kingdom Pseudomonadati; phylum Spirochaetota; class Spirochaetia; order Spirochaetales; family Sphaerochaetaceae; genus Sphaerochaeta; species Sphaerochaeta pleomorpha. The sequence goes on along the minus strand of NC_016633.1, from coordinate 1,159,870 downwards.
TCCGAGCGAAGGGTACGTATCCTTTGCTCAGAAGGACGTATCGAAGGTGTCGTCCGTTCCGGATGGGCCTGGAACATACCTCTGACTTCCTTAAAGCCTGGGGATGGTCGTCAGCTGAGGCACTTGAAAAACTTCGAACTTCGGTTTGGGTCTCTCGATCTTTCTCGACTTGATACTCTGCAGAAACAGCTCTCTTGCATGAAAGGCAACGAGACAACTTTCCTCGGCGATTATAAAAAACTTATTTTACGTTTTATCGAGAGTAGTTTTGCCTGTGAAGGCATAGCTGTAACGAGTGATCAGCTTTCCCTGCTGTTTGGAGGGGAGTTCGTTCCTGATCTCGCTATGGAAACTCAGCTCTTGGCTTTGAATTGCCGCTCAATCTTGCTGCGGTTTGTACAGGAAACAGGTCTTGGGCCTTGCAAGGGTCTGAAAAAAGAGAGCTCAACGTTCAATGAACAACGGCTTTCCACTCTTTACAGGACCATGATGCAGGGGATCGACGATGAAGACCTTGCCCTGTACCGGAAAGTTTCCATTCCCCCTGCCAACCCCCAAGGCAATGATCTGCGGTTGTTTCCTGTCTCAGTCCAGATGGAAATCCTCATGAATCAATACGAAAACGAATGGATTCATCTCCATCCCTTGGTCCGTGCTCTTTTTTTGTACGGGGAGCTGCTTCGTATCTGTCCGTTCGAGCACTATTGCAGTGTATTTGCAACCTTGGTTCTCGGAGGGGAATTGTTATTTGGCGGGTATCCCCCGGTATTGGTCGATCCCAGTCATCTGGATGAATTCAAGGCCTCCCTTATGCTTACCCGCAAACGGGGCAATTACCAGAATGTCGTAAGAATGCTTGAACAGTCTTTATTATATGAGCTTACAAAATTGTTACCTAAGGAGACGTTACATGGCCTTTGATGTGTATTTTCAGAATGCCACGATTATCGATGGAACAGGAAGCGAACCCTATCAGGGTGACGTGGCAGTCAAGAATGATAAAATAGAAAGAATATTCAATAACGGAGGGGAACCCTCTGGTAAGGTAATCGATGCAACAGGCCTCGTGCTCTGCCCTGGGTTTATCGATATTCATGCCCATAGTGAACTGGAAGTGTTGAGAAACCCTTCGATGGAAGCAAAGATCGGGCAGGGTATTACCACTGAGGTTTCAGGAAACTGTGGGATCGGGGTGTTCCCTGCAAAGCCTAACGATGAGGTGCTCTACGCCTATACCCGTGATGTCCTTGGTCATTACGCTCCCTTTGGATGGAAAGATTTCGACAGCTATTGTGCAGAGCTTGGTAAAAAGGGCAGCGGGACGAACATGGCGTTTTTGCAATCCCATAGCGCATTGAGGTGCCGTTCTATTGAGGGAAACCCCAATCGGAGTGCAAATTCAGTGGAAGTGCAGACCATGTGCCGACTGCTAGAAGAGAGTTATGAACAGGGATGTCTCGGTTTTTCCAGCGGGCTCTATTATGCTCCGTGCCTGTTTGCCAGCAGGGGCGAGCTTTTAGCCTTGCTTGAGGTGACGCAGAAATACGACCGGTTGTTTGCCGTCCATATGCGATGTGAGGGCGACGATGTACTCTCAGCCCTGGAGGAAGTGATCGACCTTGCCAAATACACGAAAGTCCGACTCGAAGTAAGTCATCTCAAGGCAATTGGGAGAGAGAACCAGCACCTTGTCGATCAGATGCTCACGCTCATCGAAGATGCCAGACTCAGTGGCCTTGACGTATTATTTGACCAATATCCGTATGAATATGGTTCAACCAGTCTGTTTAGTTTGTTGCCACCACAGTATTTGCGGTTGGACAGGCACGATTTGCAGAAACTTCTGGACAGTCCCCGGGAACGGGAAGCCATAAAAGCCATGATGAGAGACCCGGTCGGTTGGGATAGCCTCTATGAGCTCTGTGGCTGGGACAATATCACAGCCATTACCATTGACAGCAATCCGCAATATGAAGGCATGACCCTCGCTGATATTGCAAGCGAGCGGCAACAAGGACCTTTTGATGCGTTTTTCGATTTGCTCAAAGAAGAAAAAGGCTCGGCTGTCATGACTGATATCACCCAAAGCCAGGAATCACTGAAGCGAATCATGACCCATCCCTTGATGTGTTTCGGTACCGATGCACTCTACGGGGGAACAAAGTGCCATCCCAGGTCCTTCCAGGCTGCCGTACATTTCCTCGATCGCTATTGGAGGCAGAAACACGTGATGGCGTTGGAACAGATGATCCACAAAATGACCGGGGAGACTGCCTCGCGGCTGGGCTTTTATGATAGGGGACGGATAGCATTTGGGCTCAAGGCTGACCTGGTTTTGTTCGATCCGAATACCATACGGGATAATTCCACGGCAACGACACCAAAAGCAAAACCAGATGGCTTGCATCTGGTAATGGTGAATGGAAAAATTGCGCTGTATGAGGGTAATCCCACAGGTATTTGCGCAGGGTCTTTGCTCAAGGCTTAGTGCTGTTTCCCTACTCGAAACGATTCAGGAATTTCTTGGTCCTTGGGTTCTGGGGGTTGTTGAACAACTCATTGGGATTTCCTTCCTCGACTATCTGTCCGTCATCCATGAAAATGACCCTGTCTGAGATATCCCGGGCAAAGGTCATTTCGTGGGTTACTACGATCATGGTCATTTTTTCCTGGGCAAGGGCTTTGATGACATTGAGGATTTCCCCTGTCAGTTCCGGGTCTAGTGCACTGGTGGGTTCATCGAAACAGAGCACTTCCGGCTTGAGGGCGAGGGCCCTGGCAATGGACACTCTCTGTTGCTGGCCCCCTGAAAGTTGGCAGGGATAGGCGTTTTCCTTATCTTCAAGACCCATTTTTTTCAAAAGGAGCCTGGCATTTGCCTCTGCTTCTTCCTTTGTCTTTTTCAAAACAAAAATCTGTGCTTCGGTAATGTTATGCAGGACATTCATATGGGGAAACAGGTTGAAATTCTGGAAAACCATCCCGCAATGGAGTCTCACTGCTTTGAGAATCTCTTTGTTTGCATATACTACCTTACCCTGTGCGTCGGTAGTTACCATCGTGTCCCCGCAGACAGAAATCGAACCACCGTCTATGGGTTCGAGTTGGTTTATGCACCGTAGCATGGTGCTTTTTCCGCTCCCCGAAGGACCGATTATAGAAAGAACCTCTCCTTTCTGCAATGTGAAGGAAATGCCTTTGAGTACTCCAAGTCCGTCAAAACTCTTTTCCAGGTTTTCAACCGAAATAATATCCATCCCAGGCCTCCTAGTTGTAGTAATTGAGTTTTCTCTCGAGTCGATCGAAGAGTCTTGAAACGATTCCGTTCATGAGGAAATAGAAAACCCCGGCTATGAAAATGGGCATGGTCGAAAATTGCCTGGCCGAGGCGTTCTGGGCAACCCTGAAAAGCTCCGCGACCCCAATGGTCTGTGCAAGGGCTGTATCTTTTACCAAGGTGATTACCTCGTTGCCCATTGCGGGAATAATTCTTTTTACTACCTGGGGTGCTACGATATGGGTAAAGGTATGGGCCTTGGAAAACCCAAGGACATGGCTTGCCTCGTACTGACCACGGGGAATGGCTTGGATCCCTCCCCGGTAGATTTCGGCAAAGTAGGCCGCATAGTTGATTACAAACCCTACGATAACCGCGGTAAACCGGTCATAGGAGGTTCCAAACACATAATACGGTGCGAAATATACAAATATCAACTGGAGAATCAGGGGGGTTCCCCGCATAATCATGATGTAGATGTTGACAAGATTTGATACCAATCGGTTCTTGGACATCCGTCCCTTGGCGATGAGAATGCCCAATGGGAGGGCAAAAGCCAACGTCAATACGAATATTTTTAGGCTGGTAAGGGTTGCCCCCAGCATCTGCAACAGCAGTTGTCCCATGGTGTTCTCCTAGAGGTTCATGAGTAAAAAAGATATTCTCCCGGTAAAAAAGAAAACGGGGAGCCAAGCTCCCCGCCATCATAGCATTATTCTTTATTTTCCGACAACAGTGATATCGGCACCGAACCATTGGGTTGCGATCTTTGCAAGGGTACCGTCTTTGTCCATGGCAACGAGCTCAGCCCAGACGCCATCGGCAAGTTTCTGCTCGCCCTTGCGGAACCCAATTCCATAGTCCTCGGAGCTAAGGGTTTCGCTCAGGATCTTGAAATCCTTTCCGCTGCGGTTGATGTTATCATTTGCAACAAGCAAGTCGATGACCAAAGCGTCGATCCCGCCGATTTCCAAATCCATGAGACCGGTAAGGTTCTCTTTGAACTCGACAATCTGCTTCAGGGATTTCTTGAATTCTGGGCTTCCGTCAACAGCCTCGGCAGCTGAGGAACCTGCCTGGTAGCCAAGTTTTTTGCCTGCAAGGGAGGCTAGTGTGGTGTAAGGGGAATCGCCTTTGACAACAACAACCTGGGCATTGCTGACATAGGGACTTGTGAACGTCATATTGGCAAGACGGTCCTCGGTGATGGTGAAACCGTTCCAGATACAGTCAATGTTTCCGGTATTCAGTTCCTGTTCCTTGGCATTCCAATCGATAGGTTGGAAAACTGCTTCGATTCCCAGGCGGCTGCAGACTTCTTTTGCAAGGTCTACGTCAAATCCTACGATTTCATTGGCTTCGTTGCGGAAACCCATGGGAGGGAAGGAATCGTCAAGCCCGACGACCAGTTTACCTTTATCGAGAGCTTTCTGAAGGGAATTATCCCCAGCCTGTTCCTTTGCACCGGCGGCAAAGAGGGAAGAAGCCACCAGAAGCATTGCTGCAAGAATGATCGTTGTTTTTTTCATTGCGTATTTCTCCTAAATCCAAGTATCCCAAAAGTGTGATGGGCAGTTTTGAAAAGTGTATCTTGGATAGAGGAAAATATCCAGACTTGATGCATAAATATTCACTCAGTGAATATCATTTATGGCAAGAACCCGAAAATTCACAGCCTTTGCACCCTGAGGAAGGACAGGTGTGGGTTCCATCACAGGAGGCGATGCATTTTCTGCAGGAACCGCAACCACCTTCTTTTCTTTGCCGGTAGACAGTACGGATCGCAAGATAGAGTAAAAATGCAATCAGAAGGGCTACCACTATATTAGCGAACACTACCATAGACACCTCACAGTATCAGAGAGCCCAAGCCATAGGACAGCAGGGCTGCGAGATAGGCGAATCCAGTCTGCCAAAGGATGGCAAAAAAGAACTTCTTTCTGCTTCCCAGCTCCTTTGCCATGGCACTGAGAGCCGCTATGCAAGGGGAGGAAAGAAGGATGAATACCATAAAGGAGAGAGCCGAGGCAGGGGTAAAGAACGAAGAGAGTCCTGCACTTCCGATGGTCACCGACAAGGTACTTACAATTGATTCTTTGGCTGCAATCCCTGTTAGCAAGGCCACACTGGCCTGCCAGAATCCAAAGCCTAGGGGGATGAACAAAGGGGCTATCAGTTTACCGATCAGTGCTAGCATGCTGCTGTCAGCCTCGACGCTTTGAAACGTAAAGGAATAGGATTGCAACAAGTAGATAATCGCAGAGGAAAGGAGAATGACCGTGCCTGCCTTAAGGATGAATCCACGGATTCTTTCCTTTGTCTGCAACCATACGTTTTTTGCCGTCGGTATCTGATAGCGGGGCAGTTCGAGTATAAAAGCATTTTTTTCCTTGTGTTTGTCCAGGGCTTGGCTAAGCAAACCGGTGATGATAACTGCCAGGATTCCCACGAAATATACAAGCGGGGCGATATACCATCTTCCCGGGAAGAAGTAGGTTATCATCAAAGCGAATACGGGCATCTTTGCCCCACAGGGGATGAAAGGGGTTACCACCACCGTCAGTTCCCTCTGTTTCTGGTGTTCTATCGTCCTGGTACACATGATTGCAGGGACTGAACAACCGGTACCGATGACCATCGGGATGATGGATTTCCCCGAAAGCCCGATGGATCGCATGAGCCTGTCCATGATAAAGGCAATCCTGGCCATGTACCCGCAGTCTTCAAGGATGCTTAAAAGCAGGAACAGGACGAAGAGCTGGGGAACGAATGTCAGCACGCTCCCCACTCCTGCGATAATGCCATCGATGAGCAAACCGGAGAGCAAGGGGAGGACGCCCATCATGTGCAAAAAGGTATGCAGCGACTGGCCGAGCCAGTCAAATCCTGATTCCAGCCAAGAGGTGGTGATTCCCCCGACCAATCCGATCGAGAGGTAGAAAACACCTGCCATTATGGCAATGAAAAGCGGGATTGCACCCCATTTGCTCGTGGCAATGGTGTCAAAGGAGAATTTCTTTTTCTGTGCTATCCTTGTCTGGCAGTCAGCGGAAATCTTTTCGGCAACCTTGTAGCGTTGGTCGATGATAATCGCCTCGATGTCATCGCCATAATGGTTCTGCAGGGCGATTCTTGCCTCCTGAAGGGTCTTTGCTGTTTCTTCAGGGATAGGGGGCATGGTCGAAAGGAATAATTCATCATCTTCGAGAAGCTTTATGGAGGCCCAGCGCTGGGGACGCCCAATAGGAATATTATGGATAAAATCGTCGCTCACAATCTGGGATATGTATTTTTCGACAGAATTGGAGAAAAGCGGTAAGGCCGGGAGTTTGTTTTCATCAAGGACTTTTTCCACTTCCCGGGAAAAGGCCTCAAGACCTTCCCCTTTACTTGCGGAAATCTGCACCACATGGCATCCGGTCATCATAGAAAGCGTCTTGGTGTTGATGGTAATGCCTTCTTTTTCCAGAAGGTCCCCCATATTCAATACCAGAAGCACAGGGTGCCCGAGCTCAGCAAGCTGGGTTGTCAGGTAGAGGCTTCTTTCCAGATTGGTAGCATCGATCAAGTCTATGATTAAATCGGGACCCTCGTCGAGGATATACCTACGGGTAAGCTTTTCCTCGGGAGAGTAGGGGGAAAGCGAATAGATCCCGGGGAGGTCCAGTACCCGGTTGCCATTCCAGATACCTTCCTTTTTCTCTACGGTAACCCCAGGCCAGTTGCCTACATATGCGGTTGTACCGGTCAGTTGATTGAACAAGGTAGTCTTCCCACAGTTGGGATTGCCCACGAGAGCAAGAGTTTTCATGGATTACCTCAGTTCTATTACACTGGCTTCTGCTTTTCGCAAACAGAGGTTGTAGCCTCGAAGTTCGACTTCCATGGGATCGCCCATTGGAGCCAGCTTGACCACGGAAACGTTGACACCCTTTGTGAACCCCATATCCATAAGCCTTCTTTTTAGCTGTTTAGGGGCGTTTATCGAGCCTATCGCAGCACTTTGGCCTATTGCCAATTGGTCCATTGTCTTTCCCATAGTTTTTAGGTACCTCTTCTTTCTGTAAATAAGTTAGCTGAAACAAACATTATTGTCAATGGCCATTTCCTCCTTTTATATTCCCGTTGGGAAATGATGACAAATTCCCCGATGCATGCTACCATCACAGAATGCAGAAATCCGGGGAAGATTACCTAGAGGCGATATTGGCAATTGGCCAGGAAAAAACAAAAGTCAGAACGACAGATGTCGCTCTTCGCCTAGGTGTGTCCAAGCCAAGTGTAAATCGGGCGATGAAAGTTCTCGGCGCCGATGGGTATGTGACCCAACAGGCCTACGGTGATATCGAGCTGACCGAAAAGGGTAGGCTGAAGGCTTCACAGGTCTATTTCCGACACAAGACCCTGACCAGTTTTCTCCACGATATATTGGGGGTGGACCCCATAGTTGCAGAACAGGATGCCTGTTTAATCGAACATGATATATCGAGCGAGACAATGGAAAAACTTGCTTCTTTTATGCGTACAGGGCATAAACTCCAGTCTTGATTGTTCTTTTGGAATGATTTTGCTTCACAAAGGAACATTTTTTAGCTTTTTTCTTTGCAATTTGCCGGTTCTCTTGACGATGTGCAATAAATGTTCACAAAAGCTTTCCGTTGGAATGGTAAAAGTGTTTCATGGTAGTATTATTCTTGTCACAAAAACGGGTTAATAACAACAAAACCTTTGTCTTGAGTAATGGGATTCTACCTGTAAAATACAAGTAGCAAGACTTTAGGAGGTCTTTATGAAGAAAACGTTAGTTCTCTTGGCTGCTTGTATGATAGCCATGCCACTTTCTTTGTTCGCCCAGGGCGCCAAGGAAACCGTCGTAGATGAAAATGCTCCCGTGACCATCCAGTACTGGACTCATGAGGACCCAGCAAGAACTGCACTTGAGACTGAGTTGATCGACCAGTTCACTGCAGCTAACCCGAATATTACCGTTGTCCGTTCAACCCAGGCTTCCGTGAAGCAGATTGAATTGGTTCAGACTGCATTTGCAGCCAACCAGGGACCCGATATGTTCAACCTGCCCATCGAGAACCAGTATGCCTACATAACCAACAAGCGCGTTGCACCTGTTGACTACAAGGCTGCCGGATATGCCAACATGCAGGACTTGCTTAACAAGTATATGCCTGGTGTACTCGATGCTGTAACTGTAGACGGTGAAGTCTATGGCTTGCCCCTCGAACTGACCAACTGGAGCATCTATCTTAATAAGAAGATTTTCCGCGATGCCGGTCTCGATCCCGAAAAGGATTATCCCAAGACTTGGGAAGAAATGGCTGACATTTCCGAGAAACTCGTTATCCGTGATGGTGACATCCTCATTCGTCGTGGTTATGACTTCAGGTATCCGTACTATCTGACTTTCTTTGTTCCTATGGTAGAACAGCTTGGTGGCGAACTTCTCAGTGCCGACGGCAAGACTGCAATCGTAGGCGACGATGCCTGGATCAAAGCTCTTACCTTTATGCAGGAATGGGGCCCAAGTGGTCGCAACCTCGGCTCCCCTACCTACAAGAATGCACGTAAATTGTTCGATCTGGACAACAATGACATGGCAATGGCCCATTCCGGTCTGTATCAGGAAGGTCGTATCGAAGCTGACAATCCCGAATTCTTCAAGAGCGGCGAATGGATGGTTATTCCTTTCCCAACCTTCAAGGATGCAGTCAAAGATGTTGCTTCTTGCTTCTATGGCCACTATTTCATGGTAAATGTCGATTCATCGGCAGCAGTGCAGAAGGCCTCCTGGAAACTCGCAGGATTCTTGCTCAGCCATGGTGAAGACTACTTGACCCGTGGTGGAAACATCATTCAGCCTACCAAGGCTCTATTTGCTTCCGATACGCTCAAGAACATGCCTTACAGTGACGTATTTATCAATGACATGGCCCGTTCCCACATGATCTATTTCGGCGAGAATTCTGCAGAAATCCAGACTTTGATCCGCAATGCCGTTGAATCAGTGATGCTCAGTGGTGTCAGTCCTGAAAAGGCTCTGGCTACCCTCAAGGCTTCCGCACAGGAAATCATTGACGAGCAGTAGTATCGTGTTCTCCTATTCTGCCGGGAGTAATCCCGGCAGATGCTTTCTCTTTTTCCTTCAACACCCCCCCCCTTTTTTTTATTATTATTATTGATTGCTTCGTCTTAAGGGCATTCAAGTTTAACCTTACATCCAACATTATTATCAGGACATGATTTGTCCTTTTCCTAGGAGTAGACCACCATGGGTTCAAAGAAGAGCTACGGCATCGAAAAGAAACAGGCGCGCTGGGGTTTTGCCTTTGTCGTTCCCTCCCTGTTATTCTTTTCAGTATTCAGTTTTTACCCGATAATCAATGCTTTCTATACCAGTTTCTTTAACAAGAAGGCTTTAAGCAAAGCGGCTCCCGATTTTTTGGGACTGGGAAACTATGCCCGGCTTTTCAATCCGGCAACAGCAGGCAATGAATTATCATTCCTTAATTCCTTGAAGTCGACGCTGGTCTTTACTGTCGGTACCTTTATTCCCCTTTTGATTATCAGCTTGTTGCTGGCTGTCTTTATCAGCAACCTTTCCAAAAATGGAACCAAGAGATTTTTACAGATTGCCTATTATTGCCCGGCTATTCTCTCCTCGGTTGTCGCAGCTGCAATCTGGATGATCATCTTCGATCCCCGCGGGTTGGGAAACCAATGGATGAACAACCTGCTGAACACCCCGGGAGTCGACCATAAGTGGCTGGTAGACCCGATTATGGAACAGGTATCTACCATGGTTATATATTTCTGGAAATATATAGGCTATTTTGTTATTCTCTTCATCACGGGCCTTGCCTCTATTCCTCCTACAATTTATGAGGCTGCCACGATTGACGGGGCCAATAAATGGAACAGTTTCTGGAGAATCACCCTGCCTTTGCTCAAACCGACAGTTGTCCTTGTTTCGGTCATGGCAATGTTGCAGTGCCTGAAGACCTTCAGCACTCAGTATATGCTCTATTCCAATGGAGCTCCCCGTGCACCTATCAATGTCATTACATTTAACATCTATGTAACTGGTATCCAGCAGCAATACCTTGGGCGGGCAAGTGCAATGAGTGTCGTGCTCTTTATCCTGATGTTGATCCTTACCTTGTTCCAATTCAAGACGACCAACAGCGACAGCGTGGAATACTAGGAGATCAGAATGCAGATACAAAAGAAAATTACCCTGCCAAAAGTGCTTATATTTGTCGTTCTCCTGGGAATGCTCATTTTTACCCTGATGCCGATTCTTTTCATGCTTACCGCTTCAGTGATGACTTCCAAGGAAATATTGCAGATGCCCTACCGGTGGGTTCCAAAAGAATTCCACTGGGAGAATTTTGCCAAGGCAATCCAAGGGAACGACGGGACATATATATTCGTGCGCAATATTTCGAACTCCCTGATCATCAGCATAGCAGTTGCCATTACCACGGTACTCATCGCTTCCCTTACCGGCTATGGTCTTGCCAAATTCAGATTCAAGGGACGTAATACGGTGTTCATGATGATCATGGCGACCATGATGATTCCGTTCGAAGCCATTATGATTCCCTTGTATATGGTCGTTATGAAACTCCATATCCAGAACTCCTATATCGGTTTGATCCTGCCGTTTTTGGTAAGTGCCTTCGGGGTTTTCCAGATGAAGCAATATCTCACCACCTTCCCGACCGAATTCCTCGATGCTTCCCGCGTTGATGGGATGGGCGAACTGGGAATTTTCTGGAAAATCGTTTTCCCAAACTGCAAACCGGTTATTGCAACGCTGGCGATCCTTTCCTTCAGAAGCCAGTGGGACAACCTGCTCTGGCCTCTTTTGGTCAGCCAGAGCGACAAGATGAAGACGATTCCGCAGTATATCTCTACCTTTGCCCAGGAACGGAGCACTGATGAAGGTGCCATGATGGCAGCGGCCCTCCTTGCCTCCATTCCTATGTTTATATTGTTTATGTCTTTGACGAAATATTTTATCGGTGGCTCTGCCGTATTTGAATCCAGAAAGGGGTGACCATGTTTGATATCTGTTGTGAAGCTTTTTCTTCTTCCTGCCTGCTTCTGCCATCGTTTGAGCAGAGACTTGCAAGCGAGAAGATCCCCCTTGGAAAGTTCCCCCTTCAAACGGGGAACCTTCCAATGAATCGATGCCTGTTGTTTTCCGATAAACAGGAAATACTTGACGAGGCCAAACGCATGGGGTATGGGACCTTTGGTGTAGGCACTTCCTTGAAAGCTGACTATTGTGCAGATTCTTTGGAAGACGAAAGTGTTTACCGTCCTTTGTTTACTTCTTGGAGTGACAAAACCGAGGGTTGCACCCTGTTTATCTTCGATATGGGAAATGTGGTAATAAAAAATATCCATATGCTCAAGAAAGTCGCAAGGAAATGGCATCTTAATGAGAAAGAGTTCATTGAGGATTATCAAAGTTACAATTCCCCAATGATGGATGGTTTTATCTCAACAAGCGATTACTGGGGCCATGTCAAACATAAGTTCGGCATCACGGTCGAGGGAGAGCCCTTTGCCCAGGAGTTTACCCCTGTATTCAATGAGGAGATGGTTGCCTTGCTCAAAAGGCTTTCAAAGGAGGGAAAGCGCGTAGTTTGCGGTTCCAATACCTTTGCACCCCATTGGGAGATAATCGAGAGAATGGGTGCCCTTGCCCTTTTTGACAAAGCCTATGCCTCCCACGAGATGGGTGTTTCGAAACCTGCACGACAGTTCTTCGAATACATACTTGAAAAAGAGGGGTGCAAGGCCTCCAAGGCTTATTTCATTGACGACTACGAGGAAAACATCGAGAGTGCATCAAAGCTTGGCATAAAATGCCTGCTCTATGTGGATGGCTATGCAAAGAGTGCCAGTGAAAAACTGAACGAGGTCTTTGGGTCTTGAAGAAACTTGATAAAGCAATGCATGAAAAGAATGGGTCCGGTGAAAACCGGACCCTGTCTCTTTATGGGGTGTTACCGTAAAAATGAGCAGTAAGCATCGTATAGGTTACCAATCGTATAATTAGGATATTTCCTTGCCTATTTCGAACTATGCTCATCCCTGTACTGGGTTGGGGTTACCCCTGAAAAGCGTTTGAAAATCTTGGCAAAGTACCCGGGAGTGGGGAAACCGCAGTTCGTGGCAATCTCACCGATATTCCGCTTGGGGTCTTTCATTAACTCGACTGCCTTGTTGATTCTCCAAGCATTGAGGTATTGCAGGAAATTAAGGCCTGTCACTTCCTTGAAGAGGCGTGAAAGGTGGCTCTCTGACAATTCCAAAAATGTGGCTGCTTCCTGCAATCCAACAGGGGAAGAGTAGTTTTCAGCGATAAAACTGATAGTACTGTCAATGACATGGTTGTTCACGCCGCGGGGCAAGGGAATGAGTTCGGAGGAAGTTGCTTCCTTAGACTTTTTCAATTGCTCGTAATCGCGGTCTTCCTCTTCCATTTTCTTTACAAGGTTTGCAAGTGTTTCTTCCAGCTCTTCGTTGTCTACCGGCTTAAGCAGGTAATCGAACACGCCGAGTCGGATAGCCTGTTTCATGTAATTGAAATCTGTATGTCCGCTGAGGATGATTGCATGATTGATCGGGCACCGGGAAAGCATGGTAAGTCCGTCGATGCCAGGAAGCCGGATATCGGTGAGTACAATATCGGGTTCGTGTTGCTTGATCAGCCTCTCTCCCTCGATTCCATCGGTGGCAGTGGCGACTAAATCCAACCCAAGGAGTTTCCAACGGATGGATGAGATGATTTCCTCACGGACTATCTGCTCGTCTTCAACGAAAATAACACTATAACTCATGATGTACTCCCTTCTTTATTGCCCGGCTGGAAATGACATGGTAACGAGTGTTCCCAGCCCTTCTTGTGAGGTTAAGGAAAACGTCATTTGTTTTCCATATTTTAAGACAAGACGCCGATATACATTGTATACACCAACGTGGGTTGAGTTGGCAAGGTCATCGAGGTTGGTTGGAAGACTTCCCGGTGGAAATCCGATACCGTCATCCTCGATGCAGAGGAAAACCATGCTTTCCTCTCTCCTGATCTTGACTGAAATATTCCACTCGCCCGCCTTCGGTTCAAGCCCGTGTACGATTGAGTTCTCGACCAAAGGCTGGATGATGAGCTTTGGAGTCATTACCTCAAGGCAACTTTCCTCTATTTGTGTTTCGACATGCAGTTTATCACCAAAACGGATTTTTTGGATAGTAAGATAGGAATCAACGAGGCTCATACTTTCCTTGAGGCTGCATTCACTCTTGTGGTTATCGATGGTTGAACGCAAGAGTTTTCCCAGTTTGATCGTAATGGTGTAAATCTCCTCTTCCCCGTGCAACTTTGCAAGAGCCTTGATCGTATTGAGTGTGTTGAAGAGAAAATGCGGGTTCATCTGGCTTTCCAGGGCTTGACGCTCCGCTTCTGCGAGGTTTGCCTGTTCTTCGCGGGTTATCTGCAAAAGGCTTATAATCTGTAGCACCATGGCATTGAAAGAGTGGTCGAGCTGGGCAAATTCCAAAATTGCCATATCTTCACCCTTTGTGTTCAAGTTGCCTTCTTCCACCGCTTTCATCGATAAGGCGAGATTCCCGATGGGCCTGGCAATGGTCCTGGAGAAAAAGTAGGACAAAAAGGCTGCGAGGACGATTCCGATTCCCATCATGATACCGAAAGCAAAGAGCCATTGGTTGAGGTTTTGCTGGAAGGGGACAGATGATATGGAGCCCGCAAGGCTCAAACTTGTTCCCTCTATGGGTTCTATGGCGAGGATCGTATCGTTGAACTGGCTGACATTGCGCGAGAAATTACCCTTGAGCTCGGCAAGGAGCGGGAACTGTTCGAAGGTTCCGTGTTTCTCTGAGTGGATCAAAGAGGTTGCATAGTAATGAGAGGTGTCAAACAGCAGTTCCTCGCCGAGCAGAAGGCTTTTGTTTATGTCTGCGGTAAGAGCATCAGAATAGATATCTACCACCAGATAGCCATAGACTGTTCCCTCTCTGTCGTATACACGCCGTAAAATCGAGGCAATGACCAATCTGCCGGTCTCTGCCACTCGCGGGCTGGTAATGCTTATTGTCGAGGCGGTGGGTGAAGCTTTTTCGTTTTGCGTGATTACGTTTCCGAGGTCCCAGTCGTTTCCCTGGTAGCGCAGGTCATAGACCTCTGGAAATTCATGGGTCGAGACCCTGACTTTTCCCGAGTTGGAGATAATGTGTGTACTGGCAAGGTACGTGTCACCTTTCATTACGTCGAACAGGAGTTGGTAAAGCTTGCGCGAAGAGGGTGAATTTGCATCGAGGGAATCTTCCTGCAGTATCGATATGACCAAGGGGTCGGTGGAAAGCAGATATGCTTTGTGCCGGTAAGCTTCAATCACAGAGGAAAGTGTATCGGCATCCGATTTGACAATGGTACTGGTTTGGCCTTTCAGATAGCGAGCTTGGTTTCTATCCCCATTAAGAGTATAGTATGAGGCAAAGAGACCTAGTGGAATGATGAGGACGACCATGAAGTTGGAAAACAATTTGGTGAAAAGCGACTTCCTTTTGTTCTTACGGGGCATTTTTTCCATAGGGCGAATTGTACTTACAAAGCGGAAAGGGTTCAATATGTCGATGTTTTAGAATTTTTTTTGCATAAACATTCCATTTATGGAATATCAGGGTTGACACGACTAGCGAAAGAGGGATAAAAACAGAGAACGGCATTCGTTGTCGGTTTTTGAGGAGTGTATCGTGAAAGCGTTTGCAAGGCAGGTGTTCCAAAAACACCGGACATCAAAAAGGAATCGGATGATGCAGGATAGTTCTACTACCTGTGCCATGACATATGCGTCCCGTACGTCATCTTTTTCTTCTTTGCTCTCCCTTCTAGCCTGCGATACCATTCTTTCCAACCTCCTCCTTCTCGTCTTCCCCCTCGTAATTATTCTAATTCTAGTAAGCATTATTATTCTATAACCACGGCAGCGGAAATATTTTCCGTATGGTCCGTGGAGAACTCCCCGCCTGAGGGAGCAATAGCTTATACCCAGATATCACTACGAAGGAGTCAAAAATGCATAATAGTGAAGAACGTTACACCCTAGCCATACTGGTAAACAACCATCCGGGCGTCTTGATGAGAGTTGTTTCGTTGTTTAGCCGCAGGGGTTACAATATTGATTGTCTCTCCGTCGGTGAAACGGAAAACGAGGAATTCAGCCGCATCACTATCGTGGTCAGCGGAGACCGCGCTGTCGTAGACCAGATCAAGAAGCAGGTCGGCAAGCTTGTGGATGTGAAACGGGTCTATGAAATGACCCAGACCAAGTCCTTGCAACGTGAATTGGTCATGGTGAAGGTAAATACCAAAGATTCCAGCAGGACCCAGGTAGTCGAGCTTGCCGAGATTTTCAAGGCCAAGATTATCGATGTGACTGCAACAACGGTTACGTTGGAGATGACAGGTAGCCTTGACAAGATCAAATCCTTTCTCGATCTCATGCAACCCTATGGTATCGTGGAGATGGCCCGCACCGGTATAACTGCCCTTGAACGCGGGGCCCGTCCTTTGAGTTCCATCAGTTTCAGTGAGGATGACAACTAGTACGCAACGCCAGTAAGGCGCTTTAGATATCAAGGCCTGAAGGCCGAAGGATAGGAAACAATGAGCACTATGTATTATGATTCTGACGCAGATCTCTCGAGGCTTGAGAAGAAAAAGGTCGCCATCATCGGGTATGGTAGCCAAGGGCATGCACATGCATTGAACCTGCACGAAAGTGGCGTTGATGTTGTTGTCGGTCTGTATAAGGGTTCACCCAGCTGGGCAATTGCCGAGGAAGCCGGTTTGCAGGTTGCAACCGCTGCCGAAGCTGCAAAGATGGCAGACGTCATCATGATGCTGCTTCCCGACGAAAAACAGTCAAAGATTTATTATGAAAGCATTCTCCCTGGCCTTTCCAAGGGCAAATACCTCGCTTTCGCCCATGGTTTCAATATCCATTTTGGCCAGATCAAACCCCCAGCCGATGTCAACGTAATCATGATTGCCCCTAAGGGCCCAGGTCACACGGTTCGCACCCAGTTCCAGGAAGGAAAGGGAGTACCCTGTCTCATCGCCCTTCACCAGGACCCCAGCGGAGACTCAAAGGAAATTGCCTTGGCCTATGCAAAGGGACTCGGGGCCGGTAGGGCCGGAATTTTCGAGACTTCCTTCAAGGAAGAGACTGAGACTGACCTTTTTGGTGAACAGGCAGTACTCTGCGGTGGTGTCTCTGCCCTTATCAAGGCAGGATTCGATACTCTCGTGGAAGCCGGTTACCAGCCTGAGATGGCCTATTTCGAATGCTGTCATGAAATGAAGCTCATCGTTGACTTGATCAACCAGGGCGGTCTTTCCTATATGCGCTATTCCATCAGCGATACAGCCGAATATGGTGACTATATTACCGGAAGCAAGATTATCACCGAGGATACCAAGAAAGCCATGAAAGGAGTCCTTACTGATATCCAGGAAGGTACGTTCGCCCGCAACTGGCTTTTGGAAAACCAGGTTAACAGGCCCTATTTCAATGCAAAGAAGCGTATCGAATCTGAAAGCCTGCTTGAATCAACCGGCAAGAAACTCCGCTCTCTGATGAGCTGGTTGAAAAAATAAGGCAGCATAATCTACATACCCACAGGGAAGGACAGAATGGAAAAAGAACGAATCTACATCTTTGACACTACATTGAGAGACGGCGAGCAGGCCCCTGGCTATAGCATGAACCTTGACGAGAAAATTCGTATGGCAATGCAACTTGAATCCCTTGGTGTGGACATCCTAGAAGCGGGCTTTTCCATTGCTTCCCCTGGGGACTTTGCAAGTGTGCAGGCTATCAGCCGCGCGGTAAAAAACGTGACGGTAGCCGCCCTTGCCAGGGCGCTGCCCAAGGATATCGATGCTGCCTGGGAATCGATAAAGGAAGCAAGGAGGCCAAGGGTCCATACCTTTCTGGCTACCAGCGATATCCATTTGGAATACAAATTGAAAATGAGCCGTCAGCAGGCTCTGGAAAAAGCCGAGAAAATGGTTGCCTATGCCCGCAACCTTTGCCCGGAGGTAGAATTCTCCTGTGAGGATGCCTCTAGGACCGATCTCGACTACCTGTGCCGGGTCGTGGAAAGGGCCATTGCAGCCGGGGCTTCGGTTATCAACCTTCCCGATACTGTCGGTTACGCCACTCCCGATGATACCTTTAAGATGGTCAGCACCGTCATGCACAAGGTCCCCAACATTGACAAGGCAATCATTGCTGTCCATTGCCACAATGACCTTGGCTTGGGCATAGCCAATACGCTCGCCGGCCTCAAAGCCGGGGCAAGGCAGGCCGAATGCACGCTTTGCGGCATCGGGGAACGCTCTGGCAATGCCTCGCTTGAGGAACTGGCCATGATAATGCGGACCCGTAATGACGAGTACCCCTATGTAAATGCCATAAAGACAGAGGAAATCTATCGCTCTGCAAGGCTTCTTTCTTCCATAACCGGGGTTAAGATTTCGCCGTCCAAGGCTATTGTCGGCTCCAATGCTTTTGCCCATGAGAGCGGTATCCACCAGCATGGGATGATGGCAAACAGCCTTACCTATGAAATTATGACCCCTGAGAGCGTCGGGGTCCTCACCACCTCCCTGGTCCTGGGCAAACACAGCGGCCAGCATGCGTTCGAGAAACGGCTTGAGGATTTGGGATACGCCCTCTCAAGCGAGGAAGTCACACGGCTTTTCGGCGAATTCAAAAACCTTGCCGACCGGAAAAAGACCATTACTGACAAAGATCTCATTGCCTTGGTAGAAAGCACCAATGTTCCTTCTTCCATTACCTGGGAACTCGATTCCTTTGTTGTCAACAGTGGCAACATGATGACCAGCACCGCTTGCGTTACCTTGCGCAAAGGGGGGAAGAAATATCAGGAAGTTGCCTGCGGGACCGGCCCTGTGTATGCCTCCCTGCGGGCTGTCGAGAAAATCATCCGCCATCCGTTCGGCTTGGAAGACTACAGCCTGCAGGCCGTTACCGAGCACAGGGACGCCCTTGGCGAAGTGTTGGTGAAAATCAGTGACGAACGGGGATGTTACCGTGGGCGAGGAGTCAGTACCGATGTAATCGAGGCTTCCATCCTTTCCTGCCTTGCAGCCGTGAACAGGATGCTTGATGATTCCCTTCCCCCTTCCGGTATCGGAGTGAAAGCAGCTTCTGCATTGCATTCTTTCGAGAACGATATGCTCAGCGAGCATAGTGACAAGAAAAGGGGCGACGAACATGAATAATATAATCGACTTGTTTGACTCCACGCTTCGTGACGGAAGCCAAGGGGAGGGGATCAGCTTTTCCGTTGAGGATAAAGTCAAGATTGTACTCGCCCTTGATACGCTCGGGGTGAAATACATCGAGGCTGGAAATCCAGGTTCGAACCCCAAAGACCTTGAATTTTTCCAACGGACCCGTGATCTGAAGCTGAAGCATGCAAAACTGGTATCGTTCGGTTCCACGAGACGGAAGAACATAGCTGCAAGCGAGGATGCCAACCTGGCCTCCCTGATTGCTAGCAAAACAGAGATAACCTCAATTTTCGGAAAGAGCTGGGATTTCCATGTAACTGATATCATCAAGACCTCATTGGGGGAGAATTTGCAGATGATCGAGGACAGTGTCCGGTTTGTCTGTGATTCTGGAAGTGAGGTTTTCTACGACGCCGAGCATTTTTTCGACGGTTACCTTGCCAATCCTTCCTACGCCATGGAGACGCTGAAAGCTGCACTGCGAGGCGGTGCAACGACCTTGGTCCTTTGTGATACCCGAGGCGGCACCCTTAGCGAGACTGTCGGCAGCATAACTCGTGAAGTGGGGGAGCTGTTACCCAATATTCCCTTGGGAATCCATACCCATGATGACATTGGCTGTGCCGTCGCCTCTTCCATAGCTGCAGTCCAGGCAGGAGCCGTCCAGGTCCAGGGAACCCTGCTGGGTTTCGGTGAGCGCTGTGGCAACGCCTGCCTGTTTTCCGTAGCCGGGATTCTCTCTGCCAAGATGGGCTATGATTGCCTCAACGGGCAAAGTCTGGAACAACTGACAGGAATCTCACGCAAAGTTGCCGAGATAAGCAATGTCAGGATTCCCCACACTGCGCCGTTTATCGGAGTAAGTGCCTTTGCCCACAAGGGCGGCATGCACATCGACGGGGTTGGCAAGAGTCCTTCTTCGTTCGAGCATATCGACCCTACCTCTGTTGGTAATGAACGAAGGCTTCTGATGAGCGAGGTAGCAGGCCGGGCCCTCATGCTCAAGAGAATACACAAAGTGGCCCCTGAATTGGATAAAGACAATCCCCTGACCATTTCTTTGATGGAGGAGCTGAAGAAACTTGAGGCCGAAGGCTACCAGTTCGAAGGAGCCGAGAGTTCCTTTGACTTGGTTATCCGCAGGCATCTGAAGCTGTACCGGCCGTTCTTTACCCTGGTCCACTACCAGACCATCGGGAGCAGTCCCTATCTGGATCCGCTCAGCGACGCTTCCCACGCCGCGGTGGTAAAAGTGAAGGTCAAAGGGGAAAGTGCCATAACCGCGGCAGAGGGAGAAGGTCCTGTCAATGCGCTGGACCAGGCTTTGCGTAAGGTTTTGGAACAGTTCTACCCGACACTTAAAAGCGTGCACCTCACTGATTACAAGGTTCGCGTACTCG
Organism: Sphaerochaeta pleomorpha str. Grapes; assembly: GCF_000236685.1. Taxonomy (NCBI): domain Bacteria; kingdom Pseudomonadati; phylum Spirochaetota; class Spirochaetia; order Spirochaetales; family Sphaerochaetaceae; genus Sphaerochaeta; species Sphaerochaeta pleomorpha. The sequence continues at coordinate 1,139,820 of NC_016633.1, read as the reverse complement.
ATACCGCAGGGGCGACCGCCTCCAAGGTTAGGGTTCTGATTGATTCCACAGACGGGGAATCGACATGGTCGACAATCGGGGTAAGCAAGGACATAATCGAGGCCAGCTGGCTGGCTTTGAGTGATAGTATCGAATACAAATTAATCGCCGACGGAATCGTACCCTCGGACGATAGCAACTAAGGAGACCTTCTAATATGGGCATGACAATGACGCAGAAAATCTTGGCACACCATGCAAACCTGGACTCGGTCAGACCGGGACAGCTCATCATGGCAAACCTTGACTTGGTGCTGGGAAACGATATCACTGCTCCCGTAGCCATAAACGAATTTTCAAAGTTCGGGCAGGACAAGGTATTTGACAAAGAGAAAGTAGCCTTGGTTCCCGACCACTTTGCCCCTAACAAGGATATCAAGGCGGCCGAGCAGTGCAAATGTCTGCGCTCCTTTGCAGGAGAACAGGGAATCACCAATTATTTCGATGTCGGGCAGATGGGTATCGAGCATGCCTTGCTTCCCGAGAAAGGACTGGTAGGTGCAGGGGATCTGGTCATCGGGGCCGATAGCCATACCTGTACGTACGGGGCCCTCGGGGCTTTCTCCACTGGTGTCGGTTCTACTGACATGGCCTGTGGCATGGCAATCGGGAAGGCCTGGTTCAAAGTCCCCACCGCCATTAAATTCAACCTCAGCGGAAGGTTTTCCCCGTATATCTGTGGCAAGGACCTTATCTTGCACATTATCGGTATGATCGGGGTCGACGGGGCTTTGTACCAGAGCATGGAGTTCGTAGGCGAAGGCGTTGCCAATATGAGCATGGATGACCGTTTCACCGTGGCCAACATGGCCATTGAGGCCGGGGCCAAGAACGGGATTTTTCCCGTTGACGCGACCACCCTTGCATATCTCGAGGCCCATTGCAAACGCAAACCGGTAATCTATGAGGCAGACAGCGATGCCGAGTATGACAGGGTTATCGATATCGATCTTTCAACCATCAAGAGTACGGTCTCCTTTCCTCATCTCCCTTCCAATACCCGTACTATCGATAATGTGGGTGAGGTAAAAATCGACCAGGTTGTCATCGGTTCCTGTACCAACGGGCACCTCAGCGACCTGCAGATGGCAGCCTCGATTCTCAAGGGAAAGAAAATCGCCCCTTGGGTCAGGTGCATCATTTTGCCGGCAACCCAGAAAATCTGGAAAGAAGCCATGCACGACGGGCTTTTCGATATTTTCATTGATAGTGGCTGTGCTGTTTCTACCCCGACCTGCGGACCTTGTCTCGGCGGGCATATGGGCATCCTCGCCGATGGGGAGCGGGCAGTGAGCACGACAAACAGGAATTTTGTAGGCCGCATGGGCCATGTGAAGAGTGAAGTATATCTTGCAAGTCCGGCTGTAGCCGCGGCAAGTGCCATCGAAGGGTACATTGCAGACCCGAAAAAAGTACAGGAGGGACGATAATGCAGGCTAAAGGTAGCGTTTTCAGATATGGGGATAACGTCGATACCGACGTCATCATCCCTGCGAGGTATCTCAATACCTCCAACCACAAGGAACTTGCAAGCCATTGCATGGAAGACATCGATGCCGATTTTATCAAACAGGTGAAAAGCGGGGATATCATCGTAGCCGACAAGAACTTTGGTTGTGGGTCCAGCCGTGAGCATGCCCCGATAGCCATCAAGGAAAGCGGCATCTCCTGCGTCATCGCCCGCACGTTCGCCCGCATTTTCTACAGGAACTCGATTAACATCGGGCTCCCGATCCTTGAGTGCCCCGAAGCCTGTGATTCGATCAAGGCAGGTGATGTAGTGTCGGTGGATTTCTCTACCGGTAAGATTACCGACGAGACCAGTGGCAAGACCTTCCAGGCTGAGCCCTTTCCTCCCTTTATGCAGGATTTGATTGCTGCCGGTGGCCTTGCAGGCTATATTTCCAAACAAGCCAAGGAAGGTGCAAAATGAAAAAACATATAGCATTGGTTCCCGGAGACGGGATCGGACCGGACATTGTCGCTGAGGCAGTCAAAGTCCTCGATGTGGTTGGAAAAAAGTTCGGCCATACCTTTACCTATGATACCTACCTTGCAGGTGGCTGTGCCATCGATGCGACCGGGAAACCCCTCAGCGAGGAAACCCTGGCCGGCTGCAGCAAGAGTGACAGTGTTCTCCTTGGCGCCGTCGGGGGTCCGAAGTGGGACAAGGTAGCGAGCGACCTCCGTCCGGAAAAAGCCCTTTTGGGCCTTCGCGGCGGGATGGGGTTGTTCTGCAACCTCCGTCCGGCAATCCTGTACAAACAGCTTGCCGATGCCTGTCCCCTGAAGAATGAGATTGTCGGCGAAGGCCTGGACATTATGGTAGTGCGTGAACTCACCGGCGGAATCTACTTCGGCGAGCGCGGCCGTGATGGTGACAAGGCCTATGACACGATGAGTTATACCACAGCTGAAATCGAGCGTATCGTACGCAAGGGCTTTGAAATCGCGCAGAAACGCAAGAAGAGACTGACTTCCGTCGACAAGGCGAACATTCTCAATTCCAGCCAGCTGTGGAGGGAGATTGTGGAACACCTTGCAAGCGAATACCCGGATGTTGCGGTCAACCACCTCTACGTGGACAATGCGGCCATGCAGCTGGTGCGCAACCCTCGGCAGTTCGATGTCATCGTGACCGAGAATATGTTTGGCGATATCCTCAGTGATGAAGCCTCGCAGATTACCGGTTCGATCGGGATGTTGCCTTCGGCTTCCCTGCGTGGCGATAGTTTCGGCATGTACGAGCCTATTCATGGCAGTGCCCCCGACATTGCAGGGATGGATATCGCAAATCCCATTGCCACCATCCTTTCGGTGGCGATGATGCTCCGCTACTCTTTTTCGATGGAATCAGAGGCAGCGGCAATCGAAGATTCTGTTTCGAAAGTTCTCGATGCGGGGTACCGCACCGCAGACATCTATACCGAATCGATGAAAAAGGTCGGTACAAAAGAGATGGGTGACTTGATCGCCCAGGCCCTGTAACAGGGGAGGAAAAAGCATGGACGATAGCAAGAAACGATCTTCAGTGATGACCGAGGGAGTCGAAAAAGCACCACACAGGTCTTTGATGAAGGCCCTTGGGTGGACTGACCGTGAGATACATATGCCTATGATAGGCATCGTCAACGGGGCAAATGAGATTATCCCGGGGCATGTCCATCTGAACCGCATCGTAGATGCAGTAAAGAGTGGTGTGCGAGCAGCTGGGGGGAATCCTGTTTCCTTCCCGGTTATCGGGGTATGCGATGGCATCGCGATGGGCCATACCGGGATGAAATATTCTTTGGCAAGCCGCGAGCTTATTGCCGATTCGATCGAGATAATGGCTACCGCCCATCCTTTTGACGCCCTGGTATTCGTACCTAACTGTGACAAGATAGTCCCGGGGATGCTGATGGCTGCCTGCCGTATGAACATCCCTTCCATTTTTGTTTCCGGCGGGGCTATGCTCGCCGGCCATGTACCGGGGGGCGATAGCTGTGGCATGAGCCTCTCTACGGTTTTCGAGGCTGTAGGAAGCCATGCTGCCGGGACCATGAGTGATGAACAGCTTCACAGCTATGAGGACAACGCCTGTCCTACCTGCGGGTCTTGCAGCGGAATGTACACGGCAAACAGCATGAACTGCCTTACCGAGGCTATCGGGATGGGCTTGGTTGGCAACGGGACGATCCCGGCTGTGTACAGTGCACGCGACCGTCTGGCCAAGGAAGCCGGGTACATGATCATGGAATTGCTCAAAAAGAACATCAGGCCGTTGGATATCCTTACACTCGAGGCATTCAAGAATGCCCTGGCTGTGGATATGGCCCTTGGCTGCAGTACCAACACCATGCTCCACATCCCTGCAATCGCCCATGAGGCGCATGTCGATCTCGATATTTTCCTGGCGAACGAGATAAGTGCAAAGGTTCCCAACCTCTGCCACCTTGCCCCGGCAGGCAAACACCATATCGAGGACTTGTACCGAGCAGGCGGCGTTATGGCAGTCATGCATGAGCTGGGGAAAAAGGGATTGCTAAACCCTGACCTCCCTACCGTTAGTTGCAGGACAATCGGGGAACTGTATGGCAGCGCCAAAAACTATGACCCAGAGGTCGTCAGGCCGATTGACAACCCCTATTCGGTAACCGGGGGCATTGCAGTGCTCCGTGGCAACCTTGCCCCCGATGGGGCCGTGGTAAAACGAAGTGCCGTCGATGCCAAGATGCTTGTGCATCAGGGGCCTGCAAGGGTCTTTGAAAGCGAAGAGGATGTCATCAAGGCTATTTTCGGTGGAAAGATCAAAAGCGGTGATGTCGTGGTTATCCGTTATGAAGGGCCAAAGGGTGGCCCGGGGATGAGAGAGATGCTTTCCCCGACTTCTGCCATTGCGGGTATGGGCCTGGACAAGGAAGTGGCGCTCATTACCGATGGACGGTTCAGTGGGGCTACGCGGGGAGCTTCCATAGGGCATGTAAGCCCTGAAGCTGCTGAAGGCGGGCCTATCGCACTGATTGAGGAAGGAGATAGTATCAGCATAGACATCACCAAGGGAAAACTCGAATTGTTGGTCGACGAGGCAACTCTGGCTGAACGAAAAGAGCGGTGGAAGTGCAAACCTTCACCGATTACGACGGGGTACTTGGCCCGTTATGCCAAGCAGGTTACCAGTGCCGCAAGCGGTGCAGTATTCAAGGATTGATCGTTTAAAAAAATAGGAGAACATACCATGCAGATAACCGGTGCCCAGATAATTATTGAATGTTTGGTGGAACAGGGCGTCGATACCGTATTCGGATATCCCGGTGGTTCGGTATTGCCCCTCTATGATGCGTTGTACAAGAACAAAGACAGGATAACCCATATCCTGACCGCCCATGAACAAGGGGCCAGCCACGCTGCCGACGGGTATGCCCGTTCAACGGGGAAAGTCGGCGTCTGTATTGCCACGAGCGGACCGGGGGCGACCAATCTGGTAACCGGTATTGCCACTGCCTATATGGACAGTGTTCCCCTGGTTGCTCTTACCGGAAATGTTCCGGTACCTTTGCTGGGACGGGATAGTTTCCAGGAAGTCGATATCTCCGGTATTACCATGCCGGTAACCAAGCATAATTTCATTGTGAAGGATGTTTGTGAGCTTGCCGAGACAATCCGCTCTGCCTTCAGGATTGCCCAGGAAGGAAGGCCAGGTCCTGTGCTTGTCGACCTTCCCAAGGATATTACCCAGCACCAGTGTGACTATGAACCTTCCGTCCCCAAAGAGATCCTGCCTAGGACGGAACGGCTCAGCGAGAAAAGCCTCGAACAGGCCCTCGATCTGATACAGCATGCTGCAAGGCCTATGTGTTATGTAGGTGGCGGGGTAATCAGGGGGAAGGCTTCGGATGAACTTGAAAAGTTCCTTTCTTTGATCGATGCCCCTGCCTGTGTTTCCTTGATGGGTTGCGGCGCCGTAAGCTCCTACAGCGAACGGTTTACCGGTATGGTTGGTATGCATGGGACGAAAGTGTCCAATATGTGTGTTTCTGCCTGCGACCTGCTTATTGTTATCGGGGCACGGTTCAGCGACCGTGTGGTAAGCAAGGCCAGCGCCTTTGCCCGTAATGCTAAGATTGTACAGATAGATGTCGACCCGGCAGAGATAGACAAGAATATAAAGACGTTCTGTCATGTCGTGGGCGATGTTAAGGTTGTTCTCACTGAGCTCAACAAGCGCATCGAAAAGACGCTTGAACATGGCAAATGGATGGAGCAGGTCCAGTCTTATAAGAAGCGCTATCCCATAAGGGTAGAGGGCGAGAGCATACGGCCCAAGGAAATCCTTGGCGCGTTACAGAAGGTTATGCCCCCGGGGTCGTTTGTTGCAACCGAGGTAGGGCAGAACCAGATGTGGGCGGCTCAGTTTCTCAAGCATGAATTGCCTGGTCATTTTATGACCAGTGGTGGACTGGGGACCATGGGCTATGGAACAGGGGCTGCCATCGGGGCGCAATGCGGTAATCCTGGCAGCAGGGTCGTGAACGTTGCCGGGGACGGTTGTTTCAGGATGAACTGCAATGAGCTGGCAACCATTGCCAGGTATAAATTGCCGGTAATCATCTTGCTGATGAACAACCAGACCCTTGGGATGGTACGCCAGTGGCAGACGTTGTTCTTTGATAAACGCTATAGCGAAACCACTCTCGATACACCTGTAGACTGGGTTATGCTTGCCAAGGCCTTTGGGGTCCATGGTATGCATATACATAAGGAGGATGACCCTTTGGCAATCCTCCAGGCTGCGTTCGATTTGCATGAGCCTGTTGTTATCGATTGTGAGATACCTCTTGACGACAAGGTTTACCCTATGGTAGCCCCGGGGGCTTCCATTGAAGATATGCTTGGTGTCGAAGAATCGAACGAGTATTGATAGTTGATCAGTTCGCAATAACTTATCCCGAGAGCCAGGCAGATGTTATCCAAGGTTGGCTTTCGGGGTATTTTTTTACAGGTTTCAATATAGTAAATCTGGCTTCTGGTTAAATACGCTTTTTCTATCAATTCCTGCTGGGTCATATGCAGTTCAATTCTGAGTTTTTTGATTATCAGTCCAATTTGTGGGATGTTCATAGGAAATCATAGCAATACAAATTAGACACGTGTCGAAATATTGTCACTTATAGTGAATTATTTGTAAAAAAGTACAAAATATGTTAGAAATGCAACATATGGACAAAATAATCCAGTTTGTGGTTTTTTGTTAGGTTTGTTGTGCCTGGAGGAAGGGCTTCTTTTAAGAAAAATGCTATTTTATCAGGTAACTTTATGTGTGATATACTGGTAGCAAGAGAACGTAAGAGGAGACTGCCGTATGGAAACATTACATGAGATGTCTCGCAGTGAATTAGGAGCCCTTTGTTCTAATCTTGCCAAGGCGTGTGCAAAGCAGTTGCGAAAGAAGGAGGAACTCCTTTTTACCCAATTGGCAGAGTTCTATCTGGTAGGGGTCATTCCCCCGGAAAGCCAGCAAATGCAGGATTTGATGCCTTTGGTCATGAAGGATTTGTCGGCAGGATACCCAAAGGGAAAGGAACAGGCCACCCTTGAAGGTGATCGAGGGGCGCTCAGGGCTTTGGTTTGGGGTGAGAAAGTCTCAAAACTCTTGAAATCGCTTTTGGATAGGCAGGAGAAAATGAAAGACGAGTTGTTGCAGGACACGAAAGTCTTTGTGTGTGAGATTTGCGGGTTTGTTACCGTTTCCGATGCACCGCCTGAGATTTGCCCAATCTGCAAAGCTCCCCGGTCTCGATTCTCTCAAGTAGTAAGGGAGGCCCAATAATGCATGCAGCGAGAAATATCAACCTTTGTACCAAAGACTGTCTATGTCTGTTTGTATGTCCCACCGGGGCTACCGACACTGAGGATGGACAGGTCGATTTTACAAAATGCCTGGATGGTTGCCGTCTTTGTGTGGATGCTTGTCCTTCCCATGCCCTCTATTTTGTGTATGACAACTATGCGCCTCCGCAGGAGAAAAGCAGGGAAATGAAAGCTTTTTTGCGTGTGATGGCAGAAAACAAGGTTGCCCAGGAACACTTTGCCGCCGTAATTGCAAAGACTTCGTCCAATCCGCTTGAACGTCAATTGGCAAAGGCTTTCGAGAAATCGAATAGGATTATGGCAGAGGATTGCCTGAGGGAGGCAGGGTTCATGTTGCCCCAGAGTGAGGAGGTCAGAGCCTTTTTGCAGGGGTTGCTTGAAAAGGACCAGGGTGAGCTCTTTCCCAAAGAAGCAGTTGAAACATTACTTGCTTTGCTCAGCTAAGGAATTGAAAAGCCTCTGGATACTTCCAGGGGCTTCTTTTTAGCACAGGGCTTTCTTCTTTTTCTTGCGACAATCATAGAGATAGAGCGAGGTGATCCCGAGCGCGCCGAAAAGCGCCGATGCTCCTGCGGTTATCCATACCCATCCCATCGAATACTTTTCTATGATTGTGCCTGCAACCATGGGTGCGATTGCATGCCCGGTTCCCATGATAATTGGCAATATTGCACTGAAACGCGCTCGATGGCTCATCGGGGTGTTGTTGGCCACATGGAACTGTTCGTTGGTTGCAGATATGATTTCACCAAACGTGAAAACCACAGCCAGCAGATAAAATGCAGTGGGTACCTTTGCCAATGCCAGAAGCGAGAAACCAAGGGCGTAGAGCAGACCTGCGATAGCGGTATTGAGCAAAGGATGGTTCGACCGTAAGGCACTGACGAAAAGCGGCGTGAAGAAAACTACCACAAGTGCATTGACAGTCATCATCAGGCCATAGATTGTTGCTCCGTTTGTTTGGAATAGCTCAGTGGTCCAGAGGGGAAGGGCAAAGAGCGTCTGGCTGTAGGCAAAGCTGTAAAAGGTCACGAAAAAAGCAAACAGCAACAGGGTAGGCCGCGTGAGCAAGGCTTTGAGCAATCCGCCATCCTCTGCTTTTTCTGTGGAATTGGATTTTTTGCTTTCCTCGAGCTGTTCGTGGGTTGGGTTGCTTTCCTTTACCTTTGCTAGTACCAGGATGATCGAGAAGATTCCAGCCAGGGCATTACCCCAGAATATCCATTGGGGAGCCTTGTAGAAGAGATATCCGGCGATAACCGGACCGCAGGCATACCCAAGGTTGTGGCCCAGGTAGATGAGCGAGAAGGAAACCTGTCTGTTTTCCTGGTTTGTCACATCGGTTTTAAGCGCTTCCCGGGCTGGGTCGACAGCCCCGTCAAAGAACAGGCCCAGAAGAACAAGGTAGGGTACGATCGCAGAGCCTTCTAAAAAGCCGCAAAGGATAAAGCAGAAATCCATCAAGAGCTGGAATACCACCATAACGGGTTTTCGCCCAAAACTGTCGGCAAGTTTGCTTCCGATAAAGGAACCCGGAATATAGAGTACCGAGGCAAAGGTCATGAACCGACCCGCCTCCCAGGCAGAGTAATGGAGGCGTTGAGTCAAATAGAGGGCCAGAAACGGATAGACAAAGATGCCTATGCCATTGATGACTGTGGCGAAGAAAAGCACATAGATGGGCTGAGGCAGTCCCTTGTAGAGTGAAAGTGAGATGCTCTTTTTCATAGGATTGCCTGAATTGCGACAGCGAGGCCATGCTCGTTGTTCGAGAGGGTTACCGTATCTGCCTGGCTCTTGATATCTGAAGGGGCATTGCCCATGGCAACAGAATAGCCTGCCTCACGGAACATGCCCAGGTCATTGTAGAAGTCACCTACTGCCATGACCTGCGAGGGAGAAAACCCATATTTTTTACAGATTGCATGCACTGCATGTCCCTTGTCGATTCCCTTTGCAGAGATTTCCAGATAGTGCGGAGAGGATCGGAAGATGTTCAGTTCACAAGAGAAAAGAGGATGTAATCGCAATTCCGCTTCTTGCACTAGTGTCGTGTCTTCGCTCATGCATAGGATTTTATAGGGGGTTTTTCCTTCCTTGTCCCAAGTATCCAACAAAGAGGCAAAATTACAGACCTTTCCCGGATACTGGGATACATTCGCCTCCTTGTCATGCCATTTTCCTCTTGTGTCGATAAACCACTGGTCTTTGCCAAAAATGATGGCTTGCAGACCTGAAGAGGCAAGGGAAGCGAGAATCCTTCTTGCCTGGTCGTTGGTAATGGGGTGGGAGGCCAAGATTTCTTCTCCATCAAGCACAAGGCTGCCACTATAACACCCCAAAGGGCCAGTGATGCCAAGTTCTCTCTGCAGTACAGCAAGGCTTCCCGCAATTCTTCCGCTCACCAAAGAGACAAGGATATTCTTGCTTACTGCCAGTTGGATGGCTTTCTTGTTTTCTTCGCTGATGCGGTGTTCGCTATTCAGGAGGGTTCCGTCTATATCGGTGCAAATGAGCTTACAGTCAAACATGGGACTATAGTAGCTGAAGAAGGGAGGGTTTGTACAGAAGCGGAATTGAGTAGGGAAGGATTGCTGATTGGAAAGGGACATCCTGGTTCTAGGTTGCTTTGGGAAAATTTGAGCTTCAATACTTGCGCCGCCGCCTGTCTTTCATTACGGTCTTGAGGATGAAGCCAAGTGTAAGTGCTAGACATTTTTCGAAATGAGGCTGTTATTCAACATATTTCGAATCATTTACGTGCACAAAAAGAAAGCTGTACCATGTTGGGCAAACATGGCTGTACAAAAGGGCGTGGAATTTGAGGATTTCTTACCTGGTACCTGCTTTCTATATATACGTGCAAGGCAATCATAGAAATTGTATTTCCGTAGCAAAAAATGTTGATAGTCAGTTTTATGTTACCTGACTAAGTTTTTCAGTATGTTTTTTTCGATTGGGATTCTGTAACGGCTTGCAGAGAAAAGGCTACCGCAAGGATGTCCCTGCGATAGCCCAAGTAAGGTGATTATGTTCTTTTTCTATCTGTTTTCGGTCCACTTTTTCCCATAGAAGCTATCAAGGTATAGTTGCTTGATCTCGCTGATCAGTGGGTAACGGGGATTGCTTCCAGTACATTGGTCGTCGAATGCCCGTACCGACAGTTCATCGACCATAGCCAAAAAGGATGCCTCGTCCACACCCCAGTCTTTGATAGACTTGGGAATGTTGAGCTCGTCTTTCAGCTTTTCGATGCCCGCAATCAATGCCTCAACTTTCTCATCCTGATTCGCATCCTGCCTTACCGAAATGTAAGGGGTGTTGCTCTGGTCATTGACCTGCATGGCAATGTAGTCTGCTGCCCTGGCATACCGGCTTACTGCCGAAGGGAACTCATACTGGGGGAATGCTGCCTGCTTGATCGGGTTGTCCGTAGCGTTATAGCGGATAATGTTGGTCAAGAGCAGTGCGTTTGCCATCCCATGGGGTACATGGAAGGCCGCCCCCAGCTTGTGTGCCATCGAATGACAGAGCCCGAGGAAAGCGTTGGAGAAGGCCATGCCGGCCATGGTGGAGGCATCGTGCACTTTTTCCCTTGCTTTTTTGTCAGTGCCGTCACGGTAGGCGGTCGGAAGATACTTGAAGATAATCCTGGCAGCCTCGAGTGAGAGTCCGTTGGTAAAATCGGTGGACATGCTTGAAGCCAAGGCTTCCAGGGCATGGGTCAAGACATCAACACCGCAACTTGCAGTCAGGCCCTTAGGTTGTCCCATAGCCAGCTCGCTGTCCACGATTGCCATCGTGGGGGTGAGTGCATAGTCGGCGATTGCCCATTTCATGCCGGTTTTTTCATCGGTGATGATGGCAAACGGGGTGACTTCGCTACCAGTTCCGCTGGTAGTGGGGATGCATACCAATTCCGCTTTCTTGCCCATGTTGGGGAAGGCGTAGATTCTCTTTTGGATGTCCATGAAGCGCAGGGCAAGGCCTTCGAATTTTACCTCGGGATGTTCATACAGCAACCACATGATCTTTGCGGCATCCATCGGGGATCCGCCGCCAAGGCCAATGAGCACATCAGGCTTGAAGGCATTCATGATATTCATTCCCTCGGTAATAGTGGCAAGGGTCGGGTCGGGTTTGACTTGGTGGAAGCATTCGCATTCGATTCCGAGCGGTTCAAGGACAGAGGTAATTTTTTCTACCATGCCGCTGTTGAACAGGAAGGCATCGGTGATGATAAAGGCACGTTTCTTGCCTTTCAGTTCCTGCAATGCAATGGGCAGACAACCAAATTTGAAATAGATTTTGGGAGGCAGTTTGAACCAGAGCATGTTTTCCCTCCTGCAGGCTTCGGTCTTGATGTTCAAAAGGTGTTTTGGACCGACGTTTTCGCTGATGGAGTTGTTTCCCCAGGATCCACAACCGAGGGTAAGGGAAGGCTCGAGCATGAAATTGTAGATGTCCCCGATAGCTCCCTGGCTTGCCGGCATGTTAACCAAGACCCTGCTGGTTTTTACCGTTTTGCCAAAGGTATCAATTTTATCCTGTTCCGTTTCATCGATATACAGGACGCTGGTGTGCCCAAAGCCACCTAAAGCCACCAGTTTAGCAGCCTTGTCGGTCCCATCGCCAAAATTATCGCACTTGTACATGGCAAGCACCGGGCTGAGTTTTTCATGGGCAAAGGGTTCTGATTCGCTAATGTCAGAGACTTCAGCGATAAGGACCTTAGCATTCGCGGCTACAGCGAAACCTGCAAGGTTGGCGATAGTGGAGGCGCTTTGTCCAACGATTGCCGGGTTTACCGTTCCCCTTTTCTTGTCAATGATAACCGAACCGAGTTTATCAGCCTGCTCTTTATCAAGGAAAGCAGCTCCGCGGTCGGCAAGTTCCTTCTTTACTTCCTCATAGATATCTTTGTGGCAGATTATGGATTGTTCGCTGGCGCATACGACGCCGTTGTCAAAGGTCTTTGACATAAGGATCGAGCTGACAGCCATTTTGATATTCGCACTCTTTTCAATAAGGGCAGGGGTGTTTCCAGGTCCTACGCCGATAGCCGGTTTGCCGGAGGAATAGGCACTTTTCACCATGGCAGGGCCGCCGGTAGCGAGGATGAGGTTTACCAAGGGGCTTTTCATGAGGTAGTCGGTTTTTTCCATCGAGGGTGCATCGATCCAGCCGACAATGTCCTCGGGAGCACCGGCTTTCACAGCGGCTTCCAGGATGATGCGCGCCGCATTGCACGTACAGTTCTTCGCCCTGGGATGGGGACTGAAGATGATTGCATTACGGGTCTTGAGGCTGATGAGGCTCTTGAAGATAGCTGTGGAGGTAGGATTGGTTGTAGGGATGATAGCGCAGATGACCCCTTTTGGCTCTGCAATCTTCTGGATTCCGAACGCTGAGTCCTTCTCGATGATGCCACAGGTTTTATCGTCTTTGTATTTATGGAAAATATACTCAGCGGAAAAGTGGTTCTTGATTACTTTGTCTTCAATGATTCCCATGCCTGTCTCTGCTACGGCTTGTTGGGCTAGGGAGATCCGAGCATCATTTGCAGCGATGGCCGCTGCCCTGAAAATAGCGTCAACCTGTTCCTGTGAATAGGTAGCAAATTTGATCTGGGCGCGTTTTACGCGTTCGATCAAGTTTTGCAAGTCTGCTTGTCCTTCGAATGGCTCTGATTTTTTTTCTTTGTCTGCCATGGTTAAGCTCCTGGTTGTTAGATGGCTTGAATATATAAATTTTTATCTAATAAGGTCAATATGAAATAGATAAAAAAATATAAATATTAAACTATAGCATGTGGAGATTGCATGATTAGAAATAACAATGATAAGAAAGTTTGAATTAATTGTAAATAAAATACTATTATGTTTAAATAATGTGAAATAAATTACTTAAAACAAGAATTTACTGAGAATTGCTACAGAACATACGCAAAAAGAAACAAGGGAGAAAAGTGGCTTCGAAATGGTCCTTGCTGCTTTTTTCCCGCGTACCGTAACGGTATGTTCCCCACTTGCAGTAGCTATAAGGGCTCTATCGACTCGTTCGATAAGCGAGCCTCCTCCGCTTTTAAACGAGGAGGAGAGAAGGTTGAAATACCCTAAGGTCAAAGGAATATAGGCAAGCAGCCTGCCCTTGAGATTCGGGTTGCTTGCGCTGATACATTGGCTTGCACTGAGCAGGCATACCAAGCGCAGGGCCTTGACCAGGGCAAGGTTGAGCGCACCATCGGTGAGGGCAACCGATCCGATGGACAGCAGGACTTTGCCGTTGGGTTCAAACAGGCTGAGCAGGACCATGGAAAACAGCAGCATCAACGGGGGGATGACCAGTATCCTGCGGTGGGCGATAAATTGCAGGACATACATAAGCAGGGTAATGAGGGCAAGGGCCGGGAATTGGTCAACCAGCAAGATTGCCAATATGCACAGTAGGGAAGCAATCGCTACCGATGCATTGTGTTCCCGTTCCTGCATAAGCGGGAGCGAGAGTTCGAGCGTATCTGTTTGCAACAGAGCGGGTATCGTTCCCCTTTGTTGATAGATTTGAGCCAGAAGGCCGAGGACAAAACTGCTTGCAAGACCGATTGAGAGCATCAGGGGGGCAGCCACCCAGATAGCTTTCCCATAGGCAACGACGGAGGCGACTTGCAACTGGGCGAAATTGCTGGCCATTGCCCCTGCCAGGCTGCAGCCTACAAGGGAGATTCGGTCTTTGAACAGGCTTTTCAAAGCCTTCATGATGATACCGCTGGATAGCGTGCCGGCAAGTGATATGAGAAAGAGGTACGAAAACAATGTCCCGCTCACAAACCCCTGCCCGATAGATTTGAGTAGCAATAGGATGAAGAATTGCTTGAAGGTAAAAAACTCCAGGCAGATGAGCAACGGCAAGTTCGCCAGCCCGAGCTTGAGAAACGGCAGGGGTTTTGGAATAAGGTATTCCAAGGTTGCACACAGGAGGGTGGTAGCTGCGACAAAAGCAATTTTTCGTTCAATTCGCGACATCATCAACCTCCGCACTTTGGTCTGGGGAAGAGACGATGGTCAAGAGTATCTGGTTGGGCAGGCAGGCGACCCAACCGTTTCCCGTTGAGATGGGAAGTTGGCGGGTGCAGCTTTTAGTGGGACAGGGTGAGTCTACGATCCGGGCTTTCCCCCCTGCGATCTCGATTTCGGTCTCCCCGAGCGGGCCTGATACATGGAAATGTGTGTCTGTGGCCAGGCTATACCGGTAGGTTCCGCCTGGGCTTTCGACCTGCAGGTACCCGCCTCCTTTGCTCTGTTGGTTTGCAAAAAGCAGAATGAGAATGGCAATGCAGAGCAAGAATATGCTTAAATCCACGATAAGGGTGGGGTGTCTCTTTTTCACGTTGCCAGTGTACCGTGCAGGGAATTCGTTTGCAACAAGGAGGGGGCTCACCGTTAGTATCAGTTTTTAATGAATAGATTGGAAAGGATAAGTCTGTGCCCAAAGAATCTATGAATGATTTGACACAATCCTCACACTGTGATGATTATTTATAGAGTATAAGTGGTAATTGTGTAGTAATATGTTGAGTACTGGCTGACTCTTGCCAGAATATGAAAGGTATGGTGACGTTACAAATATGAAACTGATATATATCGTAGATGCTAATGCCAGTGACCGAGAGGGAATGAAACAGTACTTGGAATTGTCGGGGTACGAGGTTCAGGCCTTTGAGGAGCTGCATGGGGTCCAGTTGGCAATTGCCAGGCAAGTGCCCGATTTGTTGTTGTTGGATGTAAACCTTCCCGATGGCGATGGTTTTTCCTATATCAAGAAGTTGAAGCAGAATTATGTATTCCCGGTCATTTTTGTCTCAGGAAGGATTGCCGAGAGCGACCGGATCCTGGGCTTTGAGCTTGGAGCCGACGACTATATCTGTAAGCCTTTCTCCTCCAAGGAACTGGTGCTGAGGGTCCATGCGTTGTTCAGGCGTATCGATGTGAGCGTTTCTGCTTTCCGCAGCGGTTCGACCTGGGTAATGGGGAATTCCATAATGCAGCTCGACGAGGTTTCCCATCTATTCTCCATCGATGGCAAACAGGTTCCCCTCACCGCTGCTGAATGGCGGATCATGAGTTATCTGGTGAGCAATAGCGGGATTCTCATCACCCGCTCCCAGATTTTGGAGCATTGTTTTGATTATAGCTTTGAATCGTATGACCGAATCGTAGACACCCACGTGAAGAATATGCGGGCAAAAATGGGGCCGCTTGGATCCCAGTGGATTGAGACGGTCAGAGGATACGGATATCGTTTTGCCGGCCATAGCACAGCTTCCCATGCTGTAGTAGCCTCTGAAGACAAGGAATAGGTAATAAGGAATGGATGCATCCTCTGAAAACGTGAACGTAATCTATGTGGTTGAAGACCATGATTTGATCCGCGAAGGGGTTAAGCAATATCTGGAGCTTTCCGGCTATAAAGTCCAGGGTTTTTCAACCTTGGCTGCTGCAAAGGAAGCTTTTGCCCGTTTTGTGCCAGCGCTTCTGATCCAGGATGTCATGCTTCCTGACGGAGATGGTTTTTCTTTTGTCAAACAGATCAAGGCCCAGTATGACTGCCCTGTCATCTTTATGACCGCACGCACCGAGGAAAGCGATAGGATCATGGGATTCGAGCTTGGTGCTGATGACTATATTTCAAAGCCTTTTTCGCCCAAGGAATTGGTTTTGCGCGTCCAAGCTGTGATTAGGAGATTCAATCATACCAAGGCGAAGAGTGCTGACGATGGACTGCTTTACAGTGGCGACCATATCATGATGTTCGACACCAAGGAGCACCGGCTTACCGTAGATGGCGTAGATGTGATCTTTACTGCCGCAGAATGGCGTATCCTTGGCTACCTGGTGAAGAATTCCCATCATTTGGTTACCCGTGCCCAGATTCTCGAGCAGTGTTTCGATTACAATTTTGATTCCTATGAACGCATCGTCGATACCCATATCAAGAATATCCGCTCCAAACTGGGCGAGGCCCAATGGATCGAGACAGTCAGGGGCTACGGGTATCGGTTCATCGGGTATCGCAAAGAAAGTGTGGTGGAATGAGAAAACAATTCTTCAGGCTGTTTTTCGGTTTTGTTGCTGTAGTCGCAGTATTTCTGGCAATCCAGATTGCTGTGTTTTTTTTCAATGGGGAAAGGCAGCGCAAGGAATGGACCGACACCGTATTCCAGGAGTATCTCGAAACGTTTTCCAGCCGGTTGGAAGCGGAAATGCCTGAAAGTGGATGGTCTATCGCCAATATCATAAGGGTCCTGGTCAGTTCTGCCGATGACCGGGTTAGCGGCCTATATTTGCGGAATCCCGATGGTTCTGTGGCCGTTGCTTTCGGAAAGACCCGGCGAGGGGATGACCTGCCTCAGAATTCCATCGGTTTCAAAGTTCCTGCTGAGGTCATGTTCCATGATGGTTCGAGTTATTTCGGGAACCTGTCCCCTGCTAGCAAAATGGTAGACAAGGATGGTTTCACCTCGGTGAAGCAGCAGTCCGAGGTCTATTCGTTGAAGATTATCAATCTCGACGGTGTTGTCTCGACTATGAAAACCAAGCAGAAGAGTGAGAAGTCGGAAACTATCCTGTTGCCTCCCGAGGTACGGGCCAGTGATATTGCCGGTAGCTTCAATGTTATCTACAACAATGAGACAATCTGCAATGTTGATGTTTTGACCTTCACTCCTTTCACCTATAAAAGTACGAGCAGGTTGCTTTTTGGCCTGATGGGACCTTTTTTATGGTCGATACCGTTGGCTGTGCTTATTTCGCTCATGATGGCAGCTTCGCTTTCCCGAAAAGGTGAACAGTACACCAAGGGGATCCAGTCTGCCTTGGGTAGGCTCAGTAGCGGGGAGAACGGAGTTTCTCTCCCTGATACAAAGATTGACGAGCAATTGGTTATAAACGAATCGATCAGGCAGCTGGACGATACGCTATTGAGAAACAAGGAAAGCCGGCAGGTTTGGCTGAGAGGGATCAGCCATGATCTCAATACGCCGGTTACTTCGATGAAGCTGGCCCTCGATGGTATTGTAGACGGGGTGTTTCCCCTCAATGAAGAGACTATTGCGATGATCAAGAAGGAAAACGATGAGCTTTCGGAACGGATTGCCTCAGTGGTGCTCTATGCAAATCTGCAGAGTCCCGATGCAAAGGCCATAGTCAGGAGTTTCGACTCGCAGGAGTTTGTAGAGAGCGTGTTGGATCAATTTTCTCCACAACAGAACAATCTTGTCACGGTAAAGTATGGCAATCCGGCTCTTCAGGGTGATGAAGCGCTTTTGCAGAAGGCAACGCAAGCCCTGCTGTCCAATGCCATTCAGTCAGGGGCGAAGGCTATTGTGTGGGAAATCAGGGAAAACTCTATGATCATCTCCAACGACGGGGTTCTCCGTGAAGGGGTCGATTTCTTTGAACCCTGGACGAGGGGC
Source organism: Sphaerochaeta pleomorpha str. Grapes (assembly GCF_000236685.1). Classification (NCBI taxonomy): domain Bacteria; kingdom Pseudomonadati; phylum Spirochaetota; class Spirochaetia; order Spirochaetales; family Sphaerochaetaceae; genus Sphaerochaeta; species Sphaerochaeta pleomorpha. The sequence goes on along the minus strand of NC_016633.1, from coordinate 1,121,961 downwards.
GATGTAGGACGCAGCACTGGTGGAAGCGGCCTTGGATTGCCTATTGTCAATCAAATCATGAGGCTCCACGGTGGCAAAGCCACCATTGAGCAGAAGGGAAAAACAGTTGTTGTTACCCTGAAATGGTAAGGCTCATGAGTACATTGTCTTCGAAGTCAAGGACCGTAAAGGTTCTATCCTTATATAATATATAACTGTTTGGCCATCCCCCCTTGGGGATCGATATTGAACCTGGGTTCAAAAAAACAAATCCATTCTCTTCCTTTGCCACAGGTAGGTGTGTGTGTCCATTTATGAGGATGTCTCCTTTTTGCATAGGGGGGAGGTTATCCGCATTGAAATGATGACCATGGGTAAGATAGATCATCCTTCCTCCCAATTCCTCCAGAAAAAGGGTAGCGTAGTCTGCCATGAGGGGAAACTCCAATACCATCTGGTCTACTTCTGCATCGCAATTGCCTCTCACACAAAGAATAGAATCTCTGTACATATTTAGTAGCGCATATGTTTTTTTGGGGTTATACTCGAGGGGTAGGTCATTTCTTGGGCCGTGGTAAAGAATATCACCAAGGAGGATTAAACGGGAAGCATCATTTTTCATGTAGGCATCGATGAGTTTATGCGTAAAATATGCACTTCCATGGATGTCAGAGGCTATAAGGTATATCATAATTATATGATAATAGAACCAGTTAAGGACTTCAAGAATCTTGACAGAGTATCTGATAATGTCGGTGTAACCTTCTCATTTTCTTCATAAATAGGGTATCCGAACACAATAACTACATATACTACCTATTTGTTCACATTACTTCTATATTATACAAGTTCCACCCACATTAATACACAATTCCGTCAAGTTTCTTCCATTCTACTTACAAATTGCATCGACATACTGATGTTACAAATTAACTCTCACGCAAAAAAAATGGAGATTTACGTCATGAAGAAAAAGTTTGTATTGACTCTGGCTCTGGCTCTCATAGTTGCAGCTTCCTTGGTTGCTGCTCCTGTCACATTGACTGGATCCTTTAAGGCTGGCTACACGTATACTTCAGGGACATCAGCAATCACTGTTGCAAACACCCCTGAAATTAATACTGATGGTCTTGCCATTACTGGTGATTTCTGGAAAGTTGCTGTTGCAAGTGATCTTTTTACTTTTGGTGATGACAATGCTGTTAAAGGCACTGGTACTATCTACCTTGACAAAGCTCTTGCTGCTCAGGGAACTGACATGGGTGATGTAACCATTACTTTGGCAATCGGAAACAGTGGCACCATGAGTGGCCTCAATGTATATTCTGATCCTAACGGTACCGTTGGTGACGAAGGTTACAAGGTTCGCCAGAAGGGTGCTTACTCCACTTCTGTAACTGTTGGTTATGGTTCTATGGTTACTGTTAATGCAACTGCAGATCCTACCGACAAGGTCAACAAACCTTTCGGTTTGAGTGCAAAGTTTGCTCCAGTTGATGGTGTATCTGCTGCTGTTGCTTATACCAACTATGCAGAAAACAAGTGGACTTCCACAATTGATGCAGATGGTGCTATTGGCGGTTCAGTTTGTGTAGATGTTGCAGCTCTTGCCGGTCTTGACTTCGGTCTCAAGGCTTCAGCCATTGACACATACTTCCTCGGACAGAAAGAAAACAACCTGCTTGCTGCTTTGAGTGCTTCTTATGGAGACGTAAGTGGCTGGACTGAATATCAGCTCTTCGACGGAACTAGCAACCTTAAGGTTTCTGCTTCCTATGCTGGTATCGAGAATGTCGGTCTTTCCGCTTCTGTTACTCTCACTGACCTTTCCAACATCTCCACCAAAATTGGTGCAGGTGCAAATTACACCATGGGTGGTGTAAAGTATGCTCTTGATGGCGCTTATGTCATCGATGGCGATTTTACCTTGACTCCTTCTGTAAAAATCACATTCTAGTTTCCTAAAGACAGAGTCAGTAACCAGTCTTCTGGTTTCTAAATCCTGTTAATATGAGTGGCCCATCGTTGATGGGTCACTTTTACATTATAGGGGTATGACCCATATAATTTCTTATGCTTGATAATCCTCGCCCTGTGTCGTATCCTGCTTGCAGGGGAGGGACTCTATGCATTCAGATGCAACTACAGTCGATGAGTACCTGGCTTCTCAGCTTCCTGTCCAGAAGGAAGTCCTATCCTCTGTCAGGGAGTTTATTCTCGCCCACATACCTTCTGGAATCGAAGAGAACATAAGATGGGGGATGATAACCTATGAAGTCCCTATCAAGCGCAACCCTTCAACCTATAACAGGCAACCACTCATGTATGCGGCCCTGTCAGCCCAGAAGCATCATTGTTCGCTGTATCTTACCGCTGCCTATCTCAGTGAGGAAAATACCAAATTGATTGTCGAGGGTTTTGCCAAGGCTGGAAAGAAACTCAACATGGGAAAATCCTGTATACGGTTCAAGACAGTTGAAGATCTGGCATTGGATGTAATAGCTTCAATTCTCATTTCATATACAGTAGATTCATTTTTGGAAGCATCCAAGAAAGCCCATATTCTTCGCTGAGTGAATATTCTTTTCAAATTGGCTTGATCAATTCTCAAAGGAGAGGATGTCGGCACACGTCCCGTCATGGTACAGTACGTTGGGACAGGACCTGATGATCTCGAAATTACCTTGTGTGTATGCTGCAACGATTTTATCCCAGAACAGTACCGAGGCAAGATTATGGGGATGCCTTTTCAATTCCCACTTACCAGGGAATCTATCAAATATCATATGTGCTACATATCGGCCTATTCCTAAATGGCGGTATTTGTACATGATGAAGAACTCTGCCATTGCATAGTCGTAGTCTGTATGGATATCGAATTCATTATTTACCAATACGAACCCTGCAAGTACACCGTCGACTTTTATAACAAAAGGATGGAACTTTTCATTTTCCCAATATTCACCAATCCTGTACCCATAGGAGCCCTGGGAATTAACGTCGGACTTGTCATACTGGGACCATTCATAGCAATACATGGATAGCAAATTATCCAGAATTGGTTTGTCTTTTAATGGAACTCTTTCAACTTGTATATCCATACGGTTGAGACCCCTTTCTCTTGTGCTAAAAGTATACCACTCTTACCCCTGGCTGGGGTGCTAGAATGTTTTGCGTTTTGGGTTTGTCAGGATTGACTAGCCAACGTATGTAAAAAGTGCAAAGCCGTATCAAAGGTTGTGGCGTTTGCGTCCATTTGAGAAGAATGTCCTATGCCGTCACCTCGATTTGATTGGCCGTTTCTTGCTTTTCTTGCTAATTCCCCATTACCCCTATACAATGACCTAGAAACTGGGTCTGACGAGGTAGTATGGGAAAACAAGTAGGAAGGGCTGAAGTTGCAAAGAGTGCAGGGGTGTCGGAATCGACAGTATCACGTGCACTCAACGATTCTCCCCTTATCAGTGAGGAAATAAAGAAGAAAGTACGGGAACAGGCAGAAATACTCGGGTATTTTCCCTCCCGTACCGCTACGCTGTTTGCGAGCAACAAAAGCTTTACCCTCGGGTTCGTTGTCCCCTATTACCGAAACATCATGCCCTTTACCCGTCCTTATTTCCCCTCTCTGCTCGATGGTCTGCTTTTAGGCTCGATGGATCGGGGCTATAACATCGGCATAGTCTTTGAGAAACACCTAGGGAAATATAGGACCTACAATGAACTGATAAACTCCCATAGTTATGACGGATTGGTATTCGCCATCACCAAAGATGATTTCCCGGAATTGGATTCGATGCTCGAACACAAAATCCCCTTGGTACTGGTAAACAACTACCATGACGGGGCAGCAAGTGTGTATGCCCGGCCAGACAAGGGAATGGCCCTGGCTTTTGAACATGCAGTAACTCTCGGGCATCATTCTATCGGATATATAACCGGGGATTTGCGATTCAAGAACGGAAAGGACAGACTTGCAGTTTTCGAAACCCTCGCAGCGCAATACCATCTTGATATTCAGATAGTCGAAGGTAACTTTTCACGGAGTTCCGGATTCGAAGCCCTCTCCTCCTTTGGTAGACGTCCTTCCTTGGTCATGACCGCCAGTGACCGCCAGGCTTTCGGTTTCATGCAGGCCTGCCTTGAACACGGGATAAAGATCCCCCAGGAAATCTCGGTTATCGGGTACGATAATTTTCAACTTGCAGGAACCAGCTCCCCTCCGCTGACCACAGTCGACCATCCGATTACCGAAATGGGGAAGCTTGCCGCAAATATGGTCATAGATATGATCCAAAAAGGTACCCTTCCAGAGCAGCGTTGGGTAGATACAGGTTTTATGATAAGGAAATCTACCGCTGTATGTGGAGGTTTTCAATGAAACTGGTCATAGTCGGATGTGGCGGCATGGGCTCCTACCAGGCCAAGAAGTTTATCGAGTCAGGTACAGAAATAGTTGGGGCGGTCGACCATAACAGTGCACACAGGAAAGCCTTCTGTGAACGATATGGAATTACACACTCCTCTGATTCTTTTGAGAATCTCTCTGCCTTTGTCGGGCTGGCAGATGCCATTTCCTGTGCCACTTCCGATATCAGCCACAAAGATTGTTGCCTGGAAGGACTTGATCATGGGTTTGCACTCTTTTGCGAGAAGCCACTTGGCTATAACAAAGACCACGTAAACGCCATAGGAGACGCTGCAGGCAAAGCAAGGGTTCCTGCTATGATAAACTTCTCTAAACGCAATATAGGGGCAATGCATGCTCTTAGAAACGTTGTTTTATCTAAGGCTTTGGGTGATATCTTGCTTGTTGAGATACATTACCTGCAAAGCTGGGTGCTTACCTCCGCTTGGGGGGATTGGAGAACCACTCCGCGTTGGATGTGGCGCCTCCAGCCTTCCGTAAGCCGGGGAGGTTGCCTTGCAGACCTTGGCAGTCATTTGATCGATCTGCTCCATTTTGTCTTCAACCAAGTTAGCTTTCAGGAAAGCCGACGCTTGGTGACTCTCAAAGACCTCGTTGATACAAAAACCATCTCCCTTGAACCAAGCCTCTTCGACACCTTCTTTTTGGAATCCTCCCCCGACCTTCCTCCCGCTCTGGTCGACTATGAGGGAACCTTGCTTGTAGGAGATGCCATTCCCTGTAAGCTGCATTGTTCCCAGGTAGCTTCAGGGTTTGACGATGCGCTCTCTTTGGTTGTCCACGGTTCGTTGGCTACTGTTCGTTTTGATTCAACCTTATCCCGCAATACGGTCACTGTGGTGTATACTGACGGACGTGAAGAAACGCTCGCAGGACCTGCTGTTCTCTCGACCTACGAGCTGTTTACCCGTTGGGTAGATACAGGGATTTCGGCCCATCCTGACCTTGCTGACGGGATATTCGCCCAAAACGTCTTGGAGGACATGCTGCAATGCCAATAAAGATTGGAGCTCTGTTGAAAATTGAGGAGATCACTGCCGATTCCCTCTCTGCTTTGTCTCGTAGCGGTTTCGAAACCCTTGCCATTTCGTTCTGGGGAAGCCTTGGTCCTGTGGACCTGGAAAACCTTGCCGACTTGGTTAGAGCCTCTTCTTTAGAGGTTTCAGCCCTTTCCATATTTGGAAACCCTTTAGGAAATGAAGAGACGCTCACTGCCTGGAAAGAACTCATAAGCCATGCCTCGCTGTTTGGGTCACCATATGTAACCGGGTTCGCCGGGCGGGTCCCCGGTAACAGTGTCGAACACTCCCTGTCAGCTTGGAAAGAAACCTTTTCTTCCCTTCTTGAGATAGCATATAAGAAAGAATGCAAGGGTCTGCTTTTTGAGAACTGCCGCATGGGAGACCTTTGGAAACGGGGAAACTGGAATATAGCGATCAACGATGAAGCCTGGTCTTTGATGTTCAATGCCTTGGATGACGGGAAACTGGGCCTGGAATGGGAACCCTGCCACCAAGTGGAAGCTTTTCTCGACCCTTTGGCCCAACTCTTGCGATGGAAGGGCAAAGTGAAGCATGTACATGGCAAGGATGCCACGGTTAACAGGCAATTGCTTTCTGAGATTGGCATCTACTCATCCAGAAAAGCCATAACCCCGGTTCTGCCCGGCCTGGGTGATACCGATTGGGCTTCCATAAAGGCTATTTTGACGCAGGATGCGTATGAAGGCTGTATCGACATAGAGTCGATGGAGACTACCTTTTTCAATAAGTATGAACAAAAATTGGATTCGTTACGGTATTTGCAGCAATGTGATCGGAACTGAACCTTGATCGGTAAGCCTGGCTTGTAGGGTTCCCCTAAGGTCAAGTAATACTTGTTTATAGGTTTGCATGACGATGTTAGTAACTAGCCTATGGCAGTAAGTCGCCCCTTATAGGGGAAGTACTGAACCCAGAGGCTTTTTCATCATAGGGAAGTCTTACGATAGGCACGTACAGCAATTCCAATAGATTTGGGTCCTATTGAAAATGTACAAGTAATCCCTGGGCGTAAAAGGCTTCAAAGCAACACAGTTCGGAATGATAAGCTTTTTATTAAAAAAACATGCCCCAGAGTATATTCCCTTGAGAATCGTACCTTGCCAGAAATCCGTGTCTGAAATCTGTTATAGTTTCATTGTTTTTACCGAATATCTCTGATAGCATAGAATAATAGCTTCATAAATATTTGGAGGAATGTATGCCATTTGGAAGATTTGAATTCAGAGGTACCGGTGGTTCGTATTTTTGGCTTTGCATTTGGACAACGGTATTAACCACGCTTACGCTAGGACTTTTTTATCCTTGGGCAGAATGTGCAGTCCAGAAATGGAAAGCAAAGAATACATATATTGAGAATAAGCAATTGGTTTTCAAAGGTACTGGGGGAGGGCTTTTTGGAACTTGGTTATTGATAATCATTCTTTGTATAATCACTCTAGGCATCTATATTCCCTGGGGATTCTGTAGACTGGAAAGGTGGAAGACAAATAATTTATATTTTGCCGGACATGGTGATAACGAAAATTTTTAACCTATGATTTGCCACTTTCCCTCTACCGAGAGGGTCTTGGTTTCGCTCACGTGTTACTAATGACAGCTGCAATCCTTACTGTTTATAGGCAAAGATGACGGCTGTCCTTTTTCCCTTGCAATGGTATCAGGGGTAATCTATCGTTACCGTTACCTTGTTTTTACACTTGCGAACTTTCAGATTTGTGGTACCATAGTTTTATTGAGTTTATTACCTTTTTGTTTTTTTTACTAATTATGCACGCGCGTGCATTGGAGGCAATATGAAACCACTTAACTATGGGATGGTAGGAGGAGGAAGCGGGGCGTTTATCGGGGATGTGCACAGGAAAGCCATCAGGATTGATGGTCTGGCAACGCTTTGCGCCGGTTGTTTTTCCCGCGATGCGGAGAAGTCGAAAGCCTTCGGAGCCGAATTGGGTGTTGCTCCTGACAGGCTTTACACCAATTACCTCGAAATGGCAGAACAGGAAGCGAAGCGGGAAGACGGCATTTCCTTTGTCGTCTGTGTTACCCCGAACATATCGCATTATGAAGTGTGCAAGGCCTTTCTTATGAATGGCATCAACGTCGTATGCGATAAGCCCCTCACCTGGACGATCGAACAGAGCCAGGAACTGGTAACCATCTGCAAGGAAAAAGATTTGCTTTTTGGTATTACCTACACCTATAGCGGGTACCCCGCTGTCAAGCAAATGCGGCAGATGGTCAGTGATGGGGTCCTTGGCAAGATAAAATTTGTCAATGGCGAATATCCCCAAGGTTGGCTTGGTACCCCGGTTGATGAAACAAGCAAACTGGCTCCCTGGCGGATGGATCCAAAGGTTGCCGGTATTTCCAATTGCCTCGGCGATATCGGAAGCCATATAGAGAATCTGGTGGCAAATATTACCGGTTTGAAAATCGAGCGTGTCTGTGCCCGCCTGGATAGAATCGTAGAAGGACGGACTCTGGACGATAATGCCTCGGTCATGGTGGAATTCAAGGGAGGGGCAAAAGGCCTCTACTGGTCCAGCCAGATTGCCTTTGGGAATGACAATGGCCTACGTGTACGGATCTATGGGGAGAAAGGTGGCCTTGAATGGTTCCAGGAAGACCCCGACCATTTCCTCTACACCCCATCCGATGGTCCCCAGCAACGATGGAGCCGGGGCCGGGATGCTTTCTGTGAGAGCGCCCAGAGCTATTCCAGAATCCCTGCAGGGCATCCTGAAGGGTTGTTCGAGGCCTTTGCCAATATCTATAAGGCCTACATCCGTGCTTTGGCAAAGAAACTGAGCGGTGAAAACCTTGTTCCTTCCGACCTCGATTTCCCCAGTATCGAAATGGGGCTTGATGGGGTTGTGTTTATCAACAAGTGTGTAGAGAGCAGCAACCAGGGCGCTTCATGGGTGACCTTGGGCTAAAATTTGGAAAGAAGGAGTATTTGCAATGGCTAGACCTATAACGATTTTTACCGGACAGTGGGCAGACCTTCCGTTTGAACAGGTTTGTAAGACCGTAAGCGAAATTGGCTATGACGGTGTCGAGATTGCTTGCTGGGGAGACCATATGGATGTCGAGAAGGGGGCAAAGGACCCTTCCTACATTGCAGAGAAAAAAGCAATCCTGAAGAAATACAACCTGCAGTGCTTTGCCTTGGGAAACCATCTTGGTGGCCAGTGCGTAGGCGACGCCTTTGGTGATCCGCGGCTTGCAGGCTTTGCCCCGAAGAAACTGAGTGGCAATGACCAGGCGATCAGGGACTGGGGTATCCAGCAAATGATGTATACCGCCCAGGCTGCAAAGAATATGGGATGTTCGGTGGTTACCGGATTCATGGGTTCCCCCATCTGGAAGTTTCTCTATTCATTCCCTTCTACCAGTGAAATGATGGTAGAGGCCGGGTATCAGGAAATCTATGAACTATGGACCCCCATCCTTGACGAATTTGACAGGCAGGGCGTCAAATTTGCCCTTGAAGTACATCCGTCCGAAATAGCCTATGATTACTATTCGACCGAACGATTGTTGCAGAAATTCTCGCATCGTGCAGCTTTGGGTATCAACTTCGATCCCAGTCATCTGCAGTGGCAGGGCTTGGACCCGGCTCTCTTCTTCCGGGATTTCGCAAAACGCATCTATCATGTCCATATCAAGGACTGCTATGTGAAGCTTGACGGCAGAAGTGGCATTCTGGGTTCCCATATCCAATTCGGTGACCTACGCCGTGGTTGGAACTTTGTTTCGCCGGGACACGGGGATGTCAATTTTGACATGATCATCCGTGAAGCGAATGCCGCCGGGTACAAGGGACCCTTGTCAGTAGAATGGGAAGACAACGGGATGGATAGGATTTTCGGGGCTACCGAGGCTTTGGCTTTGTCCCGGAAGATTAACTTCGATCCTTCGAACGTTGATTTCGACGGAGCCATGGAGAATTGATGAAAGGAATCGTCGATTCAAGAGACATCCTCTATCTCGATGGAATCAGCAAGGAATTTTCTTCCGTCCGTGTTTTGGATCAGATTACCTTTGGTATCCGCGAAGGGGAAGTAATGGGTCTGATCGGGGAAAACGGGGCGGGAAAGTCCACGCTTATCAAAATAATCTGCGGAATCTACCAACCGACCGAGGGTCAGGTACTGCTCAACGGCGAGTTGGTAGATATTCCTGATTATATAACCGGGAAGAAACTGGGTATCGGCATTGTTCCGCAGGAATTCAACCTTATCAATTCACTGACGGTGTATGAGAACATATTTCTCGGCAATGAAATCCATAAAGGACTATTGCTCGACAAGAAACTGATGCGATTGAAAGCGAGGGAACAGCTTGACAGGCTCAAAATGCCTGTTGACGTAGATAAGCTGGTCAGTGACTTGAGTGTCGCTGAAAAACAGATGGTCGAAATCTCGAAGGCCATGATCCTCGATGCTCGAATCCTCATTTTTGATGAGCCTACGACCACTTTGACTGGGCATGAGGTAGAAATTCTGTTTGACCTCATGAGGAACCTGCGTGAAAAGGGTGTCACCATGGTGTTTGTCTCCCACAAACTCCATGAGGTGAAAACCATTTGTGACCGGGTTACGGTATTTCGCGATGGTAAGCTTATCAGCGTTGACGATATTGCAGAGGTCGATGAGCATGACCTTGCCAGGAAAATGGTAGGAAGGGATTTCAGCCAGGTATTTCCTCCCAAATTGAAACGGGCAGAGAATACCGTAATCCTCGAGGTAGGCCATTTCTGTATTGCCAACCTGCTCAAGGATGTCAGTTTTACCTTGCGTAAAGGTGAAATCCTTGGCTTTGCAGGTCTTGTAGGGGCTGGGCGGACCGAAACGATGGAAGCCCTTATGGGGCTTAGGAGGCTGGAAAAGGGTACTGTTTTGCTGAATGGCGAGATAGTGAAAATCAAGAATGCAAGGGATGCAGTCGACCATAAGCTTGGATACATCAGCGAGGACCGGCAAGGAAAGGGAATAGTCCAAGGATTTGATATCCCTAAAAATATTTCCTTGATTTCCCTGCCTGATAAATATGTAAGGCATGGTTTCATAGACAAAGCAGCCGAGGATCTGTCGGCTAACCACTATATAGATGAATTCAAGGTAGTGGCGGCTTCCAAAAAGATGGAACTCAAGTATTTCAGCGGAGGGAACCAACAGAAGGTGTATCTGGCCCGTTGGATGGATACTGAACCCCAGATTCTGATACTTGATGAACCCACCCGGGGTATCGATATCAACGCAAAACGTGAAATCTATGAGTTCATCCATGCGTTGGCTGAGTCGGGGATAAGTTGCATTTTGATCTCCTCAGAAATGGAAGAGATTATCGGACTTTGCAGCCGAGTCTATGTAATGAAGGAAGGTCACATCGCCGATTGCCTGGAAGGCGACGAAATAACCGAAGAGAATATTATGTTCAATGCTACCGGGATCAAGAAGGGGAATTAACAAGATGGGTGAGAAGACTGTAGCAACCTACTTCAAGGATTTCAAAATAAAGGATCATTCTTTGGGAATGGCGTTTGTAGTCCTGTTTGTCATAGCCGCCTTTGTCGGATGGCCTAATTTTCTGAGGATCAGGAACCTTACCAATATTCTGCGGCAGATTTCCTATACGGGGATAATTGGCCTTGGAATGACCATGGTAATAATTTCGGGGGGGATTGATCTAAGTGTCGGCTCCATGTGCGCCTTTGTAGGGGGCATATCGATTTATTTTCTGAACCTCTTTGGGCCTGAGTCAATTCTGGGAATTGCCCTTACCATTTTATTCAGCTTGGTTCTGGGTATGGTCTGTGGTGCTTTGAACGGAATCATGGTAGCCAAGTTCAAGATGGCTCCGTTTATCGTGACACTGGGAACCATGTCCATTTTTAGGTCCTTGATCCAGTATTTTTCCAATGCCGGCAATATTCTCTCTGAGAATACGCTCTATGGGAGAATCGGGAGTGGGGTGTTCTTGCGGTTGCCTATTCCTGTCTGGTGCTTTTTTGCCGTCGGTATACTCTTGCATGTGGTGCTCAACCACACGGCTTTTGGACGGTACATCTGTGCAACGGGTAGCAATGAGCAGGTAGCCAAGTATTCTGCGATAAATGTCAAACTGGTAAAAATGATTCCCTACATCATAACCGGATTGACTGTTGGGGTAACTGCCTTGATGTGGTCGAGTAGATTGAATTGTATCAACCCCAGTGATTGCACGGGCTATGAAATGGATGCGATTGCCGCAGCTGTCATCGGTGGTACGCTGATGAGCGGTGGAAAGGGTAGCATAATCGGGACCATGATGGGTGCCGTTATGCTCGGTATCATAAACAACATGCTTGTCATGGGAGGTATCAGTGCCTTCCTGCAGCAGGCTGTCAAGGGTCTTGTGATTATTGTTGCTGTACTGCTTCAGTACAACAACAATGGTAAATAACAAAAGGAATTTTGGAGGAAAAAGGATGAAAAAAGCGTTTTTACTCGTGCTTTGTTTAGTTTTGACTGTTGGTTTTGCTTTCGCAGCCGGTGCTGCGGAAACAAAAAATGCCATTCCCAAAATTGGTATCGCAGTTCCTTCCCCCGATCATGGATGGACAGGTGGTGTCGGCTGGTGGGCTGAAAAGGCAGTAAAAGATTTTGAAGCAAAGTATCCTGGCAAGTATGAGTTCAAGGTATTGCATGCTGATGGATATGCAAAACAGCTTTCCGATGTCGAAGACTTGATGGTCTGGGGCATGGATTATCTGGTTATCCTTCCCCATGAATCAGCACCTCTTACCCCAGTGGTAAAAGAAGCCCACGATTCTGGCGTAAAGGTTATTGTTGTCGACCGTGGTTTGACTGACACTTCCTTTGGGTATATCAACCTCGCTGGAAACAATAAGGAAATGGGCAAAGTCTCCGGAATCTATGTACGCGACTATATGAAGAAGAACAACCTCACCAAGTATGTAGCGATGGGCGGAATGCCTGTTGTTATCGACGGCGAGAGAATGAATGCCTTCTTCGACGAGATGGGCAAGGATGCTTCCTTGGTCAACCTCGCCGGTGGCCGTGCCTATGATTTTTCTGACTGGTCGACCCAGAAAGGTCTCGAGCTGATGGAAAACTATCTGCAGAAGTATCCTGAGATCCATGCAGTGTTCTGTCAGGACGACGATGTCATGACCGGTGTCTTGCAGGCTATCAAAGAAAGCGGACGCAAGGATATCAAACTGGTATTCGGCGGAGCCGGTTCCAAGGCTGCCTATGAGATGATCATGCATGATGATCCTCTGGTAAAAGCAACTGCAACCTACCATCCGAGCATGGTATATGATGCAATCGCTTACTGTCTTGATGTTGCCGAAGGCAAGAAATCCTCTGACTTCAATACCGCCAAGGCACCGACGGCTGTTGTGCTTCCTTCCGTATTGGTAGACAAGAGTAATGTCAGCCAGTTCTACGACAAGGATTCTGTATTCTAGGATTGTGAATCTCCACTGCATCCCGGAAAAACCGGGGTGCAGCCATTTTCACTGTAGCTGTTGGCCCTCAAGGGCCACTTTTTTTGGGGAGGTAGCATGACACCGGTTATCATTTTTCTGGGGTTCTTCGTGTATTCCGTTTCGGTTACCATATTCGGGACACTGGCTAGTGCGATTATGGACACAACAGCCTTACCCCTTTCTCAAATGGGATCGTTGCTCAGTATCCTCCAAGCAGGTGCCTTTTTGGGAATAATCCTTTCTCCTGTTGTGCTCAAGAGACTCAAGGAAGCATCCATCTTACGGCTCGGGGTTATAGTCATGGGCCTCGCGCTTGGGACCCTTGTCTTTTTTCCCTCGAAGAGCATGCTGTTTGTCATTTTTGCTTGTCTGGGATTTGGTGGGTTTTATGTCGATAGCGGGTCAAATGCCTACCTTGCAGGCCGCTTTCCCGATAAACGCTCTACCTATATTCCCATCCTTCATTTTGTCTATAGCCTCGGGGCTCTCACCTCTGGGTATCTGATACTTCCATTCAAGGGCCCGTCCTGGCATTTTGGATATGCTATCTGTGGGTTTCTGTTGCTTATGTTGCTCCTTGTAGGTTTGCAAAGGGACAAAGGATCCTTAAAAGGGCAACAAGAGATCCAAGACCAGCATGAAAACCGGGAAAAACTTCCTGCCAAGGTAATCCTTCGTAACAAGAGGTTTCTCCTCTATTGCCTGGTGCTCATGCTGTATATGGCAAGTCAACAGACCTGTACCAGTTGGCTCCCGCTCTATATAGAAACCTCTTTTCATGCAACTCCGTCTATGGTGGCAGCCACAATGATGAGCTTTTGGGTTGGAATTGCCTGTATGCGTCTGATTGCCCCTGTTTTGCTCCATAGGGGTTTACACCCGCTATTGCTTACAGCCGGAGGGATGGCCTTATCCTTTGTTGCCTTATGCGGTGCCTTGCTTTCCCCCAATGTGGCCATTGCCTATGGAGCCATCGCGCTCAGTGGATTTGGCGCAGGGGCAACCATACCCTTGTTCATTGTTGAAGCTTCTTCCTGGTTTCCTGCCAACACTGCATTCGTTTCCGTTTTTTATATCCTGTGTGGTACCTTAGGAAGGATGGTATTCCCCTATCTGGTTGCAATCATTGCAGAGTCATACAGTTTGAAACTTGCCTTGTTACTGTCTTCTTTGTTATTGCTTCTTGGTTTTTTGCTTTCTGTGAACGTCTACAGGGCAGGAAGATCGAGTGGGGAGAGCCAGCCATAAGGCAAATGTAATGCAAATCAAAAGCAAATAGCTGAATTTTGTTTCTCTCCATTAGGAAAGGGGAGGGATAAAGAACTGGCAGACAGTTCCCTTTGGACGACCGAGAAGATTAGGCAAGAAGTGGAGGCTATGCATCGTTCGCCCTCAATATTGGCTGGTCGTATCCGGTGGGAAATTGGAAACTACTCGCTCTATTCTGAATTGCTGGGGAATAATGGGGTTAGGAACCTGTTTGGACTGAGTGAAGCAAAAAAAAATAACCTATCAGGCACACTCGATAGGTTTGTGAGATACGTACGATTTTCAAAATACTACGTCAAATGTATGGGGAAAGTGTCTTTTTCCCATAGGTTTTCCTATTGAGTGGCCCCTATCTGGAACAGACTATTTTGAGTTCGTCTACGGAAACAGTAAAGACTACTGTGATGCTTTGGTCTTGGCCATCGCCGATCGATAGCAAACTGTTGTTGGCTATCTTGTAGTCATAGGTTCCCGTGAATTCACATTGGCTGTATGTCCCTTCTACCTGACAGTACTGGCGATCGGTTCCAACATACTAGGTGATATCTAGCGTTTTGTCTCCTGCAGTCTCTTGTACCAAGATAAAGGACAGTCTTGTACATAGGGCGGGAAGACCCAGGTTCCAAGGAGGTCGTCGTAACTGACTCCGCCAATTTTCGAGTCACAACCGGTAAAAAAAGCTAGTGCACATACGATGCTTATCAATAAAATGATTCTTATATAGAGGTTTCCTCCTAAACAAAATTTCTATGAACCCATATTTCAGTATAATACCAATTGTTTATGGGCCAAGGTATTGGATATTACCAAAGGAGAGCAGAACCTGAGGAAACAGAGAGAACCAATATGCTGCATATTACTGCAGATATCTGTTTTAGGTGGTTTTGTTATCTGATGGCATGCCAGTATAAACTCTGGGGCACTTTGCTGCGTTTCGGTAGAAAGTATGAAAATAGAATAAAAAACAGGAAACCTTTCTTGAAAAAGATTTCCTGTGTATAAGATTCACTATTGAGTCTCGATTACGGAGCTAATACCCCAAGGTTGAAAGTCTTTCCATTCAGAGGGCCTGTCCCTGAGCAAACAGCTTTCAATTTGCTATTGGCATAGGTGAAAGTCACCGTTACGGTAGCGCCGCTGCCTGAGGTATCTGTGATTAATGGATCGAAGTAGTCGATGCTATAGCCATAGGTCAAGGAAAACGTTCCATTGTCATAAGACCCGTCTCCATAGCAAAAATAAAAATCAGATCCATCATACCAGGAAATGTCCAGCATTTTGTCTCCCTCTGATTCCATTATGCTGATATGGGGTCCGTAATCGTCACTGGCATCTGCTGGAAATTCCCATTCCCCTTTGATGTCGTCGAAGGCAAGTCCAATGCTGGGGTCACAACCGGCAAAGAGAAACATGATAATTGCGATGAACACGACTAATGAAATCTTTTTGTACATACGTGGCCTCCTGTAATAAAAATATACAAATATGACTTTTAGTATAAATGAAAATAGTGAGATTTCAAGCTTTCTACTTTCGCTCAGATAGACATCAGCCCCTGGCAATGCCAAGGGCTGGTTCTGAAAGTCTTTTTTGTGAGAGAAGTTGCTTTTCTCGGTTCAAATTTTTCTAGCATCAGAATGCTAGCTATCGGTATTTCTTCCTACTTGAACCTGTTGAGTCTCAAGGCGTTGGTTACCACACACACACTGGACATGGACATAGCAAAGGCTGCAAGCATCGGGCTGAGCTGCGGACCGCCAAAGAGGGTAAGCAGCCCTGCTGCCACTGGGATTCCCAATATGTTATAGAAGAACGCCCAGAAGAGGTTCTGATGGATATTACGCATCGTTGCCTTTGAAAGCAAGAAAGCTTTTCCAACGTCCTGGAGGTTGTTCCTGACCAATACAACATCGGCAGTCTCCCTTGCTACGTCAGTGGCACTACCCACAGCTATTCCAATGTCAGCTTTTGCCAGGGCCGGGGCATCGTTGATACCGTCTCCAACCATGGCTACCGTTCCTTTTTTGGCAAATTCGGTTACCGTCTGTTCTTTCTGCCCAGGAAGCTGGCCAGCCAGGTACTCGTCTATGCCTGCCTGCTTGGCAATTGCCCTGGCAGTCCGTTCGTTGTCGCCGGTAAGCATAACCGTTTTAATGCCTTGTCTCCTGAGCATCTCGATTGCCTGTGCTGTTTCTTTTTTCAAGGTATCGGCTACGGCAATGATACCGAAAAGTTTATCGTCCTTAGCTACGAGAAGAGGGGTTTTCCCTTGGTCTGAAAGGTCAAGCAACTGTTGGTTAGCCTTTGCATCGATAATGATGCCATAGGTTTCCATCATTGCCAGGTTACCGATCTTTATCTGCATTCCTTCAACTGTGGCTTCGATACCTTTTCCGATAGTAGCCTTGAAATCTTTGGTTTCAAACAGTTCATAGTGTTCTTGTTCGGCTTTCAAGACAACAGCCCTGGAAAGAGGATGTTCGCTGTTGTTCTCTACGCTGGCAGCAAGCCTGAGTAGAAGGGTTGTGTCATCACCGATCATGTCGGTAACCACAGGCTTACCCTCGGTGAGAGTCCCCGTCTTATCGAAAAGAACTGTCTGTACCGTTTTGAGTTGCTCAATTGCAGCGGCATGCCTAAACAGAATGCCGAGTTTTGCACCTTTGCCCGAAGAAACCATGATGGCAATCGGGGTTGCAAGGCCGAGAGAACAGGGACAGGCTATGACCAGAACGCTTACTGCCCTGATAATTGCAGTGTCGAAGGACGTACCACCAAGCATCCAGGCAAGAAAAGTCAGTACTGAAATTCCCATGACCACGGGAACGAAAACCCCGGAAATTTTGTCTGCAACACGCGCAATAGGAGCCTTCGAGCCCTGGGCTTCCTGGACAAGATTGATGATATTTGCCAACGCAGTGTCAGATCCTACCTTGCTTGCCCTGTATTGCAGGGTCCCGGTGGTGTTAATCGTCGCAGCGTAGACATTGCTACCCAAAGATTTTTCAACGGGAAGACTCTCGCCGGTTAACAGCGATTCATCGATAGAGGAAGCACCGGAAAGGACAACCCCATCGACTGGAAGCTTCTCCCCGGGTTTTACCAGTACGATGTCATCGACTGCCACAGAGGCAGCGTCAACAATAACTTGGTTGCCATCTTTGAGTATCGTGGCTTTGGAAGGTGCAAGTTCCATAAGTTTCCGGATAGCTTCGCCGGTTTTACCTTTGGAACGGTTTTCCAGGTAACGACCGAGCATGACCAAGGTGAGGATAGTCCCTGCGCCTTCAAAATACAGTGCATGGGCAGCCATATGGTTTCCCATCGAAAGCTGCACGATTCCCCAGAGACTGTACAAAAAGCTTGCAGTCGTCCCGATTGCAACCAGGCTATCCATATTCGGTTCTCTCTTGAAGAGACTCTTAAAGCCCTTTGTGAAAAAGGCTGAACCGCTGAACATAGTACCTATACAGAGCACCAGCTGGATATAGGCTTGGATTATGGGCGTGAACGGGACCTTGATGCCTACCATCGGTCCCATTGCAAAATAAAGCAGGAATACCGTAAGGATCGAAGAGATGATCAAACGATTCTTTAGGTTTTGGAGTTCCTGTGCTTTTTTTGCAGTTTTTTCAGCCTCGGTTTCTTTTTCGATGATAGAATACCCGATTCTGTCTACAGCACTTTTAATCTGCTCAAACGTCAATTTGGCCTCATCGAATTTGATCGAGGCAGTTTCCGTTGCAAGGTTTACCTGGGCAATATCGATGCCAGGTAACTTGTTCAATGTCTTCTCCACTGCAGAACTGCAGGAGGCACATACCATACCTCCTATTCCTACGTTTACTTCTTTCATGTACTCAGTACCTCAAAGCCAATTTCCCCGATCAAGGTTTTTGCCTCCGTGATTGTCTCTTCCTTGGAGTGCTTTATCACGACCTTGCCGGTTTTTGCATCGGCCTTTGCGTCCTTTATATCTTCAAGGCCCTTGAGGGCTTTGACCATTCTATTCTCACATCCATTACAATGCATACCTGAAGTCAAAATTTCGGTTTTCATAGGTTTATTACTCCTTGTTGATAACATACTGAATTGCTGGGATTTAGGCTAGTGATTTACTTTTTTTCAGAACCCCTCTAGACAGATTTTGAAATATCCTTTATTATCCGTCTTGTCGCATCGCGAACAACGGGCGGTTAACTCAGTGGGAGAGTGCCACCTTGACATGGTGGAAGTCGTTGGTTCAAACCCAATATCGCCCAAAGGCAAGCAGACCAGAAATGGAATGCTTGCCTTTTTTGGTTTGCCCGGCATGGGCAATAACTGGGTCATGGGAAATATCAGAACTACTAGCCAAAGGCAAGTGCAATCATGCGAGTGACTGTGTGAAGGAAGCCGGAGGCAAAATCCCGGGCCAACGAACAGAAACTGGATACAAGGCCGGTTGGCAGGACGAGTCTGCACAAAGTGATGAAGTCCGACCGCGAAGTCAAATTGGTAAATCCAGTGGCTACATGGGATGAAAGTTATTGTTCTTAACCGGGGAGGTCTGCGGCCTGTCTCCCAGCCTGCAATATCGGTGATGACGGGGACAAGGTACACGGAGTGTCAAAGCGACGTGCACTGGTCGGTCGCAGAAGTCAGCAGAGGCCATAGTAGTGGTAAAGGAAACACCAGGGTTATTCACTCAGATGGGGGAATCTAAAGCGTGAAGAAAAAGCACAAAAGAGTCAGGAGAATCCCAACTCTTTGATTCGTAGCTCGATAGTTTTTTGGAGAAACAGTCTTTTAGTCAGATATCATTTGCCTCTGCGAAGCAGTGCATATGTTCTGGACGCAGTACTTTTAAACCTTCCCCCAAGGAAAAGTCGTGGCCACTTGCAAGTTTTTGCCCACGCATCTGGAAATAGGCGGTAAACAAAGCCAGCATCTGGTCATTCATCTGTGTCTTGTGTTCTGCAATCGCCTCGAATTTCAAGGCAAAGGTATCGGTAATATCGATTACTGTGTTTACATTATTAGTAAAATAAAACCCTATGGCCTGTACCTGCCAGCTGTTTGTCTTTGTTCCCCGCGGATACTGCAGTAAAGCAGAACTGATAAATGCTTGGCTGGCTGCTTTTCCGGTAACAATATGATCATTATGTGCTTCATAGGGTGCCCAGGGGTCGGGGCAGAAAATCGCCTCTGGCTGAATGGTACGGATCACTTTGGCAATTTCCGCTGCAAGGGTGGGGATGCTTTCCAACGATCCGTCACCGTGATCGAGAAAATGAAATTGGGAAACCCCAAGTTTTTTTCCTGCGGCAATTGCTTCCTGTCTTCGTAACTTGGCCAGCGTCTCACAGGTAAGAGTGGGATCGGTGAGTCCTAAATCCCCATTGGTTACCGTCAGGTACTCAATCGTACATCCTTTCTTTGCAAGCGCTGCAATGATTCCTCCCATTCCGATCTCATTGTCATCCGGATGGGGCTGGATACACAGAATATGTTTCATTCTGGTGATGTCAGGGGTGGAAAAAAATTGGTTTATATCCATTCTTATTGTCCTTCCTTGTAGTTGGTATGATTGTTACTTTCTTCGCAGCATTAGTTCTTCGCGTATTGAATTAATTTCCTTGGGCTTCATTTTATACAAGAGTATCGGTAAAATCGTAGCTAAAAAGCAGATTGCCGGTAACATATACATGATGAAGCCAAATCCCTTCTGTACGGTATCGTTAATTGGCATATTTTCGACATAGTGCATGCTGATCATGCTGAGGCCAAGAAACCATTTTGCGATGGTTCCGCTTAATTTGTTTAGGAACGTATTGGTCGAAAACACGATACCTTCCCCCCGGAATCCCAGTTTCCATTCCGAATAATCAATGGCATCCATAAGCATGGAAGTGCTCACAATTGTGGTAATCCCGGTAAAGGTAAAACTGAAACCCAAGGACAAAAGCCCTAACACCACATTTGTTGCATCTACAATAAAGGGCAGGGCACTGAAAAAACTCCCTAAAACACAGGCTACAATGAATATTTTCTTTTTATCATAGGTTTGTATGAGTCTTGGGGAGATAATCATGCCAAACAACATCCCGATGACCAAGCTCAACCCCATAAAGGTGATATAACCGGCATCGCCCCAGACATAGAGGGCAAAGTACATCTGGCTTACCTGACGCAGGTTGTTGACCAGATTTACCAAAAGCAACGACCCCATCAAGGCAAGTAAGGGTTTGTTATCGATGATTGTATGAATATTTTTCTTAAACGGAACACCCTTTTTTGCGGGGAGAATCCTTTCTTTTACGGTCAATCCGGTGGTAATCATCAAGATGCAACCCACAAGAGCGATGATGCTTGCAGATTTTGTATATGCGTTTGCCGTTCTCTCTCCCCCCAATGCGTTCAAGAGCAGTACACTACCGACTGAGACTATGACCGTACCGATTGTACCCCCGACCTTCCCAAGCGTGACCATTTTGTTCCTTTGGTATTGGTCTGGAGAGATGACAGACGATATTGCCCATATGGGGATGTCACATACAGTATAGGACATACCCCACAGGATATAGCAAACAGCGCCTAGGATTACGGTATTCGAAGCTGACCCGCCAAAATTGGTAAAACAGAGAATAGTTGTAATGCTGATCAAAACTGGTCCTATTACCAGATATGGTTTGAATTTACCCCATCTTGTGCTTGTCCGGTCGGCCACCATGCCCATTAGCAGGTCATTGACAGCATCCCACAGACTTGCAATCACAATAATGATAGTGACGCTTTGCGTAGGGATTTTAAGAAGGTCGGTGAAAAAAAACATAATATACATTGCCATGAAATTGTATAACATGTTTTGTCCGAGAAGCCCCCCGGTATATGCGATCTTTTCTCGTGCAGGTACGTTTGTGTCCATCTGTTTTCCCAATCCTTCGATTATTTTTTTGCGTATACCTATGCCTTGGTTACCGTTTTTCTGGCAACCAACCCGGCTATAGAGAAATGATCGTTTTCTATAATCTTTGTACTTTACGGTATCTATCTAAAGATACATGGATTCTATTTTACTGTTACTAGGAGTAGGTACGTCAAGAAGAAATTTGATTGATTTGTATGCTTTGCATAGTATGCGCTTTTCGGAACCATGTTACAGCTACGAAGGATTCTTTTTACAGGTGTGTATTTGCATGCATTGGTAACCAGGTTGTAAAACAAGAGAAGAAACTTTATTTACACCAAAACTGAGCCTAGGTTTTAACTGGGTACAATCGTAGACCAGGATTCCTTAACCATATGACTGCAATCAATGTTTCAAAATCGAGGCAGAAAAAAGTCAACGGTGCGTTCTGCAATGCTTCCATGTACCAAAAGAGAAAACCAGCGATTATCAGGGTGGTGGAATATTGGTTTCATCGGTCAATACCCATTGCCAAGGGCATCTATGCGAATGTAGCAATTCCCGGTATTCGTATAGAAAACGGACAGAAGCTTACAGGGGGAAATCAATCCCCCATTGCGTAAGTGTTTTGCCAATCGGTGGGGAAGTGGTAGAATGGACCTATTCGTATCAAAACCTAAGGAAAGAGCATGAAACTGCTACATATAGCTGACTTGCATATTGGAAAGCGCGTCAATGAATTCAGTATGATCGAAGACCAGCGTCACATTCTCTCCCAGATCCTCACTATCGTCAGAGACGAAAAAGCCGAGGCTGTTCTCATTGCCGGGGACGTATATGACAAAAGCCAGCCTTCGATTGAGGCTGTGGAGCTTCTTGACGAGTTTCTTACGAGCTTGACTGAGATGGGCCCCGCAATCTATATCATAAGCGGGAACCACGATTCTCCCGAGCGATTGGGATTCGGAAGCCGGATCCTTGGGAAAAACCGTCTTTTCATTGCTGGGGCCTTTACCGGTTCCCTGCAGGAGACGTTGCTGGAAGATGCCTATGGGAACGTCCATGTGTTTCTCCTGCCGTTTATCAAACCAGCAGTGGTGTCCCACTATCTGGACCAATCGGTAGAAACCTACGACGAGGCAGCCAGAATGGTCCTCGATACTGCAAAGATCGATACGTCAGAGCGTAATATCCTCCTTGCCCACCAGTTTGTGACCAATGGGTTGGAAATGCCCGAGCATTCGGACTCAGAAAACCTTTCTGTCGGGGGGTTGGATAATGTAGACGCCTCAGCTTTCATCCTTTTTGATTATGTAGCCCTTGGTCATCTCCATAGACCACAAACCTTGGCCAACGGTTTGTTGCGTTATGCCGGGTCTCCCCTCAAGTATTCCTTTTCTGAGGCAAGGGGGAAGAAATCGGTTACCATTGTGGAACTCAAGGAAAAGGGAACGAGGGAAATCAGGACCGTGGACCTTTTTCCCCTGCATGACGTGAGGGAGATCAAAGGGCCCCTTGCCCATTTACTGCAAATGGGGACCGAGGATGTTTCCGGCAACCAGGATTATATCCATGCAATCTTGACTGATGAGGAAGAACTCTACGATGCCATAGGGCAAATGCGCAGAATCTATCCCAACCTCATGGCATTGGACTTTGATAACAGCAAGACAAGCCAAACCAATGGAACTACTGCCATTTGCTCGGATGATATCGAACGAAAACAGCCTATCGAGCTGTTCTCTGATTTTTACCTGCAACAAAACAATGAAGAACTCTCAGCCGAAGGTCTTGCAGTTCTAAAAGACGTGTTTGCCCAGGCAGGAGGGAAAGAGCTATGAAACCATTGCATCTGAGTATGAGCGCTTTCGGCCCCTATGCTGACAAAGTTGAGGTCGATTTCACGCCTTTCGGGGGAAAAGGGATTTTTCTGATCACCGGCGATACAGGCTCTGGGAAGACCACGATTTTCGATGCCATTGCCTTCTCGCTGTATGGGGAGGCAAGCGGATCAATTCGTACTGCCGACACGCTCCGCAGTGATTTTGCCACTGCAAATACTAAAACAGTAGTAACCTTAACATTCTTACATAGAAATCTTCTCTATGTACTGGAAAGAAATCCTCGCTATGAGCGTCCAAAGAAAACAGGGGAGGGCCTTACAACCGAGACTGCCGACGCAACATTGAAACTCCCTAGTGGCGACATAGTCACAGGCTACCAGAGCGTGACTGCAAAAATCGTGGACATCCTTGGCATTACCTATGGGCAATTCAAGCAGATTTCCATGATTGCCCAGGGTGAATTCCTCCAGTTGCTACTTGCAGACAGCAAAGACAGGGGAGCGATATTCAGGCGGGTTTTCAATACAGAACTCTATCAGACTGTGCAAAAACTCTTGAAAGTGAAGGAAAGTGAAGCTAAAAGACAATGCGAAGATACCGACTTGCGTATCTTGCAATACATAGCCGGTATTTCCTGTCCTGAAGATGATACCTCTATCCTATCGGCTGAGAAATGCCGTACTTCTTCCATCCATGATGCTCCTGCCATTTTAATGGAGTTGCATGCGCTCGTGCAAAGTGACAAGGAAGCCTTACAGACAGTAAGGACGCTATCAGGTGAGCTCAAGCAACACCATTCCCAGCTAGTTTCATCTATGATACAGGCAGAATATACCAACCAGAAGTTCAAAGACCTAAAAAAGGCTGAGACAACCAAACAGGACTTGCTCGATTCTGTCGAGGATTACCACAAAAATGAAGTATGCCTTCGTTCTGCCGAGATTGCCCTGTATTCCCTCAAGCCCTTACAGGATGCCTACCAAACGTCAGTTGCCAACGTGAAGGAGCTTCTTTTTGCAATCGAAAAGACAGAAAAAGCTTTGGTTATCCAGAACCAGGAGCTAGAAACCCTCCTTGAGGATTATACAAAAGAAACGAAAAAAGAGGAAAACAGAGAGGCTCTCTCCTCTTTGATCGAACGACTTTCCCTGACGCTTCCGCTCTATGCGCAGATGGAGGAAAAACAGAAGAAATTGGATGCATTGGTTTCTAGTCAAACGCAGGGAAACCTTGACCTGCAAGTGCTAAAAACCAACCAGCAAGGGTTGCAAACAGAGAAAGAAACCACTCAGGAAGCATTGCAGAAACGAGAAAATGTAGAAGTTGCCCTGGCATCCTGCCTTCAGGAACATAAAAACCTCACGAGTACAAGATGCAATCTGCTTGAAATGCAATCTTCTTTGGAGACAGTGGAAAAGCGAATAGGGGAATATGCAAAGATTCGAGAAAGCTACCTGGCATTGGAAGGGGCCTTCAAAGAAAGCAATACAACGTATCTTGAGGCTGAGGCTCTCTTTTTCCGGGAACAGGCGGGAATCCTGGCTGCTCAGCTGGAAGAGGGGAGGCCTTGCCCTGTCTGTGGTTCTACCATCCATCCGGACAAAGCAAAGGTGTTATTTGAAGCTCCCCGTGAGGCAGAGCTACAGGCTATGAAACAGGCAAGTGACAAGGCGAGGCAGAGTTTGCAGGACGCAAGTGAATCGATGTCTTCAAAACGCACGGAAATCAGGGAATCATGGGCTCTGGTAACCAAAATGGCCACGGTAGTGGGTATCGAAGAAGAGACAGAGCCTGATCTCTCCGTGCTTTTTTCAAAAGTGGAAGCGAAATTGCAGACAATAGGTCTGCAACTAAGTGAAAACGAAAAGGCTATTGCAGAATTACGAAAACAGGAAGAACAGAAAAAACAATTGAAAACATTGCTTGCCGAACTGGAGATATCGTTGGCAAACAAAGCGAATGAACTGAGAAAACAGGAGCAAGCCCTTGTTGTTCTCGGTTCTTCTGTAGCTATGGTGCAGGGCGAATTGGCGACAATGCGACAATCACTGGAATACAATACTACAGACGAAGTAAACAAGGTGATTGCAAAACAGCAATCGGTATTGGATGCAATGAAAAAGCGATTCAAAGAAAGTTCAGAAGCCTACCAAAAATGTAAGGAACTACAGCATGGCAACCAGATGCTTCTTTCTGACCAGAAAGAGCGGTTGGAACTAGCACGAAAGGAAGAAACGAAGGCAAGCGAGGCTTTTTCCAGGCAAGTGGAGGCCTCAGGTTTCGAAGATTCTTACGCCTATCAAGCAGCTTTGAAAAGTGAGCAGGAGATTAGAGAGCTGAAAACATCCATTGCACAATTCAGCGATGCCTTGAAGGCTAACCAACAGGATATTGAACGGCTGGAGAGGGAAACCAAAGACCTAAGGATAGAGGACCTGCAAGCACTGATACAAAAGAAGGAGGGTGGAGAGGAACAACAGCACCAACTCGATGCACATCTGCAGACGCTGTCTTCCCGTCTAGGGATAAACGAGAAGGTATCCTCTTTTCTGGCCAAAGAGCTTGCAGACGTTCAGGCAAGCCGCGATACCTATCTGCTGGTCAGTAACCTCTCCAAGACGGCAAGCGGTGAGTTGTCAGGTAAACAGAAAATTGCGTTCGAACACTATGTGCAGGCCGCCTATTTCAATCAAATACTGTCAGAGGCCAATAAGCGGCTCAATCGTATGGCAAACGGCCGATTTGCCTTGTTGAGAAAAGAGGAATCGTCTGATCTCCGATCCCAGGCTGGGTTGGAAATAGTGGTTCTTGACCACTATACCGGACGGGTTCGCCCGGCTAAGTCCTTGTCAGGGGGAGAGTCTTTCAAGGCCTCTCTCTCACTTGCCCTCGGATTGTCGGATGTAATCCAAAGCTATGCCGGGGGAGTGGAGATAGATACACTCTTCATTGATGAGGGGTTCGGAGCCTTGGACACGGAATCGTTGGAGCAGGCCATACAGACTTTGGTCTCTCTTTCCCAGGGAAATCGTCTGGTGGGTATCATTTCCCATGTGAGCGAACTCAAGGAACGGTTGGACAGGCAGATCGTAGTCAATAAAAGCCATCTGGGAAGTTCTGTCCTGGTGAAGGCCTAAAGTCGCGACTTCGCTTTCTGCACTCATTTTCCCTGTGATTGCATCAGGGCGTTTTCCATTGCTTTCAAGTGTGTCTTTGAAGTGAGGGTAGCGCCACTGATTACATCTACATCGAAGGTTTTCTTTTGCAGTACAGAATCAAAAAGCTGATCGATGGTTTGGTCCCCCTTCAGGGGTACCGCTTTTCCGTTTTTGTCGATGGCGCCTTTTTTAATCTTTACATCTGAAACAATACCTTTGGAAACCACGACTGCAACCTGAGTGTCGCGCATATGTGATTTTGTTCCTTTGAATTCTCCCACATACGTTCCATCCTGCAAGGTATCGAAATCGATGGAAGAAAAAGTCAGCTCTGCGATTTCTTTGCGTCCCGGTGCATCAAGCAACATTCCGGCAATGAGAACAGCCACTATTGCACATACAATAATCATGAGAATCCAAAACATCTTCCTACTCCTTTTTTTTGTTGTGTTTTTCATTTTTTTCTTTCCTTTTAACCACAGATAGTTCCATCGGTTCAGCGATATGGAATTTTGAAACAAGGTTTGGTGTAATCAGTACGCATAGTCGGGAATCTGCGAATACAGCTTCAGCGCCAGGGAATCTTGACAGGATTTCCAATCCGGTTTCTATCCCTGACATAAACAATAGTGTCGAAAGGGCATCCGCGACCAGGGAATTGCCATACACAACGGTAACACTGGAGAACGCCGATTGTACAGGGTACCCAGTTGTTGAATCCAGAATATGATGCCATCTTTTTCCTTTTGGGCCTATGAAGAATCGTTCGTAATCACCAGAGGTTACTATTGAGGTGTTACAGGCATCCAAAACACCAAGCATCGAGTCAGGTTTCCTTGGATGCCGTATTCCTACCTTCCATGGGTTCCCCTCAGGTTTTGTTCCCCGTACTACAACATTTCCACCGATATTGATGAAAGCGGAGGAAATCCCGTACGCATCGAGTATGCCTACACAATAATCTGTGGCACACCCTTTAGCGATACCTCCTACATCAATCGATTGGCCAAGCTTGCGCAGACCCACCCTAGAGCTGTCTGCTGTGAGTACCAAATCATCTGGGTCGGTCAATGGCAAAACCTTTTTGACCATTGACCGAGTAGGCGGCCTAACTGCATGTTTGTAGTCCCACAGGTCAACCAAGGGACCAACCATCACATTGAAAACCCCTTCTGATAGCTTTGAGAAAGACTTGGCCTGGGAAAGTAAGGCAAATGTCTCAGGAGCAACCGTAACAAATTCTTTGCCTGCAGCTGTGTTGATTTTCCCAATATCGCTGGAAGGCAGGTATCGGCTCCACAGGTTCTCCAGAAGGTGTAGTTCCAATTGAATCGCCTGCATTGCCTCTTTAGCATGTTCTCCGAACAGTTTGCATTCTATTTCTGTATTCATGCCAAAGAATTTTTTTGATGCGCAAGATGGTTGTTCCATATGCCCTGCCTTGTTCTCAGCCAATGTTGGCTCTTCTTGTTCAGCCTTTGCGGCTGTCGTAATCAGTCTAGATCTGCCCTGAAGCTTATTGAACAAAATTTTGAAGAGAGTGCATTGCTTTCAAGACCAATGACTTGATCATGAGGAGCGAAACGATAGCCGGAAAGGATGAGAATCTTAAAGGATTCAAAGAAGTTCAATGCAAACCCTGTGGCTATGCTGCTATAGAAATAATACGAGAGCTCAGGATAGTTTGCTGTTGGCTCGAGATTGCCGATGATCATCTGTCCGAGACTGGCTTGTACCATCGGATTGAAGGTGGCATCCTTGAAGAGCGTCAGGCTGGTCTTGATCCCGGTCATCAGTGCAAATGCGTTGTCAGTGTCGGTAATATTGGCAGTGCAAGAAAAATGGGGAAAATCAGAGAGAGGCTGGGCCAAAAGGAATGTTTCAATGGTTGTCCTTGACCCAAGTGGTGTTCCTAGGGAAAGTTCGAAAAAAGGAATTTTTTCTCCATCAATTTTCGCTTCACCTTTGCTAAAGCCAAGGTAGGGCTCCCAGGTTACTGCAGCATTAACGCTAGAGAGGGCAATAACCAAGAGCAGGAGACAGACAATACTTTTTTGTGCTGTTTTCATAGTTTTTCCTATACATTGTTAAATTCGAAATGAATACTCATCCCTTGCTTGTCTGCAAGAACTTTGCCAAGTATGGAGATGTAGGCAGGAATTGATAAAACTCACTAGGTATTTAGAAAAATCCATTTCATAGGATGGTTTAAAATGCCATATGCGGGTAGTTTTACCACCAAGTATGGCTAAAATCCACTTTGCCAACAACTTCAGTACGATGTTGTTGCTGAATAATCTTCATCTCCTGTGTGATTGCTCTGTAGCCTGATAGTAGCAACCGAATCGGCAGTACCCTGTTCTAACAAACCTGTGGAAAACTGAATGTCGAGTTGGAAACCCATGCTAGGTTCAATCGACTTTCTCGGTATTGCAGAAAGACTGTAAGGGGGACTGATGTTCTGTGTATATTTGTAAGCGCTCAGTGTCAAACCCTGAGATATGCATCTTTTCTTTGTTGTTCCACTGAGCTATTTTACTTCGCTGTATAGCAACCAAAGGGTCGAAAACAGGTAATCCGGCAAGATTTTTTCTTATTCCCATCCATAATCTGTTTCTGGGAGAACCGAAAGATAGTTACTTTACAGAAGATCTTTGATTGTTTTCTTTTTGACCGGGTGCAGGGCTTTTGGAGCGATCTCGCACAAGGGTTTCATGACGAATTCCCTTTCAAGCATCCTTGGGTGGGGGATTGTCAGCTTCTCATCTTCCAGGATTAGATCCCCGAACAACAGGATATCGACATCGATTGTCCTTGGTCCCCAGTGGATGATGCGCTTACGTTTCAACGCCTGTTCTATCTCGTTGCACACGGAAAGCAGGGCATACGGGTCCAAGGTAGTTTCTATTTCCACGACTGCATTGAGGAAATCAGGTTGGTCGGTATAGCCGACCGGTGCTGTATTTATAAAAGTCGAGACGGTTGTAACCTCGATCCCCTCTGTCAGGGAGAGCATTTTTAAGGCGTTTCTCAAATGTTCTTCCCTGTCCCCGAGGTTTGACCCCAAGGCAAGGTAGGCTGTCATTTTACAGCCAGTCATGTTTGTCTTCCTTCTTGCGTTGTAGTTCTACAGCCGCATATTTGAGATGATGGCCCATGGGAGCCCAAGGTTTTTTCAACCGCACCTTTATTTCCTCAATCAGTGGATATGTCTTGAAAAGATGCTCGATAACCTGCAGGGCTGCCGCTTCGATAAGACTGTAGGTTTTTGCCTGCAACACGTTCTGGACTTCGTCACAGACCTCAGCATAGCTGATAGTTGCATGCAAATCATCTGTTTTGGCAGCCAAATCAAGGTCTGCGCCAATCTCAATCGATATGATGAACATCTGACCGATAGCTTTCTCTTCCTGGGCTACCCCATGGTGGGCATAGACTTGTAAATCCTCGATGATAATTTTATCCATAGACCCTACCTTACTATTCTGTCCGTCATCGTTGCAACCCTAACGTTCTGCAACACATCATGGACTCGTACGATGTCAACACCCTTCATAATCCCGATTGAGGTAACTGATAAGGTTCCTTCGAGCCTGTCTTGGACTTCCAGACCCAGTATCTTGCCGATAAAACTTTTACGAGATGCCCCTAGGAGAATGGGATACCCCAAGGTCTTGAACATTTCCAGGTTTCGCATTACCTGAAGGTTCTGTTCCCAGGTTTTTCCAAACCCGATACCTGGGTCGAGGATGATGTGTTCATCACGAACACCAGCCTGAATGGCGAGTTCTATGCTTTCTTCCAGGTCAAGGAGAATGTCCTTGATAAGGTTGTCGTAATCTGTGTTGGGGCGGTTGTGCATGAGGCATATAGGAACATTACAGGAAGCGACAACGCTGGCCATTTCTGGGTCTTTTTTCAAGCCCCATATATCGTTGATCATATGGGCTCCGGCTTTGACAGCATACTCTGCAGTCTTTGCCTTGTAGGTATCCACTGAGATCGGGATGGTGCTTTGCTTTGACAAGCGCGCGATTACAGGGATAATCCTCTCGATCTCTTCATCTTCAGGCAAGGGCACCGTTGTCCCCGGCCTGGTAGACTCTCCACCGATATCGATGATGTCTGCTCCCTCACTCACCATCTGGAGGGCATGGTCCACCGCAATTTCCCTATTGGAATAGCGGCCTCCGTCTGAGAATGAATCAGGAGTTACATTCAAGATGCCCATGATATAGGTCCTTTTCCCCCATTCCCATGTTTTGTCTGCCATCGTTATGCTCGTGTTCATATATATCCTTTTCAAATATGCTGCCCTTGCGTCAGTATTGCAACGCAGGTTTCTTTCCATCCGGAAACCTCTTGCAACCTTTCAGACTTTTACATGAAATACAGGGCCTGCAGGCCTTGTCGCTTTCATACAACACCTCACCGAGCAGGGATTTTTCCCCATCTTTTGCTCGGTGCGTTCGAATGGCACAGAGGATGCTAGCGGTAGTATCCTTATCAAGTCCAATATCTGAAAGGATTTGTCCGGCTAGAACAGCTCCCTCTTCTGCATGGTCGCTCCCCAGTGCATACTGTTTCCACTTTGCAATATCATGAAGCAATGCCGTGGCATAGAGCAGGTCTTTGTCAATTGATAGATGTCTTTCCAGAACTATGCAGTAGGCCACTCTTGCCACATCAAGGGCATGCTGATAGTCATGCTTGCAATACACCCGGTCTTTTTCTGCCTCTGCATTCAGTTCAAGATAGGCCCAGAACTGGGGATGGGCAAGGATTTTTTCCACGGTTTCCATATACATCAGCCTCTCTCTAGTGGGTTAGACCTCTTTTCTGTACAGAAGCATAAGCTTGTTCATGAAGTTCTGGTCAGTATGGAATCTTCCCCGCAGGGTTGTCGTCGCGGTTACCGATTTTGTGTTCTTTATTCCCCTGGTGGTAATACACGCATGTTGTCCTTCGATAATGACAGCAACATCCTCGGAACCTGTGACTTTCTGTATGACTTCGGCAATATCAGACCCGATCCTCTCTTGTAGTTGCAACCGTTTGCTTACCATGTCCACAATCCTTGCAATCTTGCTCAGTCCAAGGATCTTTCCATTAGGGATATAGGCAACAGAGGCTTTCATGTTGTACATCAATGCCATATGGTGCTCACAGAAACTGAACAGTTCGATGTCTCTCATCATAACAATTTCGTTGTTGCCTTGAGCAATATAGAGATCCTCTTCAAACGTCTTGTCAAACATCTTTGCTATATCGTCGTTTGAATACTGAATCCCCTCGAAAAGTTCCTCATACATGTGGGCAACACGCTTTGGGGTTGCCTTAAGGCCTTCCCTGTCGGGGTTTTCTCCCAAAGCCTGTAGAATGCCCCGTATATGTTCTTCTATCTTAACTGTATCTATTGCCATGCAAAACTCCCCAATACACAAAGGCTTTGTATGCCAGTTTTCCCTATTTTCCCCGTTTGCTTGCAGAATTCCAATCCCTTCGATTCGAAATTGCAGGTTTAGTATGAATAACCTTTGGTATTTTCTGGCATCTAATGCTTTGTCTCATCATAGTCTTTGGCTCATATTCGTCAAGGGGGATAATCGTAAAGACTTCCTCATAAATGAATAGGATAGGATGTTCTTTTTAGAAAAGAATCCCCCTGCACTGGCAAGGGGAGAGGGTAAAGAGACAATAGGCTCTCAGGCAATCGTGTCGATTATACCTGCTTGCCCTGTTTTGCATCTTCTTGGGCGAACATTTCGATCAAGAGGTTTGCACCCATCATATCGGGACTTTCCATCGACTTGATGCCGTCGAGGAAGCCTTGGAAGTCAACCAAGGTCTCTGAGAGCATCAGCCTGACAAAATCCTCGTCCTCCCGTTTGCAGTTCGTTTCCAGTTTTGTTTCGAGGCTCTTGATGGTAAATATGGTAGCTTCCTTGCGAATCTGCCATACCTTGACGGTGCCTTCCAACCGTTTGATGAAAAACCCTTCGGACCTGAATCCTTCGGTAATCGAGCGACGGACGAAATCGGCTGCACGCTCTGTGGGGAATTCAAGTTCAATGGTGACGATATCTTCTTCTTCGGCATGTTCAAGGGATTTGCGGTACCCTGAGGCGCCTCCCTTGAAGGCAAAGACGACCATGGGTGGGGCTGCTACCGAGGCTAGGAGCATGGTTACGACCGCGACCCCGAACATGTCTTCGCCGATGGCTCCCGAAGCCAATCCGATACCTGCAACGATCAAAGTGACCTCACCACGGGGAAGCATGCCTGCCCCGATCCTGAAAGCCCCACGGATATTGAAACCCGCGAACAAGGCAGGGAGCCCGCATCCGAGTAGTTTCCCGATAAAGGCAACGATGGCAAAGATAAGCCCAAAACCCAAAACCGGCTTGATCATGGCAAAGTTCACCATCATGCCCATCACTGCAAAGAACATGGACACAAAATAGTCGCTTACCGCATTGATACGCTCGGAAATCTCAAAGGATACATCAGTCTGGGAAAGGGCCAGGCCCATGATGTAAGCTCCGATGATCATTGCCAAACCGACCATCTCTGACAATCCTGCAAGCAAGAGGGCGAGACCAAAGGTTATCTCGGCAATCAGTTCCAACGAATTGAACCGTTTCAGCGAGCGGGTGATATGGGGCGCAATGAAAATGCCCACGACCATACAAAGAACCCAGAACCCGATGGCCTTTCCTGCCACGAGTCCGATTGTATGCCAGGCTATGGTTCCCCCGTTCTGCTCCACCGTTGCAATTCCGACTACAATGGAAAGCAGGATGATGCTGATGACATCGTCCAGCACCGCGGCTGCAAGTATGGTTACTCCTTCCGGGGTAGAGATTTTCTTTTTCTCATTCAAGATCCTTGCGGTAATCCCTATTGAGGTTGCCGTACAGATGGTTCCCAAAAACAACGCTTCGGGGTCCATAATCGAGTGAATGGCAGGAACCAGGAGCACGGTGATTCCCGCTCCCAGGAAAAATGATACGATTACTCCGCCGAACCCAACGATTGAGGCTTTTCCCGAGAACCTTATAAAGGTAGGGAGGTCTGTCTCGAGACCTGAGGCGAACAGCAAAAAGATTGAGCCGATCGTAGCAAAGCCATATAGTTCGACTGATACCGGAATAGGTCCAGAGACCATGGGGAACATAGGTCCAAGCTTCCCCAGCGGAATGGCTCCTAGCATGAATGGCCCAATGATCATGCCTGCAATCAATTCTCCCAGTACCTTTGACTGTTTCAGTTTTTTTGAAAAGAACCAGCCCATAAATTTTGATGCAAGCAGGATTACTCCCAGTTGCATCACCAACAACATCATTTCTTCAGACATTAGTGTTTTTCTCCTACAGACCGAATACTGCCAAGACTTCTTGCGGCGTTTTTGTTTCAAGCAAACGCCTACGGGTATCGGCTGTTTTGATGACTTTACTGATCTCGGCAAGGAACTGCACATGCGGTCCTACGCGGTCTATGGGGGAAACCGTCATAATAAAAATGGTACTCGGTTCCCCGTCGAGGGCTTGGAAATCGGCACCTTCTGGTTTTAAACCGATGCAAGCTACCAGGTTTTTAACTGCCTTGGTTTTTACGTGGGGAATGGCAACTCCATGCTGAATTCCTGTAGACATCTCTTTTTCCCTCACCATAATCCCGGAAAAAACAGTTTCTACATCGGTAATTTTTCCATTTGCGACCAGAACTTCCAACAGTTCCCTGATTATCTCTTCCTTGGTTTTTCCCTCAAGATGCATTTTGACGAGGGCAGGCGATAATATGTTTTTCAATTTCATACTACTTGTGATACCACTGTTTAGGAGTTCCCTCAAGGAAAAGATGCAAAAACCGTATGAAAACAGGGGGTTTTTGCAGTTCTTAGCAGTTTTTTACCCTCTGGTGGAAGTGGTTGTCATCAATTGCTTCCCCAGGGAAGGAAGCAGAGCCCCCCTTGAAGGAGGTGTTGGAAAGGAGGGAACCCGGTTGTGCTAAAGAAAGTTCTTTTCCTTTGCCAGGGCATAGGCGCAGAGGGTTTTTGCATCGGTTATTTTGCCTGTGAGCAACAGTGACCGGAAAGAGGAAAGGCTCATCCATTCTGCTGTAAGTATTTCGTCGAAATCGAGGTCTTGTTTTGAGAGGACGATGTCTTTGGCAAAATATAACCAGAGTTTTTCATTGAGGATCCCGGGTGATGGATACACATGGCCGAGAAACGTCCAGTCGTTGGCCAAAACCCCCACTTCTTCCCGCAATTCCCGTTTTGCACCATCTAAAGGTGTTTCATTCGGTTTGTTGTCCAGCTTTCCTGCCGGTAGCTCAAGCGTCTCCTCCCCGATGGCAAAACGATTTTGTTTTACCAGGGCAATCTGGCGGTATTCGTTCATTGCCAGAATGACAACCCCTCCGGGATGGTTGATAAGGGGGAATTCACACAGCATTCCATTGTCCAGCTCGAGTTTCACAGCATCGATGGTATAGGAGGTGTCTTGATAAATCCGTTCTTTTTTTGCGTTCATTTCAAATCCATATATTGTATCGGAGTCTTATGCTCGACAAGGATCCGTACCAAGTCTGAAAACATAAATAGTACCGAAGCTGTATTTTCATTGGGATGCACCCCAACCAGCTCAGTATCGGTGAATCCTGAATCCAGCACCACTGTTACTTCTCGCTTCTCATCGTTGAGTATTCCCAAGGGGGTTACCGAACCTGGCATAAGACCCAGTTTGTCTTGTAACTGCTGGTGATTTGCAAAGCTCAACCCACCTGCTACCCCTAGTTTGATCGAGAGCAGCTGCAGGTTGACCGGTTTGTCTCCTTTTACACAGAACAAAAAGAATTTTCTGCTTTTTCGGTCCCGTAAAAACAGGTTCTTTACGTGTGTACATCCAAGGTTCAGATTCAATGCTTCCATTTCCGCCATGGTGTAGGCAGCCTGGTGATGTACCAGACGATACGCTATGGATAAGTTCTGTAATGTCTGTTCGATAAGTTCTTGCATGAAGGTAAGTATAACAGAAACACAGAGAAGATGCAGTACTGCTGAGGGTAAAGCCAGGGCGGGAAAGATGCTTGGAGAACCATTGGGTAGATAGGAAAAATTTGCTTTTGAACATATTGTTATTCGTATATTTGGGTGATGCACTGTTCTAAATTGATGTTCAACGCACCTAAAAAATTCCAGAAAGGTTTTTAGAGTAAATTGCACTCAAGCAAGCCTCTTTGTAGGAACCTCATGCTACCTTATTTATTTTGCTAAAACGAAAGAAAAGTCCCTAAGAATTCCTACATAAACCAAAAATTAGGGATATACTCGAATCTACATAAGAAACGGGAGGCCAGTATGCCCGATCGGGAAGTCACGACGATCAAAGAACTCATTTTCTATCAGTATGCAAAGATCATTGCCAGCTCTGCCTTTGGGCCGGAGTCAAAGAAACAAGCCTACGGGTTTATCAAGAAAACGTTTCGCGCTTTGCGTGACGATGAGAAAAAGTGGTCTGATATCCTGCGCGAAGACAGGCAGATGCTTGAAACTGAACATGTTTGCGCATACTGCGGTTCTCCAGATCACCTGGCCTGGGACCATATCGTCCCAAAGTCTCTGCTTATCAAAAAAACCTGTGGGACATGCGACCATATACAGGGAATCCATAATCAGATCTGGGCCTGCAAGAGTTGCAATTCCAGCAAGGGGACCAAGGGCCTCTACCATTTCATGAAAGAGTTGCATCCCGATGCAAAGCCCTTCAGCGATGTCGTTCCCCCCTTGTTGGAAAAGAAATATCTAAAGACCATCTATCTATGCCACCAATGCAATGGGACACTCGACTGGGACGGGGATGGAAAACTGGATGTGTTTGCCCTCGATTTTCCCTGCGGGCGAATCGTAAAAGAATAATAGGGAAAAGGGAAGAAAATGGTCGAATATAATCAAAGCTCTGAGGAAATACAGTACCTGTGCAATAAAGACCCGATCCTCGCAAAGGGAATCGAACGGGTAGGGAAGCTTTCCTATACCACTTCTGAAGAAGGACTTACTTTTGTTGTGGGCCTTGTTATCTCTCAGATGCTCTCCTCCAAGGTTGCCGAGGTAATTGAAAAGCGGTTTCAATTGCTTTGCAATTACAATTTGACCACTGAGACGATAAGCAGCCTCGAGATAGCGCAGATGCGTTCTATAGGACTTTCGAACAGGAAGGCGCAGACTATCAAGGATGTAGCGCTCTATTGCCAGGAGCATCCTTCCTTCTTTAAGGAGCTCGCTACCTGTTTGGACAAAGAAGTGATAAGTCGGTTAACCTCTCTTAAGGGAATCGGTCCCTGGACGGCCAAGATGTACCTGATCTTTGCGCTCGACCGGATGGATGTCCTTCCGTATGAGGACGGTGCGTTTCTGCAGGCCTATCGGTATCTGTATAAAACCGAAGATCTTTCCATTTCCTCTATAACACAGCGTTGTGCCGTGTGGCATCCCTATGCCTCGGTAGCCTCAAGATACCTGTACCGGATGCTTGACCTTGGGTATACCAAAGAAGCTTTGCAGTAACACTTGTTTCTCCAAATGGCGTATTTGTTCATAAAAGTATGCCCTATCGGGTATAGATCTCCTTGTATTTTAAGAATTGTACCCTTTAGGGTATAATATATATAATATATAGACAGATTATACTCGAAAGGGTATAATATTACCTATGGAAAATAGTGGTCGTAACCCAATCGGGACTTATATCAAAGAAGAACGCAAAAAAGCCGGATTGACCCAGCAGGAATTTGCCTTGCGTTCTGGGCTTGGACTCAGATTCATCCGTGACCTGGAGCAAGGAAAGGAAACGGTACGATTGGACAAGGTGAATCAGGCTTTGTCTATGTTCGGCAGTAGGGCTGTTCCTGGGAGAATGCCGAAGGAAGGGGAAGGCCTATGATTTCTACGTTTCGACAGGGAAATGTATTCTTTGATGGGATTTTTGCAGGAGTTATAGCTGAAACGGAAAAGGGCTATTCCTTCTCATATGCTGCTTCCTATCTTTCCGGACCTGTTCCACATCCGGTCAGCTTGACGCTTCCGTTGCAGGGAGAAGCGTTTACCAGTACTGTCTTTTTCCCTTTCTTCGATGGTCTTATTCCCGAGGGGTGGCTTTTGGAAATATCATTGGAGACTTGGAAACTCAATCCAAGGGACAGAATGGGATTGTTGCTAGCCACCTGTAAGGATAGTATCGGGGCGGTTTCAGTGGAGGCTATCTGATGCAAAGATGTCTATATTGTGGGAAGCCCTTAGAAGTGGATACCTCAAACCAGTGGCATGGTGCCTGTAGTAATAAATTTTTCGGTACGAAAAACATCCCTGAGTTGGAATTGTCAGAAACCATGATTGAGGATCTTGCAAAGAAATCCACTGGAATGGGAATCACTGTTCCCGGAGCCCAGAAAAAGCTTTCCCTGCATTTGCTTGATGGCAAAAGAGGCAATCCCTCTCGTTTGACGCTTGTAGGTGTACCTGCAGGGTACATTCTAAAACCAAATTCGGTAGATTTTAAGGAACTGCCCCAGGCGGAGGATTTGGTTATGCGGATGGCAGATGTTGCCGGTATACAAACTGTTCCGCATGCAATGATGCGACTTTCTGACGGTAGTCTAGCCTATATAACCAAGCGAATAGACAGGCGGGTAATCCAAGGCAAAATACACAGGATTCCAATGGAAGACTTCTGTCAACTCTCATCTCGTCTAACAGAGGATAAATACAAGGGTTCCTATGAGCAATGCGCAAAGATTGTTTCCCGGTGGTCCTACCGTCCGAATCTTGATCTTGCCAATTTATATTACCTTCTTATATTTTGTTTCATGACAGGAAATTCCGATATGCATTTGAAAAATTTTTCATTGATAGCCGAGGACTTTGAAAAATATGTGCTTTCCCCCTTCTATGACTTATTGCCCGTACAACTGATCATGAGCTCTGACAAGGAAGAAACAGCGCTTACCCTAGGGGAAAAAAAAGCACATCTTAACCGACTTGATTTCTTGAAATTGGCTCAGAATTTTCATTTATATGACAAGGTAGCAGTAAATCTTATAAACCGTCTCCTTGGTCTTGAAAACGAATTCATAGAAACCATCGAAACAAGTTTTGCATCCGAAACGCTCAAAGAACGCATGCGAAGTCTTCTTTCCGAGAGATTGTCAATTCTTGGCCAAACCTAGACGATAGCAAATCAAATGCCTATGATTAGGAAAATAGGGGATAGGAAAAATGAGTGCGACCACCGATGTAGCCCAGTCCTTTTTAAAACTGATAAAAGGCAAAGACCTTGCATCCAGGCTTTATAAGAATCCTCCCCGGGGAAACGGGGTGATGGATGCTAGACATTTTAAATCTGGTTTTACCCTCGATACCTTTGAAGCCCAGGGAAAATGTGTTACGACGGTCAGCGGAAAAGCTCCCGATGGCAGGCACCTGTTATTTTTTCATGGAGGATCGTATGTAGTTGAGGCCTCGGCCTTCCATCGCAGGCTTATCCGGGCCTTGGCCAGTAAGTACCCTTTGACCATTTCTTTCGTCGATTACCCCCTAGCCCCTGAAAGTACCTGGAAAGCAACCAAAGCCATGGTTCTTGAAACATACCGGGAGGTTGTCCGTAGGTATCCTGACCATACGTTCTTCCTGTTTGGTGATTCTGCCGGGGGTGGTTTGGCCTTGGCTCTTTTACAGGCACTCAGAGATGAAAAAATTGTGCCATTTCCCAAAAAGACAGTCCTGTGTTCCCCTTGGCTCGATCTAGCTCTGCAAAATAAACAGATTGCTGACTATGATCCGATCGACCCCGTCCTTTCTGTCGAGGGCCTGCGGTATGCTGCAAGCCTGTACAGCGGAGGGGATGATTTGTCGATTCCTTTTCTTTCCCCTCTTTTTGGCACCCTGGACAATCTGGGGGAAATCCTGCTCTATGCAGGAACCCATGAGATTTTCTTTCCCGATTGCCTGCTCTTGCAGGAAAAGGTTGGAAAAGCCAAAGATTCCTCACTCTCCTTGGTGCTCGGTGAAGGTTTGATGCATGACTGGGTGTTGTTTCCTTCCAAGGAAGCGAAGGAAGTGCCCGCGCAGATTGACGAATTCTTGTCCTATGATTGAAAGGAGGGGATACCTCTTTTTTTGGATTACCTTCCTGTCAGCTTCTCCAGCTCCCTATGGCTTCTGAACCAGTCGTCTTCCTCCATGAGCTTTTGAGGCGAGCCGCTGTTCTTTACCTTACCTTTTTCCAGGATGACCATGGTGTCACAGTCGACTAGGGAGGAAAGCCTATGGGAAATGGAAAGCACCGTGTGCTCCTGGCTGGTTTTCTGCAGTACGGCAGTAAGCTTTGCCTCGGTTACCGAATCAAGGTTTGCCGTTATCTCGTCAAGCAGGAGAATCGGGGGGTCGGTCACAATTGCCCTTGCAATCGCAAGCAACTGTTTCTGACCCTGGGAAAAGAGGGAGTTGTCACTAACCGGGGTGTCGATTCCTTTTTCCAGCGAGTGCACATATTCTGTAAGATCGACCACCTCGAGGGCCCTTTCTATCTGTTCTTTGGTAATGGAAGGGTCTTTCAGGCTGATTTGTTCCCCAATGGTTCCCACAATGATCTGGAAACCTTGGTCGACATATCCGAAAAGCTTGCGCTTCTCGCTATTAGGAATTGCATATACGTCTACCCCGTTGATGGTTATGCTTCCTTTGGTCGGTTTGAGCAAACCCAGAA
Source organism: Sphaerochaeta pleomorpha str. Grapes (assembly GCF_000236685.1). Taxonomy (NCBI): domain Bacteria; kingdom Pseudomonadati; phylum Spirochaetota; class Spirochaetia; order Spirochaetales; family Sphaerochaetaceae; genus Sphaerochaeta; species Sphaerochaeta pleomorpha. Next base: position 1,082,089 of record NC_016633.1, on the reverse strand, counting down.
CCAGCTTGAACAATGTCGATTTTCCGACTCCGGTCCTGCCAACCAACGTGACCTTTTCCCGATCCTGTATGTTCAAAGAAATGTCTTTAAGGATTTCAACGCCCTTGTCATAATGGAAACTGACATGGTCGAATACAAGGTTAGCCGTAGTTTTCTGTGAGAGAATTGCCTTGGCTGTTATGGTGGTATCCTTGCTGTCGTCTTCCTTTTCCCTGTAGAACTCATCGACACGTCGGCTGCCTGCGATTGAAGACTGGATATTCTGCAGCTCCATGCCAAGGTTCTCAATCGGAATGAAGAGGTTTGATACCAGGTCGATGGAAGCCGCCACCATTCCCAGGGTAATGCCTAAAAAGTGTAACTCTTTTGAAGAAAGGACCACAATGAGTGCTATGACCAAGGCCCTTGTAATCTGGATGATCGGGGGGAAGACAGAATCGAAGAAATTCACCTTTTCGATTGTCTTGAAGTTTTGCTGCAGATACTTGGTATAGGTCTCTTCCATATAGCGCTCTTTGCTATTGCTTTTGATCATGAGCATGTTCTTGATGCTTTCACCGATATGGTTGTTTACCCTTCCGATTACCCTGCGATTTTCCAATTGGGCTTTGAGCATGCTTTTCTGGAAGAGGCGCGAGATGAGAAAGATTACCGGTAGCAATACCAGGACAATAAGACCGAGCTGGCTGCTGAACAACCAGATGGAAATTACAATCCCAATAATCTTGAAACAGTCGATTGCCAGTCCCACAATCCCACTTGAGAACATGGCATTGATCGAATCCACATCATTGGTAAACCGTGAGACGATTTCCCCGGCGTTCTGGGACGAGAAATAACTTGCAGGGATGGTTTCCAGTTTATCCATCATCTCGGAACGGATTTCCTTGGTTATCGTCTGTCCCAGAACCGTGATAACCGCTTCCTTGGTGAAATCGAACAGTCCGATGCAAAGCAGGGCACCCAGGTAGAGCAGGGCCAAGGCAAGCAACCCTTGCGGAACCTTGGGGACGAGATTCTTGTCGATGACCAGTTTCAAAACCTGCGGAGGAACCAGGCTTGCGAAGACTGTTCCGAAGATGGCAATTACCAGGACTAGGCAGGTTCCTTTTTTGGCTTTACAGACGTTGATGATGGAATTCTTGACCAGACTAGCTTTCATTTCTCTCATCTCCCTGGGTATTCTGCAACTGATAAATGGTTGCGTAGAATGGTGAACGTTCCATCAGTTGGCTGTGTGTCCCGTATTCTGTGTTGTTGCATCCTTTGATAAGAATGATCCTGTCCAACGAGCTGAACCAAGCGAGGCGATGCGAAATGATAAGGATGATGCTGTCTGTATATCGTCGTTTGAGATTTTCAATGATGGTACCTTCTGTTTTCCTATCCACTGCAGAGAAGGGGTCATCAAGAATGATGAGTTTCTTTTTATCCAGAAGTGCCCTTGCCAGGGCGATTCTTGCCATCTGTCCGCCGCTGAGCCGGATGCCGTTGCTGCCTACCAGCGTGTGGATTCCGTCTTGCATGCTGGAAAGGTCTTCCTCGAAGCAGACATCCTGCAAAACCTGCGAGATGTCTTTCTTGCTTCCCATGGTGATGTTGTTGTATATGGAATCGGAGAGTAGCTGGCTCTGATGCCCCAGATAGGAAATCATCTGGCTTCTCTGGGCCTCCGTGTAGTCTCTCAGTTCCTTGCCGTCGATCTTGATAGTTCCCAAGTAGGGGTAGAGGCCAAGCAAGGCCAAGCCCAAGGTTGATTTCCCTGAGGCAACTGGCCCTGTTATCCCGATAATTTCACCGCTTCTGGCACAGAAGCTGAGATTCTGTAACACGGCATCATTGCCGGTGGGGTAGGTGAAGCCAAGGCCAAGGACTTCTAGTTTCGTTTGCAACGTGTCTTCGATTTGAACCGCTTCTTTGGTTTGGTATTCACCGAGGAACGGTTTTATCCGTTTCCAGGAAATCTGTGATTTCTGTACGGAATTGAACAGCTTGGCAGCTTTGCTTGCCTTTACCGCCAAGGCTCCAAACATGGTCATATAGGTTACGAATACCCCAAGGGTCCATTCGCCGCTAATGACTTTGCCACCGCCAAGGTAGAGCACAGTGACCACCCCGATCATTGCAATGATGTTGTAGATAGGTTGCATAGTATTTTCCAGGATGCTTGCCTTCGTTGCTTTCTTGCGTAAATCTTCCAGTTCTGCAGCATACCTGACTGCATTGGCCCCTTCCATGCCATTTGCACGGTACATAAGTACATTCTCCAGAGAGTCATACGTAAGGCTTGCGATTTCACTGCTTTTTTGCCGGTAGGCCAGAGAATACCTGTACATGAGGGTTTTGAGCTTCTCTGCAATGAACATTGCAAGGGGAATGAACAGGCAGGAAAAAAACGTTACCTTGTAATCATATACGAACAGGGAGACAAGGTAGGCGGTCATCAACACCCCGGTATCGAAGATTTCGGTAGTGAACTTGCGCATGCCCTCGACACACAGATCCACATCTGAAATTGCCCGGGTCATGAGATTCCCTGCATTTTCCTTTTCCAACTCAGTCATGCTCTTATGCATGATGTTGTTGTAGACCATCAGGCGCATGGTAGCACTGGTGTTGTTGGCAAAACGACGGATGAAAAAGCGTTTGTAGTACCGCAAAAGCTGGATGGTTACGACCAAGAGGATGAAAGTTGCCGCAAGCTGAAGCAGTGCTTTCAGATTATTACCTTGGACAATCGCATCGATGAGTTTCCCTTGGTAGATGGGCCCTAGGATTGTCAAGGTGTTGAAGGTCAGCCCGAAGAAGACGATGCATGCGACAATCAGTTTTTCTTTTTTCCAGTAGTTGAGTATCTTTCCCGGTTCCTTGATTGGTGCTATAGGTAACCTTGCCATTTTCAGATCGCCCCTTCTTCTTCGGATGAGCTATAGACTTTTGAGCTGAACTCCTCAAGCAGTTGCTGGCATTTGCCTAATTGCTGTTTTGCTTGGAGGCCTACCGAAGAGGAGAAGAAATCTCTTTCAAGTATTTTCTGGAGCCATTCACTGAGTTTCTTGTATTCCTCTTCGTTTTCTTCCAGTTCCCCAAAGGAAAAATTTTCAATCGTTGTCTCTTTTTCTATCTCATCGGAGAAATCCTCGCATTTCTCCAAGAACTCCGTATATTCCTCATTTCTGGCGGAATTGAAGAGTTCTATCACGTCCGGGGCATTGATTTCCTTGATGAACGTTGCTGTAAGCAGAAAGGCTGTTCCTTTGTTCTGGGTGATTTCCTCACTGATCGCGGTGAAAAACAAAAGATGTGGATCACTGACCGGTAAAATCCACATGGATTGCCCGATGTTAATCGAACCTTTTTTTTTCAATTTTCTCCACACGCTTACCCGGACCCGGGAAGGTTCTTTAGGGAGTGTAAAATTGAGCAAGAGCCATTGTTGATCTTCCATTGTATTGTACCCTTTATTTATATGTAATACCTGTTACATGTAATACTTGTTACAGAGTAATTGAGCAGGGTTCGAAAGTCAAGCAAAATTGTAGATGAGAATCCTGTAGGGTATATGAAAAAAGTCTTGACGTATTTTAGTATCGAAGCTTACAATGTTCATGTTACTTAAACGTTTAAGTAGTGCTACTATAAGGATTCCACCGATGAAGATAGAACGGTACCCAACAGGAAACGAATATATCTCTTTGCCACAGATTGAGACTAGGAATGCAGGAATCAAGGATATAACCTTTCTCCACATGGGAAGCAAAGGGTTGCTGGACCTGCGGGGAACTGAGAATCATCCCTTTATGGTCCCTCGCATTAAAATTGGGGGAGCACTGCTTGACCTCGCTTCCCTGCAGTGGAAATTGCTCGATTATTGGATACCCAGTGCCAGCCTCACTCTGGGAAATGGGTTTTCCATTTCGATAACCATCTATGCCCCGGTGGGCCATAGGGGGTTTGTCTATGGCATCTTAGTGCAAAACAACGGAAGGGAGAACCTTGATTGTACAGTCTCCTTACAGGCAAATTGGGGAAGCCTCTATCATTGCATCAACGAAGAAAAACAGTTTGAAGGGACGCTGCACGCCTACTCCTCTTCTTGGACTGATGGACCGGTATTCGATATCCGCCACGGTTTTCCGCTCCTTGCCTTTGCCCCGATTTCCTCACAGAAAACCAAGTGGAGTTGGGAAGAACGCACCGATGGCCTTTCCTTTTCTTCCGAATATTCCTGTTGCCTGCTCCCAGGGGCAGCTGATGAGATTTCTTGGTTCTGTGGCTTTGGCTACGAGGAAGTAGCGGCAGTTACCAGTGCAAGGGAGATGCAGCGATGGACGACAAAGAGTCTGTTGCAGGACACGCGAGCCTATTTGCAGAAGTGTTTGCAGAGAGTTGCAGACAAAAGGATGGAAGAGGTCTTGAACAGAAACCTTTTCTATGCGCTTTTCTTTGCCACCGGAAAGACAATTGATTCAGAGGAACGGGTTGTGGTGACAACCAGAAGCCCTCTTTACTATGTCTCAGCATCTTACTGGGATCGTGACAGCTTGCTTTGGGCCCTGCCCTCTATAATCTGTGGTGATGCCTCTGTTGCCCGGGAAATCCTTGAGTATGTTTCGACCCGTCAGGCCAGGAATGTGGGAATCCATAGCAGGTATATCGATGGCACTGTGCTGGAACCTGGCTTCGAGTTGGATGAACTCTGTGCCCCTGTCCTTGGCTTCGATTCCTATATTCGTGCTACTGGCGACCGTGCAATCCTGCAAGAAGGGTGGGCTCAGCACTTATTTGACAGGATCGAGGCATTGTTGTCAAAGAAAAAGAACTCCAAGTTGCAGCTGTATGAGACGTTTTTGCAACCAACTGACGATATGCATGTGCATCCCTACCTGACGTATGACAATGTGTTGGTCTGGAAACTGTTCACTCTTTTCTCCCAATGGGATTACGCTGGAAAATCCAGCTTGTGGAGAGAAGAGGCAAAGATTGTGAAGCATGCCATCTATGACCATTGTATACGCGAAGGACAGTTTGTCTGGTCGGTTGCTGAAGATGGGGCGTATGACATCTATGATGAACCCCCAGGGAGTCTGATGTTGCTTCCTACTTTTGGGTTTTGTAGCCTAGAGGACCCGAATTTCAAGAAATCCGTCGCAACGATTACCGACCCTTCCTACCGCTATTCCTTCGCTGGTTATCCTTTTGGTTCCATTGGATGCCCCCATGCCCCGCATCCCTGGGTCTTGAGCCTGGCCAATTCGATACGGGTCTTCCATGATAAGGCTGCCCTTCAAAAACTTCTGGCAGCTCCCATGGACAATGGAATTGCCTGTGAGAGTATCGATGAGACGACCGGGCTTTGCACTACAGGGGAAGCCTTTGCTACCTGCAGCGGATATGTAGCGTACGTTTTGCTAGAGGAGAACGCTTTCCATGCCTAGAGGAAAACTGCACTATCACCAATGGTCGATTGAAACCGATTTCTGGTCCATGGAAAACAAATCTTTCTTTGAGAGCATCTTTTTCCAAGGAAACGGGGCAATGGGGAGACGCGCGGTGTTTTGTGGGGATTCCTACACCCCTGCAACCCATGGCCTTTTCAAGGCAGGGGTCTTCGATTATGTAAAACCCGGGATTACCGATCTGGTAAACCTTCCCGACCCCTTATTGGTTGCAATCGAAATTGATGGCCACATTTGCACTTCCCAAAGTGATTTGCAGGATTTCAAGCAGACCCTTGACCTCAAAACAGGATTGGTTAGCCGAACCTGGCAAGAGCTTGGGGTGCGCATCACCGTCGAACGGTTTTTCTCCTTCGATGATACCAGTCTCTGCGCAGAGCGTATTATTGTAGAAGCGCAGGAAAAGCCTGTTTCCCTTTGTGTATCCCATAGTCTTGACGGTACGGTTGCAAACCTTCCCATCCATGATGACCAGACAATCAAAAATGAACAAATGCTCTATTTGCTGAAAAATGTGGAGGTGCAGGCTTTCCAATCGTTTCGAACACTGGAGGCAACAACCAATACAGGCCTGTTTCATTGCCTGTATTTTGCCTCTGACCATTGTTCGGTTCCCTCGACAAAGCAGGAATTTTTACAAGGTGCAAAAGTCAAGGTTTCCCATTCTCTGCTTCTGGAAAAAGGGAAGACGGTTTCTTTTGAATTCATTGTCTCTGTTTCGACCAAGCCTGTCTGCTTTTCAGCCAAAGAAAAGGAAGCGCAGGCAAGAACCTTCATACAAAATTCTGAAAGGGGTTTTTCCTTTTTGTTTGCTCGCTCAAAGGAATTTCTCCTTCGCCTCTGGGACGATTGCGATATATCCATCGAGGGACCGGAGGCTGACCAATGTGCCATACGCTTCGCAATCTTTGAACTATTGCAGAATTGCAGTGCCCAGGATGCTTCTGTTTCCATCGGGGCGAGGGGGCTTTCCCATGGCCGTTACAAGGGATGCTATTTCTGGGACACCGAGGTGTTTATGTTTCCCTTTTATCTGTATTGCTATCCTGAGGCAGCAAAGAGCCTGCTGGATTATCGCCTGCACACGCTAGGCGCAGCTAAAGAGAATGCCTTGAAACACAATGCAGAGGGTGCAAGGTATCCTTGGATGTGTTCTTTGGATGGAAGCGAGCAGTGTGAGTCCTGGGATATCGGCAAGTGTGAAATCCATGTAACTGCCGATATCGCGTGGGCAATGGGTGAATATGCGAGGGTACAGGGTCAGGAGGCTTGGGAACGAGAAGAAGCGGCTACGCTCTATATAGAGACAGCACGTTTCTGGGCAAGCCGCTTTACCTATGAAAAGGCAACCGATAGGTATGAACTGTTGTTTGTCAAAGGTCCCGATGAATATGCTGGGGTGACCAAGAACAATACGTTTACGGTGACCATGGCAAAATATAACCTGCAACTGGCATTGGATATTCTAAAGAAGGGGGCTACGCTCAAAAATGGTACTGCTTATCCTTCTTTGCAAGAACGATCACTTTGGAAACAGATTATCGAGAAAGCAAGGGTTCCCTATGATGCGTTGAAAGGTACATTTGCCCAGGATGATACGTTCTCTCTGCTTGAACCTGTTGCCTTGTCTGATCTCAAGCACAATGACGAGCCGCTCTACCATTCCATTTGCTTCGACCGGTTGCAACGGTATCAGATCCTGAAACAGCCGGATGTCATTCTTCTTTCGACGATGCTTCCCTCTGTTTTTACCAAGGAACAAAAGCAAGCAGCCTGGCACTGGTACGAACCGATTACTGCCCACGATTCGACTCTTAGCTGGGGGATGCATGCCTTGTGTGCTTTCCAGATAGGAGAAATGGAAAAAGCCGAAAAATATCTCACAAAAAGCATGTTTCTCGACTTGGAAGATCTGATGGGCAATACTGCTTCAGAAGGATTGCATATAGGCTCCTATGGTGCCTCGTGGCAGGCAATCGTACTGGGTTGTGCCCAGCTTATGGCTGACAGTAAGGGAGCGGTAACGTTGGATGCACGGTTACCGCTCGGGTGGAAGGGCTTGCATTTTACCGTGCAGGTACATGGCCACCGATATCGCATCGATATAACCGGGAATGAAGTCTCCCTTGTAGGTAAGGATACTCGCTGATGGAAATAGTTGTTGACGGATGGGTGGAGTGGATATACAATTACTTAAACGTTTAAGTAATCAGAATCGGTTATGTATATGTTGTCAGGGGTAAGTTATGGCTGAAAAAAGAATTAATATGAAAGATATCGCCAAGGAGGCAGGGGTTTCCGTCGCCACGGTCTCCTATATTATCAACAAAAGGAAAGACCAGTCCATAGCAGTGGAAACCATCGAAAGGGTGCAGGAAGCAATAACGCGTCTAGGCTATGTTCCCAATCTTTCTGCGAGGGCCCTGGTAGCCAACCGGTCTCATTTGTTCGGGGTTGTGATACCACAGACAGAACCTGGAAAAAAATTCATGTTCGCAAACCCATTCTATGGGGAATTCCTTTCAAGTGTCGAATATGAAGCCAGAATGGCTGGCTACCATGTGCTTATCAGTGGCACGAATGTAGACCAGAGCTACCTTGAAGTTGCACAGACCAGGAGCCTGGATGGGATCATCATCGTTGGCATGTATCCTGAAGCCTATTATACAGATCTCAAGCGCCTGGCAATACCGGTCATCCTTGTTGACAGCTATTGCGAGGACCTGGCTTTCCATACCGTCTCAATCGATGACCGCCTGGGCGGTAGGCTTGCTACTGAACATCTACTGAAGAAAGGCCATCGGCGCATTGGGTTTGCCTCAGGGATTATCAAGGAGAAAGGCGTCAACTACGAGCGCTTCCTTGGCTACCGCGATGCCTTGGAACAGGCAGAGGTTCCCTTTGACCCAACTTTGGTCTATTCGGGGACAGTGGGCTACGAATATGGATTGCAGCTCGGAGAGGAGCTGGGGAAAGACAGAGATGCTCCCACTGCAATTTTTGCCTCTGCAGATATTTTGGCGGTCGGATTGATACGAGGCTTGAAAAAGACAGGCAAGGAAGTACCTGAAGACTTTTCCGTGATCGGGTTTGACGATAGCTGGATTGCAGAGAACTGTGACCCTGCACTGACTACGATACGACAGAATGTTTCCCAGAAGGGGGCGAAGGCAGCCCATCTGATAATTGAGGAGAGAAAGGGAAGCTATGGGGAAAAACAAAAGGTTGTGCTTCCCGTGACGTTGGTTGAGCGCTCTTCGGTCCGAGAGCTTTAGCATAAGAGGAGGGAAGGCATCCGGATAAGAAAAATCCCGGCATTGTAGGCCAATGCCGGGAGGGTTTGCAAAGTGTTTGTCGGAAACGTTCACTATGCCGAAACAAGTATAGTGAGTTCATTTTGATTTGTACAGCAAGTACAACTGGTGGGCTTATACCCTCCATACCATGTTTTGGGAGGAAAAGGAATGAAAAAAAGGACGATTGGAAAAACTGTAATGATGCTGGCTCTGGTCTTGGTCAGTGCGTGTGCACTCTTTGCACAAGGGACAAAAGAACAGGCTTCGCAGGTTGTCACCCTCAGACTCGAGCAGTTTTCAGGAACAGACAGCAATGCCTCGGGACCTGCCTTGAAAGCAATGATTGCCGAATTCGAGAAACAGAACCCTACGATCAAGGTCGATCTGCAGAGTATCGGGTACAGCGATTACTTCACCCAGTTGCAGAGTAAAGTGGTTGGAGGCAATGCAGCCGACCTGTTCGAGTTGAACTATGAGAACTTTGTTTCCTATGCAAGCCAGGGGGTTCTTCTCTCCCTTGAGGGAAAACTGGGTGACACCAGCGGTTTCAACAAGACCGCTTTGCAGGCATTTGATTACAACGGTGTGCAATATGGGGTTCCAAACTCTTTCTCCAACGTTGTCCTGTTCTATAACAAAGCTCTGTTTGACAAAGTCGGGATCGCCTATCCTACCGACAACTGGACTTGGAATGAAGTCGAGCAGGCCGGTGCGAAAATCCGCGCCTACGGGAAAGATTATTATGGTTTCTATCGTCCGTTGACGTTCCATGAGTTTTACAAAGGTGCAAAGCAGAATGGTAGCAGTCTCATGACTGCCGATGGAAAGAAATTTACCGTCGATACCCCTGCCAATGTTGCAACCGCGGCAAGGATGGCAAGCTGGCAGACCCTGAGCAATATTATGCCTACCGAAGCGCAGATGGGTGGCATGGGTGACTGGGACCTGTTTAAGAGCGGAAGACTCGGAATGTTGGTCACCGGCATTTGGGCATTCAGCGATTTTACCGCGAATTGTTCCTTCCCCTGGGATATAACTATCGAACCGGGTAACACACAGAAGGCTTGTCACTTCTTCTCCAATGCCTATGTGGTGAGTTCGACGGGCAAGCACCCCGTTGAAGCTGCAAAGCTTGCAGCCTTCCTCGCCGGTTCACGCGAAGCTGCAAATCTTAGGGTCGGGGCATCGTGGGAACTACCCCCGGTAACCTATCCGGATGTACTTGAAGCCTATCTCGCGATTACACCCCCTGCAAACCGCAAAGCGGTATTTGAAAGTCTCAACTATCTGGTAACCCCTCCGGTTGTTAACCAGCAGGCAGAAATGAGTGCAATCATCGGTGGCTATCTCTCACAGATTACCTACGGGAAAATGGATGCGGCAAAGGCACTCAAAGCCTGTCAGGCAGAGCTTGAGGCAAAAATCAACCTGTAAATATTGATACGTATAACAGTATGCCGTCATGGGAATCTTCCCTGGCGGCAAATCTGGAAAGAGGAGTATTCCATGAGGATGCGCTCAAGATCGGGTTTTTTGGTTGCCCTTCCGTTTTTGTTGCCAAGCCTGATTGGTATGGTTTTATTCTCGCTTTTGCCGATTGTTGTTTCCGCTCTTATCAGCATTACCGATTGGACTGGAATGTCCCCGGTAAGCCTTACCCATGGGTTTTTCGGTTTTGTGCAGTCTCATTTTAACGGGGTGAAGAATTTTTCCCAGATCCTGAGGGATCAGGAAATGTGGAAAGCCCTTAGTCATAATGCCTATTTCATCATAGTATACCTGCCCTTGATGCTTTTGATCTCGCTTAAGGCAGCCACAATAATCAACTCGCCCCGAAATGGAGCAAATAGTTACCGGGTTTTATATTACATCCCTGTTTTGACTTCCTGGGTTGCTGGCGCCTTGATCTGGAAATGGCTTCTCAGCCCAACTTATGGACCTATCAACAATGGCCTTTCCCTTTTTGGCATAACCGGGCCTCTCTGGTTGCAGAGTGAACTCTGGGCTATGCCATCCATCGTTTTGGCTTCGCTCTGGAAAGACATTGGCTTCTATTCGATGATATTCCTTGGCGGACTGCGTTCCATAAATCCGCAGTACTATGAGGCTGCAGAAATCGATGGAGCTTCTAGTTGGACTTCCTTCTGGCATATTACCATTCCTTTGCTTTCTCCTGTGACGTTCTATGTAGTGATGTTATCGTTGATCAATGCTTTCCAGCTGTTCCCGCAGGTGATGGTAATGACCAAGGATGGAGAAGGGGGCCCCAACGGGGCTACCATAGTCATGGTGGAAAGAATTTACAAGTACGCATTCCGTTACGGGAAGATGGGGTATGCTGCAGCCTATTCCTGGGTTCTGTTTGCCGTGATCATGTGTTTTACCATCCTGCAGAAATCGATGGAGAAGAAGTGGGTGAATTATGATATGTAAAAAATCAATTTGGCAATTTGTTTCATATCATATGTTTGCAATTCTGTTTTCATTTTTTGCCATTGTTCCTTTCCTGTGGATGATTTCTACCTCACTCAAGAGCAGTGGGGCTTTGCTGGCAGTTCCCATCGAGTGGATTCCCAAGGAACCGACCTTGCAGGCTTATCGCAAGCTCTTCGCCCTGGATGGTATGTTTCGTTCGATTATGAACTCTGTGTTAGTCACTTCAGGTTCAGTCCTCATTGCATTGGTGAGCTCCTCCATGGCGGCCTTTGCGTTCTCGAAGATACAATTCAAGGGAAGTTCTATGCTGTTTCTTTTGTTTCTCGCCTCCATGATGATTCCTTCCCAGGTGATATTCATTCCACTCTATCTGATCATGAATGAACTGCATCTGACCAATACCTTGTTTGCCCTCATCGTGCCCTGTGCCTTCAAAGCCTTTGCCATCTTTATGCTTCGCCAGCAGATGATGGGGATTGGCAATGCTTATCTCGATGCTGCGGCCATTGACGGGGCAGGGCTATGGAAAAGTTTTGTCTTGATAGTCTTGCCTATGTGTAAGGCCAGTTTGATCACCCTTGCTATTATTTTGGGTATGGATGCCTGGAATGATTATCTGCTCCCGTTGGTGCTGATGACAGACAGGGACCATTTTACGCTTCCTATCATTCTCAATTCGTTAAGCGGTCAGTTCAAGACTTCGTTTGATTTGCTGATGGCTGGCTCGCTGATCTCAATGATACCCCTTCTCTTGGTATATGCCTTTTCCCAACGCTATTTTTCTACTGGATTGCAGGTCGGAGGAATAAAAGGATGAACATACATTGGAATCTGGAGCCAGTCAATCTGGAATACATAGCAAGGCAAATAGAGCTTTCCCATTTTTCCTGGACAAACAAGGATGGAAAGATGCAAATCCAGTTTACCATCCCCCGTGCAAAGGGTATCTGGGGGTTCGGTGAACGGTTTGATGCCTTCAATCAGGAAGGTTTGCAGCGAAAAAACCAGGTTGTCGAGCATTTTACCCAACAGGGGCAGGATACGTATCTGCCGGTTCCCTTCTTTCTTACCGACTCTTTGGGCTTTTTTCTCCAGACCAGATTGGTCTGCACCTTTGTATCCAGGCGGACGAAAAATGGGCTAAGGGTAACGATTGTCCTTCCTGTCTGTGACGATGGTGTGTATTTCTTCTCGGGAAACCCCCAAAAAATCCTTGCCGGTTTTTTATCCTTGCAGGAAAAGGCAGTCCTTCCCCCTTCTTGGGCCTTTGGCCCATGGATGAGTGCCAATCGATGGAATGACCAGGAAACGGTGCTTAAAGAGGCTGAAAAAGCTGCTACGTATGCAATACCCGCAACAGTGCTGGTAATCGAGGCTTGGAGCGACGAGGCGACCTTCTATAGGTTCAACGAGGGGTTGTGGCCCGATCCTAAAAAGATGATTGAAGTTTTGCACCGTCAGGGACTCCATCTCATCCTCTGGCAGATACCGGTTCTCAAAAAACTCGATGCAGGCCAGGTACATTCGATCCACGAGGCAGATTGCCAGGAGGCGATTGCAAATGCGCTGGTGGTAACCAATCCAGACGGTACTCCCTATCATATTCCCAAAGGAAAATGGTTCGCCGGTGGTATGGTCCCGGACTTTACGAATCCCCATTTATGCCAGTGGTGGTTTAAAAGAAGGGAATACCTTCTCGAAATGGGAGTCGATGGGTTCAAGACCGACGGCGGGGAGTTCATTTACACGGATGAGGTTCGTTTCCATGACGGTAGTGATGGTACTACCATGCAAAACGAATATCCGCTTTCCTACACGAAAGCGTATGCCAAGGCAATAGGAAAGGACCGGATACTGTTTTCCCGTTCAGGCTATGTGGGTTCCCAAGCTACCCCTCTGCACTGGGTGGGGGACCAGTTGTCGATTTGGCCAGAACTACCCTGTATCCTGCATGCAGGTTTGAATGCCTCGGTTTCAGGGATCCCGTTCTGGGGATTCGATATCGGGGGGTTTGCAGGCCCCTTGCCTTCGGCGGAACTCTATCTCCGCTCGTTTATGCTTGCAACGTTCTGGCCTGTCATGCAATGGCATTCTGAGCCTCTGGGAGGACAGTTCTCCCAAACACAAAGTGAGGCAGTCAACGACCGGAGCCCCTGGAATATGGCAAAGCATTATAACGATGATTCAATCCTTGCTATCTGCAGGAAATTCAGCAACCTGAGAATGGAGTTGCTACCCTATATCGAGAGCGAGGCTGCCTATTCGGTTTTTCATGGGGAGCCTCTGATGAGGCCTCTGTTCTATTCTTATCCTGAAGATGATACGGCCTGCGCGATTGAGGATGAGTATCTGTTCGGTCGTTCCTTGCTTATTGCTCCCATACTCACCCAAGGGGATGGGGAACGGGAAATCTATCTTCCGCAAGGCTCTTGGCTGGAAAGTGGCACAAAGGAAATTCTGAACGGCCCGTGTCATCTGAGGCGTACCTATGATCTTGGGCATATCGGCGTGTTTCTGAAATTGGATTTTGAGCATGCATTTTTGAAAGGCCTTTCTCTGTTTACAAATGTAAGATGAGGCAAGGGTCGATGAGTTAGCATCTCAGCTGGTAAGACAACAGATGGTTGGCTGCAGTTGGTTTGCTTGGTTGCATTATCCTACAGATAGTCGCATAATGCTTTTCTATAAGAATTATGAAAAACAATAAAACAAAACTATTGCCAACTATACTAGCTATCGGATGTCTTTCTTTTTTGTTGTTGCTCGCTTCCTGCACGAAGAAACCGGTAGAGCCCCAAGCCAAGTCGCTACTATTGCTCGGCACTGTATGCAAGGTAACTATCTATGACAATCCGTCAGAGGAAGCCTTTGCTGCCGCTTTTGCGAGAATAAGCGAAATAGAGGCTAAGATGAGCCTGCACAAGGTAACCAGCGAACTGGAGGCGATCAATGCCAAGGCAGGGAAAGGGTTGCAGGAGGTTTCTCAAGACACCTATGCAGTAGTCGAGGAAGCCCTCGCCATTTCCCAATTGAGTGGAGGTGCCTTCGATCCTACCGTTGGGCCTTTGGTCGAGGCCTGGGACATCGGGGGAGATAACCCGAGGAAACCACCCCAGGATGAAATCGATTCGCTTCTGCCTCTCATCGGATATGAACGGGTTTTGATGGATAGTGCCACCCACTCCATAGGCCTAGCAGATAAAAACATGGTTCTCGATCTTGGTGGCATTGCCAAAGGGTATGCCGCGGACGAAGTTGCAAAGGTTCTTTCCAAATATAACGTCAAAAGTGCCATTGTAAACCTAGGCGGAAATGTATTGACCATGGGTAGCAAACCGGACGGAACTCCCTGGAAGATAGGGATTCAGGATCCTGACCAGGATAGGGGAGGCTATGTCATGATTCTCTCGCTGGTCGACCAGTCGTTGGTTACCTCCGGACCCTACGAGCGGTTCTTCGAGCAGGACGGGAAAGTGTATCACCACATCCTCGATACCAAGACAGGCTATCCTGTGGAGTCTGAGTTTACCAGCGTGAGTATTATAACCCCTCGTTCTTTTCTTGCCGATGCACTCTCTACTTCGGTCTACGCCCTCGGCTATGAGAAGGGGATGGCTATGATAGATGCCATACCCGAGGTTGAAGCTGTTTTCTTCACAAAGGATAAGAAAATCCTTCTTTCCCAAGGTATTAAAGAGGGAAAGATTCCTTATTCGATTACCAATGGAGAATATACGCTTTCAGACAAATAGTACTTGTTGTATGGTTGAAAGCCATGGTAATGTACCTACATGAAAACAAGAAAAATAACCTTGGCTATCACATGCCTTTTATTGGTTTCCGTATCGCTTTTCTCGGCAGGGAACGAAATCCTTACCAAGTATCCCTCGAGTATCGGAGCCCAGATTGGTCAGCTTTCCGGTTATGGTCTCAGTTATCAGAAGCGCATCTCTGATTTGGATGCCCTGCAGACAACCGTTGGCCTTTCGTTCAATGGAGATGCGACCTGGGGTTCCTACCTCGATTACGTGGTGGGAGTGGAATATCAACATACAATCTATTCCGATTGCTACGACGATTGGTTTCTTGGCCAACTCTATATATTCACTGCAATCAACCATATGGGTTCCATCGAAACAGTAGATGAATACAGTGATGTACTGGGGCCCTTCAAACCTAGTCTTGCCGTAGGTGGTGGTTTTGGGGTGGAAATCTTATTTTTCGACCATTTTTCCCTGCCTATAGAATTCGGTTATGGTGCTTTCTGGGAGTATGCAGATACTTCCTTTATCAAGCAGTTGCAGTTGCAATTTATAGCACAGGTAGGAATGCGCTACCGGTTTTAGTGACCAGGTTTCAGGCCGATAGTCAACCGAGACCTGTCCCTATAGATACTTTATGATGTATAGAACCCCAAGAGTTGGAGACGACTTTTGGGGTTTCGTTCGTCGTAGGATGGAATCCTCAGCCGATGAAAACCTTGAGAAAAGTCTATACGGGATTTATCATTGGTTTGGATGCCTGTCCCTGTGGTCTCTGATTTTGCCTGTTTTTCATTTTTGCGGTTCTTGCAATCATTTTATTAAATTTTTATTTTCTTTGGCTATTCCTTAAAAATTTTATAAAAAATTCATTATATCGGTAATAAGTACTTGAAAAATTAATGAAATAGGTAGTAAATAGGGTAAAATTAACTATGAACAAATTTCCCTTTGGAGGGTATAATGACTGATACTAAACAAGATATCTCTTGGATTATCACTAACCATGACGTCAAGGACGTCGAACTTGCCTCGAAGCTTTTCTCTATGAAGAATGCGCAGACCTCAAGGCGATTCCATAAACAAATCCCCGGATATAAAATGAGCCCATTGCAGGGGCTTCCGCATTTGGCTGCCATGTTCGGCGTAGGCGGGATCTGGACCAAGGACGAATCGAGCCGTCTTGAGTTAAACAGCTTCAAGGTACTCGGCGGTTCTTTTGCACTGTACCGGTACTTGCAGAGCAAGCTTGGGATTCTTGGGGAAGACACTCCCTTTGCCTACCTCGCCTCGGATGAAGTGAAAGAGAAAGTCGGACACATTACCTTTGCAAGCGCAACCGATGGAAACCATGGGCGCGGAATCGCCTGGGCTGCCCAGAAGCTTGGGTTCAAATGTGTAATCTATGTACACTCCGAGACGACCTCGAGGCGAATCGATGCGATCAAGAGCAACGGGGCTACCGTAGTGGTAGTCGACGGAAACTATGACGATGCAGTTCGCCAAGTAGCCATTGATGCAGAAAAGAATGGCTGGACCATCATCAGCGACACCAGCTGGGACAACTATACCGAGATTCCTACCTGGATAATGCAGGGATATCTCACCTTGCTTGCCGAGGCCCAGGAACAGTTCAGTGGCCAGGGAATCGTGAAGCCGACCCATGTCTTCGTACAGGCCGGGGTAGGTGCCCTTGCTGCCTCTGTCGTAGGGTTCTATCATGCCCTGTTCGGACAGGATGCCCCTACCTGTATCATTGTCGAGCCCGATAAGGCCCCCTGCCTGTTTGAAAGTGCCAAGGCAAACGATGGCAAACCCCATACTGTAACCGGGGCTCTGGATACCATTATGGCAGGTCTTGCCTGTGGGGATCCAAGTCCCATGGCCTGGGATATTCTCAAAGAAGATGCCGATGCCTTTGTGCAGGTTCCCGACTATATTGCAGCCAAGGGAATGCGAATGTATGCTACCCCCCTGAAAGGTGACCCGTTCATTATCAGTGGGGAAAGCGGGGCCGTTACCTTAGGGGCTTTTGCTTCGATTATGCAGGAAGAACGGCTTTCTGGTCTCCGAAAGGCGCTCCACATCGACGAGAACAGTCAGATTCTTTTCATCAATACCGAAGGGAATACCGACCCTGTGCACTTCAGGCAGGTAATCTGGGAAGGGGCAAATCCTGTTCCCAAGGAATACTGGATCAACAGGTAACAGAGAAAAAGCATTGCATTGAAAGGGGCTATCTGATGGTAGCTTCTTTTTTTATGTCCAATGCAAAAGAGCCGCCGCAACATTGACCATTGCGACGGCTCTATCTATGGGATAAAAAACTGACCGATTACTCTTTTTCAGGTACCAGCGAAGTTCTTTCTTCCTTCGGGGGGAATAAAAGCGAGAAGACAACGAACAATATAAGACTGATTGCAAGGGCAGGGATAATGTTGTTTACCTTGGGAATGGAAGGAATGAGGTGTTTGTCCATCAGGAAAAACACGGTGCTTCCAAGCAGTACCGAGGAGATACAACCAGCGCTGGAAGATTTCTTCCAGAAGTGACCCATTACATAGGGGATAAACGTTCCTGCTGCCCGCAGGGTGAACGAGAAGGCCAGCAACGTGAGTATGTTATTGGCATACAAAGCCGTTACCAGAGAGAATAAAGCTACCAGTACCATGGTAATCTTGGTGACCAGCATGACTTCCTTGTCCGTGGCTTCCTTGCGGAGGAAGACGCGATAGATGTCGTTGCTGAAAATCGAACCGGCACCAAGCAGGTCGGAGTCTGCAGAGGACATGGTAGCGCTTATGATTCCTGCAAACAGGATTCCCGTTACCACGGCAGGCATAGAGACGACAGCCAAGGCAGGAAGGGCGTATCGAGTATTCGTTTTCAAGGCGTCGATAACGCTTGCATCGAGTCTTCCCTGGTTGAAGAGACTAAGCATACACAGCCCGAGGATTACCGGGATGAAGGCGAACACGAAGTTTACGATTGCTGCGAGGATCGATCCCTGGATGGCAGCTTTCCCATCACGGGCAGCATAGTAGCGGGAAACCGCTTCCTGTCCGACTGAGAAGGTCGCCACATACATGATTACATACCCTGCGATCTGACCCCAGCCTCCGATGCCTTTGGTAAGGCTGAAATGATCTGCAGGCACGGTCTGTCTGACAGTAGTCCAACCACCTGCCAGCTTCAAGGCAAAGGGGATGGCAATAGTCATTCCGATTACGATGAGGAAAACCTGGATAAAATCGGTCAGGGTAACGGACCAAAGGCCTCCCATGACTGCATACACGGTAATGACCACAGTCACGATGATTAAGGAAGTCGTGTAGTCGATGCCAAGCATAACCTCGAGAATCGAGGCAGAAGCCTTGAATTGACCAGCTGTCAAGCCGATAAGGGCCATGAGCATGATAATCCCGCTGAAACCACCGGAGAATTTATCATACCTGCGTCTGAAATATTCAGGCACGGTCTTTACTTCCGAGGCCCTGAATTTCGGGGCTAACGGAATCAAGATGATAAAGGCAATACCCATTGCGATGATGTACCAAGCAGAACTGGCTCCCCAAGAGCCATAGGAGTTTGCTACAACACCAAGGGAACTTCCTCCACCGATCTCTGTTGCAGCAAGGGTTCCTGCCATCAACAAGGGGCCAAGTCTACGACCGGCAACCATGAAATCGGTGTTTGAATTGATTTTCTTCGAGGAATAAAAACCAATTGCAAGCATAAGCAGCATGTACAGAATTACAATTGCAATAATCGTAACATTCATGTTTTCTCTCTCCTGATTAGTTGGAAATAAAATAGACTCCCCATATTCAGACTGATTTTCAAATCTGTCAAGAAATTTATTTAAAAGAAATGAGATGTGTAAAAAAATGAATTATAAGTAAAATTTAATACAAAAAATTGCGCTTATAGCAAATAATTAAGGTTTTTTTAAAAGATAGTAAGCCTTTTGGTAAGAAAATATACCCATTAGATGACAAAGCCCCCTCCCTTTGGATTTTTCCAACAGGAGGGGGCTTTCTTTACCCTATTATTTGGAGAACGTCCCTTTTACCGTCAAAGCCCCGGTGAGGGCATCATCGATGTCTGAAATCTTCGAATCATAGAATCCTATTTCCACCATGGTTGAGGTTGAAAGTTTCCCGAATCTTTTTTCCAGTGCAAGGTTTGTCGCAATTCTGTATGCCTGCAACGCTACGCCTTGATATGCCTGGTCCAGGCTACCTGATAAGGAGATGGTATCGAAGAAAGTATTCGCAATCGAGAATTTTCCGTCATATCCATACGCTGTCAGGCTGTCTGTCTCTGTGCTCCATTCCTTCTCGAATTCCAGGCTCAGCGAGTAGGAGCGGAACTTCAACGAGGTCGATACCCCATAGGAGAATTCCCAGAAGGTTGATCCGTCAAAAACTCCATCGGTTATCACCTTTGTAATATAGGAGTCCTTGGTCTTTGCCCCGAGGGAGAGATTGAGGTCACTCATTTTGTAACGGCCGCTCTTCCACCGGAAATCACCGGTGTGCTGGGCAATAGTATCGTTGCTTGAGGAATTCAAAATGGCATTGCTAGCCACTGATTCGGAAGTAATCTGTCCGGCTAATGCTTTCGCGTTTGTCGTAGCCCATTCGAAGGAATAATCTGAACTGAGACTTCCCAGGAGATTTGAGGAAGGAGTGTCAATTCCTGCCTGTGCAGTATGCACGATGTTGGAGATGTCGTTCTCTGTCGGGTCTGCGCTAGGGGCGAGGCTTGGCTTGACAATCGGTATTATTTCGTTGAAAAGAATGTCGGGAATGGTATCCATTTTCCAATCGTACCCGAGATTCACGTTGAAACCGGCAATTTCCCGTTCCCAGGTTCCGCCGATATCCCAGACATCTGTGACCACAGCCGAACCCAGGCTCCTGAAGGATGCATCGGTCTTCCTGAACCAGGTTTTCAAACCTATCGAGTCGATTGCCAGATCTGCCCCATAGGTAAGTCCCCAGAGGTCACGGTTCACTGCATCAACCGCAAGCCCAAGGGTGAAGGGGAAGTAGTCCAGTACGGGAAAAACACTGCTTATCTTGTCGACGTAGAGCAGATAGGGGGCGAGATCGATGCCAAATCCATCGTTTATGTCAGAAGCAAGTTTGTCTTTGTCAATGATAGATCCTGCATCATCAACATAGAGGGTAAGGGCAAAACTGGCATCGAGGGTAAAGAAATTGTTTTCCGTTCCTGTTGCCAGGCCGAATACCAGGTTTTCCTCAGGAGGAATCGAGTCCAGGCCATAGAGATCTCCGATTGCAGAGGTGCTTTCTGCGACGATTAAATCCTCATATCGTCCCTGCAGGGAGCTGATGAAGGAGAGGTTTGTCTGCAGGTACCAAAATTTTTTTGCCTTTAAACCAAATTTGAGACCGAAAAAATTCTGAGGCCAGGCAATCTGATATAATCCGAAATCCGTGAGTCCCTTGCTGATTACTAGGTCGAGAAACGGGAGGTCGATGGCGAGCGAGGTCCCTCGCAGCGAAAGATCTTTTACCGTTTCTTTCTGGAAATTCACCTTCTGGTCCCCAAGGGTATAGGTCAGGACAGGACCGAAAAAGGACAGCTGGGCCGAGAATGTATTGTCGTTCTCGTACCCTCTGGCGACCTCCCCTGTGTAATCGAATTCCTCGGCAAAATTCCATGGATGCCAGAGGTTGATAAAATTTTGCAAATCTGCTGTAAGGGTGTTCGGGTAGGCTTCAAGGATATCGAAGACAGAAAGGGAGTCTTTCAGGATAGCTTTCAACTCCAGTGCAATGGGACCAGCCTTGAGATAGGCTTCTCCCCCGACTTCGAAAGAAAGGTTCACTTGTTGCTCGGTATCGGAAACTACCTCGTTGATTTTGGTTGTATTCGTACCTTCGCCCATGCTCAGGATGTATTCTGCCTGCATTTCCCCCAGCAGTTTCCCATCGGCAACGAAGAAGGGTGCTTTCTCCCCTGTGATGGCGAAGATATACTCTTCCTGCTTTGCATTGCCGTACTTGTCTATCATTGAGATGCTGATAACTGCATCTTCCGCTTTTGCTGGTTGGATCAGGAAGGAAAGATATTGCTGGAATACCCCCGCTTCCATAAGGGGTTCCCCCTCTAGGAAGATTTCAAAGCTGGTTAGGGCACTTTCGTCAATGATTTCAAATACAACAAGCTGCTTCTTGTCCAATGCAAGCTCAAAAGCCTGGGGAGAGACAAGTTTGAGTGTCGGAGCTGTCGTATCCTGCAACAATCGGGCTTTCTTTGTACCAATCTGGGGGTCGCGGATAAACGTACCCTCAGTAGTCTTCACCTGAGTATAGTAGACCAGCTCTTCCCCTGTCAGGTACGTAAAGGGAACCAAGGCAGTCCAGTTTCCTTTATCTTGCGTGAACTCAACATACAGGTATTCCCGTTTTCCCTCCATCTGGAAGTAGAAACGGGCCTGGTCGACTGTCCCGTCATTGGGGCCTGGTTCAAGGGTAAGCTCCAGATTGCGGAAAGCAGGGACCTCGTTGGGAACCTCCACTTGGAAGGCAAAGAGGGAGGAGAGCGAAAAACTCACAAGCACTAACAATAGAAAGACTTTCTTTTTCATGGTTCTTCCTCCTTAGAATCCTGGTCCGCCGAAAGCGCCCATGTTGCCGCCAAATCCTCCCATGCCACCCCCATACGAATTGAAGAAGCTTGACATGCCGGAAGAAAGATCGTTAGGTATCGGATTGCCCCCGGGTCCGGGACCGAAGGGGTCACTGAAGTATGACGGGGGAGCAGCATTCTGGATTGGGGTTCCCGCCCCAAAATCCATGACCGGAGGTGGCTCCATATTCAGGATAGGCCCCTGCGGTATTTGGATTCCGTTCGGCTGCCCGCCATTGCCGCTGGCTTGCATTTGGTCCTGCACCGGCTGTGCTGCTTCGACATTGACTTGAACCTGTTTCAAAACAGAAACGGTTGACCCATCGATTCCTGTTGCCGTTATGGTGAACACATGCACCCCTGCTTTCAGATTGGGCAGGAGGGAGAAGTCCAGTACCTTTGCCGTGGCAACCAGGCCATCGAGATGGGAAGTCCAGGTGATTGCTTCCTGTGGTAGTTCATTACCTTCTGTGTCCTGCGCCGAAGCGGAAAGTTTCACTTTTGCCCCACGCATGAGGATCATCAGGTTTTCATCGGGTTCTACCTTGATGGACATCAAACCGGTAACCTTTAACGGGAACGTGAACGAGGACAAAACTTCTTCGCCTGAGAGAGCTTCTACGGTAATCGAACGATTTCCTGGTTTTAGACCTGCCTCCTTGAGATCCAGAATTGGCCCGGTTGCCACAGGTTCTGCCTGCAAATCGGTTCTCCACTGGATTGCATCCATGGTGGGAAGGTTAGAGACAACCGCTTCAATACGTTTGGATTCGCCTGATAGGGCAAAAGCTTGCGGGGCATCGTCCACGAAGATTCCGGTGCGCATCCCATAGAGGTTTAGGCTCAGTGCATCGGATTTCACTATTCCGTTTTCGCTTACAGTCACCACTATCTCATAGACCCCCTCTGCAGAGAACAGGGACTTCTCCAGGATACCCTGATAGAGCAGATTCCCCTCAAGGGGCTCAAATTTTGTGTTCACCACCTTGCCATTTACCATAATCGTGAACAATGGAGCCTTGAAACCGGTCAATGCCATTTGCAGCGGTACATCAGTACCGATACGCTGTACATCTCCCGCTATGGGGCTCGTAATCATGGCAGTTGCCTCTGAAGTCAGCAGTATCGGGAAATCTTTCCTATAGATTTCCCCGCTTGTACCACCTGCTGTACTGGTGTCGGTGACCAGGACCGTAAGCATGGCAGGGTTCCTCGCAAACTGGGAAAGTTCCCCAAAGACGAAGTAGGCCTCCTTGCCGGTTTTCTCCATGTACCTGTTATCCTGTTGCAGGCGCCAGGTCACCAGGGGATTTATCCCTCCGCTGAAAAGGGTCTTCAGGGTAAGGGGTGGGGTATTCTGGTCAACAAGATAGGTAGGTTGGCCATTGTTTACAAAACAGGTTATATCCGAGATCGGATTGTAGACTTGCATCGTAACCGTTGCCATTCCTTTCGCCCCGTAGCTATCTGTCGCAGTAGCTGTAATTTTTGTTAGTCCTGCCTCCGGGGATTCTAGGATCAAAGGATTTCCTTCCCCGAGGATTGTCTGGTCTTCCTTGGTCCAAACGATGGTGGGTATAAGGCTCTGGTCGTCCTCTGTCTTGGCCGAGAGAACCACAGGGGACCCGGCTTTATAGGGTTCGCTTGCAAGGGGACTGGTTATCGTGATTGAGGGTTTGCCATTGACCGTGAATCCAATCGAGGCTTTGTCGCTGGAGATTTCAGTGACATATTGGGATGAAAGGGTATAGAAACCAGGGAAATCGGGAGCCTTCAGGTCCGAGATAGAGGCAAGGGGCATACCATTCAGGTTCCAAAAAACAGTCCCATTCCCTACGTTGTCCGGCAACCCTAACAGTTGGGGATGCAAAGCCTGCGAGGCATTCACAACCGAGCCATGGGGCCAGTTTATACTGAGTTTCAACGGTTCGCTTTTAATCTGGAAGGACACTTTCTGACGTGCCCGTTCCTTTCCCTTTCCATCGACAAAGGAGAGGATAACCTCTGCATTGCCCAAGGATTTACCGGTGAAGGAGAGCGAATTACCACTCAGAACCTGTTTCGCAACCGCTGGGTTGTCAAGGTACTGCACAGTCCAGGTAAAGGTCCCATTCTTTGCACTGGGGCCTCCTCCTTCCCCTAACGAGGCAATCAGCGGTATCGCGAATTCCTTGTAATAGGTTTCCCCCTCCCGTGGCGATTGGATAGCCAAGGGGATACGATTCGATTCTACGTTGAAAACGGCCTGCTTGGTGGTGGTCGTGCCAGAAGAATCTGTAGTACTTGCGGTGAGCGTATGGGCCCCGATATCTGCATCGGAGAGGATTCTTTGCGTATGGTTTTGCAAAAGGATTCCATCCAGGCTAAAGGTAATGTTCGGGTTTGTTACCTTGTCCTCAACGTCAAAAGCAGACGCTGTCAAAGCGAGAGTATCGCCAGTAT
The DNA here is from genome assembly GCF_000236685.1 of Sphaerochaeta pleomorpha str. Grapes. Classification (NCBI taxonomy): domain Bacteria; kingdom Pseudomonadati; phylum Spirochaetota; class Spirochaetia; order Spirochaetales; family Sphaerochaetaceae; genus Sphaerochaeta; species Sphaerochaeta pleomorpha. Next base: position 1,058,032 of record NC_016633.1, on the reverse strand, counting down.
ACTGAATCGATGGAACGCTGAGATCGAGATTTGGTGCGGTGTTCAACTTGAGATGTATGGATGCAAGACTTTCTTTGGTCTTGTTGAAAGAGGTGCTCACGAGGCGGATTTGCTGAAGTCCTGTCCGGCCTTCGGGATTGAAGGAGGTCTTTGCACCCATTGCAATGACAGTATCGCCGATCATCCAAGTATACGTTGCCCCTTGTTCTCCTTGTGCTTCCAAAGGAATGCTCTGCATAGGCAGATACGTGAACATTTCACCATTGAGAGGTTTTGTAATCACAGGTTGGGCAATATCCCTTACTGTGATCTTCTGTTCGGCCGTTGTCCTGACCATATTGTTGGAGGAGTACCGGGCCTGGATGGTAAAGAGGCCGACTTGCTCTGCATCAAAGACATAGGAAAGACCTGTCTGATTGGTATCTTGTCCATTTACCAGCCAATGGATGTCTTTCGCTGCATCACTGAGATTCACTGTTGAACCTGCAACCTTGTCTACCCCAACCAGATACGTCACTGGGTTACCGACCAAGGTTTCCAAAAAACGATTCGGTTGGATGAGATTGAGCTGGAAATCGCTCTGTACCTCAAATCTCACCGAGGCTGAGACGATTTTTCCCAAGGGGTCCCGTGCACTTACCGAGAGAGTCTGCCTACCTGCTGGTAGTTTCCCAACGGAAACCGTTGCATTGTTGCTGTTTGCAAGAATTGAGGAACCGTTCCTCCAGGTTATAAGTTCAGGTTTTCCGCTTTCTATCTGCATTGATGCAACTATATTGGTATCGGGAGAAATCCGTTCCCCTTCTGTCGGGCGGGAGATCGAAAGAGTAAGGGGGTTGTATAGCATGACCGGTTTTTCGATCTTCCACTGGTTGTTGAAGATATCGGTAGAGATGACCCCGATAGTATGGGGACCTGCTGCCAATCCACTGACCGTAATGCTCTTGAGCAAAGGTTTTTTCTCTTCTTTGTAGAGCTTTCCGTCCACCAGGTAGGTCAAAGAATCGATAAGTTCTCCGAAGTTTTCGTCACTGGTAGTTGTGACTGCCACCATTAACGGTTCTCCAGTGTATGCCTTTTTTTCAAATGAAAGGTCCCAAGCCCTGAAGACCTCTGCTACCTGTATGTCTTTTCCTGTTATGCCGTTAGTATTTGTAGGCATATAATCGCCAAGCGTTCCGTCTGGGAGCCTGACCTGGGTGGCATACCCTTCCAAATCAATACTGTGCATTCCCGGGCTAAAGCTGACCGACTGTCCTGTGTAGGGTCTGAGGTCGACTCTCCATTGTACTCTGTCGATATCCCTTCCTTCATATTGCAAAGGGATGGGGGTATTCGGGGCATAGAGGTTGTTTATCGATAGGTTTTTCGCAATCGTGATGCTGACAAAGGGGTCTATGACGTTCAGGTTGTAGGTCTTGTCCACGGTAAGGTTGTTCAGTTTTCCTCTCAGCTTCAGCTCGATGGTTTTTTCTGAAGCAATAGGGGTAAAGGAATATTGTCTCGAGGAGCTGACAAGAGAACCGTTTTTAAACCATTGTAGGGTTTCTCCATTCGAAACCGAAGCCTGGAAATTGTACCTGAGGCCGGCGACAATCCTGTCGTTGTCATGGAAACCCTCAGCTTCGAAGGATGGGGGTGTCCTGTTCTCGATGGAGAAGGAAACGGTATGACCGGCTGTTTGCTGCAAGCCTGATTTGCCCAATACCGAATAGGAACCGGTTGCCACAAGGGTATGATTTCCGAGTGCAAGCCCATTCCAATTGAAATCGGGACCTGCTGGTTTTCCATCCACCGTAAGGGTGTAAGAACTCACATCCTCTGTAGAAACTACTGGGACGGGAACCTGGTTCTTTGCGAACGTCATTCCCCTTTCAGGGAAAGTGATAATTGCTTTCGGATTGATGATTTTTACTGTCCATTCATGAGAAGTAGAAAGGTTTTGGGCATCGGAAACCTCTGCTTTCACCGTGTAGAGGCCAGGAGCCCAACTCCTGTGGGAAATGCTGGTAGCTGAAACCTCGCGGATGGAAGTTCCCTCGCTGTAGATGTTCCATTTGGTTTGTTCCAGGGTATTCTCGCTGGACGCTGTCACTGAAAAGATAACCGGGACATCAAAAAGCTGGTGGATAATGTCTTCACTTGGGGTTTTTGCTATAATCTGGGGCGGTTTGTCACTGAAAACGGTCACAGTGGCTTTTTCTGATAATTCCTTGAAGGTTTTTTGGTTTCCGTTGGAATCCACCGCATTGAGGGACCATCCTGCCTGTATGGTGTGATTTCCTGTTGTCCCTATGGTTTTATCCCAGTCTGCTATTTCTTTGTCATCTACGACCCAAAAGAGTTCCCCATCAACGACCGAGGCCCCTATTGGGATGGTAGATCCTACCAGGAAGGAGGAAGAGGCAGGTTTTGTAAGATAGACTGCAGGGTTTGCAAGTTTCACTGATACGCTCTTGGACCCAATAATGCCGTCACTGTTCAGCGCCTTGTAGGTGAGGGTCAGGACCTTTTTTCCCAAAGAAGGGGAAGGGGTAAACGTATTTGAGCCGAGTCTTACCCCCTCGACTTCCCACCAGGATTGACGAAGCGAGGAACTCTGGGCTGAGGCTTGCAAAGTATAGGTAGTCCCTGTTTTCAGCTGCATGTCGTTTCGAGGGAATTGTATCGTGACAGAGGGTGGCACCAAATCTTTAACAGTAAAGGTAATCTTGGAAGAGTCCTTGGTGAAAACCTTTGGGTTTCCCTGTGAATCGACGGCATCCCAGGATGCCCTTGCATACAGTTCGTAGGTGCCTATCCCGAAAGAGGAAAGGGCAAGGGAAGTCCCTGGGATTTCCCTGTTGTTTACAAACCAAGTGATTCTCTTTGCATTGGGCGCCTGTATAACCGGAGTCAATATGGAATTAAGGGCAAAGACCGTGTTTGCTGTCGGGCTGGTCAAACTTATTTTGGGATCTATGGCCATAACCTTGATCGAAGCCGTGGCATCCTTGCCATGGATATCCACTGCCTGGACAGAAATGGTATATTCTCCCTCTTTGTTTGGTGTAAACGTTGCCCTGGAGGGTGAAGTCCCCAGATTTCCGTTTTCTGTTCCCGTCATGGACCAGGTAACCGAACTCAATTCATTTTCGTGGGAAATTTCAGAAAGCAGTTCAAGGGAATTGCCCACCGGGACTTCCACTACAAAAGTCGGACGGGTAATCGAGATTACGGGACCTTCCCCTACAACGGTAACCTTAATCGTGGGTGACTGCACACTCTTTGTTTTGCCATCAAAATCGGCAATACTGGTTCCTTCTGCATAGATATCATAGGATTTGCTTTCCGAAAAGGAGGGGTTGATCTGGTTTCCCGTCCCCAAGAGTTCGCCATTGGCGAACCATTCGACCTTTTGTAGGTCCCTGGTTTTCTGCGAGTCGATGGACAACCAAGTGGATACTTCTTTGTTAATGGTACGGAAACTTCCTCCCTCTATCGCTATTGCAGGGTCAAGTACCGTGCAATACAGATTGGCAGAGTTCTTGCTCAAATTCAGCGAGTCTGTCACGTTGAGTTGCGCTACCAGTGAGTTGGCCGTATAGCGTTTGGTGGGTGTGTAGTTGATCGCTGTCCCGTTTTTACTTTCAGTACCTATTTTCCAGGTTGCACTTTTTTGCGTGGCTTCATCAAAGAAGGTTGCAATCCCCTCGAAAGTATATGATTCACCTGTAAGAAGCGTTGCGTTCGAATTCGGGGAGATAAGTCGGATTTCCAGTTGGTCATGGTTTTTGGTGGTAAAACTTTTTGACAGGGCTGAGGGGGATGAGAAGAAGGGCGTCCCGTCTTTGTTTATTGGCATGACATACCAGCTATAGGCGGTACCTGGGGAAAGTGGGGAGCTCACGCTATAGCTATTTGCCGTTGTGTACCCAAGGTAATTCCCGTTGAGGTAAATCCTATATTCCTTTACCCAGGGGGTGTAGTCAAGGCCGGAGAAATTCCAGACGAATTCCGGTTGATAAGGTGAGGTTGTGTCAATAGAAGTTGTCAGCCTTGGAGCTGTAAAGGAGGTCAGGGCAATGGTCTTTGAGGTAATGGAATACCCATATCCATCATTGTACTCTATTGCTACTGTATATCGTTCTCCTGCCCTAAAGGGAATTGAGGATAGGTCATAGGTGACTTCTCCGTCAGGAAGATCCGATGGGTACCCTTTGATTGCCGTGGAAAAGGCAGCCCTGCTTCGGCCATGGTTCTTGGATAGGGTCTCTGAAACCCCTGCTCCCGTTATGGTTACTTTGGTGCTTGAATTGGTCGCAATGGAAGCATCGTTGTAAAAGGGAATCTCCGGGACTTGAAAAGTAAGGCTTGGATCCTCGACGGTCGGGGTTTTGAGAATGGAGATGGACCCAATAGTGACGACGTTGAAAGTTACTTCTTCCGATTTGAGCGCAGAGCCTTGTTGTATGATTGATGATCTTATATTGTTTGGGTCCGAGAGAGTGATTTCAAAGGCCTTCAGGCCAATGGTATAGGTGCCTTCAGGAAAGGAGGTGATACTTGAGATGACGGTCTCTGCATCGGAAAAGCTTGAAATCCCTACGGCATCCATAAGCCCTTCGCTTGTTTGCCCACTGCGAATATCCGCTACATAATCCAGGAGGTCGGTATTCGAGAACGTGAGATTCTCATTGGATGCAAATTTTTTGACCAGTTCAACACTCGCAGATTCACTCTCCCACGTACCGCCGAAATCAATGTCAAGCTGAAGCAGGAGGAAGGCAGGCGTTTCATCATTGTTGATAGTCATGCTGATCAAAGGGGTTCCCAGAATGTCGCCGGGCTTGAAGTTGGCTTTGCGGGTAGTCACTACATCATAGGGAATGGAAAGTACCCGAGAGGTTGCTTTCCTCACTTTCGCAAAGGCAGGGTTGCAGAGAAGAAGTAGGATAACCACTACAACAAATCCTCTTTTGCAAAATGCATACGACATACGTGGTGAACTCTTTGCCATACAAAACCTCCATTGCTACAAATGCCTTTTGTTTCTCCTAGTCTCTTTGCCTATGCAAAAAAAAATCGTACCAAGTAGGGAATATTGCTATATGAGGAAGGATGTATATTCCAACCTGTATTGGTTGTTAGTCTCTGAAGGGTAGGGGTCTCTGTATGGGTAAAAAATGCATATAAAAAAATAGGTCTCTACCAGAAAAGGGAATCCTATTTGTCGGAATGAAAAAGGGCATTTTTTATCTCCCACCATGATCTATCCTTGTACAGAATGTGCTGGTTGTCAATATTTCGTGACTGTATGAAAATAATTTTGTGAAAAAAATGGTAAAAAATATATATCCAGTATCACTGGATATATATTGGGGTACTATACTGCAAAGCCTTTCTTAGAACCCGTAAAGAACTCCAAAGGTTGTAGTAAACAATCCAGCCAGGGGAAGCCAGGGGCTGAATACAACTGCGGAATCAGATTCACCGAACTCCGAAACAGCTACTCCATAGAGCATCACAGGTGCATTGAGATTGACGAACAGTCCTGTTCTTTTGTTAGGTATCCAGTACTCGCCTTTCAGACAAGGACCTGCGACTCCTCCAAAGGTTGGGCCGAAGTTTGTGAGTGCGATAGTACAGATTCCGACTTTCAGGGAAAAAGAATCGCTCAAGTCAAATGCAGTGGTTATATCGGCGGTTACTGTAGCAGCATTGGCAAAGAGATCTTCGTCTGAAGCCTCTGCAAGTGAAGCGATATAGGTATACCCAATCGGATAATTGAGACCGGCACTAAATCCTAGACTCCCCAATTGTAAGTCGAGCACGACCCCTGTTGCCACAAAGCCCGCTTGAATACCAACTGCAACGGTGCTTTCTCTTGCTGAGAGATTTCCAATTCCCAGAACAGATACTAAAACCAACGATAGTAAGAGTATTTTGGTCTTTTTCATGTCCAATCCTTCCTTTTTCCATACAGCTATAAACTGTCTTTCCTGTATGTAACTATATCGATAAACAAAGTATACAGCAAAGAGTGACATTCTCGAAGGTGGGTAGGACGATTACCATGTTCAATTCTTGATAAAAAAGGGGAGGTGGATGGAAAAATAGCATGCAGGGAACCTCAGAATACCTTGTTCTTTTTGTTTGTGAGTTCCTTCTTGGAAAACCCTGTGGTAAAATGCAAGTGAAGGAAGGTCTCTATGCAGTCAAATGGTATGTTCGATCAGGAAAATCCCTTTTGGAGATTCATGACAAAGTTTTTCAATGTCGCATACGCAGGGTTTCTCTGGTTTGCAACCAGTATCCCTTTGGTAACGATGGGTGCCTCTACGGTAGCCCTCTATCAATATACCCTGCAACTGGTGAAGGGCGAGGAGGGATATGTAGGAAAAACTTTCTTTGCCGCATTCAGAAAGAACTTCAAGAAAGCTACGATTCTCTGGGCTTGCATGGTGGCCCTTTCCGCTTTTCTTCTCTTCGATATCTGGATTACCAGAAAAATGGGCAGTTTGCTCGGAAATGTCATCTTCTTTGCTCTCCTTTCTCTCTCCTTTATCGCATTAGTCATGATGGTCCATATATTCCCTCTTCTTGTACAATATAATCTGACTGTCATGGAAACCATAAAGCGCTCGTTTATCCTCGGTCTGGGAAACCTGCACTATTCGGTGACCCTTTTGGTTATTTTTGCTTTGCAGGCAGTTCTTTTATATTACGTTCCGATTACTATTTTTGTGAGTACTGGCTTCAGTGCTATGCTCTCGTCGTTTTTCCTTTCGTTTCTCTATGAGAAATACGTACATCTGTTGAAAAATGAATAGATACGGTACTTTTATGGTCGTATTTGTATTGTTTGTATTCAATTTTTGTTAAATATTCTCAATATATACAAAATAAATCATTGTTTTGAGTCCAATCGGTATAATTTTCTTTGACAGCAGGATACATCCGCCTTAGACTACTGCAAACGGAAAGAATACTATTGGAGGTTTTTTTCATGAAAAAAGGATTAGTTCTCGTTCTCGTACTTTGTGTAATCAGCGGATTCGTCTTTGCCGGTGGGGCAACCGAAACCAAAGCTGAGAGTACAAAGGCTTCTGTATCGTACGAAGTAACCGCACCGATTACGATTGAATGGTGGCATGCCCTTGAGCAGCAGTATTGGCCGTTGGTCGATGAAATTGTCAATGGCTTCAATACCTCACAGGATAAGGTTACCGTAGAGGCCAAATATATCGGGAACTACGCAACAGTCAATGAAACGCTCGTAGCTGCACAGGCTGCAGGAACAGGTCTTCCCGGCTTGGTTGTCGCCAATACTCCCTATGTAGCGGAATATGGCAAAAGTGGTCTTTGTGAAGACCTGAACCCGTATATCAAGGCAACCGGCTATGATATCGATGACTTTGGTGAAGGCATGATTACCGCTTCCAGCTTTGAAGGCCAACAGGTTTCTCTTCCCTTCCTGATTTCCACCCAGGTGATGTATTACAACAAGGACATGGCCGATGCCGAAGGAATTGTAATTCCCTCGAAGATTTCCGATATGGATGCTTTCATGAAGTCAGCTTCCAAAATCGCTGCTGATGGAAGTACAGAACGTTGGGCAACCGTATTCCCTGGTTGGGACCAATGGTATTTTGAACCTTTGTTCCTGAATTCCGGAGTCAAAATCGTAAACGCTGACAGAGTGTCCACCGATTTGGATGGAAAAGTATCACAAGATCTGACCAAGACCATTCAGAAATGGGTGAATTCAGGGTATACGTATTGGGCTTCCGGTACGAGTGCTTCCTCGAATATGAGGCAGAACTTCATTGATGGGAAGACTTTCTCGGTAATCCATACCAGCTCCCTGTATAACACCTATGTAAAACTTTGCAAGGATTTCGAAGTAGGGATGGCATGGCTTCCCGGTGCCGCAACCAAGAAATCAGAGATTGGCGGATGTGTCCTCTTGATCCCTGCGAAGAACGACCAGGAAACCAAAAATGCATCCTGGCAGTTCCTCCAGTATATGATCGGTAAAGATGTCAACATGAAATGGGCTGACGGTACTGGATATATTCCTACCAGAAACTCCGTACTCAATACCCAGGAAGGTTTGGATTTCCTCAGCAGAAAACCGGCTTTCAAATGTGTATTTGATAATCTTGACGAGATCAATCCCCGTATCCAGCATCCAGGTTGGAACCAACTCGCTACGATTTGGAAATCCTATCTCGATCAGCTCATGATTGAGGGTGGGGATGTCAGTGCACAGCTTCCTCTCATGGCCGAAGAGATAAACGAAGTATTGTCTGATTCTCTCTAGGTCCTGTTTCTTAACTTGTTCAATATCGTACGGCACAGGCTTATTCTGTGCCGTACGAGCTTCTTCCATTGCTTTTCCAAAGGAATCCCTAGCATGAAACCACTGTTAAATCACCGCGCAAGTGCCCAGGTCAAAGACTTTTCGACTGTTTTTTTGGCCCTGATGTTCCTGAGTATATTTGTTTATTATCCGGTTGTTCAGGTTGTCAGGATAAGTTTTACCGATTGGAACCTTATTAACGACAACTTCAAGAACGTCGGGTTCAAGAACTGGAAATGGCTGTTCCAGGGGTCTGGTACCAAATATTTGCTAAACTCGCTAAAGGTTACCTTTCTCTACACCCTTGGGGAACTGTTTGTTACCCTTTTTGGTGGCATGTTACTGGCTTTGGTTTTCAACCGTCTTTCTAAATCATTCTCGATTATGCGCGCTGTAGTCTTTCTTCCAAAATATGTAGCCATGTCCTCGGCAGCCGTTGTATTTATTTGGATCCTCAATCAGGATAATGGTATTTTAAATTATTTCCTTGCCAAAATAGGTGGCACTAAGGTCAATTGGCTCGGGGATAAAAACAACGCCCTGTTTTCCATTTTGATGTTGACCGGTTGGAGGACAATAGGGTATGGAATGATGATTTACCTTGCAGCCATGCAGGGAATCAGCAAAACCTATTATGAGGCTGCCTCCATCGATGGGGCTACTTCCTGGACAAAGTTCTCCAAAATTACAATCCCCCTGCTTTCCCCTACAACCCTTTTTCTCTTTGTAACTACGTTTATCTCAGCAATGAAGGTCTTCCAGTCAGTTGATGTTCTTACAGCCGGTGGACCTTATCGTTCGACAGAGGTAATTGTCTATATGATTTATAAATATGCCATGGTTGATTTCAGGATGGATAGGGCTTCTACCGTAGCTGTCTTTTTCTTTGTCATTCTCCTGGCCCTCACTGCTGCAACAATGAAAGTCTCAAATAGGAGCGTGAACTATGATGTATGATTCAACAACAGCGGTCGAAAATGAAAAAGCGCTGTTACTGAACCAGCGCGCGGTTTCCAGAAGGAAAACCATGAAAGTCCTCCAGTTCATACTTGCCGTTGGCATCACCTTGGTGATGTTGTTCCCCATCTATTGGATGGTTATCTCATCGGTAAAGTCACAGGAAGAAATATTGTTGACCGTACCAACTTTTTGGCCGAGGGAGTGGCATTTTGAGAACTATCGCAATGTGTTCCAAAAGGCCAATTTCAGTAAGTACTATCTGAATACCATTGTCATGACCTTTGGAATTGTCATGAGCCAGGTAGTGACCGGAGTCCTTGCTGGCTATGGATTCGCAAAAGGAAAGTTCAAGGGCAGAAACCTTCTGTTCGTCTTGGTTCTGGGAGCCTTGATGATTCCCCTTCAGGTTACGTTCATTCCTTTGTATGTAATGTTCGCCCATTGGAAACTCACCGATACCTTCCTTGGCTTGATCCTCCCCGAGGCTGTCTCACCTTATTATATCTTCATGATGAGGCAGGCTTTCCTATCCGTCGATGACAGTTATATCGAGGCGGCAAAGATGGATGGAATGGGTCGGCTTGGAATCATTTCCCGCGTTCTTGTGCCGATGTGTAAGTCAACGCTCATCACCATTACCCTCGTAACCTTTACCAGCGGGTGGAATAGCTACTTCTGGCCTAAAATCATTGCAAAGAATGAAGTGAGAAGAGTGCTGACCGTTGGTTTGGTACAACTTCGGAATACCTTTGCAGGCCAGGATACGATGAACAACCATGAGATTATGGCTGGGGCTGTGATGGCTGTCCTCCCTGTTATTGTCCTATTCTTTATTTTCCAGAAATATATGCTTACCGGTTATGAAAAAACCGCAATGAAATAAGCAAGGGAAGGGTGAGACGTGAAAACTGTTGGACATAGGGGGTTCTCTGGCCGATACCCGGAGAACACCATGCTGTCGTTCAAGAAAGCCTACGAAGTAGGATGTGACGGCATTGAACTTGATGTACATCTATCCAAGGACGGCCAGTTGGTGGTAATCCATGATGAGATGCTTGACCGGACTACCAATGCGAAAGGATTTGTCAGAGACTACACGTTGTCTGAACTGAGACAGATCCATGCAGGTTCTGTCTTTGGTGATACCTATGGGTTTACTGGTATTCCCAGTTTCGAGGAGTATTGCCAATGGGTGAGCCCCTTGCCCATATTCACGAATGTAGAGATAAAGACAAACCTTTATTATTATACGCGTATAGAAGAAAAACTGATTGCAATGGTTCGCAATTTCCATTTGGAGGAAAAGGTGATTTTTTCTTCTTTCAACCACCCCACGGTACTGCGTGCAAAACAAATCGCACCTGAAATTGCCTGTGGTCTTCTGGTCGGAAAGGCTGGGATGGGAAACATCGGATATTATGCACAGACCTTCGGTATGGAATATTATCATCCGGATTTCAATTCTCTGACAGAAGAAACTGTCCAAGACTGCAAGGAACATGGAATTGGCTTGAACGTATGGACGGTTGACGATATGAAAAGCCTTGAGCAGGTTACGCTGTGGGGTGTCAATGGGGTCATTACTGATTTCCCTGACATCGTTGCAGCCTGGGTAAAACAAAAATGAAAAAAACACTGAAGATCCAATTTTTTCTCCTTATTATGCTACTGCTTCCCCTGTTGGCTTTTGGAGCTGGGAATCAAAATGTCTTTACGCGGGATGCCGGAAAGTTCAACCTGTATTTTTTAGACTTGGAGGTAAGCGCTGAGGCAACGGACAAGAGCGGGGACTCTACTGTACTCATCTCGCCTGATGGTAAGGTGATGCTCCTCGATTGCGGGCATCCTGAGAGTGGAAGGCAGGTAGTCGATGCCTTGCACGCGTTGGGCATAGAGAAAATTGATTATTTTGTTGCTTCCCATCCGCATATAGACCACATCGGTGGTTTTCCCGAAATAGCGGAGAATTTTCCTATCGGAAAGGTGTATCGTACTGCGCTTGAATATCCTACTGATATCTACAGACGATTTGTCTCTGCAATCAGTGAAAAAAATATTCCTGTTGAAATGCTCAGTGAGGGTGATGCCTTTTCATTCGGAGACCAGATTTCCGTCGAGGTTTTCAACCCCTCTCTTGAAATTACCTATCCGTCGAACTATCCGGACAATAGTACCCAGTTTGTAAACAATACTTCACTGGCCTTGAAATTCTCCTACGGGGAATCGACGGCATGGTTTTCCGGTGACTTGTATGTTCCGCAGGAGAGGGTTTTGGTGATGAAGTACGGTGAGGCCCTGCAGTCTGATGTTGCCAAGGCAAATCATCATGGTGGCGATACCTCCAATTCCTTGAAGTGGATAAAGAATCTGAAAGCTACCGTCGTGGTTGCCATGCACGATGACGTATCGAGTATGACAGTGTATAATAATTATAAGAAATACGGCGCAGCGTATCACCTGACTCGCAATGACGGAAATGTGAAAGTATCGATGGATGAAAAGAAGAATTACACGGTTGTTGACGAGAAAGAAAGCTGGATGAACTAGGTTTTTTGCCTGAGGGTTCACATTTTCCGTTTGGAATGATTTAGGTTTATCTATAGCTTTCTTATTTCCTTCCCTTGACATCTGAGGGAAGGAGGTATATTGTCATAATATAGATTGTGATTGATTTAATAGTGGACAATATATAAGGAGTTTAATATGAGTGTATATGATTTTACAGTAAAGGACAGGGCAGGTAAGGAAGTTTCCCTTTCGTCGTATAAAGGCAAGGTATTGCTTATCGTGAACACTGCAACCCGTTGCGGATTTACCCCCCAATACGAAGAATTGGAAAAAATATATGAGAAATTGAGCTCCAAAGGCTTGGAAATTCTCGATTTTCCTTGCAATCAATTCAAAGAACAGGCTCCTGGAACCAATGAGGAAATCCATGAGTTCTGTCAGTTGAACTATGGGACCAAGTTTCCCCAGTTCGGCAAACTTGAAGTCAACGGTGAGAATGCCAATCCCCTTTACAAATATCTGAAAAGCAAGAAGGGTTTCGCAGGTTTTGACCTGAAACACAAAATCGGGCCAGTCCTTGTTGATATATTGAGCAAATCAGACCCGAATTATGAGAAAGACCCTTCGATCAAATGGAATTTTACAAAGTTCCTCATTGATAGGGAAGGCAATGTCGTTACCCGGTTTGAACCTACCCATGACCTCGGGGACGTGACCAAAAAGATTGAAGCGTTGCTCTAAAAATACCTTAGCATAAAAAAAGTGTCCTTCGGGACACTTTTTGCTTGTCAGTGCTTCTGTGTACTATCTGGTATGTGCTACGGCCTCTACGCGGGTATTCATGGAATTCCTATAGATAACCAATCTGTTTACCAAAAACTCAGTGATGAAGTTGATCACCATGGTTCCTCCGAGTACGAGGTAGTCGTTCCAGCCTATTGAGACCAAAGCATCGCCCCACCAGGTCGAGAGCGGGGTGAAGATAAGGTAGTAGATTGCAAGTTGCATCATTGCCTTGGGAATGTTGTTGGTACTCTTGAAGGTGAAACGTCGGTTGACTGTAAAATTGAATACCACACTCGCAATCAGGGCGGTAAGGTAACTGGGCCAATAGGGAAGCTTGAAAAGTTGTTCAAACAGGGTGAAGGTAAGAACCTGGACAAGTCCTGCACTGATAGAAAAGGCGGTAAATTTTAGAAACTGGAGAACATTCTCCCTGCCACTCATTTTTGCCATAATGATTCCACAATATTTCCTCCATGATTTGCATGCAACAAAGATTATTGTACCAGTGAAAATGCAAGTATTCCTGCCCCGTCGAGGGCAGTTCCCCTGCTTGGGCATACGATCAAGGTCGGGGTAAGTTTTTCCAGGAATAATTTTCTGATAAGCTTGTCATGTTCCAAGACCCCGCCACCCAAGGTGATGCGATGCAAAAATTGCCCTCCGAGTCTTGACTCCACGGAATTGACCAGCGATGCCAATTCCGTGGCTGCCTCTTCGAGAATTGCCAAGGCCAATTGGTCTCCTTGTTCTGCAGCAACCGATACAAACGGTGCAAACTCAGCCACAGCAGATTTGGTAAGGCTTTTGTCATTAAAGAAGGGTATGCAGTCATAGAGGGATTCAAGGTGGAAGAAAGCGTGAATCGTTGTTTCCATAGTAGTGGGAAGGTCTCGGTTTTCTTTGCTCCTGAGGGTTCTTCTGACCGCTTCTTTTGCAATCCACCAGGCCGAGCCCTCATCTCCGAGAGCTGTGCCCATGCCCCCTGCACGTACGACAACCCCGTCCTCATTTCTTCCTATGCAGATCGAACCGGTCCCTGCGATCAACCCAATGCCGGTTGGTTCGTTCAGAGAGCCAGCGAGCATAATTTCTGCATCAGTGCAGAGCAACAGGGCAATCGGTTCTGGAAATTGACTTTCAAAGAAGCTGAGCCATCGGCTTCTTTCGGTATCCCGGGCAAGGCCGGCACTACCAAAGCAGAGGGCTCGTATTTTACTGACCTCTACCAAAGGGTTTTTTGCAGCTTTTTCGAGCAAAGAGCGTACATTTGATTTGGCTTGCTCGAATCCTACTGCATAGACATTTGAACTTTCGCCCTCATCTTTATAAATCAGCCGTTTGTTTTCGTCCCATATTGCCAGCCGGCAACGGGTCCCTCCGCCATCAAGACCGTAAAATAAACCTTTCATGCAATTAATATTGATTGACCTAATGGGAATGTGCAACAATTTTTTTCAATTATTTTTGAAAAAATTATACAATATGCTATGCTGTGCAGTATGGAAGGATGTACTACATTATTAAAACAAGCTCTGTCGTATCTGTCCCCCTCGGAGAGGAAGGTAGCAAAATATCTTTTGGAAAATCCACAGGATGCAGTCCAACATAGCATTACCATACTGGCTCAGGAGAGTGGAAGCAGTACCGCAGCAGTGGTAAGGCTCTGCAAACGACTGAAGTTCGACGGCTATAGTGATTTGAAACTTGCCCTTGCTAAGGAAGTGTATGGAAATAGTCCCCCTTCTGAGGGGCCCTTTATGTTCGACCTCTCCAAAACGGATGGGGCCGGATCGATAACCTCCATGATGGTCGACACTGTCTGTGAAAGCATAACTTCGCTGAAAAGTGTGTTGTCAACCCGGCAGGTTGAACTGGCCGTGGAAGCCTTGGCAAATGCGGAAAAGATATTGCTTGCAGGAATCGGGGCATCGGCGCTTGCTGCAATGGATATGTACCAGAAACTGGGAAGGCTTGGCATCTATTCAAGTTTCCCCAATGAACCTGACTTGCAGATCGTAAATGCCTGTGCATTGAACAATAAAAGTGTATGCATTGTGTTTTCCTACTCGGGGGAAACCAAAACCATGCGCCAGGTTGCCCAGCAAGCCAAGAAAGCTGGGGCTATCATCATTGCCGTAACCAGGGTAGGGGGGAATTCTCTCTCCAAGCTTGCCGATATTGTATTGACCGTACCTGATAGTGAGGCTCTTTATCGACAAGGGGCTACGTTGTCCAGGCTTAACCAGCTGGTAGTAGTCGATATCCTGTACAGCAGCCTAATCGTGAACAAGGGCGATGCAGGGCAGTTTATTACTGCCACATGGAAGGCTGTCACCCATGCCAACAGCCCTGGGGAAAAACAAAAGAAATAGTGTTGGTCCGTTTTTTCCTCAGGAAGGGTTTTGTGCCTTTGTAAGATTGCCAATGCTTGTACTCTGCCTGTAATGATAAGCTGGACTGTTAAGATCTACCCCATAGGTCGGGGAGCACCGTGAGGCACCGAGGACATTGAGCCTTCCACTGGTCCCTGCATCGATGTAAAACAATCATCGCCTCCTGTTTGAAGGAGGAAGCAATAGCTTCTGCAATAGTCTCAATCTGGTTGGGGAAGCTTTCAACGGCAAAAGCGATTTTCTTGTCCTCTGTGTTGATAATCCTAAGGATTTTTCTGTTCTGATTCCACTAGTTGTTATATTGCAAAAGCAGTATGAGAAAATAACTATGGATACAACAAAAATTTTCATCAAAATCATTTTAATAATTGAAAAAATTTTACATTATGCTATGCTAGGAAAGAGAAAGTCGATGGCATCGGTTGTACAGGTGTATTGCAGTCCAGGGGAACCTGTTCTACCATACACAAGAGGGAGTAAAGACGGTGATTCAATTTGGATTGGACCGGATAGGAGACTATTCCTCGCTTTTAAACCATAAGCGACTTGCCTTGGTGACGAACAACAGTGCCATGAATACCTCGTTTGTCTCGTCCTTTTCTGTAGTCAGGACACAATATGATTTGGTTGCCCTCTTTGGGGCGGAACACGGTATCCGCGGTGAAATAGGAGCTGGTTCCTGCATCGATGAAGATGCAGAATTTGTGGATGGCATTCCTCTTTTCAGCCTGTACCGCAAAGATGGCCAGCATCTCACCGAACATATGGTTTCCGGCATCGATGCCATACTCTTTGACATTCAGGATCTTGGCCTGCGTTTCTATACCTACATCGCTACCTTAAAAAATCTTATCGAGGACTGTGCCCACTTTGGCAAGGACCTCATCGTTCTCGATAGGCCCAATCCGCTGGGGGGTGTGGTCGTCGAGGGAAATAGGCTCGCCCCGGAATTTTTTAGTTTTGTAGGACCGTACAGCCTGCCTGTCAGGTATGGTTTAACCATTGGCGAGCTGGCACTTCTCCTTAACGCTGAACTGCAATATGGATGCAAGCTGACCATTATCCCGATGAACGGATGGAAAAGGAGCGACTTGTTCGACAGCCTTGGATTGCCTTGGATTATGACGAGCCCTGCTATCGGGCATTTCGAGAGTGCTTTGTTGTATGCCGGCATGTGCTTGTTTGAGGGTACGAACCTAAGTGAGGGCAGAGGGACTAGTTGTCCTTTCGAACTAATCGGGTCCCCGTTTCTCCATGCCGAGCCCCTCTGTAGGGCAGCTAATGAGCTCCACCTCAAAGGAATCGTATTCACCCCCGCTTACTTCACCCCTACTGCGAGTAAATACCAGGGTGAAACCTGCAAGGGGCTGTATGCCCATGTCCTGGACAAGGAAGCTTTTCGCCCGGTTGAAAGTGCTTTGCGCCTGATTCAACTCATTGCCCGTCTCTATAGCGAGGATTTTGCATTCCTGCCCCCTTTGGCCCCTACGCAGAGAAGTCCTTTTGAAAACCTGATGGGCCTTACCTCGCAGGATGTGGTAACCACAAATATTGAAATACTACTGAACCAATGCTCTGAGCAGAGCAGTGTCTTTGCCAAAGAGAAAGAAATCTATCATCTCTATCGATGACCGGTCAGTGGCACTATGTTAGGAGAAGTGTGATGGATGATGCACAAAAAATAGGACAGCATTTTGTCTGCGGTTTCCCTGGTACTTCCTTGGATGAATCCTTCAAGGAAGCGGTACATACCTATAAGATAGCGAATATCATTCTCTTTGCCAGGAATATCGAGAGCAAAGGGCAGGTAAGGCAACTTTGTCAGGATATTCAAGAGCTTGTGCAGAAAGAATGTGGCACGCCTGCCTTGATCTGCATAGACCAGGAAGGAGGTATGGTCACCCGCCTGAGCAGTGACTGCACCAATGTCCCTGGGGCAATGGCATTATCGGCCACAGGCGAGGTGAACTCGGTTTTTGAAGCCGGGGCCCTGACCGGGCGGGAACTGAGAGCCTTGGGTATCAACTGCGATCTTGCTCCCTGCCTTGACGTAAACAGCAACAAAAATAATCCGGTTATCGGGGTCAGAAGTTACGGCGATTCCGAAAAGACGGTTTCTTCCTTTGGGTGTGCCATGGTCGAAGCGTTGCAGAGCGAAGGGGTAATGTCCGTAGCCAAGCACTTTCCCGGTCATGGGGATACCCATTTGGATTCCCATCTCGACCTTCCCTGGGTAGCAGGTGACCTGCAGGCCCTTGAGGAACATCTGTATCCTTTCAGGTTGGCAACCTTTGCCGGTGTCCAGGGGATTATGAGCAGCCACATCCTGTTTCCTGCCCTCGAAAAAGAAAAGGTGCCTGCAACGATGAGCCGTTCGATCCTTACGGACCTTCTGAAAAAAGAAATGGGCTTCAAAGGCCTGGTTTTCAGTGATTGCATGGAAATGCAGGCGATTGCAAACTATTACGGCACTGCTTCGGGTTCTTTGGCTTCCCTGCAAGCAGGGGTAGACCTTGTCTGTATAAGCCACCATGTGGAATTGGCAATACAGGCAATAGCGTTAGTCAAGGAGGCCCTTGCCACGGGGAGACTGGACAAAAGTGAATTTACTGCTTCGACTGACAAAATCATCAAGGCCAAGGTGATGCTTTCCCTGGAAAAAAATGTACCCTTTTCTGAGGTGGGTTCAAAAGAACATAAGGCAACTGCCCAGAAGCTACGCGAAAAGTCGTTGACCTTGGTCAGGGGAAACATCCTACCGCTCGGCACCAACCCCTATTTTGTCGGGCCAAGGTGTTTTTTGGCAACCAATGTGTCCAATGAGCGGAATGTGCCGCTTTTTGCCTCCTCTATGGCCGAATTGCTTGGAGGCGATTATTTTGTCTGCTCTGACAACCCTGATTCGACGGAAATAGACAAGATCAAGGCAACGGGAAAAGATGCAACCTCCATCATTATCGGAACGTACAATGCACATCTGCGCCCTGGACAGATTGATCTGGTACATGCTTTTGTCAAAGGGAAGATCCCTGTGACCTGTATTGCTTTGAGAAACCCCTATGACCTTGCCTTGGTAGGGGAGGGGGTGACTGCGATAGCCGCCTATGAATATACCCAGGACTGCTTTGAGGCCCTGTCAAGATTATTGAGAAAAGAGATTGAGGCAACCGGAAGTCTTCCGGTCCAACTATAGGAGACGTTGATGAGCGATATGTTGGTTAAACTCTATGCACTTCCGCCCGTATCCCCAGTTCTTGCTGCAGTGGAGAACCAAGGGATAACCATCCGACGGGCAATGGCTCCTGATAAACCGCGTATAGTGGAATGGGTTAAGACCCATTCCTCGCTTTCCGCCTCAGGGGAAGCCGATGTTTGTTTTTCCCATACTCCCATTTCCCTATTCGTAGCCACCAGGGGCAAAGAAATTGTCGGCTATGCCTGCTATAACGCGACCGCCCCTGATTTTTTTGGTCCTACAAGGGTTTTGGACAGTGAGCAGGGAAAACAGATTGGCAAAGCACTTTTGCTCCGTAGCTTGCATGCCTTGCATGACGAGGGGTATGCCTATGCCATTATCGGAGGGGTCGGGCCGCAACAATTCTATGAGAAGTGTGTAGCAGCTACTTTGATCGAAGATTCAAAGCCGGGAATCTACAAGGATTATCTGGGGGCAAAGGAATGAACACCGTACAGCCATTGGCTTCCAAATCAAGAAAACTTTGTATTGGGTTGATGAGTGGAACCTGTTGTGACGGGATAGACGCCGTCTTGGTTGCCATCGAGGGACGTGGAACGAAGCTGAAAGTAACAGAACTCGCGTTTGTTTCCATTCCGTATGAAAAAAAGTTCAGGGCAAGATTGCTGACACTATCACGTGGTGAAGAAGGTGGGAGCAGGGAACTCTGCCTGATGAATTTTACGTTGGGCCAGTTGTTTGTTTCAGCAGCCAAGGCTGTGTGTAAAGAAGCAAAGGTTTCCACCAGTGAAATTGATCTCATCGGGTCGCACGGCCATACGTTCTATCATATCCCCGAGGCGCAAGATTATTTTGGGAAGCCGGTCTCGGCAACCATGCAGCTAGGGGAAGCCTCGCTTTTGAGTGAAGCCTTCGGTTGTCCTGTAGTGAGTGACTTCCGTGTCCGTGATATGGCAGCCGGGGGGCAGGGGGCACCCTTGGTTCCCTATACGGAGTATCTTCTCTATAGAAGCGAAACGGAGACGGTTGCCCTGCAGAATCTTGGTGGTATCGGGAATCTTACCGTTATTCCAAAACATGCGCTTCCCGAACAAATCCTTGCCTTTGATACGGGTCCCGGCAATATGGTTATTGACGAATTGGTCTATCGGTATTCCTCAGGGGTAGAGAGCTATGATAAAAACGGTGACTTAGGGAGGAAGGGAAAGATTTCGAATTCCTTGGTTCAGTGGATGCTGGAAAACGACGGGTACCTTACCCGGTTCCCTCCCAAGACAACTGGGCGAGAACGGTATGGAATACCCTTTGTAGATTTGGTTGAGCACCAGGGAGTTGCCCTTGGTCTTTCTCCTTTCGACATCATAGCCTCGGCAACCTACTATACGGCATTTTGCATATCCTATTCCCTCTCGCATTTCTGCCCTGTTCCTGTCGACCGGTTGACCGTGGGGGGAGGGGGAATTCACAATTCTTTTTTGATGGATGAACTGAAGCAGCTTTTGCCCCATATGCCCGTCAATACGCAAGAGGACCTTGGATTCAATAGCGATAGCAAGGAGGCTGTAGCCTTTGCGGTTCTAGCCAATGAGGCTATTGCAGGAAGGCCAAATACCCTGATTGGGGCTACAGGCGCCTCTCATGCTGTGGTTATGGGTAAAATACTTCTCTAAATGAAAATAATTTTCATGGTGCAAATTGTGAAAAGTAAAAATGTTTGTTGATAGCTTTTGCTTTCGGTGATTATAATGGTGATGGAAGCACTTTACCTAGGTGACTGTATCGAGTTGTATTTTTAGAAATTCCTTGTTTGTATGCACGCTGAAACCGGTTTTCCGGTTTTTCGAATACTGAAGGAGGGGATCTATGAAGAAAACCCTGTTGGTTTCTCTTGTGATTTGTCTGACAACGTCGCTTTTCCTGTTTGCCGGGGGTGTTCAGGAAGCAAAGGGTGGTAGTACCGCCCCGATTAAATTCTCCGTGTTTTACAGCGACAACGCAACCTTGCCGTTCAAGCAGGATTGGTTGACTGTAACCGAGGTCCAGAAACGGGTGAATGCAGATGTCAGTTTTGAGGTCATTCCCATTGCCGATTACCAGACCAAGGTTTCCTTGGCACTGAATACCGGCACGAATGCCCCGGATGTCATCCTGTATCAATCGACCAAGGGAGAGAACGCTGCCCTTGCACTTAATGGTGCGTTGGTTCCGATCAGTGACTATTCAGCGTGGACACCCAACTTCAACGAACGGGTGAAAGAGTTCAAGCTTGAAGACGATGTCAATGCTTTGAAGCTGAAAGATGGCAAGCGTTATTTCATGCCTGCATTGTTTGATGTTCCTTTCTATGATGGCGGTTTGATCCTCAGGCAGGACCTGTTGGAAAAATATGGCCTTGCAGTGCCCAAGACTTTTGATGACCTCTATACTGTATTGAAGGTTTTCAAGCAGAATGACCCTTCTTCCTATCCCCTTACCATCCTTGCGGGACCTCGCGTACTCTATCGTATGACTATGCCTTCCTGGGGCATATCCCTTGGAAAGAATGGTGCAAGCGGAAGCAATACGCTGAGTTGGGACTATACGAAGAAACAGTATTTTGCGGGGGCAATCAGCGATAAGTACAAGAGCTATGTGACCTTCTTCCATAAGCTTTATGCTGAAGGCCTGCTCGATCCTGAGATGGCTGAACCGATTGACGGGGACAAATGGTCCCAGAAACTGGCAACCGGCAAGGCAATGGCTTCCTATGCCTACTATGACCAGATCGGAGGGGTTACCGCCACAAGCACTATCCCTGGGTTCAAGCTCCAGATGTATCCAGCCCTCGCCGGTCCCGATGGTGCACACCACCAGCCGAAGAGCAAGACTGGTTCAGGTATCATGTTCCCGGTCAAGACTTCCAAACGTGCTGATTTCGAGCAGTTGGTCAGAACTGTCGACGAGATGTTCTTCTCTGCAGACAATGCCAAACTCTGGTGCCTTGGCGTGGAAGGAACCACCTATAGCCAGGTAAATGGCAAGGTTGTTTTCTCTGATGAGATTCGCAACTCCTCCGAGGGTATCTACAAGAGCCTCCAGGTCAAATACGGCTGTGGAAGCGATGTAACCCAGATGGTCTGGGTCAATGCCCGTGAGATGACCAAATATGATGAGAACTATGCAAAGATCAACGCTGCAGTCGAAGCAATGGGTGATGTAATCCAGGCTATTCCCCCGACCCCGAAATTCGATGATATGCAGGCCGAGGAGGCAGGCACACTGCAGACTCCGCTCTTCGATGCTTTCGAGCGCTGGAATTCTGCTTTTTTGACCGGTAACAAGGACATTACCAGAGACTGGGATTCCTATGTCAAGGAAATGAAGACTCTTGGTATCGATAAGTTTACTGAGCTCTATAACACTAACCTGTAAGGTTTTACATCACTTTGTCTATACTCTGCCGGATTCTATCCGGCAGAGTTGTATAGTGCCGAACAACGGAGGTTTTGATGAAACAGCAGAAACTTGGTGGCAATACGATGTCCAACCGAAAGTATTTCGCCAGGTATTGGCAACTCTATGCAATGATGGTCATTCCTCTGGTTTATTTTATAGTTTTCAAGTATGTCCCGATGTTTGGCAATGTCCTGGCTTTCAGGCGCTATCGTCCAGGCATGGGGTCATTCGGGACCGAGTGGGTCGGTTTGAAATACTTCGAACGTTTCTGGCAGGATCCTGCTTTCTGGAGGGC
The DNA here is from genome assembly GCF_000236685.1 of Sphaerochaeta pleomorpha str. Grapes. Lineage (NCBI taxonomy): Bacteria > Pseudomonadati > Spirochaetota > Spirochaetia > Spirochaetales > Sphaerochaetaceae > Sphaerochaeta > Sphaerochaeta pleomorpha. The sequence continues at coordinate 1,036,115 of NC_016633.1, read as the reverse complement.
CTTCCGTAATACGCTTTTGCTAAGCATTCTGAATCTGGTCGTCAACTTTCCGATTCCCATTTTCTTTGCCATATTGGTCAATGAGGTTCATCACCTCGCCTTCAAGAAACTGGTCCAGACTGTTTCCTATATGCCCCGGTTTATTTCCACGGTTGTTGTAATTGCCATTTTGGGTGAATTGCTTTCGCCTTCGACCGGAATATTCAATCTTCTCAGGGTCAAATTCTTTGGACAGGATGCAATTTACTTTATGAATGACAGCAAGTATTTCCGCTTGATCTATGTCTTGGTAGACACCTGGCAATACACAGGCTGGACAGCAATTATCTACCTGGCCGCCATTACGGGAATCCCTGCCGACCTGTACGAGGCCGCTACGATCGATGGGGCAAACAAGACCCAGCAGATCTGGTTTATAACGATTCCCTCAATTATGCCGACTATCATGGTCATGTTGATACTCAATGTGGGCCGTTTGCTTTCGTTGGGGTTCGAAAAGGTCTTGCTTATGTATACGCCGGATAACAGTATGGTCAGCGATATCATCGATACTTTGGTGTATCGCACCGGGCTTGCAAACCAGAACTACTCGTATGCGACGGCAATTGGGTTGTTCAGCGGGATTATCGGTATCATTCTGGTTGCAGGAAGCAATGCAATGAGCAAGCGCCTTACCGGCGATGGGATATATTGATATGAGAGAGTACAAGACACGTTCGAACAGTGTATTCACTGCTTTGGTAAACCTGGTGATGGTGTTCACCCTTTTTGCTTGCCTGACGCCGTTTATCTACATGATTGCCCTTTCCTTTTCCAGCCCCAAGGCAATTATAAACAATGAGGTTTTTCTGTTACCCAAAGGATTCAACTGGGAGTCCTACCGACAGATTTTTTCTTATCCGAATTTCTTCCATGCCTATGGCAATACTATTTTCTATACGGTATTAGGAACTGCTATTTCATTGACAATGATGATTCTCTTTGCATATCCATTGAGCAAATCGAGGCTCAGGGGCAATGCTTTTTTCATGAAACTGGTCATATTTTCCATGTTTTTTTCCGGGGGCCTTATTCCCAACTACCTGCTGGTTTCCTCGTTGCACCTGATAAATACCCGGTGGGCCATGCTGCTTCCATTTGCTATCAATCAGTTCAATCTGATTCTCATGATTAATTTTTTCCGCTCGATTCCTTTGGACCTCGAGGAGGCTGCCATCATCGATGGCCTGGACTATTTTGGAATCCTGCGCCGGATAATCCTTCCGCTTTCCGGGGCAGCGTTGGCTACCGTAGGACTCTACACGGCAGTGTTTTTCTGGAATGACTGGTTCAATGGTTTGATTTACCTCAAGAGCTCGCAATTCCCTGTTATGCTCTTTTTACGCAATATCGTAAACGGGACAAGCATGGTCGGCGACGCTGCCGGCTCCGGGGACAAGACAACCATCGCCATCTCGATCAAGAGCGCAGTCATCATTACCAGCACGCTTCCAATCATTGTCCTGTATCCCTTCTTGCAGCGGTTCTTTGTAAAAGGGGTAATGATAGGGGCTGTGAAAGGGTAGGGACCTAAGCTGCCTTATTGGAAGGCAAGGGTATGGAATCCTTGCCTCATGCCTAGCAGCACGTTATTCTTCCTTGAGGGATGAACCCTGTTACAGAGTAAAATGGCTGCCCTGTTGAGTAGAGGGTCAATTGCAATCGAGGTACCGGTAAATCCCGTATGGCCTATTGCTTGTGCACTGGCATTTGTTCCCAGGAGCCGAGCATCCGCAATTTTAAAACCAAGCGTTCTTTTTTCTCCTTCACAGTTTCCTGTCTGGAGATTGAACAACAGATTCATTGTTTCCGTGCTAAGATACGTTCCCTGTTCGCTTTGTCCCTTACAGAGGAACATCCTGCAGAACCGGGTAAGGTCTTCTGCAGTGGAAAATAAACCTGCATTGCCTGCAATGCCTCCCAAGAACCTGCTGTTCTCGTCATGTACGATTCCACAGAGAATTTCATTGGTGTTTTCGAGTCTTTCCGTTGCTGCATACTGAGCCTCGGGAAATTTCAAGAGAGGGTTGAAGACAGTTTTATGCATTCCCAGAGGGTCTGAGACTTCTTGCTTGACTAGTTTTTCAAAGGGAATTCCGGTTATTTTTTCCAGGATTTTGGCAAGGATTATATAGCCAAAGCAACTATACTCTACTTTCGTACCGGGTTTGTATCGAACCGGCTGGCTTAGCATGAAGGTAAGGGCATCTTCGCAGTCTTGCAGATACAGTTCCAAACGCATTTCTGGGATAAATCCGCCAGTGTGTGTGAGCAATTGACCAAGGGTTGTTTCTTTGTAATTTCCGGCATCAGAGAGCAGAAAACCCAGGTTCATAGCTAAAGAAAGCTCTTTTTTCTCCATGAGGCGAAGGGTTGCCATCAACGTTCCGACAACCTTGGTCAAGGAAGCAAGATCAAAAAGCGTATGCTTTGTAAGAGGAAGCGCTTGTGGGACAAGTTGCCTGTATCCGAGGTCTTTTCGATAGAGCACAGAAGAATCACTGAGTACCACAGCGCTGACACAGGGGGAAGCCTGGTCCTGGATTTCCTGCAGATAGAGATTTAGAGCGTTACTGTCCATAGTGTTTCATTTCCGATCTCCTCCAAGGCACAGTCAAGGATGCCAAGTCCCGGAGCAGCTCCAATAAATATATCCTGACCCTTGAAAAGGGTAGCATACCTTCCTGGCAATCTCTCATAAAGCATGGGGCCATCGAGGTCTATTCTCGTAATTATCGGTTGGCTCGCAGCCACCTGGCAAGCGGCCAAGATACCTATCGGACCTTCCATCATGCAACCTAGCATGCAGGAAACCCCAGCTTCTTCGGCCAAGGAGCACATGTGTAAGGCTTCTGTAAGGCCGCCGCATTTCGCAAGTTTGATATTGATAATATCTGCGCAACCCAAATCAAGGACTTTTTTAACGTCGTTGGAATTGAAAATACTTTCATCTGCCATTATGGGAAGTCCAACGGCATTCCTGACAGCAGCCATTCCCTTCAGGTCCTTTGCAGGAAGCGGTTGTTCTATCAGATCGATAGGATAGCCTTTCCTTTCGTACTCTCTGATAATTTTGATCGCAGTAGGTGCATCCCAGCCTTGGTTTGCATCAACACGAAGTTTCACCGTATCTGGCAGCACTGCACAAATTGCTTCCAGTCTATGCATATCAGCCTCGAGATCTCCGCCTACTTTGATTTTAAGGATTGAGAAGCCATTTTCAATTGCTTGCTGGGAGTCTTTAACCATTTCCTCAGCACTATTCATGCTGATTGTAATATCACTAAGCAGATGGTCATAAGACTGTCCAAGCAATGAGGCGATTGATTTCCCCTCCCTTTTTCCCCAGAGATCATACAAGGCTGTCTCAACTAGGTAATTTGCACTTGTGCATCCTGTGAAAGGCAAGGGTGACGGTTTCTGATGCATCACCCCTTTGCTCAGCGAAGGTGTGATTTTATAGCGTGCCGTATCAGAGATTTTTTCTATGCTGTCACCGGTAATGGCGACGGTAGGGGATGCGCTTCCGTACCCTACAAAGCCATCTGTTTCAAGTTTGAATACCAGGTCATCTACAGAATATACTGTTCGCAAGGCGGTTTTGAATGGATGCTTTAACGGGATCTTTCGATGTATTAAAGAACATTTCATAGCAAATTGAGTCCTTTTAGTTGGGATTCGAGGGTTTTTGCATCAACATAGCGAAATCCTTTTAGGCCGGCTTTCAGAGAAGCATCTACATTTGCCTGCATATCATCGGTGAAAAAAGCTTTTTCGGGATGTACCTGCTCAGCCTCACAGATTCTCTGGAAAAATTCCAGTTTAGGTTTAGCAATCCCAAGGATATGAGAAGGATATACAGCATCAAATATATCATATTGGTGGAGCTGATGATGAATCTTGAAATGGGCATCAATAACGTTTGTTCCACAAACAACCCTGAGATTCTTTTCCTTAAGCCTTTTTACCAAGGCTACCGTTGGATCGTCCAATGTCGGGGTGAAGAATTTTCCCAATAGGGAACCTTGGATATGGGGGACTTCCCTGTGGGTGATTTCCCTATAGTATTTCCAAAATTCTTCCTCACTGATTTTTCCCTCGCTATGAAGTGTCAGGGCTGTTCCGAGTCTTGGGTCATATTCTTGCAGGGTACTGGTCTTGAGACCTAGAAAGGGAAGAAGCTTCGGGGCTATATGAAAGTTCCTGATCAGTACGCCACCCATGTCAAAAATGCATAATTTCATATTTATTCCTTACCAGCACTATACATAGAACTTCCGCCAAGAAAGTACTTAGACATGGTTGTGAAGAGGATCACGATTGGTATGCAAGCAATGACAGCTACTGCCATCATGGCTCCTTCGTCAGAGGTTTTTTCTTCGGTAAATTTGACTATGTAGGTTGGAATGGTTTTCATCGTTTCTTTTTGTGCAATCAAAAGCGGCCAAAGGAGGTTGTCCCACTGTCCTTTGAAACAAAGGATTGCACACGTTGCAATCGCCGGGGTGCTGTTTCCAAAAACCAATTTCCAGAAAATACCCATTTCTCCAAGCCCATCGATACGACCGGCATCCAACAAGTCGTCTGGAAAGGACATCAGGTACTGTCTCATCTGGAAAATCCCGAAAGCATTCAGCAAGAAGGGGAGGACCAAACCGTAATAGGTGTTTTGCATCCCCAGTTTCACTGCAGTGATATACATAGGAATCATGATGGCTTCAAAGGGAATCATCATCCTTCCCATGATCATCATGAATACTGTCGTTCTTCCCTTGAACTGAAATTTTGACAAGCCGTATCCAGCAAAGGCACTAACGATAACCGAAAGAATAGTTGTGCTAAGGGCAACTACCAGCGAATTGATAACATTACGGATAAAGATGAAGGAACGGTCATTCCCTGCAATGGCATTGAAATAGTTTATTGCATGGAATTGTTTCGGTATCCACCTATAGGGCATTGAGAATATCTCTGCTGGACTCATAAATGATGCGGTAAGCATAAAGGCAATGGGTACAAGTATTACCAAACAGCAAACTATGAGAAATATATTCACTGCCAGGCTGCCAACTAGAGCTGTTTTTGTAGTTTTCAATTGTAGCCTCCTAGTAGGATACTGTTTCTTTTTCGGAAGATTTCAGACGGATGAGCGTAAGCCCCATCATTATCAAGAATAAGAGGACACTCATTACGCAAGCCCTGCTGATATTTAAATCACGCATTGCCGTATTATAGATATTGAGGGTAATAACATTGATCGGCTCCAGAGGCGCACCCCTTTGGGTGAATAGGTACTGGGTAGAAAAGGATTTCAAGCAGTTGAGCATTGCAACGATAGAGACCATCACTGTTGTCGGTTTTATCAGTGGGAATATTATCCGCTGGATTATCTGGTGCTTTTGGGCTCCGTCAATTGTTGCAGCTTCTAGTACGGAAGTAGGGATTTTGGCAATACCTGTCACGAAGATGATAGTAAAGTAACCAACGTACTTCCAGACATAGATGGTGCTGGTACAGATTCTGAGCATTACAGGGTCTGTCAGCCACTGATGGTCGACTCCCGGGCTTCTCATGAGGAAATTAAGCACTGAATTTCCCAAACCCCTTGGGTCGAATATCAAAATCCAGATCAACGCTGCCACTACCGAGGAAAGAATGGCAGGGGAATAGATGATCAACTGGATAGCTCGCCCAGATTTTTTCCTTGAGGTAATAGCAAGAGCCAGGACCATTGATAAGATGGTCAAAGGAACAAAGGCCCCGAAGGTGAAAAAGAGTGTGGCCTTAGCAGAGTTCCAAAAGTCCTTTGACTGTAGGATATAGGCATAGTTTTTCAAACCTACAAACTTAGGAGCTCTCAAAGACAGTAATTTCATAGTAAAGAACGTGTTGAAGAATGCATTGAGCATTGGATAGAGCGAGAACAAAAGAAAAAGAAGAACTGCTGGTGTAACGAATATCCATCCCCAACGGGCTTTTTTCTTTTCAATTCCAATATAAGCGGTTTTCATGGTAAAGCTCCTAGGTTAAAAATGTGGTTTCCCCGCAGGGGAGAAACCACATTAACAGATGGTCCTACTCTTCGTTCAAAATATCTTGGACAGAAGCCCTGAAAGAATCGAGAACTTCCTTCGAGTCTTTTCCCTGGAGCATAGAACTCTCAACGGCAGCTTTGAACTTGTCATTGATGGCACCGCTGTTTTCTGCATAGAATACCAGATTGGCATAGTTCATATCATCTTCAAACACGGATGAGTAAGGAGTCTCACTAAACGCTTTACTCTTGAACAACTTGTACGTTGGTTGGACAAGGTTGACTTTGGCAAGGTAGTCTTCTCCGTGGCTCAGCATGAAATCGACAAGTCTCCACGACCAGATTTGCTTTGCTTCTGAGCTTTGTCCATTGACGAGGTAGTAATGGCAACTTACTTTTCCGGCGACATGTTGGATTGCGTTTTCCCATTGTGGGTACGGGACTACCATCCAATCTCCGCTATTGTAGAATTCAGGATTGGCAGTCTGGATTCTTGCTTCCTGGTAGAGTCCGCTTTCACTCATGGCAATCTGGTTGTCGTTCAGGTCAAAAGCTTTCCTTGCTGCAGTATAGGTAGGGCCTCCAAGGTTTTTGCCTTTGGGTCCCCACGCTTTCATGTAGTCGAAGAACTGAATCCAGGCAGCATCTCCGATAACGGCTTTTTTACCATCATCACTGATGAGCTTTCCTCCCAATTGTTCAACCATTGGCAAAAATTGCTGGGTATAGGAAGGATAGCGGAAGTCAAAGCCTCGGCGCGTAATGATTTCACCATTCCGTTGGACAAGTTTCTCACTCAAGGACATGACTTCTTCCCAGGTCTTTGGATAATCCTTTTCTGCATCAAGTCCTGCTTCACGGAAAATCTGTTTGTTCACAAACAAACAAAGGTTTGTGTATTCAAGGGGTAGTCCATGGATTCCTCCATCGAGCATAACTGCTTCCAGAGAACCTGGAATATACCTGTCCAGCACTTCTTTCGTGCTCTTGGCGCCAATCCAGGTAGGATTGAGTGTACTGGTACGGCCTTCAACTACAAATCTCCTGATAACCGATTGGCTCTGGTTGAAAACATCCGGGCCTTGGTTGGCGCTGAACGCGACCGTAAGCAGTTCACTCATTTTCCCTGAAGGGTAGGTCTGGTAATCAACCGAAACATTGGGATTCTGTTTGGTGAATTCCTCGATGAGTCCTTTTTCCAATGCGGCCCTGTTTGCATCTTCATGTGTCCAGAGCGTTAGCGTTACAGGCTCCGATAAGTCTACAGTTTTCTCTGCAGTTCCCTGAGCAAATGTCGGCAATAGTAATGCAACCAACAAAAATAGCCCCAACCCTAGTTTTTTCATTTGTTCACCTCTTTTTTTTTATTCCTGCAAGCAGGAGTACTACTATAATTTGTTTTACTACTATCGAACTGGAGAATCCTTCTGCTCAAGCACCCTCGAAATGCTCCCTTTTGCTTTTTCCAGCATTTCTTCTGCTTCTTCTTTGTCCGCATTGAATAAGCCCATGGTTATGGCAAGTTTTGTATTGCCTTTTGACTGCCGAAACAATTCGACGGAGGTCTGTTCATCGCAGCCTGTTATTTCTTGAATCAGTCTTTGTGCTCTCAAAATTAGTTTTCCATTTACAGGGCGTAAATCAACCATAAGGTTGTTAAATACCTTTCCGATTCGAATCATCGCCGTTGTGGTTATCATATTGAGTACAAGTTTCTGGGCTGTCCCAGATTTCATCCTGGTCGAACCTGTGATAATCTCTGGCCCTACCGGAATGAATACCCGGTGATCCTCATCAATTATTGTAAAAACAGAAGAATCCTTATTGCAGCTGATGGCTCCTACTTTTGCTCCAATCGACCGGGCATATTTCAATGCTTCAATTACGAAGGCGGCTCCTCCGCTTGCGGTAATGCCGATAAGAACATCATTCTTTGAAAAGTTGACCGTTTTCAGTGATTCGATTCCGGCTTGCCCATCGTCTTCAGCCCATTCCACTGAAGTTGTGAGTGCTTCTTTCCCTCCGGCTATAATACCCTGGACCATTGACGGGGATACCCCATAGGTCGGGGGGCATTCCGAGGCGTCCAATACCCCCAGCCGTCCGCTGGTTCCGGCCCCGATATAAAACAATCTGCCATTATTGTTAAAAGAAGCTACTACGTCTTCTACGATTGTTGTGATCTGGGGAATGGCTGTCTCTACGGCAAACGGGACTTTCTGGTCTTCGTTGTTGATTATTGTCAATATTTCCCTTGTGCTCTTGGAATCGATTCGATAGGACAAGGGGTTTCTTTTTTCTGTATCTAATAGTTGTGTATGCATTACCCGGTTAGTGTAAAATGGTTTGCTCTACAAAACAATAAAAATTTTCATAAAATTAGCTTTTTTATTTAAAAATAATTTTTAAATAAACTTGAAAAACAAGCACAGTATTTTCATAAGCAAGCGTAAGTTTCCACTAAATGATACTACTTGGGGTTTTTGCAGATGCATCCACTGATCTTTCTCCAATGTTTTCACTGCACGGTAATACCGTTAGTAAGCTTTTACCGCCGATTCGGAAGTAGTGTTCAGTTCGAATCATGTTTTGCTGCATTTAGGAATATGCCTGTAATTACCGACATGGGCAAAATCCGAACGGTATTGCGCGGATGAGGAAATTTTCATGTGCATTACTACAGGTAGGGCATCAGGTACTGTCTAGCTAAGGCAGAAACCTTGGTTTTACCCAATGGGTTCGAGCAAGGTACCAATTCTTTCCTACCGGTTTGGTTTGCTCAAAATGGGCTCTGGAGCTACCTCTCGAAAATGAATAAATATGTGTTGACAGAGTGTAATTCTTATGCGATTCTAAACAGGCAAACGTTTGCCTATTTTTTTAACCCTGTAAGCAAACGTTTGCCTATCCTGAACTGGAGGTTCTTCCTTGAAAAACTATGCAACCTTGAAAGATGTAGCTGAACTGGCTGGCACCACTGCCGCTACGGTATCCTACGTGCTCAATGAGAAAAAAGGGCGCTATATAAGTGAAGAAACAAAGAGAAAAGTCCTTGAAGCAGCAAAAGAGCTCGACTATGTAAAATGCAATGGGGCTTCTTCACTCAAAGGAAAGGAACGGAAGCTCATCGGGATATTGATCCCTCAGTTTGAGAACCAGTTTTTTACCAGGATTATCATTTCCAGTGAAGATGTTTTTGTCAAACATGGGTATGACCTGGTCATCTGCAACACTCTAGATAAGCCGGAAAGGGAGCGAGCAATCCTGAATCGACTGATTCAACAACGGGTAGACGGCATTATTTTGACACCAACCAAGGAAGGTACCCAAAACACTGAACTAATGAGAAGGGTGGGGATGAAGATGGTCGTAGTCGACCGTCCCCTTGTCGGTCTGAAGGACTTTTTCTGGGTTGCGACAAATAACTACGGATGTGGGTATGTCGGAGCCCATTACCTTATGGCAAAGGGCCATAGGAAAATTGGGTATATCGGTTGGGATAGCAAGATACCGGATCTCGAGGCAAGACGCGAAGCTGTATTGGAAGTGGCCAGGGCAAATGGTGCCGAGGTTTTCGTGGAGGAAGGTGAATTTTCAGCTGCAGAAGGTTGCCGGCTCACCGCAAAACTCCTTGAGCAACATCCTGATATGACTGCCGTTTTCTATGGGTTCAATATCCAAGCCCTCGGTGGTATCAAATGCCTTACCGAACGTAATATTTCGATTCCCGAGGATCTTTCGGTGATGATCATCGGTAGCCCCGAATGGGTTATGGCAGGAAAGAATGATTTTACCCATATCGATATGAATGACCTTGAACTTGGTAGAAAAGCTGCAAATTTGTTGCTCGACCAAATCCAGAGCGATGATGAGATTCCCTTCCAGCACATAATTCAGGACTGTACCTTGGTAGAAGGTAGTTCTGTTTGTGATATCAGAAAATAAGGAGAATGTAATGAAAAAGACACTAGCTGTATGCTCTGTGCTTCTGCTCGCTGTCGGACTCTGTTTTGCCCAGGGCACCACAGAAGAAACCTATCCGACAAAAACCATCAACCTGACGGTTCCCTATGGGGCCGGTGGTACGACTGACTTGACCGGAAGGGCCTTGGCCAATGCAATGGCAAGAAACCTCGGTGGAACGATCAATGTCGTCAATACCCCCGGAGCCGGTGGTAGTGCAGGAACCCTCAATGTTCTGAACTCCAAGGTTGACGGATATACCTTGCTCGCAAACGGAATGCTTGCTTTCTCAACCATGCCTGTAAACGGTTTTACTGACAAGACCTATAAGGATTGGGATATTTGGATTGCAACCTTTGCTCCGAATGCAATCATTGTTCCCAAGAATTCACCGTACAATACTATTCAGGATTTGATCGAGGCCATTCAGGCAAACCCAGGCAAAATCACAGCTGGAACTGCCGGTATCGGATCTGGCGGACACTTTGGTGCCGAAATCGTTAAGGCTATTGCAGGTGCTCCTTACAAGCATATCACGTATGCCGGCGGTGGTCCTGCCCTTACTGCAACCCTTGCAGGCGAAGTTGCCTTCTGCCCACAGTTGCTTGCAGAGTACAAAGACCTTATCATCAGTGGTGATGTGAAATGCCTTGCAACCTTGGCTGCAGAGGATATTGAACTCGCACCTGGTGTAGTAGTTCCCTCTATCCTTAATTTTTACCCTGAGGCAAAGAAATTTGTACCAATGGGTGAAGTGACCGGTATCTTGGTTCCCAAGGGGCTTAGTGAGGATATCCTTGCAAAACTTGACGCAGCTTTTGCCTATGCTTCCAAAGACCAGGCCTTCCTTGACTTTGCAAAGGTCAAGAGTTTCTCTGTCATCCCCAAGGGACGTGCAGAATCTCAGGCCTTCCTCGATTCTTTCGCCAGCAAAGCTTGTTACCTGATGTATGATGCAGGTGCTGTTGCTATCGACCCAGCCAAGTTTGGAATAATGCGCTAATACAAATAGTATGTTTCTGCTGTGGGGGTAATTCCCCATAGCAGAAATCATCGTTCCTCTTCCCCCACAGAAATTCAACCAGGAACAATTCAGATGGAAAACAATAAAAAAGATTTCACTTTCTCCCTGTCCCTTATCCTCATAGGGTTTTACGTGACAGTGGAAGGGATTCTCATGTATAAAAAGGCCTCAAAACCCCCGTATAATATTGAGACACTCTCCATTTCCCCTGCCTTTCTCCCGATTATTCTCGGAGTTGTTTTGGTTCTCCTCAGTTGCATTCTCTTTTTAAAGAGCCTGAAGGGTACTGATTTCATGACCCAACTCAAAATTGTAGGGTCATCGTTTAAAAGTGCGAAAACAAACCAAGATATAAAGGCTATGTTTTTTGGCACAGTCATTCTTGGTATCTATACATTTGTATTGATGGCAATCTTGCCGTTTTGGATTGCTTCGATCATTTTCCTTGCTTCCCTGATGACCTATCTCAAGGCAACGAAATTCTGGAAGATCTTGTTGATCTCCTTTCTTTCAATCGGTGCCGTAGTCTTGTTGTTCCAAGTAGGGTTCAACGCGGCATTACCCAGATAAAGGAGGTTTTTCCATGGCATTACAATACCTTGGTCAGGCACTGATGATTGTCCTGACACCCCTGAATATGTTGGTTTTGGTACTCTCTGTTGGTTCCGGACTCGTAATGGGCATGCTCCCCGGATTGAGCGCAACAATGGCAATTGCCTTGTTGACCGGTTTGACCTATAACTTTCCGACTCAGTCGGCATTGATTGCCCTGATCGGAGTATATGTAGGTTCCATTTCCGGAGGGTGTCAGTCTGCAATCCTTTTGAATATTCCCGGGACCCCTGCTTCGGCTGCAACGGCGCTGGATGGGTTCCCGATGGCGAAACGCGGTGAAGGTGGCCTTGCAATTTTCCTTGCAACCTCTGCCAGTTGTCTCGGCACACTTATCAGCGTTGTGTTTGTGCTGACCCTTACCCCTTTGTTGACCAGCCTTGCTCTGAAGTTTGCAAGCTGGGAATTCTTCCTGCTTTCCATTTTTGGCATCTTGATCTGTGGGGCGATTACCGCTCAGGGTAATGCACTTAAGGGATGGATCAGCGGCGTCCTTGGCTTACTGGTAGCAATGGTTGGCCTCGATACGGTCGATACCTTTGCACGGTTCAGCTATGGGAACGTGAATTTGATGTCAGGAATCCAGCTTATCCCTGTTATGATTGGATTATTCGGCTTTCCCGAAATCGTGAAAGGCTTTAAAAACCAAGAAGGTGAAGAGGTTTTACAGCTTTCCAAGTTTCATGTCCGTGAGGGTTTGAAGCGCATAGTGAAGAACTTTGGTGCAATTTTCCGCTCGAGTGTCATCGGGGTTTGTGTCGGTATTATCCCGGGGGTCGGCGAGGATGTAGGCGGTTGGCTTTCCTATTGGGCGAGCAAGACAAAAAGCAAGGATCCCGAGAGTTTCGGTAAAGGAAACGACCAAGGTATCATCTCTGCCGAGGCAGGTAACAATGCTTGTGTAGGGGGAGCTATCATTCCCATCTTGAGTCTGGCTGTACCAGGGTCGGCTCCTGCTGCCGTATTGCTTGCAGCTTTTTTGATGCATGGATACAGGCCAGGGCCCCTCTTGATGACAGAATCACCATCATTTGTCTATAACATAAGTATATATCTTATTGCTGCATCCTTGTTTATGTGGATAATCGCAATGGGACTCTCGAAGGTTACTGTCAAAGTCCTGGGAGTAAATAAGAAAATCCTTATGCCAATCATCTTTACCTTGTGTGTAATCGGGTCCTACCTGATCAACTATACTATGTTCGATATTAAGGTAATGTTCATGTTTGGCCTCGTAGGGCTGGCCTTATCATCCTTTGACTTCCCGGTCGCCCCGTTCTTGCTCGGTGTTATTCTCGGACCCATGGCTGATTCAAATCTCAGGCGTGCCCTGAGACTCTCTGACGGTTCGTTTGCTCCTATGTTCGGTCGTCCCATCTGTGTGTTCTTTCTCGTGATTATCGTATTTATGGTCCTTGGACAGACAGGGCTTCTGAAAAAATTCAAAAAGGCGAAAGTATGAAACAGTTCAAGATAGGTTTTATCGGCTGCGGTTTTGCTGCAGGCTTGCATGTAAATGCATATAGAAGGGTCCCTGGATATGATGCACATATGCATGCAGTGTGCTCTGCTGATTTACAGCAGTCTCAGGAATTTGCCCAGAGATACGGCTTTTCCAAAGTATATGACACTGTCGAAGAATTGCTTGATGACCCGGAGATTGACATCGTAGATGTCATTGTTCCTCCCAAATACCATGTTAGCCTGGTTAAGCAGGCTATGGAAAAAGGCAAGCATGTTGTCTGTGAAAAACCTTTCAACGGTTATTTTGGGAAAGGTAGCGACAATAAAGAGGCAATGTTCACACAGGTCTGTGCAGAGTTGGACGACTTCAAGGAATTTCTTTCTCATCAGAAGAGCAAACTTTTCTATGCGGAAAATTATATCTATGCACCTTCAGTTGTTAAAATAAAGGAAATTCTGAAAGCTACCGGCGATAAAGTTTTGCTCTTCAAGGGCGAAGAGGCCCATAGCGGAAGCCACGCCCCGCATGCCGCCCTTTGGTCGGTGAACGGGGGAGGGTGCCTTATCAGGCAGGGGTGTCACCCGCTCAGTGCTTTGTTGTATCTCAAGCAGGCGGAAGCAAAGAAACGGGGGGAAACCATTGGTGTTCGCTCGGTTCTCTGCGATGCATCGGTAGTGACAGAATCCTTGCCGGCTAATGAGAGAGGGTCGGTTCTTTCAAACCCTGTGGATGTAGAGGACTGGTCTGAGACTATCATCACGTTTACCGATGGGACGAAAGCTGTCGTCTCCAGCGGTGATATGATAGTCGGAGGTGTCCGCAACAGTGTTGAGGCCTATACTTCCAATGGATGCTACAAGGCAAATATTGCTCCAAACGATTCATTTATCTGTTACCATACTGACGATTCCAAACTGAAAGACGTCTATTTTACCGAGAAAGTCGAGACCAAGGCCGGGTGGCAACATGTGTTTCTTTGTGAGGAAGAAATGCGTGGCTATGTCGGTGAATTGGAGGATTTCCTTATCTGTGCAGATACGGGAAAAGAGCCAGAGTCTGGGTTCCCGCTTGCCTATGATACTATGAAAGTGTTATATGCTTCCTATGCCTCTGCCGGAAGTGGTAAACGATTTTTTTTGGAGTAAACGCATATGCAGAAGATGGATGGAATGAATTATGCCCCTGTTTCTACAGGTAAAGTCGATATTGTCGTCAAAAAGGGGGCATTCAAATTTGCCGTAATAGGCCTTGATCATGGGCATGTCTTTGCCATGACCAACGGACTGCTGGAAGCCGGCGCTACATTGACGTCAGTCTATGACTCAAACGACAGCAAAGTTGCTGACTTCCTTGTACGGTATCCCCAGGCAAAGGGTGTAGATTCAATAGAAACCATCCTACAGGACAAAGAGGTTAAACTGGTTGTCAGCGCCATTCTTCCCTCTCTTCGCTGCGACCTTGGTCTGAGGGTTATGGAGGCCGGTAAGGATTTCTTTGCCGACAAGCCCGGTATGCTTATAAAAGATGAGGTCCAGCGAGTCAGGCAAGCTTGCAACAGGACCGGGCAAAAATATTTTATTTATTTTGGGGAAAGGATTCATGTCGAAGGGGCAGTCTATACTGAAAAGCTGATACAATCAGGGGCTTTGGGAAGAATCCTGTCAGTTGTTATTCTGGCTCCCCATCGGCTTAATGCACCTTCAAGGCCTTCCTGGTTCTTCAACCCAAAACAGAACGGAAGCATCCTGGTAGATATCGGAAGTCATCAGATAGAGCAATTCCTTTCCTTCGCAGGGGCAAAATCGGCAACGGTTGTCCATAGTTGCAAAGCTAATTATAACAATTCGGAAAACCCTCTTTTTTTTGATTACGGTGATGCAAACCTGGTCGCCGACAATGGTGCAACCTGTTATTTCCGGGTTGACTGGTTCACCCCAGATGGACTGAAAGCCTGGGGGGATGGCCGGGTCTTTGTCATAGGGACCGAGGGAACCGTTGAGATACGTAAATACATTGATGTTGCACAATCGAGTGAAGGAGACCATGTCTATTTTGTCGACAAAGAAGGTGAACACAAGATTGAGGCAACAGGCAAGGTTGGTTTTGAGTTCTTCGGCAAAATGATACTCGATTGTATGAATCGAACCGAGCTGGCTATTTGCCAAGACCATACACTCCTTGCCATGGACCTTGCGATCGATGCCGACAGGATGGCAGAGGTTATTGCAACGGGGACCTACTGATAGGCGACTGCTTCTGGGTGGTTTCCCGTACGATCAATTCCGTATCCATATACATGCTCCTGATAGGGATCTGCTCTTTGCAGATCCTTTTTATGAGCATTTCACAACTAAGCAGGCCTAACTGGAATTTCGGTTGATTGACTGTAGTAATGGAAGGGCTGCACATTGAAGAAAGCTCAATATTGTCAAACCCGACAATTGCAATATCTCTTGGAACCTTCAAGGCCGTACGTTTCGTTGCCTTGATAGCGGCCGCTGCATAGACATCACTGCTGGCAAAAAAGGCATCAGGTCGTTTTTCTGAATTCAGCAATTGAAATACTGCCGATACTGCCATATCATAATTGATTTCCTGCAGTTGGATGATTATATCGGGGTCTCTTTCTATATGGGCATCCTCAAGGGCTTCCAGATACCCTTTAAGGCGGTCTCTCGCATATTTGTACTGCAAGGGACCATTGATAAACGCAATTCTCCGTCTTCCCAGAGAAAGTATATATTCCACTGCATTGCGCGCTGCCGATACATCGTCGATGGTTACAAACGGAATATCAAGGGAAGGGTCGCATTCGCAGCATTGTACGATAGGCAGGATAGCATCGAGTTTCATCAGGTTTTGTTTGGAAATGCAATTTGTAGAAAGAATGCCTGCTGCGTTGGTTTTTTTTAGCAGGGCAATAAAAGTATCGATGGAACGATCATCGATGGGGTCTTCATTGATGAGCATATTGTAGCCATTTCGCTCTGCAGAGGCTTTTGCCCCTTTGATGATAAGGCTGTAAAACGGGTTGTCAAGTGAAGGGATGTTGAAGATGAGGAGATCATTGGATTTTGCCGCAATAGCCTCAAGGTCTGTGGTATCGTACCCTAATTGGCGCATAGCATCCATCACGGTCCTTCGGGTCTCTTCCTTCACGTTGGTAGAATTGTTCATTACTCGTGAAATGGTAGCCATGGAAATTCCTGACAGTTCGGCTATTTTTGAGTAGGTAATCTTGTTCGCTTCTTTGACCATCCTTTCACTCCTTGCCCCAAAGCATAAAACGAACAGCTAATTATTTCAAGAAAAAATGAAAACTTATGAAAATTTTCATAAACTATGGAATTTTTCCTTGTTAATATCGCATTCTTTCAGAAGAAATCCTTAATATTTCATAAAAACACGAAAAAAGTTGACAGATTTTCAGAAAGATTTATACTGCAAAAAAGCAGACATGAAGAATTAACCATGTTTGATAGGAGGTTAGTATGAAGAAAGTTCTCGTAGGACTCGCAATTATGCTGGTTGCAACAAGCTTTGTTTTTGCTGCAGGAACAGGTGAACAGGGAAAAAGTACCAAGAAACAGTTGATGGGTGTGGTAACCCCCAGTGCAGACCATGGCTTTACCGCTGAGTCTATCCGTCATTGCGAAGCCCAGGTGAAGGCCCTTGCTGCTGCCAACGGGTTTGACTACCGGTTCATGACAGCTGCTGAGTCTGGGGAGCAGAGTAATGCTGTCGAAACCATACTCGGTATGAAACCGACGGTAATGGTTCTTTGGCCGGTGACCGGAGATGAACTGCGCAGTGCAGCCCAGTCGGTGATGGAAGCGAAAGTACCCTTGATTGTCTATGATCGTTTCATTGAAGGGCTTACCCCGACTGCCGAGATCTCTGGCGACAATGTTGCCATTGGTGAAGGTGCTGGACGATATTTCAATGATTTCTTCAAGGCAGATCTTGCCAAGGGAACGGTAAATTACCTTGAATTCAAGGGTGATAGCTCGACGGTACCTATGGAAAGGACCAATGGTTTTCTTTCAACTGCAGATAAAAACTTTACACTTGACCAGTCCTTCGTAACCAACTGGAGCCAGCAGACTGCTATGGAACAGATGGAAAACTTCCTCAACACCAAGAGTGTTGCAGAGATTGAATCCATCAAGGCAATCTGGACCCATGACGATGAAATTGTCTTTGGCATTGTCGAAGCCCTGAAGAATTACCATGGTTCTGCAAAGATTAACATTCGTTTGATCAACGGTGTATCAGCAGGGATGGGATTCATGGATCTGTTCGAGAATTCCGGCTTGAAGGGTATTGATTTCATGACCTATACCTTCTCTCCTTCAATGGTTCGTGATGCCGTCGATCTTGGTTACAAGGTAATGAAAGGCGAAACACTTGAAAAGAACTACAAGGTTCCTACGGAGATGATAGACAAGACCAATTTCAAGGCTTACATGCAGAGTGATATGTACAAGACCCGTTACAGCCTCTAGGGTGTAATAGTATGTTGGCAAGTTGCCTGGGACGAAACCCGGGCACTTGCCTTATGTAGGGAGAAACAACTTCATGAGATTGGAAATGAAACACATCTCGAAGTCTTTCGGTCCGGTAAGGGCATTGAAAGACGTTTCCTTTGATGTGCAAAGCGGGGAAATCCATGGGCTGCTAGGGGAAAACGGGGCAGGCAAGACAACGTTGATGAACGTGTTGGCCGGTACCTTCCCCCAGGATTCAGGCAATATTATAATTGATGGAAAGGAAGTTTTCGGTATGACACCGAAAAAATCCAATGATTTGAAAATAAGGTTTATCCATCAGGAATTGAATCTATGTAATGATTTGAAAGTATATCAGAATATGTTCCTCGGTGAGGAATACTCTAAACATGGCTGGAAAGTAGACAAAGAACGGGAACTGATACATGCCCAGCAGGTGCTCGATTCCATGAACACCGGTATCGATGCATCGACCGTGGTTTCAGAGCTCGATACGGCACAGAAACAATTGGTTGAAATTGCAAGGGCTCTCCTGTTTGAATCAGAACTCATCATCATGGATGAACCGACAACTGCCCTCAACAGCAAGGAAATCGAAAAACTATTCTCGATTATGTCTGCATTGAAGGAAAAATCAGTCAGTTTTATCTATATTTCCCATAAAATGCCTGAACTCTTTTCCATATGCGACCGCTATACGGTACTCAGGGATGGGGAATTTATCCAGTCAGGCTTCTTTAAGGATATCAATGAGCAGGGAGCGACTGAATTATTGATTGGAAAGCGGTTCGTGGCAGCAACTATCCGCTCTGCCCGGGCTGTGCCTGCAACTTCTGGTATGGTACTCAAGGCAACGAATCTGTGTGGTGCGAGCTTCAAGGATATTTCTTTCACCCTACACCAAGGTGAGATTGTTGTGTTTACCGGTCTGCAGGGTTCTGGCACCGATGAGTTGGCTACTTCCCTGTTCGGTGCAAGCAGATTGACCGGCGGTACGGTAGAAACGAAAAACGGGCTGTTGGACATGCGCTCGATTCGCGATGTCATGCGAAGCGGTATCGGAATGATTCCCAGGAATCGAAAAGAAAGAGGGATTTTGCCGGATCTGAGTATTCGCAACAATAATTCATTGGCTTTCTTTACCGCAAAACATAACAAGCCGTTTGTGAACAGAAAAGAAGAGATCGAACGGTTCGAAAAGAGCCGAAAACGGCTTGAAATCAAAGTTTCCAGCGACCTTGATTTGATAACCTCCCTTTCGGGTGGCAACCAGCAGAAGGTTATTCTCAGCCGTTGGCTTGAACTCGACTCCGATGTCTATATCATGGACAACCCGACACAGGGAATCGACGTCGGGGCGAAATTTGCAATCTATAAATTGGTAGTGGAATTGGCCGAACAGGGTAAATCGGTACTTTTCTTTACCAGTGAATATCCAGAAATCCACCAATTGGCCGATCGCTGCTTTGTGTTATACAAGGGAGAAATATCGGCTCAACTCACGAGGGAAGAATTCTCGGAAGAATTGATTATGGCATGTTCTACCGGTACGCATAGGGAGGCGCACAAGTGAAGGCACTAGCATTGAATGGCAAGTTGGGAAAAGCGTCATGGAGAAACTTGACTACGAATTATAGTCATTGGCTGAGTTTCATCCTTTTGATGATAGTCGCAGTCATAGTCAGCCCTTCCTTCCTGTCCTGGAATAATATTACCAACCAGTTCGTCCAGGGGGCGGTAGTTGGCATATGCGCTATGGGAATGAGTCTGATTATATCATCTGGAATGATTGACCTGTCCGTTGGGTCTTCCGTTGCACTGATCAGCGCACTCGGAGTAAATGTGCTCAATAGCCAGCATAGCCTCTTGCTTTGCCTGGTATTCTGTCTTGTTGCAGGTATGCTCGTTGGCTTAATCAACGGGTTGCTGGTCACCAAAGGGCGAATAGCCCCGTTCATTGTTACCTTGGCAACAATGTCTGCCTGGAGGTCTGTCATAAACCAGTTGGGTCAAGGTGGTCCTTTCACAGTTGACAAGACTATGTATGCTTCTTTCCGCAATATTGCAGCAGGGCGCACTCTGGGTATTCCCAATCTGATGCTTTTTCTCATCATTGTTACGGTTGTGACCGCTCTTTTGATGTCCAAGACGAAGTTCGGAACCTACGTCTATGCAGTTGGGTCCAACCAACAGGCTGCACGGCTTTCGGGTATACATGTCGATCGGGTAAAAACCCTGATTTTTACATATGCCGGAACTCTCTACGGGTTGGCTGCCTTTCTGCTTGCCAGTCGCCTGACCTCAATTCAGGCTGCCAGTGCCGGCAGTGGGTATGAAATGGATGCCATCGCTGCAGTAGCGATTGGGGGAACCTCCATGGAAGGGGGGCGAGGGAAAATAATCGGTACCTTCCTTGGTGTGCTAATGTTACGTATAATAAACACGGTACTGATAATGGCAAATGTCCCGCCATTCCTCAATGGGTTGGTAACAGGTGTTATTATCATCGTGGCTGTCCTTGCCCAATCAAGCAAGAAAGGAAAGTAGGAGGCAAGTGTGAATATTGGGATTATCGGTGCAGGGGGTATGGCCTCCTATCATTACCAAGGGTTCGTAAAGGCTGGGGCAACTGTGGTAGCCGTTGTTGATAACAACCCGTTGAAAGCAAAGGTGTTCGCTGAGAAAAACCATATTGCAAATACTTTTGGCTCTCTTAAAGAGATGCTGGCAGCTATGCCGGACCTTGATGCCGTTTCTGTCGTGACCCCGAATAAATTTCATAAAGAACTTACCTTGGAAGCTCTTAATAGCGGGAAGCATGTGTATTGCGAGAAACCTCCGGCAAGGAATGCCAGTGAGATGCAAGAGATGTATGACGCTGCTCTCAAATCAGGGAAAACCTTATTGTTTGATTTCAATAACCGGGCCAGGGCAGAGGCCCAGGCGCTGGCGACCTATATTGGGAAGGGGGAGGTTGGAACCATCAATTCTGCCCAGGCAACCTGGATCAGGCGTGCCGGAATCCCCGGATTCGGCGGTTGGTTTACCGATAAGGAGTTCGCCGGGGGTGGCCCGGTGATCGACCTTTTGCATATGATCGATTTAGCTCTTTACTTTATGGGTTTTCCGGAGCCTGAATATGTTCTGGCTTCGACGTTCTCAGATTTTATGGGAAATCCTGTATTTAAAGGTCCTTGGGGTATTGCTGATGGAACAGGGGTAATGGATGTCGAGACTGCCTGCCATGCCATGATTACTTTTACAGGTGGGCAGTGTCTTTCGGTGCGCAATTCCTGGGCGGAGATGAACGAGCGTGAAGTAGTATCGGTAGTATTCCAGGGTAGCAAAGCCGGAGGGAAAATAGAAAGACTGTTCGAGCGGGATGGCTATGACGAGACAAGTATCGATACGTGTACGTTGTATACAGAGGAGTATGGGAAACAGGTCAACCGGGAGATCCTTTGCGAAAAGGATGAGACAATGGGGCGTCTTGCCAATGCAATGAACTTTGTCCAGGTTGTCTCGCAAGGGGCGAAGCCTCTCAATACCCCTGACCAGGCATTACGGCTGATGAAAATTACCGATGCAATCTACGAGTCGGCCAGAACCAACAAACCCGTACGCATCCAACAGGAGAAATAAATGAAACGTATTGTAACGCTTGCCTCGGGGCAATTTGGAGATATGAGTTTGGAAACGCTCTGCCCTTTGGCGAAAGAAATGGGATTTGAGGGGTTGGAGTTGGCTACCCATGCTCATTTTGATGTACAGAAAGCCCTTTCTGATCCAACCTATGTTCCCTATGTGCTTGGTCTTCTCAAAGATAACGGGTTGCAATGTCTGGCACTCAGTGCCCATTTGAGTGGCCAGTGTGTCTGTGACCAATGGGATGAAAGATTGGATACGTTTGCACCGGCACCATTGGCCGGGCAACCGGAGGCCATTCGCCTCTGGGCAATCCAGGAGATGAAGGATACGGCAAAGGCTGCACATATGATGGGAATCCATATTGTTACAGGATTTACCGGGTCGCCTATCTGGGCACGGTGGTATTCCTATCCTCAGACTTCCCCCAAGATGATTGATGAAGGGTTTCGCCTTGTCTATGATAACTGGACCCCGATTTTCGATGTTTTTGACGAGTATCAGGTGAAATTTGCACTGGAAGTCCATCCTACGGAGATTGCCTTTGACTATTATACCACCGAGCGGCTTCTTGAGTTGTTTGGTCATCGCCCTACCTTGGGCTTGAACTTCGACCCAAGCCACTTGCTTTGGCAGGGTATCGACGAAGTAGGGTTTGTACGGAATTTCAGTTCCCATATCTACCATGTCCATATGAAGGACGTGAAAATGAATACCGACGGAAAAGGTGGCCTCCTTGGATCTTTCCTTCCTTTTGGGGATACCCGCAGGGCATGGGATTTTGTTTCAGTCGGACATGGGAATGTCGATTTTGATGGTATTGTCCGGGAATTGAACCGCTGTGGCTATTGTGGCCCTCTTTCGGTGGAATGGGAAGATTCGGGCATGGACAGAAAATACGGGGCAACGGAAAGCTGCCAGTATGTGAAGAAGATGAATTTTACCCCCTCTTCTATTGCCTTTGACAGTGCCCTGAAAACCGATTGATCCTACGAAAAGGATGAAAAAGGTACCGGGACAGTACGGGTTTGAAAAAATCTGGCTGTCCCTTTTTTGTCAGGTTCAGTGAAGCATTTTTCACAAATGGTTATCTATGTACTTTAGAACGCAGAAAAAAATCAACTGGATGCGGTACTAGGGCATGCATACCTACATATAATAATAGTTGCCCTTGGACCCATAATTTATCTTGCGATGTAGAGAAGCTATATGTTATCTTATAAGCATGGTTTCTCATACAAACCAAACGTAGCCCAAAGATTTTCCTACAGAGGGAGTGGTTCTGGCAAATGGTTTATACTACCAATATTCCAAGTGTGAGGTTTCATTGCCTTGACGATGAGCTTTGGACGGTTACCGAGGGCGGCGAGAGACTGGCAGCTTTCCTCAATTATACGCAGGAACAATTTACGGATCGGTTTTTCAACTCTTTTCTCAAGACCTTCCCCAGTGAAAAGAAACCCTCGATCGGTGAACTGCAGATTTTTAACGTTGATGGAAACATAACTAACTGCCTTATTGAGAAACATGGAAAGAGGCTTTCTGTGTCACTTGATAAAGTACCAGGTGAACAAATCGTTTCTGTGGCCAACATGCTTGATATTGGCCTTTTTCATTTTTCCGGGAACCATACGATAGATATTGCAAATGATGTTTTTTATCGCTCTATTGGCTGTAGCAAAGAAGTGTTTTTGCAAAAATATTCCAATGACCTCACTTCACTTACCGGTTTGCTTGTCCCTGATTCCTTACAGGTTGTTCCCATTCAACTTGAAGAGGGAGGGGTCTCCACGCTTCTGTTCAGTTTGGGTGAGAATACAGGTTTTTGTGTCGAATTTGATTCTGAAAAGCGTCAGGAATTGGAATTGTACAGGCAATCGCTATCGCAAAACGGGTTTCAGGTTTGGCAGTACGCTATAGACCGGCGATGTGTTCTCGATCATACCTTCTCAAATAGAGACCTTGAGGTCCTCCAGCCTTTGCACCAAAGGTTGGAAGACGGTGAGATGTCCTGTTGTGCAACGTTGTTTCTCAATTCCTTGGCTTCTGATTCCCATTGCTATCACGTGCACTATACAAGGGAACATGACAGGGCCTTGGCTGTGGCCCAAGATGTGTCGGTTTTACCTGAACGTCATCGGCATACATTTTTTGAAGACCAGTTCAGCATGGCGAAATCCCCGGACCTGCTTTCCTTTGTCAAGGTAGACCTGACAAAGGATCTCGTGATGAAAATTCATACATATGGGTTGCATTTGAAGCACGGGTCCACCCCTAATCATTATTCGCAATGGGTTTCCCAGCGAATCCACTCGATTGTCAGCGAGGAAGAAAAACAGATATTCCAAGAAAAATTCAGCCTGAAATCCCTGCTGGAAGTAGCTTCCGAAGGGGGCTTGAGTGTTTCCATGGAGTTTAGGACCCGTGATGAATTCGGCGTGATCAGGTGGCAGGAAAACCGGGTCATTCTCACGTATGAAAGTGAGAGTGAAGATGTCTATGCCGCTGAATTTTCCCGATATATAACCGAAAAGAAAAAAGTTGAGCTTGCCCTGACTGAGAAAGCCGTCCGGGACAAAGATAGTGGATTCTACAACCGTAATACGTCTGCCATGATGATTGAAGGAGCATTGAAGAATACCAATGGGACAAGTTCCTCCTATGCCATCGCCTTGATCGATATCAAAGCCTTGAAACAGGTTACTTCACCTATCAAGCACTCCCTTGTGCCCCATTTGGCGCAACTTTTACGCTTGGGACTGTATGAAAGATGCATCATCGGTCGGTTCGATACTTCTCGTTTTCTCGTGTTTTTCGAACAAGTCGATAGTGTTTCCCAGATTCGGATGAAACTTGAAAGACTTTCCCAGATGATTTCCAACGCCTATCTGTTTGTTCCTGTGCCACCAACATTCTGGAGTAACATTGGTTTCTTTGTTGGTTCTTACTGCAATAATGAAAGTTACACGGATTTGCTGGAGAAAG
Organism: Sphaerochaeta pleomorpha str. Grapes; assembly: GCF_000236685.1. Classification (NCBI taxonomy): domain Bacteria; kingdom Pseudomonadati; phylum Spirochaetota; class Spirochaetia; order Spirochaetales; family Sphaerochaetaceae; genus Sphaerochaeta; species Sphaerochaeta pleomorpha. The sequence continues at coordinate 1,011,840 of NC_016633.1, read as the reverse complement.
TCTCCCTTGCCATGGATAAAGCCAACGACAGGGGACGGAACCAGATTGTTTCCTTTGATTGGTCGAATGGGGTGTTTGCAGGGGAGAATTACACCCCGGCAACCAATCTTGATGAAAATGCGCAAGGCGTCTTGCTTGGATGCATTGATGCCACACTCTCTTCCGATAATCTTGATTCAACCCTGCCTTTGGTGCTCTCCCAGTTAGGGATGTATTACAAAGCACGTAGGGTTTGCCTGCTTACCGAAGAAAGGGTAGGGATTCTGGAGATTATCGCCAGCTGGGAACCTGCCCAGGCTAGCCATTCTTTTGGTCTGTTTGAAACCGATCCCTTCGATTTTATTTTGAAAGCCCATGAGGTGGTACATCTCAAAGGGTCTGAAATCAACATAAAGGCTCCGTGCTTTGCCGGATTTGACCTGTTGGTCGGAAGGCTGAAAGTCTGGGGGATGGAAAAAGGGTATATCGTTGTGGTGGGGCCGAATGCGAGCGATCTTTCGGTGTTGAACCATTCGGTACAACTGGTTTCGAGTGAAATGACCAAGCGCAGGTTGCTCGACCGGCAGGAGTATCTGGTCTACCATGACCCGATAACGGGGTTGCTGAACTTTAATGGGTATAACCAATATGTTTCCACGTTGCGTGAGGATGCACTTTCTTCCATAGGCCTTGCCCTTGTTGATATCAACAACCTCAGGGACTTGAATAAGAACTATGGGAAAGAATATGGAAACGAGATGGTCAGCCTGGTTTCCTCAAAAATCCAAAAATTGTTTCCAGACAGTGCACTGTTTCGTATTTCAGGTGATGAGTTCGTAATCATCTGCCAAGACCTTACCTATGAGTCTTTCAACAAGAAAATCGCAAGGCTTTCCAGTGACCTGGAGAAAGAAAAACCGAATTCCTTTACCCTTGGACAGGCCTGGTCTGAAAATGACTTGCACATTTCTGTTTTGTTCAATCAGGCGAATATCGTGTTGGATGCACGTAAGCAGAATACGCTCGACCGTTCGTCAAAGCAGGCAGATTTCCATTTTGCCATCAATGCTTTGGTAGAGGCGATCAACCGAGGGGAATATGTAGTATTCCTCCAACCGAAGGTCAATTCGATTTCCTCAAAGGTGTGCGGGGCAGAGGCACTGATCAGAAGGCTGGACCCCAAACTTGGTTTGGTCTCCCCCTCGCGGTTCATTGCGCAGCTTGAAAAGGATGGGTTGGTAAAATTTATCGATCTTTTCGTGTTCAGGCAGGTCTGTCAGACTCTCCGGCATTGGATTGATGAGGGGACTACCTTGTTGCCGATTTCCTTGAATTTCTCCCGTGTAACACTTCTGGATGAAGATCTGGTCCCTTCCATGCTGAGAATCAAGGAAGAGTATCAAGTTGACAGCAAATACATAGAAATAGAGATTACCGAAAGTTTCGGGGCCTTGGAGAGAAACCTTGTCAGAAAAGTTGTCCAGGCAATTTCCGATGCGGGGTTCTGCATCTGTATCGATGATTTTGGTTCCGAATATAGCAACCTCAGTACGCTGACCTCACTCCCGCTAGGAATTCTGAAACTTGATAAAAGCCTGATAGACAATCTCTGTACCAGTACGAACAGCCAGGTATTTGTCGACGGTTTTGTCTCGATATGCCGAAAGCTTGGTATTCTCACGGTAGCCGAAGGTGTTGAGACAGAAAACCAGAAAAATATGGTCATTCAGATGGGTTGTGATATGATCCAGGGCTATTTTTATGACAAACCAATCTCGATTGGGAGTTTTGAACAGAAATATATGGCAGAAAAATAGAATAAATTTGCATTTTATGCATAAGGAAATAGATTTTTGCAACGCTTGGTGCTACACTCTTATCCAATTATAGTTTTCTGGGCCTTCTTTTGGCCAAAAGGATAGGAGTATGGAAAAGAAAAACATCGATTGGGGTAATCTGGGCTTTGCCTACATGAAAACAGATAGCCGATATGTTTCTTATTGGCGTAATGGATCATGGGACGATGGAGCCATGATTGGCGAAGCTGATGTAACCATAAGCGAAAGTGCCGGCGTGCTTCAATATTCCCAGACCTGCTTTGAAGGCCTCAAAGCCTACACAACCGAGGATGGGCATATCGTAACCTTCCGTCCCGACATGAATGCCCAACGAATGACTGAGACTACCCAGCGTTTGCTCATGCCCTCGTTTCCCAACGAACGCTTTATCGATGCGTTGGAGAAAGTAGTCAAAGCCAATGCCGCCTATGTACCTCCTTACGGCAGTGGTGCAACCTTGTACATACGGCCCTTCCTCTTTGGTAGTGGGCCTGTAATCGGGGTTGCCCCTTCCCCTGAATATACCTTCAGGATGTTCTGTACCCCTGTCGGCCCGTATTTCAAAGGAGGTGTCAAACCTTTGAGACTGCAAGTCAGTGATTATGACCGAGCTGCCCCGAATGGGACTGGCCATATCAAGGCGGGGTTGAACTACGCCATGAGCCTGTATGCAGGCCATGTTGCCCATAAGAACGGGTTTGCCGAGAATATGTTCCTCGATGCTGCCACCCATACACTGGTTGAAGAGACCGGCGGTGCAAATTTCATATTTGTGACTAAAGACGGAAAGGTCGTAACTCCCAAAAGTAAAACCATCCTTCCTTCCATAACCCGACGTTCCTTGATGCAGGTTGCCCGTGATTATCTTCATCTGGAGACAGAGGAGCGCGCAGTTCCACTTTCTGAGGTTTCCTCGTTTGCCGAATGCGGCTTATGTGGCACAGCTGCCGTAATCTCCCCGGTATATTCCATAAAGACAGCCAAAGGTGAGATTACGTTCCCCAGCGGGGAGGAGAAGATGGGTCCTGTTATCCAGAAACTCTATGATACGCTTACCGGGATCCAGATGGGAAGAATCCCAGCCCCTGAGGGCTGGATCCATACCATCGTCTAGTTGAAAATATACATTCACTTGCCCTGTCCCTTTGTTGGACAGGGTTTTTTTTGTGCACAACCTGTAGTACAGTTACATCGAGGAGTTTGGAACCAAATGCGAAGCAACATGAGATACTGGCTGTGTTTTAGTCTTACGGTCCTCATATTCTCACAGGGATTGCTGTATGCTTCGGACAATCCCTACCTTGGTTGGGAGAAAATCGAGACACAGCATTTCGTTCTGGTTTTCGAACCAGTGGATTTGCAATCGGCTCAGCATGTCGCTTCTTTTGCCGATGACGTATATCAACAATTGACCGGTCTGCTATCCTATACTCCCCAAAAACGTATACCCGTTGTCATTACGGGGAGAACCCCTTGGGCAAATGGGTACTACAGTCCATTTCCCTCAGCTGTTTTTCTCTTTGTAACCAGTCCTGACGACCTGTTTCTGGGATCTCGTTCCTCCGATTGGCTTAAAAGTTTGTTTGTCCATGAAGTCACCCATTACATTCACTTGACTTCGCCCGTTGGTCCTGCAAAGTATCTTGCAAAGATTTTTGGCCCTGCGGTCACGGCGATGAATACCCCTTTTATGAATGGCTGGTGGATTGAAGGAATTACCACCTATGCTGAGACGGCCTTTGCAGAAGGGGGCCGAGGCGATTCCTCCCTGTTTGCCCTGACCTATGAAGCTCCCTTGCAGGAACATGCCATGTGGAGTTTGAGCCAAGGAAATTATCAGTCGGCCTATCCTCCCTCAGGCCGTATCTACACGACCGGGTACCTGATGGTCGACTATTTGATGCGAACCTACGGGGTGGACTTCTTCTCCAAGGTAAATGCATCATTTGCCTGGTTTCCTTTCCTCGGCGTTTCCCACACCTTGAAAAAAGAGACCGGCTACAGCGGTAAAGAGCTTTTCTCCTTTGCCCTGAAAGAGAAAGAAACACAATTGAAAAAGGCTACCCATTCTTTGCTATCCCCTGACAGTCCAGGCAACTATTTCCTTCCGTTTCCCACAGACAAGGGGTTGCTTGGTTTTGCCTCGACTCTCGATGATGGAGGGATCCTTGTTTCCTATGGACAGGAAGGTCCCCGCACTATAACGCGATTGCCTGTTTACGATAGCCAAGCCGTTTCTTTGGCAAAAAATGGCCAGAAGGCAGTCTTCTCGATGTATTGGACCGAACCTACCCATCCGGCATCCCTGTCTTTGACCCCTGTCGGTTATGCTGACCTCTATAGCTATTCTCTGGCATCGGATTCCTTTGACAGGATTACTACCAAGAAACAACTGTATCAACCTTCTTTGAGTACAGATGCACAGCATTTGGTAGCTATTGAGCGGGTTGCCGATCGATACCGGTTGGTTGCATTAGACCAACATACCGGTGCTATCACTGTTCTCTATGAGACAGAAGAGGGGAGCGTCTATGCACCGCAGCTATCGGCTGACTTCTCTTCGGTGGTTGCCATCGAGATTGTCCGGGGAAAATCTGCTCTTATCCAAATAGATGGCAACGGGAAAAAGACAGTTCTCGTAGGATATGGCAAGGGAGAAATTCGCAACCCCCGGTTCCTTGATGAAGATACGCTTCTTTTCTCTTCAGATGAGACAGGCACTTTTTGCCTGTACCGACTTTCGATTGGGTCGAAAACCGTAGAGAAGGCCCTTCTCGATTCTCTTTCTATCCTGGGGGCAGTACAGCAAGACGACAAGCTTTTCTATGAAACCTATACGGCAAACGGGTATGCACTCTGTTCCCTTCCTTTCTCCGCCCTGTCCTTTGCCCCTGTTTCGATAGACAGCAGTGTTACTGGACGTATTAGTGAAGGCCTGCAGGCTTTCAATGTGGAATCGTATCATGATTACCTTCGGTTCAACTTGTTCCTTCCCCTTCCTCTCAATGATGGAAACTCCTTGGCCTTGGGAGTCTGGTCGCATTTTACCAGCCTGTTGAGGAAACACCAGCTCATTGCCCAGGCAGGCTACAGCCTTGATGCCCAGCTACCCCTCTTGCGTTTCGAATACAGCTACACCCCCGGTCCCTATTCTCTCTTATGCAATGCGTTTGCCAACCAATTGTATGGAACTGATCAGAAACGGCAGCAGTTGATCGAAGTGAATGCCCTCATACCCGTATGGCTGCGAACCGGGGTCAAGACTTTTCAGCAGGTATCCTCCAACTTGGCATTTTCATTCATATCCCGTCCCGATACCCTACGTCTAGGCTCTGCTTTGCAAACTTCCTACCAAATCAGTGCACGTTCAGATCCAAAGGATTTCTTTGGGGCTACTTCTTTTTCTGCCTATGCGGGAATCGTTGGTCTTTTCGATACCTCGCAAAATGCATGGTTGTACCGCCCCTTTGGTGGCTTTTTTTCTGCGTTGCAGGTTTTTAAGACGCACCAGAATGTGGCTTTGGCAATCGACATGTTGGCAACCAATACCGGGAGCCTCAATTCCTATTTGCCTTTCGACGGTTCTGTGTATGGGCAGAAAGACGGAAAGGCAAAGGCCTTGCTGTCCTTGCGCTACCAGATTCCCCTCGGCTTGTTCGACCAACCGGTCCCGTATGGCGGATTGACTGCAATGGGGCTGTCGTTTGCCGGGCAAAGTGCAATCTATTTGCAAGAGGGAGAGGTAAGCTGGGAAGAAGACGTGTATGTCAGTGCCAAACTTTCCTTTGAAATAGTAATGGGTTCCTCTGCGGTATTCATGCCATATATTGGTTTGAGCGTGAGCACTGCAACGGGGGACATGAAAGGGTTTGTGGGGATAGCAGGCTTATTCCAGACAGGAATTACCCCTGCCTTGCCCTGGTAAACGGGATGTTTGAAGTGCTCAGGGGCATTTGGTCAGTCCTTGTTCAAGTTTTGGGTTTGCCTATGCTGGGAGTCTGGTTTCTTTTCTGAATTTATACTTTTTTTTCAAAAAGAATGGTTAGCTGAGTGTAGTTTTTTTGTAATAGTGTTACAATCGCGACAAAGATAACTGAGATGTTTTACGGGACCTGGTTCCGGTACGACAACAAGGACTCAGGTTACCGCGATCGAAGGAAGTGTATCGTGGATCAATTCAATACTAGACAAGTAGTTGCTATTGATGAAGAGGAGCCTCCGCTTACACGGGGGGACGTGCTCTCGAGTACGTCTTCGAATGATCTCCAGACGAGTTGGAATCGGGTTGTTCCGAGGTCGCACAACAGTGCCTCGATGAACAAAACCAAACAGTTCAGGAAGGCCTTTTTCCCGGACGCGACAAACCAAGAGTGGAACGATTGGCACTGGCAACTTTCCCATAGAATTACCACCCTTGAACAAATTACAAGATATATTGACCTGACTTTGGAAGAACGGCAAGCCCTTGAACTTTCAGTCACCCAATTTCCCTTTTCAGTAACTCCCTACTATTTAAGTCTCATCAACCTCCAAGACCAAAACAGCGCATTACGGAAAACCGTCATACCTTCTATCAGGGAATCCTTTACCTGTGAGGGTGAAAGTGACGATCCCCTCCATGAAGAGAATACCAGTCCGGTTCCGGGAATTGTTCACCGGTATCCTGACAGGGTGCTTTTCCTGACTACAAGCTTTTGCTCGGTCTATTGCCGGTATTGTACCCGGTCCAGACTTGTCGGTGGACATTCCGAGGCTTTGGAAAAGCATTGGAAGGAAGCAATCGAATATATCAGGAATACCCCGGTAATCCGCGATGTCGTCATCAGCGGAGGAGACCCCCTTACCTTATCCGACGAACGAATCGAGTATCTGCTTACTGAAATCTTTTCCATCCCACATATCGAGATGGTGAGGATAGGAACAAAGGTCCCTGTCGTACTGCCTCAAAGAATAACGCCTCAGTTGCTGAAGATTCTCAAGCGTTTCAAACCGCTTTATTTGAGTGTGCATTGCACGCATCCCGATGAGATAACCGAAGAATCGGCAAAGGCCTTCAACAACCTTGCTGACGCCGGGGTAGTCATGGGAAGCCAGTCCGTGTTGCTCAAGGGAGTGAATGACTCGGTCGAGACCTTGACTGAGCTCTACCACCAGCTGCTGAAAGTGCGCGTCAAACCCTATTACCTTTTCCAGTGTGACCCAATATCAGGATCGGCACATTTCCGCACTACGGTAGCCAAAGGCAAGGAATTGATCCATGGCCTCAGGGGTTTTACCAGTGGATATGCCATTCCCCAGTATGTAATCGATACCCCGGGAGGCGGAGGCAAGGTGCCTATTCTCCCTGAGTATGAAGTAGGCCATGATGCAGGCAACCTGTATCTTCGCAATTATGAGGGAAGGGTCTTTGCCTATCCCGACCGTGCCGAAGAGGGCACAGAGAATTGATATGCTGGTTGGAATAACCTATGACTTGAAAGATGACTATCTTCAGCAGGGCTTTGCCCTGGAGAAAGTCGCAGAATTTGACAACCTGCAGACCATCGATGCGATCGATGATTCACTCAGAAGCCTTGGCTTTGAGACAGTCAGGATCGGAAACATCAAGCACCTTGTACAGTTTCTGGCAGAAGGAAAGCGATGTGACCTTGTTTTCAATATAGCCGAGGGGCTCTATGGTCTGGGCCGGGAGGCTCAGATCCCTGCGTTGCTCGATGCTTATTCTATACCCCATGTGTTTTCCGATGCACTGGTTTTGGCCCTTGCCCTCCATAAGGGGATGACCAAGGCAGTTGTTCAGAAAAGTGGGGTACCGACTCCCGAATACTTGGTTATCGAAAAGGAGAAAGACCTCGAACGAATGCATTTGCCCTTTCCCCTCTTCCTTAAACCGGTTGGCGGTGGTACAGGCATGGGAATCAGTGCCAGTTCCATCGTGCGTGACAACACTTCCCTGCAAAGGGAAGCGATTCGCCTGCTTCGGGATTTCGGGCAACCGGTTCTGGCAGAGACGTACCTTGAGGGCCGGGAATTTACCGTTGGTATTACCGGAACCGGGGAACAGGCTTGTTGCGTAGCCGTTATGGAAATCGTTGTCGATCCACAGAGCGATGAGGGTGTATATTCCTATAAGACAAAACAGGAGTACCTGCATTATGCAAGATACAATCTGATTGAGGGTGACCTTGCCAGGGAATGTGAGAACGTAGCCCTTGGGGCTTGGAGGGCACTAGGCTGCCGGGATGGCGGGCGAATCGATTTGAAGGCAGATGGGCAGGGAAGGGTGAACTTTCTGGAAGTGAATCCGCTTGCGGGCTTGAATCCGGTTGATTCCGACCTACCCATCCTTTGCAGGCTCTCCGGAGTCGATTATAGACAGCTCATCGAAAGGATAATGGAATCGGCAATGGCTAGGATTCTCAAGGAATCGGCTTGATGAATGTATTGGTTGTCCATGATAAACTCTTTGATCACCCAACGAAAGACGAATTGGATACCCTGCTCGAGGTCGAGCAGGTATCCTTTGCGTTGTCTTGCCTCGGTCATCAGGTTGACCAGCTTGAGTTTTCACTCGATTTCAAGGTAATGAAAGAACAACTTGAGGCAAAACTCCCTGCTGTAATCTTCAATCTTGTGGAGACTCTCTCAGGGAGCAGTTTGCTCCACCTTGCCCCTGAATTTTTTGAAACCATGCACATTCCCTATACAGGATGTGGCCCGAAAGGGATGTTCCTTTCCTCTGATAAATTGTTGGCCAAGCAACTAATGGAACGTTCCTCGATTCCCACTCCCCTCTGGGTTGCAGTACAGGATACTGGCAATATTTCTGATTTAATGGGAATGCCACTCATTATTAAACCTGTGGCAGAAGAGGCTTCGGTAGGGATCAATGATAACTCAATTCAGACCTTTTCTTCCCCAAAGGCCTTGTTGCAGGTTCTTGCAACGAAAGAAGGTGGGCCCTTTTTCGCAGAACAATTCATTGAAGGACGGGAATTCAATATCTCCATCTGGTCAGTCGACGGGGTCCCCACTGTGTTGCCTCCAGCTGAGATGGTGTTTTTGGATTATCCTGAGGGGAAACCGGAAATTGCCGGCTATGAGGCCAAATGGGAAGAAGATTCCTTTGCCTATACCCACACGAAGAGAACCTTTGATTTCCCCCTTTCCGATGAAAGCCTCCTTTCCAGGCTCAAGGAATTGAGCCTCCAATGCTGGACTCTCTTTGGAGCCAAAGGGTATGCCCGGGTCGATTTCAGAGTTGATTCGCAGGGTAATCCTTTCGTGCTTGAAGTCAATATGAACCCCTGCATAGCATCGGATAGCGGTTTTACTGCTGCCTGTGAGCGTGCCGGGTTTCCCTACAATGCAATGATCGAACAGATTATCCAAGGATGTATATATGGATACTAGTAGTTTCCGGGAGCAACCCGTTTTTTCCGATATAGATGCAGTCGCTTCCATTTTAAAGGGCTCCGGATTCTTTAACGGGCAAGAGCAGCAGGTTGGGGTTTCTTTGGTTGAGGAACGCCTGGAAAAAGGGGAGGAGTGCGGGTATTTCTTCCAATTCTCCGAGCAGAACGGAAAGGTCTTGGGATATACCTGTTTCGGCCCGATTCCAGGAACCCAATCAAGTTTCGACCTCTATTGGATCGCCGTTGACAATGATTTTCGGGGCAAAGGACTGGGTACGGAATTGCTCAACTGCAGTGAGCGTGAGATAGCAAAGAGGGGAGGGACTCGGGTCTATATCGAGACATCTTCCACCCCGCTGTATGTTCCAACCCGTTCCTTTTATGAGCGCAATGGGTATATGCTGGAAGCAGAGCTCAAGGACTACTATGCCCCTGGCGATAACAAACTGCTGTATGTAAAAGCGCTCTGAGAAACAAGGAGACTGTATGAATTATTCGATACTACCCTACCGGCAGACCCTCGAGATTGCCGATTTTCCGCATGTGGTAACGCTGATACAGAAACAGATGCAATTCATCGGGTATACCAAGACAAACGACGAGATTGTTGCTGTAATGAGAAACGCCATGAAAAGCGGAAGCCGCTCCATATTCTTTGTCGCCTATGAAGAAGATGAGACAGCAATAGGCTTTGCCTATGGCAATGTCTGCAGTGGCATGGAAAATGGCGGGGATTACCTTTGGTTGAATGAACTCTATGTATCCCCTGAATGCAGGAACCAGGGGTTGGGGTCCGAACTCCTTTCGTTTGTCCAGACTTGGGCAAAGGAAAACGGGTGTGTCTATTTTGCAATGGTGACGCACCCGGCTAATGAAAGGGCTCAGGATCTCTACCGTTCGAATGGGTTTGAACTGGAAAAACTGGTCTGGGTCGACAAATATCTGTAAACGGTCAGATACTGGCTACCTCAACAATGGTTTCTACCAGGTCCTCGAAGGAGAATTTTCCTTCCAGTGCAAGATGATAGAAACCGTAGAAGCTGGGATTGCAGTTTACTTCGAGCACCCAGGGTTTGTTGTGTTCGTCGATGCGGAAATCTACACGGGCATAGCCTTTGAGGGAAAAGGTATCCCAGCATTGGCGGGCAATATCTGAAAGGGTATCCAGCAAAGGCAAATCTTTCTCATCGGCATGGTATTTGGCCTCGATATGGTCATAGCCAAACGAGTTTTCCGTCCATTTTGCATCATAGGTAATAATCTTGGCTTTGTTGTTTGCCTCATAATCCTTAAATACCCACTCATAAGGGGTGAGGATGACTGGATTGTCCTTGGGGCCATACATGCAGGCGGTAAATTCCCTGCCTTCAATGAATTGTTCCGCAAAACACTCTTTTTTTGTCTTCTTTGCTATTTGTTTGATAGCTTCTTCTACCGAATGCAGGCTGTCTGCCTGTACGAGGGAATCTTCACCGAGTCCGATCGAGGCATCCTCAGCAACCGGTTTTACCAGGTATTGCATCCGAAGCGAGGGCACAAAGGTGTTTGTTTCACCGAAAACAACCCAGTCGGGGGTTGCTATGCCTCGGCTTCGCAACATGCGTTTTGCAAGCATCTTGTCTGTGGTAGTATAAAGTGAGTGTAGAGAACAGCCTGTATAGGGCAGCTGCAGATATTCAAGCATTCCCGGTACAAGGTAGGCGAGGTTTTCCTCACCGGGTGCAGAGTCCACGAGGTTGAATACCAAAAGCGGGGTTTCTGTATGCTTTTGCGATAGCTCTTCCAGCACTTGCAAAGAGAAGGGCTGAAGGCTGACTCCATAGCCCTTTGCTGAAAGGATTTCTGCAATCCATTCGGCCTGCCGTACGATGTCGAGAACGTCTTCAGGGGCATTCAGTCCCGGTTTGTTGTATAAAATTACAATTGAATGATTGGTATGCATGCAATCCTTGATTGGATTCGGCACTGCCAGAGGGGCAGTCGGGGGAACCTCTGTATGAAGTATATTATGGTAAATACACTATGCATTGTACGATTAGCAGGTATTTTTTTCAAGCGAACCGAGAAGGTTTGCTAATAAATACCTATACATACAGAAGGCACCTTGTGTTCCTTTTCCAGGCTATAAATCATGGTCGATCTCAAGGGCAAACCCTGCCATAAGGATCCAGTTTTCTGCATGGGCTGCGAAATCTGCATCGATTGCTTGGATTGCCTCTGTTTTGAACACATACTGCAGGGATAGAACCAAATTGAGCCGATAGGAATTGTTTCCTGTCACCCAGGTTCCTTCAGGGGCTATGAGCAATCCGCTTTCGATACCGAGGGTAGGACGTAGCTCTTCGATTTTTGTGTCTGTATAGTTTTCATTTAAATTGTATCGCTGGATGCCTGCCAAGAATTTCCCATAGGGTCTCACGAAACCAGTATCGGTACATTCCCGGCTATAGCCAACCATATAGGAGGCGATGGTGATGCGTTTGTCCTGTTGGTCAAAGGCATTGAACATCGGACCGTTCATGTGTTTGATTTCAAAGACAACACCATGAAAAGAGAGGGAAAACAGTCGGTTCTGTTGTCCCAGCGTATCATAGAGAAAACCCGAGCTGAACGTGAAGTCGGTTTCTTTGTAGGTCTTCGGTGCAAAAAACTGCATAACATCAAGGCCTAACGTCCCATAGGAAGTCTGTCCCGATCCGTGGTAGATCCAGTCAGTCTGGAAAAGACCTCCGTCAAACCGGTAGGCCAAAATGGGGCCTGTATAGCTTTCGCTGAGTTTGTTATGGGTTTCCCAGCCGGTGAATTGGTTGACTACCGAGAGATAGCCTGCCTGGATGGTGAGAACCGAGCCAAGGCTGATAAAAAATGTTGCAGAACGATTGGTTTCCCAGCCTATTACCTTGTCGTAGGTCCCCTTGACTCCAGTTTCGATTATTCCCAGTCGGCGTGAAAGGGTAAAATCCGAACCGATGGTAGCATACAGCAACGAATAAGGAGTCTCATAGTCGAGAAAGAGTCTGTCCCGCCCTATCCAAGTGTGGAAGGTGTTCTGTATGGTTGCCAATCCAAAATTGCCAACGGCAAGAAATCCTAGTTTCGGCTTTGCAGAAACCAGAAAACCCTGATAGCTCGAGTGCAAGGCATAGGAAATATCTGCCTTGCCTAGGTCGTAGCGTTTCAGGTTTTCGACTTTATCGGTAATGGCCCAGATTGCGGCGTTCAGCTGTAGGTTTTTCTCAGTGGCCTGCAACTGTCCCCCGAAGGAGAGCCCATCATCGAGATTGACTCCCAGCCCGAGGGTATACCAGTCGTTTCCGGTTCCTACGATCAGACTATCGGGGGAAAATGCAAAGAGCAGATTGGAAAAGGATAGAAAAGTGATAAGAAGGAAATAGATCCTACGTTTCATTTATTCCTCTTTTTCGGCAAGCTCCAGCCATCTGTTTTCCATCTCCTCAAGACGGGTGATATTGTCATGATAGGCTTCGGTTCTCTGGCCGAGGGTTCCTAGTTCGGTATTCTGGGCGTCAGAAAAGCTTGCCTCGAGTTTTGCTTGCAGGGACTGCAGGGACTCCATATCGGCAGAAAGCTGTTCAAACTCCTTTTTTTCCTTGAAGCTGAGCCCTTTTCTTTTCTCGGTCCGCCGGGTTTCTTCGCTTGGGGCTGCCCCTTGGCGTTTCTGCTGGTTCAGCTTTTGTTGCTCTTCCTCTTTCTTTTCCTGCAGGGATAATCGCCATTCGCTGAAAGGTCCCGGATAGGAAAGGATTCCCTGCTCATCATCGCCAAGCACAAACAACTGGTCACAGGTGCAGTCGAGGAAAGCACGGTCATGGGAAACGACTAAGGTGCAACCTGCAAAATCCTGGACATATTGTTCAAGGTTCTCCATGGTCTGCAGATCGAGGTCATTGGTCGGTTCATCCAACATCAAAAAATTGGGATTGGACATGAGGCGGGAAACGAGGTATAACCTGCGCTTTTCTCCCCCTGAGAGCGTGCCGATGGAGAGCCTGTGCATGGAGGCAGGGAAGGAAAAGATTTCCAGAAAGCGGGCGGCTGTGACGATTTGGTCCTCACTGAGGGTAATCCGTTCGCTGATATCTTCGACATACTCAAGGATTGTCTTGTCGCTGTCGAGGTTTCTTCCCGTCTGGTCATAATAGGCGAAAAGGGTATTAACCCCGGCATCGACGATTCCGCTGTCCGGAAGAATATGGCCACAAAGGATATCAAGCAGGGTTGACTTGCCGCTGCCATTGGGGCCTACGACGCCAATTTTTTGTCCCTTGGTGAAGCTGAAGGAGAAGTCTTCGATGATGCGTTTTCCATCGAAAGCTTTCGAAATATGCTTCACTTCCAGGATTTTTTTGCCAAGACGACGGGAACTGGAGGTAAAACTCGACTGGGCGACATCGCTAACCGAGTGCTGGGCATCAAGCATTTTCCCGATCCTGTCCTTCCTGTTCGTGTCTTTGCCGGTCCTTGCCTTTGCCCCCTGCTTGAGCCATTGCAACTCACGCCGTAAAATGGTGGTGAGCCGGTCTTGTTCTTTCTGCATAAGGGTGAGGCGCTGAGCCCTTCGCTCGAGGTATTGGGCAAAGGAACCCGGATGGAAGTACATTCTTCCCCGGTCGAGCTCAAGGATGGAATTGCACACCGAGTCGAGGAAATACCGGTCATGGGTAACGATTATCATCGTTGCCGTATTCTGGGAAAGGTATTTTTCAAGCCACTCGATGGTTTCTATATCAAGATGGTTGGTCGGTTCATCGAGAAGAATCATGGTCGGTTTGGCACAGAGGACCCGAGCGATCGCAACCTTTTTTTGCATACCCCCCGAGAGCGTGTCCATCTTCTGGTCGAGGGTATCGTAAAGGCCGAGTTCGCCGAGAATGGATATGAAGTCGTTTTCCAGGTTCCACGTTCCGGTTGTTTCAATCTGCTCGGTTACCTCGATCAGCTGTTGTTTCACCCCTTGTGTCGGTTCTTTGGCGATGAGTTCGTGGTAGGCATTCAGAAGGGCAATGCGTTTTCCCTGCCCTTTGTAGAGAAACGTCCGTGCAGTATCGTCCGCATCGAATTGCACCCCTTGGTCAAGCATAACCAGATCAGTGTCGCGGGCCATAGATATTGTGCCACTGTCAGGGCGGAGGTATCCGCAGAGAAGCCGCAAAAAAGTCGACTTTCCCGATCCGTTATGACCGATAAGCCCTACATGGTCGCCACCTTCGAGGCCGAAGGAGACCTCAGCGAACAAGGGTTCGTCATTCAAAGTTTTAGAGATAGATTCCAATGAGAGAACATTCATTGTGTAAGCGTACCGAAAAATTGGCATGCGGTGCAATATCAAGCGGCCAAAAAGAGCAGGGCAACCCCACCAATCGAGACGAAAGTGCCAATAATGCTGGCAAGGGTCAGTTTTTTGTGGAAAATGAATTTATCGATGGGAAGCAGGATAATCGGTGATATCTGTGAAATGGTGGTTACGATGCCCACCGGTGCAAGGGTGAAGGCCTTCATCTGTAAGGACATTCCCAAAACCGGGCCGATGAGTGCGGCAATAAAGAGCAGGGAAAAGAGTTTTGGGTTCGTAAATGCCTTGAACTGCTGTTTTGCATTCTTCTTTATCAGAAAGCTATAGATTATGAAGGTAAGGATTCCCCCTACGTTTCTCACCAGGTTGGTTGAAACCGGACCAGTAGAATCCAAGGCATATTTGGCAAGGATCAAGGCAATTGACTGTAAAACGGAACCCAGGATGGCAAATGCAAATCCTTTGGCTTTTGCCTTGGAGTTTTCTTCAAAACAGACTTTCTGGTGTCTCATCTCAAGGACAACCATGAGGATAACCCCGCTGATGGTCAAAAGGATGCCGAAAATTTGTACAGGCAGGAGCGTCTCACCAAAAAGGAAATAGGAGAATATGGCTGTTGCAACCGGGGAGAGGGTCAAAATAATCATCGATTCCCTGGCTCCCAGCCAGACAAAGGCATAGAAAACCAGCATGTCAGTGATAAAATACCCGATTGCCCCGCTGAGCAAAAGGACTATATAGGTCTGCATTGAAAGGCCAAGGGGGAAAAAGGTCCCCTCTGTCATGTAGGCAAGCAAAAAGATTGCCGGGAGGGCAATCCACATGCGGATATGTGCCACGGCATCGGAACCGACCTTTTCTCCGAGATAACGATAGGTCACCGAATTTTGTGCCCAGCAACCGGCTGTAAGCAACGCGAGGAACTGGCCGATAATCAGATTTGAATACATGATGGCAAACAGTAGCATATCTACACATAACAGAACAGTATTTTCCAAGAAAAATGGCATGCCTTCATAGGAAAGCATGCCACAGGAATGTTTGAGTATAATACTCACGCAAAGGTAATGGAGAGTTACCTTCTTTCCTTATCAAACAACTCCAGCTGATTAGCCAGGGTGTTTGGATCATAATAATGGTTTTCACGTCGTTTGTTGAAAACCGAGTACAGCACCGGCGAAAGGAAAAGCGTCAAGAAAGAGCCGGTGACCAAGCCCCCTATAAAGGTCAGGGCAATGGGTTGCATCATCTCAGCGCCGCTTCCCGGGAAGAAGGCTAGGGGGATCATGCCAAGAACGGTGGTCAAAGTAGTCATCATGATTGGCCGGAGTCTGGTCCTGGATGCATTGAGGCAGGCTTCCCTGATAGGCACATGCTTGGCTACGAGTTGATTGATTGAATCAACGAGGACGATGCCATTGTTCACGACGACTCCAATGAGCGCTACAATTCCCACAATCGAGAACAAGGTGAAATTCTGTCCCATGGTCAAATGGATGAATACGACGCCAATCATCAAAAGAGGAATGGTTGCAAAGATGATGAAGGGGTCTATCAGGGATTCAAACTGGGCTGCCATGACAGCAAAGACCAGTAGCAGGGCAAGGATGATGATCATGACCAAGGCTGGACCAAAGTTCGTGAATTGCTGCATGTCCCCGCTTTGGTCTACGCTGACACCTTCCGGGATCAAGAGGTTTTCATCCAGTGCTGTCTGGACCTTGGCCTGTACCTCATTTGCAGAATAACCATCGGCAAGGCTTGCCGTCACATGGTTTACCCGTTGTTTGTTTTCCCTGGTGATGGAAGAGGGGGCCTTGCTTGTGGAAAAGGTTGCAAGGCTATCAAGTCTCACCTTCCCGTTCGAAGTGGAAACAAGAAGATTGCCCAGGTCATCGAGGCTCTGCATAGAATCGGGATCCATTGCCACCACCAAACTATAGGTGGTGTCGCTGGAAAAGGTGCTGATAGTCGTGGCAGTAGTTCCCGAGAGTGCATAGGATATGGCTGTATTGATGGTATCCATCGATACCCCAAGATCATTTGCCACTTCCTTTTGTATCTGCACGTTGATCTTCGGTGAACCGTTTTCAAGGTCGGTGGAAACGTTGGTTGCCTCGCTTACGAAGGAACCGATGATGGCGGCTATGGAATTTGTTGTTTCCGTTATGGCAGAAATATCATCTCCGGTTATGCTGATATTAATCGGGGTGCTGCTTCCAGGTCCTCTGCTTGCCCCGAAGGTCCAGACGGCAGAAGGATTGGTATTCAGCAATGGTTGTACGAGTTTCTTGATTTCAGTTGCACTGTATTTCTGTTCAGTAATATCGGGCAAACTGATTTCCATGGTCCCTGTATTGGTTTTTCCGACATTGACCATAATCTGGGTGTAGGAATCCAGGGGGAGTTCCTTTATCAATTCCGCCTGCAACGAGAACAGCTCGCTTCGCGTCATGTTCTTGTTTGTTCCTGATGGAAGGGTAAGGGTGAGTGATACTGAGTCATCGGTATTCATGGACGGGGTAAGGCTTAAACCGACACCGCTGAAATGCATAAGGCTGAAGCCCAGTAAGAGGACCAGCAGCACGACCAGAAGCAGCCTGTGGGATAAGAAATAGGTAAGGGCGCTTGCATAGGCTTTTTCCATGGTAGATTCGAAACGGAGGTACAGGGAATCAATTGCTTTCAACGGTTTGAACCTAAGCGGTTTCTGTACCCTGGTGTCGAGACGGAGGATGCTGCCAGATAATGCAGGAACCAGTGTCAAGGCGACGAACAGGGAAGCAATCATGGCGATGCAAACGGTAATGATTAGGTCCTGAAACATTATACCGATCATTTCCAGTCTGTTTTTGAAAATGAAAAGCGGGATGAATACACAGAGTGTAGTAAGGGTGGAGGCAACAATTGCCGTGCTCATGTTTTCACTGCCAAGAATCGCCGAGGCAGCGCTTCCATGGTTTTTCTGCCTGTAGGTATAGGTGTTTTCCAAAATGATAATCGATGCATCGACTATCATACCTATGCCGAGGATAAGTCCGCTCATGCTCATGCTGTTGACTGAGATGTCGAACCATGACATTGCCATAAGGGTAAAGAGAATTGAGATTGGCATGGAAAGTGAAATGATCAAGGTTGCTTTGAGGTTTCTCAAAAACAGGAAGATAATCAAAGCAGCGAGCAATACTCCTTCAAGAGCGCTTTTATAGACCTCGTTGAGGGTGCTGTTAATCATAGTCGTCGTGTCCTGCTGGACAGTCAATTTTATGCCTTCAGGTAGTTCGCTGTTAATGGAAGAAAGCTGGGCTCGTACGGCTTTGCCTACGGTAGCCTCATTACTGTCGCTCTCCCCGGTTAATGAGAGGGTGACGACTGAAGACCCGTCAAGGTATCGTTCCTCGAACGTGGTGGAGGTGTCAATCTGGAGCTTTCCGATGTCTTTGACCTGTATGGGAACATTGTCGATGGTCGCTACTACCGTATCCTCGATATCTGAAACAGAGAGGAAGCGTTCATCAAATGAAACAGAATAGTCGATATTGTTTTGGGTGATGGTTCCGTCTGTCCCCTGGCTGTTGCGAGAAGCGAGGGCAGCCTTGACCTGGTTGAGGGTAAGGTCATAGGACGCGAGCCTGATAGGGTCGACTTTGACTGTATATTGCTTTGTGCCCGTACCGGCAACATCAACCGAGGCAACTCCATTTACGCGCAAAAGCAATGGGGTGACGGTGTCTTCAGCAATTGACTTCAAGGCATCCTCATCTGGTGATCCACTGATAACCAGTTTCATGAAAGACGAGGAGGACAAATTGAAACGCATAATCTCAGGGGTGTCGGCCCAGTCGGGGAGTTTTCCGGAAACTCTACTCAGCAGGGAAGTAATAGAATCAGATGCCTCGTCGAGATCAGTGCCATAGTTGAACTCCAACGTAATCTGTGACCTTCCAGAAGAAGACTTCGAGGAGATTGTGTTGAGGTTTTCCAACGAACCCAGGGAATTTTCCAATACTTTGGAAACTTGTAGCTCTACTTCTTCGGGCCCTGCGTCATTGCAATCGACCATGACCGAGAGAACCGGCCTCTCTACGGTTGGGTAGAGGGCAATGTCCAGGTTTGTCACAAATAACGCAGCAATTACCAGAAGCAGGACATATACCATAGTGATGAGTACAGGGCGCCTTACGGACAATTCGCTCAGTTTCATACTTGCTCCTCGATAATCTTGATTGAAGAACCGTCAAC
Source organism: Sphaerochaeta pleomorpha str. Grapes (assembly GCF_000236685.1). Taxonomy (NCBI): domain Bacteria; kingdom Pseudomonadati; phylum Spirochaetota; class Spirochaetia; order Spirochaetales; family Sphaerochaetaceae; genus Sphaerochaeta; species Sphaerochaeta pleomorpha. The sequence continues at coordinate 993,052 of NC_016633.1, read as the reverse complement.
GACAGACCCTGCAACAATTACTTGTTCATCCCCGTTCAAGCCAGAGGTTACGACACTCCTGTTGCCATCGGAACTTGAGGTTGTTACATCGATACGTTTCGCCTTCCCGTCCTGGGCAATGAAAACCACAGGATTGCCAAGGTAGGTAGTGATTGCATCGGTAGGTATGGTAAGGCAATTATCGATTTCCTCGGTTATGAGATTCAGCTTGACATACATACCTTCTTTGAACCGGGGGTCGCTCTTGTCAACAGAAAGGGTGACGGTGAAGGTCCTGTTGCTTGTATTGATACTGGGGCTTATCATTTTTACCGTTGCCTCTGCCGATTCTTCAGGCCAGGCCGCCGTGGTAAAGGTTGCCTTGCTTCCTATTTCGACAGTGGAAAGGAACCGTTCGGGCAGGTAGGCAATTATTTCGAGGTCTCCTCCCTGTCCAAGGGTTGCAAGCACTGTATTGGTGGTAATCTGTTCCCCTACATAGGAATCTACAGAATATACAATTCCCCCCACAGGTGCGGTAATGGACGTTTCCTTGTATTGGTTTCCAGGGGTGGAGGGATCGACGGTCCCTATGCTATCCCCGGCTTGTACGCTATCGCCCTCCTTAATGGTGAGGGAGGTTAGTTTCCCGCCTACCAGGGAGCTGGTGAGCGATACGGTTTCCCTGCTGTTTTGCAGTTCTGCCCCAATTGTGGTGGTTTTCGTAAACATACCGGTTTTAACCGGTTCCACTGATACATTCACCGAACTTTGCTGTTGTTCTGTACGTTGCATTGGCATTTGCTTTGATTCAGTGCCATTTCCAAGCAGGTTATTGGCAATGATTGCTGCCAGGATGATGCAGATGGCAACCAGTATGAGTGTTACGATTGTATCGAACAGAGGTTTTTTTTCCATGATAGGCTCCTATTTGGTGATAATCAGTGATGAGGGTTCGACTTCAAGTAGTGCAGCTAGATTGTACAAGGACAGGGTGTAGGCCAAATTCTGGGCAAGGACGGAAAGGTTGGCACTCTGCACCTCTGCGATGCTATCCTGCAGTTCATTGAATGTTGATTGGCCTCCTTCATATGACGCTTGGACAAGCTGAAGTTGGTCTTCTGCCAATTGCTGGTGTTGGTTGAGTTTTTCCAGGTTCGCTTTGGCTTGCTGTAATGCCGCATAGGAGGCTTTTACCTGGGCATTCAGTGTGCTGATTCCTGTGTTATACTTGGCCTGTGCGATCAAAACAGCATATTCTTTGCTGTCTAGGTCAATCTGGGCTGCGGAGTTCTTGAGATAGGAATCGAGGGGGACCGATACCGATACCGCTAGCTTGGTAGAATCTTTCAAACTGATGTCTGAAGAGGAAATGGAACCTGACAATGAGGTAGAAGCCTGGAAGCTGACGGTTGGACTGAGTGCAGTGTTTTTCTCGTTTTTCAGCATAAGCTCTGCCTCGTCTATTGCAAATGCAAGGCTTTTTGCCGCTGTAGTGTTTGCCAATAACGCAAGCATGGAGTCAAGCGGTAGGACCTCTTTGACTATGGGGAGGGCATCCAGAACCCATTCGCCCTCGGTTCCCATGAGTAGGTTGAGGCTGTCTGTTGCCGTCTTTACGTCCTGTTGTGCTGTCTGCAGGGCAAGCTGGGAATCGTATAGGGCAAGTTTTGCCTGGTTCACCTGCATGGTAGTGGCCAAACCGTTTTCGTATTGGTTTTCTACCTCTTGGAGGTAGCGCTGCTGTTTCTCTACCTGTATCTGGCTGTTCTGGACAACGAGTTGCTGTGAGGCAAGGTTCCAATACGCGGTTGTTACCAGACTTTCGACAGTATTGAGGGTGCTTTGGTAGGTGTTCTGGCCTATTGTAGAGGCAAGAGTCATTTGTTCTTTGGCATATTTGTCGGTACTGCTGAGGGTGAAGCTGACACTTCCTACCGAATATGAGGTGGAAATGGAAGAGTCGGCAATGCTCGCTGTGGTTGTCAGTCCCCCATTGAGAGAGATCGAGGGGAGGAAAATGTTTTCTTCTCCTTCCCTAAGGGTTTTTTTCAAGGTAAGGTTCGCTACTTTGAGGTCTCCATTGTTTGCCCTTGAGGTACTCAATGCTTGTTCCAAAGAAAGGTTTGATGCAAATAAACTGGCCGTTACAATCAAAAGAAGGCCGGTAACAAGGGGTTTGCGTGTATGCATGCGTAATGCTCCCAAATAGTTTTGATACCCAAAAATAGCATTTTAACCGTGTGTTTATCCCTAGGAATCAGAAATAGAAATATGAAGGAATATGTAGTAAATATGGAGTCGATGGTACGGAGTATGCATAATGGCCCGGCACTTACGTTGACCAGAGAGGTCCTCCCTATGTACAATGTTTTTTATGATAAAAGATGTTTCACTAAGGTTGTCACCCGAGACAGCCATGGATAATGATGCCGTTTTAAAAATGGCCTCCAAACAAGCAAACGTAAGCGTAGCAGATATTACTGCCATGCGAGCCATTCGTCGCAGTGTCGACGCCCGGCGTAACCCCCCTGTCATCGATATGCAGGTGCGTCTCTTTTGCAACGAAGAAGAAGACAGTGCCTTTGAAAAGACCACATATCCCCAGGTACAGAACGGTAAAAGTGTAATTGTGGTAGGAGCAGGCCCTGCCGGCCTCTTTGCCGCGTTACGCCTTATCGAGATGGGTTTGAAACCCATTATCCTAGAACGCGGCAAGGATGTTCACCAGCGCAAGAAAGACATTGCGCTGCTTAATCTTGAAAAAGTTGTCAACGAAGAGAGCAACTATAGTTTCGGGGAAGGTGGAGCCGGTGCTTTCAGTGACGGCAAGCTCTATACCCGGGCGACAAAACGAGGGAATGTCAACAAAGTACTTTCCCAGTTTTGCCAGCATGGCGCTTCAACCGATATCCTTTTTGATGCCCATCCCCATATCGGTACGGATAAACTTCCTTCAGTGGTTGAACAGATCCGCAAGACTATTATCGCCAGTGGCGGAGTCGTGCACTTTTCCAGCAAGGTTGTCAGCTTTTTGACCGAAGGCGACCAGCTTGTCGGGATTGTCACCGATGTAGGAATGGAATTCAGGGGTCCGGTAATCCTTGCCACCGGGCACAGCGCCCGTGATATGTATGAATACCTGGACAAGAGCAACATAGCCATTGAGGCAAAGGCTTTGGCAATCGGTGTCAGGCTCGAGCATCCCCAGGGTCTGATAGACAGGATCCAGTACAAGAATACCGAGGGCAGGGGAAAATATCTTCCTCCTGCAGAGTATTCTTTTGTTACCCAGGTTAAGGACAGGGGAGTCTATTCGTTCTGTATGTGCCCTGGTGGGTTCGTAATCCCCGCTTCTACTGCAGAAGGCCAGTTGGTCGTAAACGGTATGAGTACGTCCTCCCGCCATGGTGAATATGCCAACAGTGGTATGGTTGTCGAATTGCATCCAGAGGATTTGCCTCAGGACCAGTTCGGTGGGAAACTGGGGATGATGAAATTCCAGGAAGCTTTGGAGAGAAGGTGTTTCAAGGCCGGTGGCAGCAACCTCTGCGCCCCAAGCCAGCGCATGGTAGACTTTGTAAACCATCGGGTTTCCAAGGATGTCCCCGCAAGTTCCTATATCCCTGGGCTTGCCAACGCAGACCTTCACCATGTATTGCCTTCATTTATTTCCGAACGTCTTGCTACGGCTTTCTCCGTGTTTGGCAGACAAGCGCATAAATTCCTCACCAACGACGCTGTGCTCATAGCCGCAGAGACCAGGACAAGCAGTCCTGTACGAATCTTGCGGGACAAAGAGACCAATATGCATGTGCAGATGCAGGGCTTGTTCCCCTGTGGTGAAGGTGCTGGGTATGCAGGCGGAATTGTCAGTGCTGCCCTTGATGGAATCAACTGTGCCGAGAGCGTTGCCAGGTATCTTGGATGTTAAACGGTTTTCCGCCGATCGAGAGTCAAGATGCAACCATCTTGATTCTCGGTACCGGTCCGAGCGTCCGTTCTTTGCAAAAACAGCAATACTATGGTCATGAACGAAATGCCTTCTGGGCGATTATGGACCGGTTTTTTAAAACCAAATCGGAGACGTACGAACAGAAATGGTATTTGTTGCAAGGCCATGGTATTGCTTTATGGGATGTCCTCTCTTCGTTTGACAGGAAAGGTTCCCTTGACAGTGCCTATTCGATCGTAGAACCCAATGACCTGAAGACTTTTATCCAGGAACATGGAAAGATCGAGCGGATATTGTTCAACGGGAAGCAGGCTGAAGCCTTCTACAAGAAATATGTTGCTTTCTATCCGCAAGGGATCACGTTCAAGGCACTCCCTTCGACAAGCCCGGCCTACACCCTCGCATTTGAAGAAAAGGCGAGAATCTGGGGTGAGGCTCTAGAGGGAAGACCCTAGGATTTGAGAAAAGAAACAGGTATGTGTACCAGTGAAAAAAGGCAAGCAGTCCCAATCGGTTGCTTGCCTTGTATACTATATAAACCCAGGTTTTCGATTTGCCGGTAAAAATCTATGAAGTAGAAACTTGTAAATCGAAAAGAAGGGTAGTATGCTCAAAAACTTTGGCTAGGCTACATAGCCAAGTACTCTCGGAAGAATGAGAGAAATGTTTGGAAGTGCAATGATAAGAATCAGGACAATAAGATAGGTGAAATAGAAAGGAAGAAAACCCTTGATGGTTTTTTCTATCGGCACCCCTGCAATAGCACACCCTGCCCATAAGGTAGTTCCTACCGGGGGCGTCAAAAGCCCAAGACCGAGGGAAAGGACCATGATCAAGCCAAAATGGTAGGGATTGAAACCAAAGGACATGGCAACTGGGTACAAAATAGGGGTAAGCAAGATTATCAGGATTCCCATATCCATGAAACAACCCAAGGCAATCATCATTAGGACCATCAAGAACATAATGACAGAAGGATTATCCGAGACAGTCAGGAACGCAGTTGCAACACGTGCAGGTACTTTCAGGTAGGAAAGGACATAACTAAATGCACTGGACGTTGCAATGATTGCCATTATCGTACTGAGGGTTCTCAAAGATTTCAAAAGACAATCGGCAAATTTTCTGAGAGTCATTGTCCTGTAGACAAAAGTAGTAATAATCAAAGCATAGACTGCAGCGATTGCCCCTGCCTCGGTTGCTGTAAATACTCCTGAGGTAATCCCTACCGCTACAATGAGGATGGTAACCAAACCTAACATTGCTTCCCTGACAATCCTGATGTTTTCTCTCCAGGATTTTGCTTCAGAAACCGGATAGCCTTTTTTGACAGCTATGATATATGAACAGATGCATAAAGCGAGCGTGAGTAGCAATCCCGGGATATATCCAGCCATAAACATAGTACTGATGGAAAGCCCGCTTCCTGCCGCAACTATGAAGAAAATCATATTCTGGCTGGGGGGAATGATGACTCCTTCGACAGAACTGGTGCAGGTAACCGCAATGCTATAATCTGCATCATATCCTTCTTTGATCATCGAGGGGATGAGAAAGGCTCCAATGGAAGAAACATCGGCAACTGAGGAACCGGAGATTCCTCCGAAAAACATAGATACAATACAGTTTACGATCGCTGTACCGCCTTTCATCCTGCCGACCAAGACATTGCAGAATTTAGTCAAACGGTCGGAAATTCCCCCGTCAGTCATAATCTGGGCCATAACTATAAAAAACGGTACACACATAAAGGTAAAACTGGTTATGCCTGTAGACATTTTTTGGAATAGATTCATGAAAGGTATGTCAATATAAATCGCAGTTATCAAGGCAGAGATGCCCAAACTGAAAGAAATAGGAACCCTTACAAGCATCAAAAAAACGAGAGTACCGAATAAAATGGCCGTTCCTGAGACAATTGGGCTCATACACCACCCCTTTCAATGTTAATTTCTTCAATAGTCTTTGTTTTTTCCAGATTTGTTCGGTATTCACTGAGAGGTGTTGCCAAAGCAAGGAGGAAATTCAGGCCGGCAAACAGCACCATAAGCGTGCCGCATACAACCAAAGGGGCGAAAAGCAGACCTTGTGAAAAATGCGTTGCCGGTTGTGGTTTTGGTGCATTTATCTTGGTGATTACCAATCCATATTGGACCATCTCGACGAAAAGCCAAGCTAATATCCCGTGACGGAACAAATCGGCACCTTTGCGTAATGGAGCAGGAAGTTTGTTATACAGAAAATAAAGCGCGGCATGGGTGTCGGTAAAAATATCTACTGACATGCAGATATACCCGAACCAGACAAGGACCATCAGGGTTACTTCTTCTGCCCAACTAAAGGGGGCGTTAAAGCAGAAACGCATTACTACCTGGACAAACGTGATAGCAATCATGATGACAAGAAGGAAGGCACAAACGTAACGCATCCCTTGTATCAGAATATCTATGGCTCTTTTCATCAATGTAAGATAGGTTCGAATTTTCAGCATAAACTGATCCTTTGGAAGTGTTGAGTGAATTGGATAGGACAGGATTCATCATGCAACCAATAGATTGCATGATGAATCACCACACGCTGGTAAGATTTCTTATTTGATAGCTTTGATAGCAGCGATAGTTTCTGTATATTGGGGATATTTGTCATAGATGCCAGAGACGGCATCCTGGAATTCTTTCGTATCGACTTCGGTTATTTTGCTTCCGGCTGCTTCGACCTTTGCACGAGCCTCACCCTGATAGTCCTGCATTGCCTGTCTTTGCCAGACTGCTGCTTCCTTTGCTGCTTCACGTACTGCAACCTGCTGGCTTGCACTCATCTTGTCCCAAGCAGTTTTGCTCATGAGCAACATTGCGGGAGGAGCCATATGTCCGTCAAGGGCATAGTATTTCGATACTTCATAGTGACCACTGGTGTAATAGGAAACAAAGTCATTTTCTGCACCGTCGATAACTCCGGTTTGGAGGCCTTGATATACTTCACCATAGGACATCGGGGTTGCAGCTGCACCCAGGAGCTCCACCATTTTGATGGCAACATCTGACTGCTGGACACGGATTTTCATTCCTTTTAGGTCAGCTACCTTGGTTACTGGTTTTTTGGTAGTATAGAAACAGCGTGAACCAGCTTCCCAGTATTCAAGACCGATCATGTTGTATTTTGTAAGCCCGTCACTCACCGATTTTCCGATTGAGCCATCAAGGACCTTATACTTCTGGTCAATGCTGGTGAAGATATAGGGGAGTGTAAATACGCCGACTGCATCGGCAGTCGAGACCATTGCAGAACTGTTGACTCTGGCAAAATCCAATGTTCCGGCTTGGATTTGGTCAATGGTTTCGTTTTCTGTGCCTAATTGGGCATCCAGATACACTTCAATGGAGACAGTTCCATTAGTCTTTTCTTTGACCAAGTCCGCAAATTTCAGCATTCCCTTCGAAACGGGGTTTTCAGCAGATTGATTTTCCGCCAGTTTGAAATTTAAAACAGGTTCAGCTTTTACGGTTGGCTCAGCAGCCTTTGTGGTAGTTTCTGTTTTTGTTTTTGCGTTGCAACCGATAAGCACACTGATAAGTAACGACAGAACGAGCAGAGAAGATACAAGCTTTTTCATTTTTTCTTTCCTCCCAAAAATGAAACCTATGGCAATTTCTCTCCCTATCAGCCAAACATGCTGTTGGGATAGTAATTTCAGATACGGTCTTTGAAGAAATGGAGATTGTTTTTCATGATGATACTTATTGGTACCGTTACTGCATCAGAGGCAGGTGTGCTTTTCTGGATAATATAAGAAAACAATAGATGGAATCCCCTGATTCCCTTGTCATATCCATTTTTATAGATAAGAGCCTGCAGTACATTGTCGGTTAATAATTGAGCGGTTTCCGGATACAGGTCGCTTCCAACCCCTCGAATTTTTCCTGCCAGACCACAGTCGATAACTGCCTGTGACAGGGGGAGGGTTTCTCGTGCCGTTACAGAATAGAAAGCCACGATGTCATCATGTTCCCTGAGAAGTTTCACTGCTTCCGAATAGGTTTTCTCATAGTCTGCATAACTGTGGATAACCAGACATTCAAGAGGCAATTTGTTTTCCTCAAGATAGGACTTGAATCCGGTCAAGTTGTGGCTGTGCGATGGGTTGAGCTCAGCTCCTCCCGCTATCAATACTTTTCCACGCATTGGTGCCATATACGAGATTACCTCTGCCCCAAGGCGCCCTGTGAGTGTGTTGTGTGGTGCAACGCAACATAGTCTCCCTGAATCAGGAATATCGTTGTCCATAAGGACTACAGGGATGTTGTTATAGGTATAGCGTTCGATAATCCTTCTCGTCTGTTCATCCTGCTTGACCGGAATAGTCAGCAATCCATCAAGGTTGCCATTGTTTTCGTTGAAAATTCGGGCAAGGACACTGTATTGGCTATCCGATGTTTCTTCAAAGGTGTCAAAGATCAGGTGTACATTAAGATCATTGGCTTCCGCTTTGCAGGAACGAATGGCATCCCAGAAATAGCGGTAGTAGTATTGACCGCTTCCGAACTCAGAGGGAAGTACTACTGCTAGGTTCATGGTCCGGCGTTTGAGAGACGAGGCTACATAATTCATTGTGTAACCAAGTTCTTCGGCCTTTGCAAGGATTGTCTGCCTAACTTCGTTGCTGATTCCTTCTTTGTTATGTATCGCCCTGTGTACCGTTGTCCTTGAGACTCCTAGTGCAAGTGCAATATCTTGTAAAGTGGTTTCGCTACTCATATGCTTTTAACCTTAAATTTGTTAGATTATCGATTACGTAACTGATAACGGAATCGATTACTTGACATTATCACCTTTTGAATGCAAAATCAAGACATAAAAATTAAAGTTGTAGCGACACCTTTGCCTGTACCTGTGATATCGTAGTTTTCACCCCTTGGTGAGGAAATTGATTTATCATGGGGTTTGATTCTGTTGACTGAAAGGTAGGGAGAGAGGGGAGCAATTTTTTATGAAAACGTTTATCCATGCCAAGCTGATTAGCCCTAGTGGTATTATCAGCCCAGGTTTTCTGAAAGAGGACAAGGGAATCATAGTTGATGTCGGTAGAATGGAAGAACTTGACCAGGTCATTGGCGAAGTAGTTGACTGTGCCGGTTCCTATCTTTCTCCCGGGTTCATCGATATACATAATCACGGCGGTGGCGGATGTGATTATATGGACGGTAATGTCAATGATATCCTCTGTCCTGCCCGTGTACACCTTGCCCATGGGACAACTTCGCTTTTTCCCACCACGCTGTCCAGCAATGACCATGATTTGTACCAGACCATAGATAATTTCAAGGCAGCCCAGAAGGTGTCTGATTCCATGCCAAATTTACTTGGCTTGCATTTGGAAGGCCCCTATTTCAATATTGCCCAGAAAGGGGCCCAAGACGGGAAGTTTCTCAGAAACCCTTCGGTAGAGCACTACATGAACATAATCGAATATGCAGAGGGGACTATCAAGCGGTGGTCTTTGGCTCCCGAATTGCCTGGTGCCCTTGAAATGGCAGATAGACTTTCAGGCATGGGGATCCTTCTTGCCGCAGGCCATACCAATGCAACCTATGAGGAGATGCAAAAGGGCTTTGACCATGGGATCACCCATGTTACCCATTTATATTCGGGGATGTCGACCATAACCAGAAAGGATGGGTTCAGGGTTCTGGGGGCTGTTGAGAGTGCCTTTCTCATTGATGGCATGACTGTCGAGCTTATCGCAGATGGGATGCATCTACCGCCTGAATTGTTACGCTTGGTACTCAAATGTAAAAATCATACTGAAATTTGCCTTTGCACTGACAGTATGCGCGGTGCAGGAATGAAAGATGGCCCGTCAATTCTGGGGTCCCTTAAAAATGGGCAGGAAGTATTTATCGAGGATGGGATTGCCATAATGCCAGATAGGCAAAGTTTTGCAGGTAGTGTTGCCACAGCCGACCGTCTGGTGCGCGTGATGGTCAAGGATGTCGGGCTCGATATCTGCGAAGCGGTGAGTATGATGAGTCTCAACCCGGCACGGTTCCTACATTATGATTCTGTTAAAGGTTCGCTGGAAATAGGAAAGGATGCCGACTTGGTCGTATTTGATGAGAATATACAGGTGTCAGCTGTTTTCGTAGGCGGGAAGTGCCAGTCATTCTGACTTTGACCCTTTAATCTATGTGTTATTTCTTTCAGGAGGAAATACGATGAACGTGAATATTAACATTGCCCCGGATCCAAAGACCTTGGGGCACAACGCGGCAGAAGCGATTGCAATTCTGTTACGTGAGGCTATCAAGGATCATGGGACTGCAAGGATAATCCTTTCGACAGGGGCTTCCCAGTTTGAGACCATTTCGGCGCTCGTGGAAATGGATATTCCCTGGGACAAGGTAGAGATGTTCCATCTTGATGAATATGTCGGTCTGAGCGAGTCTCATAAGGCAAGTTTCCGAAAATATCTCAAGGAACGTTTTGTCAGCAAGATTTCCCTCAAAGCTGCCCATTTTGTAAACGGTGAGGGAGATGTTTCGAAAAACATTGAAGCGTTGACCAAAGAACTCAGGAAATCTCCCATTGATGTCGGGGTTATAGGAATTGGGGAAAACGGACATATTGCCTTCAATGATCCTCCTGCAGATTTTGACACAGAACAAGCCTATAAGGTTGTCAATTTGGACGAGAGATGTAAGTTGCAGCAAGTTGGGGAAGGGTGGTTTCCTACTCTGTCCGATGTCCCTTCCCAGGCAATTACCATGTGTGTAAAACAGATTATGGCATGCAGGCACATTGTGACAGCAGTTCCCCACCAGGTTAAGGCCAAGGCCATCTTTGACACGTTGACACAGAGTGTGAATCCGAATGTGCCGGCTACTATCATGAAGGGACATCCTTGTTGGCAACTGTTCATCGATGATGCCTCGGCAGGAATGCTTTTCAAACTATACTAGTGAGAGCCTTTTTCAAAATCCGCATATAGCATAGGTATTTGGTTTTTTCCATCCGGATGAATGAAGTGCGATAGTATCATGATCTCTATTTCGACCCCCTGTAATTCTTCTGTTTCCTAGGAGACCAGAACATTGCAGGGGGTTTGTTTTCTCTTTGGTGGTCAGGCCCTGCTTGCCTGGAATGCGTGAACGAGCAGGGACAAAGAACTTGGACTGACTGGACAGGGGCTTTTTTGGTGAAAAAAACAAGGCAGGAAAGAAGATGCCTTTCAGGATAAAGATCAATTGCAAATGCCGTAATGGCAGTGGTGGGATATATTCAAATTGATGGGAATTTATTTATGGATTCCTCAAAAAAATAGTTAAAAATTTTGTAAATAATCAATATATAGTATATATTTTTATATATATGCTATACATTGCATTGAAAATGCTGTATACTGGGATAGTAATAGATTCTCCTAATCGTCTAGCTGATGAATCTTCTTTCCGAAACAGGGCTTTCTCAAGCGTTGTTCTGACATCCTTACCTCGACAATGATACAGCTTCCTTACAAGAAATCAAATTTGGTGTCTGTATGCTTTTAGGTTCTCACAATTGGGGATTAACCATGAATTGACTATGCAATTCGAAGGTTAGATACCTGCCCTAGGTGACCTTTCACTCTCTAAAATACCGATTGTTTGCTCAAACAGAAGTGACATTTGATGGCAGCACGGTCTCCTAACCAGTTCTATGGCAACTTTTTTGCCAGGATAAAAATAGTATATGTAGCTAGCTTGCCGGATTGTAAGGATCCATACGCACGTGCAATTCCTTTCTTTCTATGCAACACATGACACGAAGGCGTAGACCCGGGATGTCAGGTTGCCACTACAGGAGTAGTAATCCATGAAAAAAATCACTTTTCTCTTATCTTTGCTTTCCCTTATTTTTGCAGTGACCCTGCTTGGATGTTCGGATACCCCGAATGTACAGATAACGAATCCTTCTGGTGAAGGTCCCAAGGCTGTTGTGTTGGGGACTTCAGCAGATTTTGTAATCTTGAGCAAAACAGGCGTCAGTAATGTACCAGCTTCAGCAATAACCGGTGATATTGGAACCAGTCCAATGAGTGCAACAGGGCTTACAGGCTTCGACCTCATTGCGGATGGCACCAATGTATTCTCCACTTCCACGCAGGTTACAGGAAAACTGTATGCTTCTGATTATGCAGTTCCCACACCTTCCAACCTCACTTCAGCAATCAGTGATATGCAGCTTGCCTATTCTGATGCGGCAGGAAGGCTTGTCCCTGACTACACGGAATTGGGATCAGGGGAAATCGGGGGAAGGACTCTTGCTCCTGGCCTCTATAAATGGGGAACCGGTGTTTCCATCTCTACTGATGTTACCCTAAGCGGAGGACCTAATGATGTCTGGATCTTTCAGATCGGGGGAGGCATTACCGTTGCCAGTGCCACAAATGTAATCTTGGAAGGAGGAGCTCTGGCAAAGAATATTTTCTGGCAAACGGCCGGAGCAGTCTCTCTTGGGACCACCTCTCACTTCGAGGGAATCATTCTTTCACAATCCGGCATCACCATGGATACGGGAGCGTCTATCAACGGAAGGTTGTTGGCCCAGACATTAATTGCCCTGGATGGCAATACAGTTGTGCAACCAGCCTTATAACATTTTTCCCCAATATCTCTCTCTTTTCCAAAGGCTTCAGAGCCTTTGGAGGAGAGAGTTTTTACTGTTCAATTCAAATCCCGTTCTGATCCAAAAAGTCGGATAACAGGTTCATACATACTGTTTTGCGGTATTCTGCAGAGACCCTTCCCTCGATGGGATTCAGGATAGACCTGTAGGCATCAAGGTAGGCATTCTTTGCTTCCTTTGCCTCCTCAATGGTTTTTCCCTCGAGCATGGCATCGAAATCGGGACGGCGGATAACCATAGCACTGACAGCACCGAATCCCGTTGCACAGGATTTGATAATGCCTCCTTCGATATCCATCATGGCAGCAAAGGCTATCCTTGAGATGGCCAGGGCTTTACGGGCCCCGATCTTTTTGTAATACCACGAAGAAGGAAGGTCCTTTGGCATGAGGACTTCGACGATTAATTCATCGGGTGCCAGATCCAGCATCTTCCTGCCTTTGTAGAATTTTTTGATAGGAACAATTCTTTCTCCCCTGACACTGGCTATGCGCAGATGCGAGTCAGTCACAAAGAAGATGAGTACTGTATCGGCTTTGGCCGACCCATTTCCGATATTGCCCCCGAGCGTTCCCAGATTCCTGATCGCAGGGGCTGCGAGTTCCCGTATCGATTGTTTGAGCAAGGGATGCGTCTTTGTATTCTGCAGGACCTCGGTAAAAGTGCAGGAGGCACCCAAGCGTAAGTATTGTTCGTCCTCGATGATCTGCTTCATTTGAGGTACCCGGTGCAAAAAGAGATAGTTCGCACCTTGTTTTTGCTCTACCATGAGATCGGTGCCCCCGATATAGGGGGTAAAAGAGCCTGTTGCCATGGCAGTCAAGGCTTCTGTGAGCGAAGTTGCGACAAATCCGTTTACCATAATCCTTTGCCCTCCTCTGCTGCAATCGCGATTGCTTTGACAATGGCGTTATATCCGGTGCACCTGCACAGGTTCCCTGAAATACCATCGCGGATTTCTTCCTCTGTGGGATTGGGGTTTGTATCTAAAAGGCATTCGCTTGCCAATACCATGCCGGGAATGCAGAACCCGCATTGGGCGGCGCCCACTGATGCATAGGCCTTGTCGATGACCTTGAATCGTTCTGTTTTGCTGTAACCCTCTATGGTCACGACGTTACAACCATCAACCCTGCCCATGGCAACCATGCAGGAATTGACCAGAAGCGAATCCATTATGATAGAACAGGATCCGCACTCTCCTTCCTTGCATCCGCATTTTACACCGGTAAGGTGAAAATGGTCTCTCAATACATCGAGCAGGCGGTCGGTTGCACTCCCTGCATAGGTGACCTTTTTCCCGTTCAAGATGAATGTAATGGCTTTTTCCATCATGCGTTCTCCTTTGCCAGCACAGTCATGGTGTCCTCTGTGGTATATGGAATATGGAAGAGTGAACAGCCCAAGGCTTGTTCAAGCGCTCCCACATAGGCCGGGGCTGCCCCAATGAGCGGTAATTCCCCGGCACCCTTTGCGCCGTAGGGGCCCAGTGGATATTTCTCTATGTGCAGTTTTGCCACCATGAGGGGTACATCGACAGATGTGGGGATGATATAGTCAGTGAAACTGTTGTTTCTTATTCTCCCTGTCTTGTCAGTATCCATATGTTCCATGAAGGCATAGCCAAGTCCCTGCATCAAACCCCCTTCCATTTGGCCAATGACAACATTCGTATCGATTGGGGTCCCTACATCATAGTTTCCGTACACACCGATAATCTTGGACTCTCCGGTGAGCGTGTCTACTTCAATCTCCAATACCGTAACTGCCCAGGCATAGGTGGGGTAGGCGTCTCCCTTGAAGGTTTCCAGGTCGAAAGGAATTACAAAATCGGGTTCTTTGAAGTGTTCCTCAACTTCTTGCTCTTCCCCGTCTTTCCAGATGCCCAGCAATTTGATGGAGGCCCTGCGCAGTAATTCCCCTACGATCATCAGGGACCTGGAGGCAACTGTAGGACCTGAATCGGGAACCCTGTCAGTATCGGGGTCAGCTGCAATGATTCTGTCCAAAGGAACATTCAGCTCATTGGCTACAATCTTGGAAAAAGTGGTCTTGATCCCTTGGCCTATCTCGGTATTGGAGGCAAGGATTTCAACCTTTCCGTCGGCATATTTACGGAGTTTTGCCACTGCCTTGATATGGTCCCGTTCCCCTGACCCTGTGAAGCCGGCCCCATGGAAGATAAGGGATAGTCCCATGCCCCTGCGATACCTTCCTTTCTGGTTCTTGTAGAGCGCCTGTTTTTCCGAGTAGAAGGAATAGGTTTCGATTTCCTCTACCATTTCTTTCAAGGGGACAGGGAAATGATATTTGCCGCTTGTCGAGGTTTCATCACCTTGTGCTGCCAGGTTTGCAAGTTTGAACGCTAAGGGGTCCATACCCAGATCCCTGCCGATATGGTCCATGATCAACTCGACAGCAAAGAAAGTCTGGGGGGCTCCGAAGCCACGGAAAGCCCCGGATGGTACTATATTTGTTTTCATCGCCCAGCCTTTGATATGGAGGTTGTCGACTTTATATACCCCCAAAGCTGAGATAACAGCCCTTTGCAGGACAACGGCCGAAAGGGTTGTATAGGCCCCTCCGTTAATCTTGACATCTATATCCATTGCCGTGACTTTGCCGTCTTTCACGGCAACTTTGTATTTGGAAATGGAGGGGTGTCGCTTTGGAGTGAATTCCATGTCTTCCCTTCTGTCGAAGATGACCCTTACCGGTTTCTTTGCCTTGTAAGCGGCTACTGCTATCTCACAGGCTAGGATGGAAGGGTAGTCTTCTTTTCCCCCGAAGCCTCCTCCGGTGACATCGGCCTTGATCTGGACTTGGCTTGCTTCATAGCCCATCGCCTTGGCAACCGCTCCATGGATGTAATAGGGACATTGCATGGACCCATGGATGGTTATGCGGTTTTCATGAGCAATGCCGATCATCCCTTGGCCTTCCATGTATGCCTGTTCCTGGATCCCTGTCCTGAAGGTTTCTATGTATACCTTGTCAGCCTCCTCAAATGCTTTTTTTACGTTGCCTTTCTCAATGGTATAGTCAAAGAAAACCGTGTCAGAATCTTCCAGTTTGATAATAGGGGTGAGTTCCTGGTACGTAATGGTAATCTCATTTGCCAGTTGGGCAACTTTCTGCTCATCGGGACCTACCACCATAAGGATCGGGTCGCCGATATACTCGACATTTCCCTCGCTGAAAACAGGGGTGTCGTCCTTGACGATGTGTACCCTGTTAACTCCTGGTACATCCTTGTAGTCGACAATGAGGTACCCCTTCTCAAGGGGAGGGATTTTGATATCCAAAATCTTGGCTTTTGCTTTCGACGATCGGACCAGCTTCCCGAATACCATTCCCTCGGTGGGGTAATCGGCTACATATAGGGCCGAACCGTCCATCTTGGGCCCGTGATCTTTTTTCCTGACCGAATTACTGATATCCATATGTACCTACCTCCTGTTTTGCCGGTTTGCCAGGGGTGTATTTCTCAATATATGAGCAATAATCCTTTCTGGTATCCAAATCGGTGTCACAACCCATGTCTTCAACCGAAACTGTTGCAATGTTATCTTCAAAATAGTGCCAAACGGAACGCAGACCTCCCTGCCCTTTGAAAAAGAGAATAGTGTCCCTGCATCGTATATCGATGAGCGGAGGATGCTTTCTTTTCTTGTCCAGACAGGGAAAGGCGACAAGGCAGCTTGTTGCAACCCAACATTCCATGAGCGATTGAAACGTGCTGCTGTGTATATCGGGCATGTCCGCAGGGAGTACGAAGAAGGCGTCGCAGTCGCCGAGCGATTGTACTCCGATCTGAATGGAATGCAGCATATCGGTTGTTTTGAAATCGTTGTTATAGACAATGGCAACCGATGATTGATACCGCTTTTCCAACATTCTTTCGATTTTTTTTCCTTGATACCCCAGAACCACAATTACGGAATCAACCCCGCTTTCGAGCATCGAGTCTATACTGTTCTCGATCATCGTTTTTCCACGCACCGGCATCAAAGGTTTGCATTCACCCATTCGCGAGGAGAGCCCTGCAGCCAGAATGATTCCCTTGATGAGCGGTGGTTTATGCATTTTTTGCCTTCTTGTAGTAGGTATTCTGCAAAGGGAGCGTGTTTCTTTCTTTGCCATCAAGGCGGTAATAGGCATGGCTGCATGCCGGGGATGTGGGAATGAGGCAAAGTTCCCCGACTCCTTTTGCGCCGAAGGCATAGGGGAGTTTCTCCCGTTCTGGCTGTATGAGCTTGACTTCTATTGGGGGAACCTGCGGGGCATGCAACAATCCAAGCCTTCCATACCGTATATTCGGATACCCCCCTTCTATGGGGTACTCTTCAGTCAGGGCAAAGCCGAGACCCATCACGATACCCCCTTCGATCTGACCCTCAACGCTTTGGATATTGACCGGTGTCCCAACGTCATAGGCTGCAACGATGCCCTGGAGTTTTCCTTCCTTGTCCAAGATGACAACCTGGGCAGCATAGCTATAGCTTACATGGCTGACCGGGTTTTCCTTTGTCGAGCCCATGGGGTCGGTTTTTGCCGAGAATTCCCCATAGAATTCCCTTCCTTCAAGCTCTGCAAGGGTTTTTCCTTGTTGCAGCTCTATAAACAGTTTCTCGGCCGCTCTTCTGACCGCTTCCCCAGTCACCACGGTCTGCCGGCTTGCAGTGCTGGTACCGCTGTTTGGGGTGCGTACGGTGTCTGCCCGTTCATGGATGATTACAGTCGGTGACAACCCAGTCTGCTGGCAAAACATCTGGGTGGCCATGGTGGCAATGCCTTGTCCCATACAGGCGGCAGAAGTCCTGATATGGACGATTCCTTTCTCTATGGATAGGATGCACCTGCCAATATCTTTGAGCCCGACACCGGTCCCGCTGTTTTTGAATGCACAGGCAAGTCCTGCATACGGACTTGACTCATATGACTTCTTGACAGCGAGCAGACATTCCTTCATTGCACAGTTCTGGTCAGCAATCTGTCCGTTCGGGAGCACTTGTCCAGGTTCTATTGCGTTGCGGAATCTGAATTCCCATGGGGAGATGCCAACCATTTCTGCAAGGAGATTGATGTTTCCCTCGGTGGCAAAACAACTTTGGGTAACCCCGAACCCCCTGTAGGCACCGCCTACAACGTTATTGGTATAGACTGACATTCCCAGAATATCGACATTCTGGTAGTTGTAGGGACCGGCGGCATGGGTGCAGGCCCGCTGTAAAACAGGACCTCCTAATGAAGCATAGGCCCCGGTGTCTGCGATAATGGTTGCTTTCATGCCAGTAAGATGACCGTTTTCGTCACAGGCAGTGGTGAAATCCATCTCCATCGCATGTCGTTTGGTGTGGTAGAGCAAACTTTCCTGACGGGAAAACTGCACTTTCACTGCTCGTTTCAACACCCAGGCCATCAATGCTGCATGGTGTTGTACGCTCATGTCCTCTTTCCCGCCAAAGCCTCCACCTACCAGCATGGAATGGCAATGGACTTTTTCCTTGGCAATGCCTAGCATGTGGGAAATCTCGCGTTGCTCGTCGTATACCGATTGGCCCCCGGTGTAGAGTAACAATCCGTCTTCGCCTTCCATCTGAGCTATGGCACACTCACTTTCCATGAAGGCATGGTCATTGAAAGGTGTAGAATAATGGCGGGTCACCACATATTTGGAATTCTTGATGGCTGTTTCGCTGTCCCCGCGTTTCAAGACCTCCTTGCTAAGGATGTTGCCACCTGGATGGATAGAGGGGGCATCGCTTTTCAAAGCCTGGGAAGGGGAGGTTATCGGATCGAGAACTGTATAATCGACTTCGATGAGCGAGATGACCTCATCGAGGGTTTCTTTGTGGTTGGTGGCTACCAAGGCGAGGGCATCGCCGATATAGCGGGTGGTCTCTCCTTGGGCAAGAAGGACATCCCAGTCCTGGATGATATGCCCTGTCTTATTATTGGGAACATCCTTGGCCAACAGGATTTTGACACAGTCACTGTGCTGCAAAGCCTTTGAGATATCGATCTTGTTTACGATAGCCCTAGGATATTTGCTTCTCAGTGCCTTTGCGTAGACCATATCGGGAACCACGATATCATCACTGAATAGCCCGGTGCCGAGAATTTTCTCCTTTGCATCGACTCGTTTGAACCGTTGGTTCAGAGAGCCATCTGTCTCTGGTAGGGGAATTTCCAGATTTTCCTTGAAGAAGCGGGCAGAAAGGAGAATGGCTTCTTCAATTTTTTTATAGCCGGTACAACGGCATATGTTGCCCTTGATAGCCTGTTGTACGTCAGAAAGTGTAGGCTCAAGGTTATTGTCCAATAGGCTTTTCGCCGAAAGCACCATGCCAGGGATACAGAAACCACATTGTACCGCCCCAGCTTCAGAAAAACAGTGGGTATAGACATCCTTTTCTCGCTGGGACAGGCCCTCTACGGTAACAATCGTTTTCCCAACAAAGGCTGACACTTTCTGCGTGCAACATTTTACTTTCCTGCCATCGGCAAGAATGGTACAGGAACCACATACACCTTCGCCACAGCCATTTTTTACGGAGGTTATGCGCAGGTCGTCACGGAGAAACAGGATCATATTCTTATCCTGCCTACACGAAACAACCGTACCGTTGACTGTCAATGAAATCATGAGGAGTCCTCCTTTTCCATTCAATATAATGATATAGGAGGACAAGCCCCAACGCAAACCTTTTAGCTTAGGAACGTATCAGATTCCATGCAATGGAGTAGGGAATTTTCTTTGGCTTTCACCTGTAGTGGGTTTTCAGGTTTGTAAGATACAATGATACGAACATTGCCAGGTTGTCTTGCTTCAAGTAGAGATAAGGGTTCCTCTTTGAAATCTTAGGTAGTAAAAGGTTCTTCGAACGAGAAACCAAGTAGATATCCAAGGTGCAAGAGTCGGTCAAAGATTTCTTTCAAACTAAAGGCAAAATATGGTGCAATTCCCTATTTGAATACGCTCAATCATTTCAATGATGAAGCATGCGAAGAGGAAAAACCATGGCCTCCAGAGAGATAGAACGAAAACGAAGGCAGGAAAAGCACAAATTATCAAGAAGAGTACCCCACCTTACTGTTAATCCAACACTATTGATTGTGTGTGAAGGAAAGAATACCGAACCTTCATACTTCAATGCCTTTAAATTCAAATCAGCTACTGTTGAAGCTGTAGGAGAAGGGTGTAACACCCTTTCTTTGATTGTAGTTTAGGCAAAAATCCGATAACCAACAAAGACCGTGTCCAGCTTGCAATCGAGAGGGCTGAGAAAATATATAACAGACTAGATCATTGCTCCCCGGCTACAGAAGAATCGTCTACAACCGTATATGTATTGGTTAGGCATTTGTTGGAATTCCAACGTTATTAACATATTCTGCAATCATTTTTTGCATTGAGGCAGGAGTGTAACTTCCAGGCTAAAGGTCTTGTAACGTATAACCTTGCTCGAAGCAAACAACCATTCTCGTTATCACAGGGCAAAGACAAGAGGCTGGAAATGTCCCAGCCTCTGTCTCTGTTTTTCTTTCTTTATGTGTTACTTTTGTTTTGGATCGTATGCATCTGAGCAGGTTTTTCTAATCCATATATCTGATGATCCCTGCTTTCTTTGCCAGTTCAAGGATTGGGATAGGTAGCAAAGCAAAGAGGATTGCAATGGCATAGAGTTTGCCGCTCAGCATCGTAAGGGCGAAGATTGAAGTAATCGGGGGAATGAACAACACCAAAAGGAGCATCAAAGCTGAGGTGAGTACTGCTTTGTTCAAACTCTTGTTTGTGAAGATCCCGATCTTGAACAAGGAGAAAGCCGATCGCATGTTGAAGGAATGAAACAACTGCATGGAGGAAAGGACCATGAAAGCCATGGTTCTGCCTTCGCTTAGGTTTCCATTTTCCTTCCAGCCGATGGAGAAGGCAAGCAGCGTCAACACGGCAAACATAGTTCCCTGCAAAATTACCTGGAGGGTCAATCCGCCGGCAAACAGTCCTTCGTCCTTGCTTTTCGGTTTTCGCTCCATTACCTTGCTTCCGATAGGTTCCATCCCCAGTGCAATAGCCGGAAGGCTGTCGGTAATAAGGTTGATCCAAAGCAACTGCATGGAGAGTAACGGGGTCTGTCTCCAGAATAGCATCGCAAAGAAGACAGTCAGTACTTCCCCGATATTGGTGGAGAGCAGGTAGCTGACCACTTTTTTGATGTTGTCATAGATTCCACGACCTTCCCTTACTGCCTCTACGATAGTGGCAAAATTGTCATCAGAGAGTGTCATTGCCGCAGCCCCTTTGGCAACTTCTGTTCCCGTGATGCCCATGGCACACCCAATATCTGCAGCCTTGAGGGCAGGGGCATCATTGACGCCATCCCCGGTCATGGCCACAACCTCGCCGCTGTCTTGCCAGGCACGGACAATCTTGATTTTATCTGACGGCGTGACCCGGGCATATACGCTGATGGAACGGACCTTGGCCTTGAGTTCCTCATCGCTCATCTGTTCAAGTTCTTTGCCGGTAATTGACATCTCCCCAGGATTGAGGATTCCCAACTCCTTGGCAATGGCACCCGCTGTAATGACATGGTCTCCGGTTATCATGACAACCTTGATACCTGCTTTCTTGCAAAGTGCGACCGCTTCGCCTGCTTCTTTGCGTGGGGGGTCGATCATACCGACCAGGCCCATAAAGGTCAGGTTAGACTCCAGTTCTTCGCTTGTGGGTTTCTCTGGTACAGTCCCAATTTCCTTGTATGCGACAGCAAGGAGACGCAGGGCATCTGCACTGAGCTTTTCAACCAACGAGCGGGCGGTTTCTGTATCGCCTGAACTGCATCGCTTCTCAAGCATGTCAAAAGCACCTTTTACAATGACGATATTCTTTCCGTCGATGACGTTGACCGTAGTCATAAGCTTTCTTTCCGAATCGAAAGGTAGGGATGCAAGACGGGGGCATCGCGCAGTAAGTTCTGCCTGGTCTATGCCGTTTTTAAAGGCTCCGACGATGATTGAAGTCTCTGTCGGATCGCCCATATGTTTTTCTTTTCCCTCGACAAACTCTACCTTTCCGTCGCAGCAAAGCGTAGCATAGGAAAGCAAGGTCCTGATCGCC
The DNA here is from genome assembly GCF_000236685.1 of Sphaerochaeta pleomorpha str. Grapes. Taxonomy (NCBI): domain Bacteria; kingdom Pseudomonadati; phylum Spirochaetota; class Spirochaetia; order Spirochaetales; family Sphaerochaetaceae; genus Sphaerochaeta; species Sphaerochaeta pleomorpha. The sequence continues at coordinate 971,333 of NC_016633.1, read as the reverse complement.
TCTGAGTTGCTTGATGAAATATCTTCAAGGGTATCGCTTTCACTAGCATAGGCTTTGGTAAGGGTCATTTTGTTCTGGGTTAAGGTACCGGTCTTGTCAGAGCAGATAACCGAAGCGCTTCCCAAGGTCTCTACTGCAGGGAGCCTTCGGACAATGGCATTGCGCTTGGCCATACGCTGCACCCCAATAGCCAGAACAACCGTTACGATTGCCGGCAAGCCTTCGGGAATTGCCGAAACTGCAAGGGAGACTGAGATCATGAACATGTCCAGGATATCCATCTTGTCCAGTATCCCGATACCGAATATTACCCCACAGGCAACCAGTGCCGCTATTCCCAGGTACTTGCCGAGTTCTGCAAGCTTGACTTGCAAAGGAGTAGTCTGGTTGTCCTCGGCACTTTGCAGCAAATCGGCAATTTTGCCCATTTCTGTTTGCATGCCGGTGCCTGTTACCACAGCTTTTGCAGAACCATAGGTAATGCTGCAACCTGAAAAAAGCATGTTGAAGCGGTCGCCCAAAGGAGCATCGGAAGCGACTATGGCATCGCTGTCTTTTTCGGCTGCTACCGATTCCCCGGTAAGCGCTGATTCATCGGACTTTAGGTTCGAGGAAGCAATAAGCCGTACATCTGCAGGGGTTATATCCCCGGCTTCCAGGATGACTATATCACCAGGAACCAGATATGCTGCCTCGACAATGCTTTCCTTGCCGTCGCGAAGGACCCTGGAGTGGGGCGATGAAAGCTTTTTCAAGGCGTCGAGGGCCTTCTCAGCCTTGTTTTCCTGCATGACACCCATTACTGCATTCAAAATGACAATGAGCATGATCAAAAGCGGTTCAAAGAATCCCTCTCCCTCATAGAAAGCAATTCCAAAGGATATGATTGCTGCAATGATGAGGATAATGATCATGACGTCCTTGAACTGGATCAAAAACCGTTGCAGATTCGATTTTCGTTTCTTTTCTTTGAGCTTGTTTTGCCCATATTGGGCAAGGCGTGCTTTTGCCTCGGATTCAGATAGCCCTGACTTGGCATTTGTACCCAATGTCTTGATTACATCGGAAAGTGTTTCGAAATGTGCTAGCACAAAAGTACCTCCAGAAGGTTTAGTTGTCTATGGTATGTAAATGCAAGTCGGTTCCTGATACAAATGCCATAGTGGTAGTGTGGCATGAGCGCATGAAACTGTCGATGAGGAGTGTCCCCTCTATCTTACTTATTGTTTTATAGTCGTCGAAGTAAGCAGCAAAGTTTACGATAGGGATGATGTTGAAAAAGAAGCGGTACAAAGTCATCTCACTGGTGTAGGTAAAATCCTGGTCAGCTTCCCAGATTGTCTTATAGACAGGGTTGCTCTCATCTGCTTTAGTCATTTCAAGAAACCTAAAGAGACCGTTGCTATATTTACTGTCATTTTTTAAAGATTCCAGCATCAAGATGCGCAAAACAGCCTTGTTGTCTATGGCATAGTCCAGCAATGAATGGTAGTAGGCATCCAGCTTTGCGATGAAGGTATCAAGACTTTTTTTGTCTGCAAAGCGAAGTCGGTCAGACAGGATGTCCAGCTGTTTTAAACTGATCATTTCAACCATGGTCTCATGGACGAAAGAGAGCGTAAGCTCGGTCATACCATCAAAGAGCGACTGTATCATCCTGTCGAGGATTTCTTCCTTGCTTTTGAAATAGTAGTAAATGAGGGCCTTATTGACCTTAGCCTCCTGGGCTATCAGATTCACACTGGTGCCATCAAAGCCTTTCTGGGAGAAAAGTTTGATGGAGGTTGCAAGAATCCGGTCCTTTGCCTCTGTTTCTGGTTTGTTTTGCATACGTAATCCTTTATTAACTAACCGTTCGGTTAATATAGATGTAGGTGGTACGCTTTGTCAAGAAATCGGTAAAAAAAATGGAATAAGTATATCATCAATACTCTATTGATAATTGAAAAATAAACTAAAAATAGTTTATTAAAGAAAAATCAATGCTAAATAATTGATAAAACCAAATACCTGTGGTATCTTTATTGCATGCAGTACTTTGTAATACTTGGTGATGTCGTCAAATCGAGAGACATTCCAGACAGGGCAAAATTCCAGACACATTTCATTGAGACGATGGATTTTGTCAACAAGCGTTTCAAGGATTCTCTTGTTTCCTCCCTCATGGTAAATTCAGGAGATTCCTTCCAGGGAATTTTCGGTTCACACGCCCCGCTTCTTCAGATATGCGATGTCTTACGGTTTTCGCTCTCTGCCTATTGTACCGTCCGTCTTGGTCTGGGATTGGGCGAGATCACAACCGCAATCGATCCTAAGTCGAGCATCCTTTGCGATGGCCCTGCCTTCTGGAATGCACGGGAAGCCTTGGATTCCCTGTATGATGAAAACTACTACCAGACACTGACTGCTAAAATTATTTTTCCTGCAAAGCGGGGGGACCTTACCCAAGAGTTGGTAAACCAATCCTTTTTACTTGGCGACCAGCTTGTACACGGATGGAAAAAAAGGCAGTTGGAACTTGCAACTTTCCAGATTCTGCAGCATGGGTTTGAAAAAGTACCGCAGGTGCAACTTGCCAGTGAAATGAAAATCTCCCCGCAACAAATGTTCACTATGATCAAGGCAATGGGACTCATTGCTTATCTTGATGCCAAAAGCCGGACGCAAACCCTTTTGTTGCGGGAAATTGAGGCAAGCCAATGATTATGAACACAACCCTGGTTTTCTACCTAGGCCTTCATCTGCTCGGGGATTTCTATTTCCAGTCCGATACAATGGCAGAGAAAAAGCGCACAGCCTTTTCGATGGTCATAGTACACGGCCTGATCTATGCTTTGCCCTTTTTGTTGGTGTTTGCTTTCGGTAATATCGTCGCCTTTTTTGTCTTGGTTGTTTCCCATGTTTTGCTAGATGCCCTGAAGTTTGTGGTTGAGAGGACCTTAGGGAGCAATGGAGTTGCTTTTGTCTTTGACCAGTTGTTGCATCTGCTTTGTTTGCTTTTTGTCGTGGCCGTTTTTCCTGCTTCCATCGCTTTTGTTGATACCTATGCAATGCAGGTGCGTGCGTTTGTCCTGTTGCTTGCGGCCGTCAAGCCAGTCTCGGTTTTGTTTCTGCAGGTATTAGGATATCTGAAACCTGGAAACCTGCCTTCGGGTAAAAGTGGTGCAGGGAAGATCATTGGGTATTTGGAACGACTGCTCCTTGCCTCCTTATTTCTCATGGGGCAATTAGGGGCGATAGGTTGGGTTATTGCAGCCAAGGCGTTTGCCAGGAGCAGGCAGATTTCCGAATCACCAGAGTTTTGCGAATATTTTTTGGTAGGGACTTTGTTTAGCCTTTTGAGTGTTGTCGCCCTGTATGGATTATTGTTCCATTAGTAGGGGCTCCTGTCTGTATCGTTTAGGCAGTAGGTATGATAGAGTCGGAAGAAGACCATAGGAGGCTTCCATGAAGCGGAAAAACAATGCAATCTATATTGATTTGGAGAATATCCCGGGAAATCTTGATTTGAAAAGCTTATTCGATGAATTGACTTTGAAACACAATGCTGATGAGAACGAAGAGAATATCTTTGTAATCAAGATGGCCTGCGGAAACGCTGCCTCTATCAAGAAAATCGAGAGCAAACTTGCAGAGTACAATTTTTCCATCCGCGATACCCCAGCTATTACCACTACCTACAAGAACAGGGCCGACCTTATTATCTCCCTCGATGCCCTTGAGACCATAATCATAAATAATCCCGCTATAGAACGGTATATCTTCATCACTTCCGATTCTGATTTTTCGGTCATCATGGAAACCCTTCGCAAGTATGGAAAGGAAGTGTATCTGGTAACCAAAGAATCAGTGAGCAATAAACCGATATTCAACAACTGCTGTGATGAAATACTCATTATCGAAGAATATCTGCCTAAAAGTAAGGTAGAGGAAACAAAAGCCACTGTATCGAAATCAGCTGAAAGCCCGAACACTACTTCTCCTGAGAAAAACGATAAATTTGTTGAAGAGCTTATCCTCAAAGTCCTTGAGGCTATGGATCCTGATAGCTGGCACTTGGTCAGTTATGTCGGAATTAAATTCCACCAGATGGATAAAAGCCGTATCATCGAGCGAAGTAAGTATAAGACTTTGAGCACCCTGCTGACAAAACTGGAAAAAGATAAGGTAATTGAGCGAAAATTGAATGATAAGGGGCATCCTCAGATAAAAATGTTATCAATATAACAGTTTTAGGTTTTTATCCCCTTGATTTTTGGTTCCCTAAGTTGTACGAAAGACTGGTTGCTTTTCAACAATAGGGGTGGTTTATATGGAAAAACGTCTTTCTTGGTCATCATATGCGTTGGTTGGTTCCTTGCTTTTCGGCCTTTTCTTTGGTGCCGGGAATTTGATTTTCCCCGTTCATATGGGCCAGGAGGCTGGATCGTCGGTAGGAATCGCAACCCTGGGGTTTTTGATAACCGCCATAGGACTTCCTTTTCTGGGGGTTGTAGCCATTGGGCTTTCCCGTAGCACGGGGCTCTTTGATCTGGCAAGCCGGGTACATACAGGATATGGCTACCTGCTGACAATCCTTCTCTATTTGACTATCGGGCCCTTCTTTGCCATTCCCAGGACCTGTACGGTTTCCTATGAAATCGGATTTGCCCCGTTTATTCCTGAAGGGTATCAAGGCATAGGGTTATTGGTTTTTACACTGTTGTTTTTCCTCTCAGCCCTGTTCTTTGCCTTGCGGCCAAGCCAGATCCTGAATTGGGTAGGCAAAATCCTGAACCCCTTGTTCTTGCTCTTTCTCTCATTTCTAGTCGTAGCCAGTTTTATCAGACCCATGGGTTCTGTCTCTGCTGCGGCAGTGCAGGCTTCCTATGCAACTTCACCGTTTTTCAAAGGTTTTTTGGAAGGGTATAACACCATGGATGCACTAGCTTCCCTGGCTTTTGGCATTATCATTGTCCAGGCTTTGAAGGATTTAGGGGTGAAAAGCCCGAAAGGCATTGCTCTCGGGACAATCAAGTCGGGAGCTGTAAGTGTTCTTCTCATGGGTCTTATCTATGCCTGTCTGGCCTACCTCGGTGCGACAAGTCTCAGCCAATTTCCCCTGTCTGCGAACGGGGGCATAGCCTTGGCCCAAGTGGCCCGGTATTTCTTCGGTTCCTGGGGAAGCGTACTGCTTGCCTTGATCGTAACCTTCGCCTGCCTGAAGACGGCCATCGGCCTTATCACTGCTTGCAGTGAAACCTTTCGTGGCTTGTTTCCCAAAAGACTGAGTTATAAGGCTTTCGTTATCCTTTTTACCTTGGTTTCTGCACTCATTGCAAACGTTGGCCTGACAAAGATCATCTCCCTTTCCATACCTGTTTTGATGTTCCTCTATCCACTGGCTATTTCCTTGATAATCCTTGGCCTGCTTTCGCCTTTGTTCCATAACCGCCAGATTGTATTTGCCTTGACCACCGCTTTTACCTTCCTGGAGAGTTTTGGCGACTTATTCAATGCACTGCCGGCCGCATTCAAGGGCAATGGAATCATTGCAGTCATTCTCTCTGGGTACCAGCGCTATGTACCTTTTTTCAACCTGGGAATGGGTTGGGTGGTCCCTATGGCAACGGGACTGGCAATTGGCTGGGTTCTTGCTTTGACTACAAAACAAAAAGCCTGAAAACCCCTGCTTCGATTCTCCCTCTTGGTGATTGGGTTCTGTTTTCACCTAGGGCCTATAAGCCTATCGGGACTGGAGAAAATTGAGATGGAGATTGTTATGTGATTTTGTTGCTGGGTTTAGTCAAGTTCAATGAAAATCGTGGCTTGATCAGACCTGGCCATCGTTTTTCCCTTGACATCCTATTCCCTCAGCAAGGACAATTATACTAAGGTTACACATATACTTGTTGTAGGTAGGCGGGTATCTTTCTATCTGGACCCAAAGGGAGAAAACAGGATGACACTCAAGAGCAGGGATGTTCGTTGGATTATCTCACGCATCTGCCTTTTTGTGCTTCCTTTCGTATGCATTTTCCTGTGGGTCTATTCGTTTTTCGTAGACAGTACGCGTCAACAGTCTGTTATCCGACTTGTCTCAGAGCAAGAAAAAGGTACCATCATTATTTCCAACCTGCTGGAAAGTACTTTTTCCCAATATCTGTCCGACCTGCAAGTCGTTTACAATTCCGATGAATGTACCAGATTCCGCCAACATCAGGATGAGGCCAACCGTATCGAACTGGAACAGCTCTTTTCCCGTATCGCAAGCAGAAAGGAATATATTCTGCAAATTCGGTTTATCGATTCTTTGGGAAAGGAAACCGTCCGTGTAAACAATTACCATGGGGTGCCTGTTGCCGTAAGGGCGGAAAATCTCCAAGATAAAAGCAGTCGTGATTATGTTTCGATTCTCAGTTCTGCTCCCCCTGAATTTGTATATATCTCAGATATGGATTTGAACATTGAAAATGGTGAAATAGTAGTTCCCGTTGAACCTGTTTTACGGATGGGTTTACCAGTATTCAAGGATGCAGAGCGGATTGGGATGCTGGTAATCAACTTTGATGCCTATCATATACTCTCCTTTTTTACAGCGTATCAGTCATCCTTGCTGAAGAATATTTCTTTTGGCCTTATCGACAGGAACGGGTCCTGGATAGTAAAAAACAATGAGTATGTATTTGGCTTCAAGTTTGATACTACAGAAGCCAATAACCTGTATATCCAAGAGCCTGACCTCTTGAAAATCCTTGCTGATTCTGAACAGGCATTATCGAAAGAAATCGGTAACCATATATATTCTTTCCGTGTAATCAAGCCAATTACCCAGAAAGGAGTCCAATGGTATCCCGGCGGGGACAGACTCTGGACTGTGGTAAGTTATTTCGATACCGGGCAATTGCCCACGCTTGACAGAAATTTTTTGTTAAGCCATCCCCAGATAGAATGGATCATAGCTATGGCCCTGTTGCTTTTGGGGTCTACAGCAGTGATTATCTATTTTCAAAGGCATTCAGATTTACAGAGGATGAAGGTAAGCTCTCTTATTTCAAGCTATGTAAATGATGGGATTCTGGTATCTGATAAGGATCATCATATTACCTTCTGTAATACAGTCTTTGAGAATATGACAGGATTTAGTCAAAGTGACCTCATGGGCAAAAAGACTTCACTTTTTCAAACTGAGTGTGAAAATCTCAGGCAAGAGGCTAGTGACACTGCCAGTCGGTTGGTCTGGACAAAAAACAAAGAGGGGAATTATTTCCAAAGCAAAAAGCTAAAAACGGTAATTTTGGATCACAAAGGAAAAAAGGAATATTTTGTCGATCTCTTTATGCTATCGAACTGGTCAATGTGTGATCATTTGGGCAGTGAATCCAGAGCATGTGATTTTCCTTATATTTCTGCTAGAATTCAACTTGGTATTCCTTTTTATTGCATCATGTTGCAACTTTCCAATGAAGCAGAATTCAATTCCGTTTTCAATAACAAGGAAGCGCATGTATTTGCGGCATTGCTTCCCTCCAGAATTCATAATTCGGTAAGGAATACGGACCCTATTGCGATTTTCTCTGCAAAAAGCTATTTCTTTCTGGTTCCCGATTGTACCGAGGATGCCAAGGTAGCAGAGATTGTAACCAAGCTGCTTTCTGACGTATCGAAACCAATCACTGTCTTGGATAAGACCTTTACCCCTGTTTTTCATTGTGGTGTTGCCCTGTGCGACGATACAAACACTACTGAGGATGCGTTGGTGAGGAAAACCTGTATTGCCAGAAGTGTCCTTAATGATCAAAAAGGAAAGGGGTTTTTACTCTATAACCAAGCCATCCATGCACGGTTTCTGCGGGCAAAGATGATTCTTGAATCCCTCCCAAAGGCTTTTGAACAAGGTGAATTGGAATTATATTACCAACCCCAGCTTGCCATAGCGACAAATAGGATTGTTGGGGCTGAAGCTCTCATCAGATGGAATAGTCCGGAACTTGGATCTGTCAGCCCCGAAGAATTCATTCCCCTGATGGAACAAAGTAAGCTAATGGAAAAACTCTCCCAACTGGTAATTCACGATGCAATCAATTTCTTGGTGAGACTTGAGACTACTGTTCCCTCTTTGCAGGATTCCTTTACCATTTCCATTAACCTGACAGCAGAGGATATTTCCAGAAATTCTACGATTGAAACAATAAGAGCTAGTCTAAGGCAATATACTATTGCCCCTTCAAGGCTTTCAATTGAACTGACAGAGCAAATTGCCGTAAAGAATTTCTTGAATGTAGACAGCAACCTGCAGAAGTTGCAAAAAATGGGTGTTTCTATCGCAATCGACGACTTTGGTACTGGATTTTCTTCTCTCTCCTATCTGCTTGATCTTTCGGTTGATACACTTAAGATTGATAGGTCTTTTATCAATAATTATCCCGATCCCGATACTATTACCATTATTAAGGCAATCGTACTCCTGGCAAAGGAAATAGGCATTACGGTTCTGAGCGAGGGTGTTGAGACAGAAGAACAATTACAATTCCTCAAATCGATCAATTGTTGCCAGTACCAAGGGTTTCTTTTCTCCAAGGCAGTTGAGGAATCTGCATTCATTGCGTTATATCTAGACAGCGAAGCAAGTAGCCATACTGTTAGCTAGGTGATAGGTAATTGCACCGGTGGGCTATGCTGACAGCTTGTTGCATCAGGGAAAAATCTTTTCTCCCGCCTTTTTCCAGGCCACTGCTTAAATCGACGGCGAAGGGGTGGGTTGTAGCAATTGCTTTTTGCAGATTCTCACTGTTCAAGCCCCCAGCCAAGAAAAATGGGCGGGTACAAATCTGTGCAAGGCTCCAGTCAAAGCTCATTCCTGTACCACCTTTCCCTGCATCAAGGAGAAGGTAATCGGCAGGAGAGGATAGGTAGGGGAGAAGGGATTCCTTGCAAGTAATGCTCACTACCTTGATAACCGGGACCGAAAGTTCTCGTTTCAAGGCATGGATATACTGTTCGTTTTCATCTCCGTGGAGTTGCACCATAGCAATGGTTCCGCTTTCGACCAATGCACAGATGGTCGCTATTTGCTCGTTGACGAACACCCCTACCGAAACAATCTCTTTATGCAAAGCAAGTCGCATGCCCATTGCTAGTTGTGGCGATATCTGTCGCTTGCTTTTTGCAAACACAAAGCCCACAAAGTCGGGGTTTACCTTGTTAGCATAGGCAATGTCTTGTAATCCCCTCAAGCCACAGAGTTTGATTTTGGTCATCCCTTGAATCCTTTGATCATGCCCGCTTTATCAAAAGAACGCATAAGGCATTCCCCTACCAGTACGGCATCGATTCCATGGGATCTCAAAATCCTTGTGTCTTGCTTTGTCTCAATCCCGCTCTCGCTCACAAAAATGATAGAAGGCGGCACGAGGTTCCTGAGCCTGATACTGGTTTCTAGATCGACCTTAAAAGTTTTTAAATCACGGTTGTTCACCCCGATAATCTTTGCACCCAGCGCAATGGCCCGTTCTGTTTCTTGCTTGTCGTGTGCTTCCACCAGGGCGTCAAGTCCAAGATCCTCGCAAAGCTGCAGGTAGCTTTCAATATCCGCGTCACTGAGCAGGGCGCAAATAAGCAAAACTGATGAGGCACCCAGTAGTTTTGCCTCATATATCTGATACGGGCAAACCGTAAAGTCCTTCCTGAGAAGCGGAAGGGAAACAAGAGGGGCAATTTCTGAAAGATACCGGTCTTTTCCAAGAAACAAGGAAGGTTCTGTCAATACGCTGATAGCGTCACCTCCCCCTATTGCATACTCTTTGGCAATCTCCAGATACGGGAAGTCGGAGCTGATAATCCCCTTGGAAGGAGAAGCTTTTTTTATCTCGCAGATAACCGAGAGACCTTCCTTACGTAACGCCCTTGCAAATGGGAACGCAGGGGAAAGGGGAGTACAGAGCTCTGCTTGTTCTTTGAGTAGGGCAAGGGGCCTGTTGACCTCTTTTCCCTTGTATCTGTTTTTGGTCGATTGAGCCAATTGCTGGAGAATATTCATCCTATACCTCGTTAGATAGGCAAATGAATGCCTCGAGTTTCTCTTTGGCCTTACCGCTGTCAATGGCTTCGCTTGCCAAGGCAATTCCAGCCTCGATGCTGGGAACCTTCTTTGCAATGTAGAGGGCACAGGCAGTATTGAGTACTACCACATCCCGTTTGGGCCCTTTCTGCTCTCCGCTGAGTATTTTCTGGGAAATAATTGCATTTTCGCTTGCATCCCCTCCGAGAAGATCTTCCTTACAGCAGCGCTTCATGCCAAACTGCTCGGGTGTTATCTCGTACTGGGTAAACGTATGGTTTCGCACCTCACAGACTGTAGTGGGACCGGATATACTGATTTCATCCAACCCATCCTGTCCATATACCACCATGCCGTCAGTCACCCCAAGGTTAGCCATGACCTGGGCAAGGGGTTTTACCAGATTTTCATCGAAGACGCCCATTAGTTGCATCGAAGCCCCTGCTGGGTTTGCCAGCGGGCCTAGGATATTGAATACTGTCCTGATGCCCAGTTCTTTGCGAACCGGGGCAACATATTTCATGGCAATATGGTAGTTTTGGGCAAACAGGAAGCAGATGCCGATTGTGTCAAGCAACTCTTTGCTTTTTGCAGGACTGACGGCTATATTGACTCCCAAGGCCTCCAGTACGTCGGCTGACCCGCATTTTGAAGAGGCGGCACGGTTTCCATGTTTTGCAACCGGGACTCCGCAGGCACTGATAACGATACTGCTCGTAGTGGATATGTTAAAGGAATTCGATTTGTCTCCCCCTGTACCTACGATTTCCAGCACAGAAAGGTTATGGAGCAGCCGGATGCAATGCTGTCGCATTGCCTCTGCACTTCCTGTTATTTCCTCGATTGTCTCACCTTTGAGCGAGAGAGCAGTAAGAAAACTGCTCATCTGAACCGGGCTTGCCTTTCCGTCCATGATTTCATCCATGACCTGCCTTGCCTCTGCGTAGCTCAGATCATGTTTCAAACTCAATTCCTTGATTGCTTCTTTAATCATAGTGTTACTCCGATTCGCAAAAAATTCTCCAGTAGGGTGTTTCCCCGGGGAGTCAAAATCGATTCAGGGTGAAATTGCAGACCGTAGATAGGATAATCTCGATGTTCGACTGCCATAATCTGGCCATCATCACTGGTAGCGGTAACCTTCAGGCAGGACGGCATGGTTTCAGCTACTGCGCTGAGTGAATGATATCGACCTACCAGCATTGTTGGTCCTAATTCCTTGAACATTGCACTTTTTTTGTCTATGGTCACGTTTGACTGTTTGCCGTGCATCAACTGTTTTGCATGGCTGACGGTGGCGCCAAAGGCAACACAGATAGCCTGATGGCCGAGACAGACTCCCAAAATCGGGATATCTGGGCCAAGTTTTTGGATTACTTCGATGCAGACCCCTGCATCTTGGCAAATGCCTGGTCCCGGGGAGAGGATGATGCGTTCGATTTGCAGGGCTGCTATCTCAGACACTGATAAAACATCGTTGCGTATCACCATGATATCGGGATGCATGGACCCTATCAGCTGATAGAGGTTGTAGGAAAAACTATCGTAATTGTCTATCAATAAGATCATAGTAAACCTCCCGAGACTGACTCGATGGCCTCAGTGACCGCCTTGGCCTTGTTGATACATTCCTGATATTCGTTGTAGGGGTTGCTGTCTGCCACGATTCCCGCCCCGCTCCGTACAAAGACCTTGCCGTTTTTCTTGTAGGCTATGCGTATGGCAATGCAGGTATCCATATTGCCACTGAAGGCAATATAACCGATGGCTCCCCCGTAGATACCCCGCTTGTTGTTTTCCAGCTTGTTGATAATCTCACAGGCTCTCAGTTTGGGTGCCCCGCTGAGCGTTCCCGCTGGAAGCACCGCCTCGATTGCATCAAGCGCATCGTATCCGTTTTTCAACGTACCTTTGACTGTTGATCCTATATGCATCACATGGCTGAAATGCTCTACCGAAAGATATTTCTCGACAACAACCGAACCAAACTCGCTGATTTTGCCCAGGTCGTTCCGCCCAAGGTCGACGAGCATGTTATGTTCTGCAAGCTCCTTTTCATCAGAGAGCAGTTCCCTCTCGTTCTGTCGGTCTTCCTCCTCATTCTTTCCCCGCTTCCTTGTCCCTGCCAGGGGGAAAGTATGGAGATTTCCTTCCTGTAAATTGACCAGGGTTTCGGGGGAAGCCCCGGCGATTTCCACGTCGCAACCGCTGAAGTAGAACATGTAGGGCGAAGGATTTGAGGTGCGCAGGTATCGGTAGGTATCGAGCAGGCTTCCCTCAAAGAGTGCGCTCAGGCGGTTTGAGAGCACTACCTGAAAGATATCGCCTTCAAAAATATGGCGCTTTGCCTGTTCGACCATAGAACAGAATTGGTCTTCGCTGAACAGGCTTTCCATGGGTCCTAGCAGTTTCCCGCTCTGATGGGTGAGTGCCGGTTTGTTTACAATAAGGTTTTTCAAGGACTCCAGTTGCAAAATGGCTTTCTGGTAACTGGTCTCGAGATTCTTGGTTGCAATATTTGCGATCAGGATGAGTTTCTGACGGTAATTGTCGAAGCAGATTACCTTGTCAAATAGCATCAAATCGACATCCTTGAATTGTTCGTTGTCCTCTGCATCGAGTTGCAAACTCGGTTCCGCATATTTGAAGTAGTCATAGGAAAAGTATCCTACCAGTCCGCCGGTGAACGGGGGAAGGGAAGGGACGGCTATGCTTTTATGTGTTGCGAGAATGGATCGGATGACCTTGCTTGGGTTGTCCTTGAGATTCGTAATCCCGTTTTCATCGGTTATGGTGAGGCAATGGTCACTACACGTGATTTCCATGCTGGGGTTCAATCCAAGAAAGGAATACCGTCCCCATTTTTGCCGGTCATCCACGCTTTCAAGGAGATAGCAATGGCTGCTTGTTTCCTTGAGCGTCTCAAGCACTGTGATGGGAGTGTATCGGTCGCTGAACAGTTCAGTGGAAATAGGGATAAGGTCTCCCTCGTTCTCTGCAGCCAAGGCACGGGCTTGTTTCAAAGTAAGGCTATACATGGCTTCTCCTGTTAAATACTATACATAGAAACATCTGCGTTCGAGTTCTCCCTTGCTTCAAGGAAGAAATCAAGCGTGTGTCATCTCTATGCAGTCGTTGCTATTGCCGTCTTCATTGCACTGACAAATTTGGAAACCGGTTGGATGCTGTCTTTTCCGTTCTCTGCTATCAGCCGTACGATAGCTGAACCGACGATTACCCCATCGGCAAAGGAAGCCATGGCCTTGGCTTGCTCTGCATTGGAAATACCAAAGCCGATACAACAGGGGATCGTAGTAGCCTTCTTTGCCTCTTCTACCATCATCATTGCAGCATCACCTATGGCTGAACGCTCTCCGGTAACCCCTAGAGACGATACGCAGTAGAGAAAACCCTCAGCTTCTTTGGCTACCATCTGTATCCGCTCTCTGCTGGTAGGGGCGATCATACTGATGAGGGTGACGCCAGACTCAGAGCAGAAACCTTTGAGTTCATCCTGTTCCTCATAGGGTAGGTCTGGCACTATGATCCCGTCGATTCCCACTTCTTTGCAACGCGTTAAAAAGCGGGCTTTACCGTAGGTGAATATTGGGTTTATATAGGTCATGAACACCAAGGGAATGTCAGTTTCGAGGCGAATCTCTGCAACCAGGGAGAAAATCCTGTCAGCAGTTGTCCCCGATTGCAAAGCTCGTTTATCCGCTTTTTGGATAACAGGACCCTCTGCAATGGGGTCTGAGAAGGGAATGCCCAGTTCTATGAGGTCGGCACCACTTTTCTCCATGGCAAGGACCAAGGCTTTTGTCGTCTCCAGGTCGGGGTCTCCACAGGTAATGAAGGGGATGAAGGCTTTCCCCTTGAGAAAGGCGTTTGCTATCCTACTCATACAGCGCTTCTCCTTTGTAACGGGCAATCGCAGCCACATCTTTGTCTCCGCGACCGCTGAGATTGATGACCAGTACCTTGTCTTTTCCCAAGGTGGGGGCAAGTATCTTTGCATAGGCAACGGCATGGGCACTTTCGATTGCAGGGATTATTCCTTCCATCCGCGAAAGGTACTCGAAGGCTTCGACCGCTTGGTCATCGGTTACCGGTACATAACTGGCTCTTCCCTTCTCATACAGATCTGCATGTTCCGGTCCGATACCCGGGTAGTCGAGCCCTGCGCTGATCGAATACACCTCATCTATCTGGCCGTAGGAATCCTGGCAGAAATAGCTTTTCATTCCATGGAAGATTCCCAGTGTACCCTTTGCTATCGTTGCTGCATGCAGCCTCGTATCGATACCTTTTCCCGCTGCCTCGCATCCGATGAGTTGTACCGTCGGTTCCTCGATGAAATCATAGAACAATCCCATGGCGTTCGATCCGCCACCCACGCAGGCGAGCAGATAGTCGGGGAGTTTTCCTTCCTTTTTAAGCAATTGGGAGCGAACTTCCTTTCCGATGATTTTCTGGAAGTCGCGAACCATGGTGGGGAAGGGATGGGGTCCCATTACCGAGCCTAACACATAGTGGGTGTCCTCGATGCGCCGTGTCCATTCTTTCATGGTTTCATTTACAGCGTCTTTGAGCGTCATCGTTCCGCTGGTTACCGGATGGACAGTAGCTCCAAGCAATTCCATGCGGTATACGTTCAAAGCCTGACGGTCACAATCAACCTTGCCCATGAAGACTTCACACGCAAGGCCCATGAGCGCTGCCACGGTAGCGGTTGCCACGCCATGTTGCCCGGCCCCAGTCTCGGCGATTACCCTCCGCTTGCCCATTTTCTTGGCCAGCAGGCACTGGCCCAATACGTTGTTGATCTTATGGGAGCCGGTGTGGTTGAGGTCTTCCCGTTTCAAGTAGATCTTGGCTCCGCCCAAATCTTTGGTCATATGCTCGGCATAGGTAAGCAAGGAAGGTCTTCCTGCATATTCGCTGTAGAGGAGAGACAGTTCCGCCTGGAATTCTGGGTCATCCTTGAAATGGTTATAGGCAGTGTCTAGTTCGATGACTGCATGCATCAAGGTTTCAGGTATGTATTGGCCACCGAACTGGCCGAATCGTCCGTTTTTCATCCTTGCCTCCGGTTGGTAAAGAGGGTACATGTTTCTATAAATAGAATCAAGAGGACAACACAACTTTTTCCTTTTATCTGTAGTTTTCCCCTCATTGGAGCACCTTTGATCGAGATGTCAGTTTGCTTGCAAGGCCCTGGAGTTGTACTGCAAAAATACAAGGAAACAATCTCCTGGCCTTGCATAATTTACCTTTATGGAAAAAGATATATCTGTTGGGTAAAGAGTTTTTACCAGTATGTCCTGTATTTTTCTTGAAGTATTACTTTGGGTTATGAATTTTCAGGTTGGCTCTGTTTATGCATTACTTTAATTCATAATCTGTCAAAAACAGTTGACAGGGCCAGTTTCTTTTCGCTATACATACTGGATAAATAGTATAAAGAATGGGCAAACCGTTTTTTACAATAGCATCGGTTTTGACTGTTTCCGGCTTGAGCATCTTACAACGCAGTAGTATCTGCTTGGAGAAAAACTTCATGAAGAAAAGCAGTTTCCTGATATCAATCCTGCCGTTTATCCTGCTGGCAGTTGTCTGCCTGCTGGTTCCGCTTCTCTTTACGATTCTGCCCAGTTTCTTTACCCCAGGTTTCAGCGTTTCCTATTACACAGGCTTCTTTGCCGATTCTTTTTCCAGGGGCATTTTCTTCCGTTCATTGCGGCTCTCGGTCATTACCACGCTTATCTGCGTGGCAGTCGGGTTACCTACCTCCTACTATATCAGCCTTTTGAAAGAAAACCGCCGGAGGATTATCCTTTCTTTGATCCTGTTCCCCTTGCTTACCAATGCAGTGGTAAGGGGATTCGCCTGGATCAGTATTTTGGGAAAGAACGGGATGATAAACCAGTTGCTTATGTCTGTGGGCATCATCCAGGAACCCTTGAAAATGCTCTATACCGACTTTGCCATCGTGGTCGGTTCGGTGTACCTCTTCCTGCCTGTGATGATTTCAACTTTGGCCTCGGTAATGGAGAATATCGGCGATGATGTAATCGAGGCTGCCTACAGCCTCGGGGCCCCCCCGATGAAAACTTTCTTTAAGATAATTGTCCCGCTTTCCTTCTCGGGAGTCCTGGTCGCCGGGGTTATGGTGTTTGCAGGGACTATCAGTGCCTATACAACCCCCACTTTGCTCGGTGGTAACCAGAATATGATGCTTGCAACGTTGCTCTACCAGCAGTCGAACACACTCTCGAACTGGACGAATTCCGCAGTAATAGCCTTTATCATGATCCTGGTAAGCCTTGGGGTGATGAAGATTTTCAATATTGTCGCCTCCAAGCTCGACAAGAGGGGGTCAAGCAATGTATAAACACCGGTTTGTTGCTATTGTTGCCTGGATAGTCTTTGCCTTCATCTTTTTGCCACTGCTGCTGATTGTCATTACCTCGTTTAACAGTGCCGATTCCATAACCATTCCCTTGGAAGGGTTCAGCCTACAGTGGTTTGGCAAGGTATTCCAGTCGAGATCTTTGGTTAGCAGTTTCAAAAACAGCCTTATCCTGGCCCTTTTAGCCTCTATTATCGGTATAGCTTTCGGGTTGGCCAGCTCGGTGGCCCTGGTTAAGAGACCGGGGAAACTAAGCAACCTGTTGCTTTCCATTTTTCTTTCCCCTTCCTTGATACCGGGTATTGTCATCGGCTATGTCCTGTTCAGGTTTTTGGTCGTGATTTTGGCAATGCCTTTGAATCTCGCCTTGATACTTGGACACCTATTGGTAGTCATGCCTTATTGTGTGAGGATTATCAGCGCCAGCCTCAAGGATGTGGACGAGAGCATGGAAGAGGCTGCGAGGTCACTTGGCTGTACACCGGTGAAGGCTTTTTTGAAAGTCGTACTGCCCAATCTGAAGCCCGCTATCCTTTCGGCTTTCATGCTTTCCTTTATCAATTCGTTCAATAACATCCCGGTGTCCATGTATCTGAAGGGACCGGGTATGAATACGTTGCCTTACTCGATGATGAATTATATCGAATACAACTACGACCCAACGGTAAGCGCTTTGTCGGTAATGCTTATGGCAATGACCCTTCTGTTCATGTATATCATGGATAGGACGATGAGTGCCCAACGGATGAAAACCAAACTAGCGAGCGGAGAATAGGCAGATAGCCTGCATCCTGGGAGGATTTTATGAGTTTCGGTGAATTGCGGCATATCGATGTCTCCTACGATAAAAAGAACCTGATTCTCGAGGATCTCAACCTTGATATCCACCAGGGGGAATTGCTTTCCCTGCTCGGGCCTTCAGGGTGCGGAAAAACCACAACATTGCGTGTGATTGCCGGGTTGATAGAAGCTACTGGCGGTACGTTCCTGCTTGAGGGCAAGGACATGACCCATGTCCCTGTGCATAAGCGTGATTTTGGCATTGTATTCCAGAGCTATGCGCTCTTTCCCCACCTGACTGTTTTCGAGAATATCGCCTTTGGTTTGAAGCTACGCAAGATTGACTCTGCCACTATTGCAACGCAAGTTGCCAAAATGGTTGATATCTGTGGTATTACCGGCCTTGAGCAGCGGTTTCCCAAGCAACTTTCGGGAGGTCAGCGCCAGAGGGTAGCCTTGGCCAGGGCTTTGGTAATCGAACCGAAGCTGTTGCTGCTTGATGAACCGCTTTCCAACCTCGATGCCCAGCTTAGGCTGCAGATGCGCTCTTCTATCAAGAGAATCCAGCAAGAACTGGGGATTACGACAGTATTCGTCACCCATGACCAGGAAGAGTGTTTCTCTATTTCTGATAGGGTAGCGATCATGCAGAAGGGGAAGATTGAGCAGTGCGACAGCCCGGAGAAAATCTATTCCAATCCTGCAACCGAGATGATCGCCCGTTTTGTCGGTTTCAAGAACCTGTTTGCGATAGACAAAGCAAAAGTGGCTCAGGTTTCCATTCCCGCCGATAAGGATAAAGCCACGCTCTTCTGTATCAGGCCGGAGGATGTTCAGCTTAGCCTTGCAAAGGACGAATCCTTTCTGTCAGGTTCGATTGAAGTACGGACGTATCTTGGCAAAGGCTATCAGTATGAGGTGAAGACAGATCTTGGGCTAGTTACGATAGCAAGCAGCCAAGAACCTGCCTTTCCTGTGGGATCTGCTGTTTCAGTCAAATTCCCCCAGGAGAAATTGGTATTTTTGCACCGGTAATCGTTTGGGAGTCTAGGTGAGAGACTCACAATAAAAGATGGTATTCCTGCCGGACGGCAGAGAAAAATGGAGAGGACTATGAGAAAATTACATGCAGCAACTATGATGGCCGCACTTTTGGTCTTGTTGTTTCCTGTAGCCCAGATCGGGGCACAGGGTACAAAGGAAAGCACAAGCGCACCGCGCGAGCTCATTATTTCCACCTGGGGGCTTTCAGAAGATTCCCTATGGGCAGAAGTCTATGAACCCTTTGAAAAGCAGTACAATGTCAAGGTCATCCTCGACACGGGTAATGCCCAGGAACGCTATACCAAACTTGCAAGCGATCCCAATTCCAAGGTCGATGTAATCGAATTGGCCCAGAAGAATACAGCAGATGGCGTAACCGCTGGGTTGTTTGCCCCGATTGCAGTCAGTGATATCACCTCTTTCAATGATTTGATCGGTGGAGCCCAGGCTATGATCAAGTCAGGTTCGGGAGCTCCCTATACCATCAACAGTATCGGGATCATATATAATCCGAAAGCCGCCGGCATCGTAATCGATTCCTGGGACGATTTGTGGAATCCTGCCTTGAAGGGAAAGATTTCCATTCCTGCCATTACAACGACGTTCGGACCTGCCCTGCTTGCCATGGCCAGTGATGTCAAGGGTGTTGATTTTACAACCGATAAGGGAGCTACTGCATTCAAGGCTCTGGAGGAACTCAAACCCAACGTACTGCGCACGTATGCCAAGACTTCAGATGTCGCAAGTCTCTTCAAGAATGGTGAGATTGCAGTTGCTATCGTCGGTGACTATGGTGTGCCGGTAATTGCCAAAGCTGATCCTGAGGCCGTGTATATGGTTCCTTCTTCGGGTACCTATGCAAACTTCAATGTTATCAACATCAGCAAGAATTCCAAGAACAAGGACCTCGCCCTTGCCTATATCAACTACAGGCTCAATGCAGAGACCGAACTGAGGACTGCAAAGGCCCTCAACGAGGCTCCTGTCAACAAAAAGGTTGTCCTTACTCCCGCCCTTGCCGAGAACAAGACAGTAGGTGAAGTGGCAGCCAAGGCCAAGATGGTAGACTTCTCCTTCGTCAATCCTTTGATGGCTGAATGGGTAGACCTTTTCAACCGCCTGATGAATAACTAGTCGTGACCTACCTTAAGAATGTCTGGATTTACAACTCTGCTTACCGTTCCTTCGATTTCGGATCTATTGCCTTCGATAAAACCATCAGGCATGTCGAACGCAACTTTGATGAGGAATCGCATGGTGGGTTGGTTGTAATCCCGGGATTCATCGATATTCACATGCACATCGAGTCTTCCATGACAAGTCCGTCGGAATTCTCGAATGCGGTCTTGCCCCATGGCACGACAACAGTCGTTGCCGATTGCCATGAGGTGGCCAATGTCTTTGGAGTTGAGGGACTCGAGGCCTATATGGACCTTCCCTCGCTTCTTGATGTGTTCTATGCAATACCCAGCAGTGTGCCCTCAACCTCAAAAGAGCTTGAAACAAGCGGTGGGCAAATAGACGCAAGTGAAGTTGAGCAGCTTTGCAAGCGGGATGACATCCTGGCCCTCGGGGAGATCATGAACGCAAATGATCTGTTCAGTGAAGAGGACAATAGGACCAAGCGTATCATCAAGGCTTTTAAAACCTGTAGGCCAGATTCTCCCATCGAAGGCCATTGCCCGAAAATCAGCGGCGAGCAGTTAAGCAAATTCATTGCCAGCGGGGTCGATTCCGACCACACCGAACAAACTGCACAATCAATCATGGAAAAGGTTTCAGCAGGGATGTTTTTGGAAATCCAGCAAAAAAGTGTCAAAAAAGAGACTATAAAAGCCCTCTGTGATGAATACCTTGCCGGAACGTTTTGTTTTTGCACCGATGATGTCATGAGCGATGTCCTGCAGGAAAAAGGGCATCTTGATGCGGTGGTCAAACAAGCAATATTTTATGGAATGCCCATAACCGAGGCTATCTATGCTGCTACCTATGCCCCTGCCATGCGCATGCGTCTTTTCGACCGTGGACAGATAGCCCCGGGCAAGCTAGCCGACTTGTTGGTTATCGATGACTTGGAAACCTTGCATATCAAGGCGATTTTCAAGAACGGGGCCATGGTTTACGATTCCTCCAACGGCCTGGTTACCCCGACAAAACTTCCAAACCTCGATAAAAAATATCTCAACTCAATACAAAGAAAGAAGATTTCGGAAAAAGATTTCGATCTTTCCTGCCCCGATGGCAATCGTGATATTCTGGTCATCGAGAAGGATACTGCTACGACTTTCACCAAAAAAGGACGACAGACAGTCGATGTGGTTGACAACACCTTCGACTATTTCGCTGCTGGCCTGAATGTCATTGCCAGTGTTGAGCGGTATGGCCATGAGTCACCTATCAAACCGGCCTTCTTGAAAAATGGTTTGAAAAAGAGTGGAGCCATCTGCAGTTCCTGGGCGCATGACAGCCACAACCTGCTGGTGCTTGCAACCAGCGTGGAATTGGCAGTCAGGGCAGTGAACCTTGTTATAGAGAACCAGGGCGGTATCGCCTTAGTCGATGAACAGAAAGAGTCGTTTGTTCCCCTTGCCTATGGCGGTATTGTGTCCCTTGAGCCTATGCCAAAACTGGCAAAGCAAATAAAAGGGGTGCGCAAATGGCTGAAAGACCATGGGTATGAGGCGAGAGAAGAGGTCATGAACTTTGCAGTGCTTTCCCTTCCTGTCTCCCCTGAGTTGAAGATCAGCGACAAAGGCTTGGTCGATGTAGTGCAAAAGCGTGTTCTCGACTGGCGGACGTATTACAGTGATGGGAATAAAAGCAAATGAAATATGTGCTGCGTCATGCAACTATCCTCACTATGGATACAGAGGAAACGGTTCTCTCTGACGGGTCCCTTGTCATTGAGGGTGATACCATTATCTATGTAGGGAAGGATAGCGCTCTTCCCCCTTCATTGCCTGCAACCTGTGACCAAGAGCTGGACCTTTGTGACACAATTGTCATGCCGGCTCTGATAAACGGTCATACCCATATGGGGATGATAGCGTTCAGAAGCCTGGGAGACGATTGTCCTGACCGGTTGCGTCGGTTTCTCATTCCCTTGGAAAACGTTTGCATGACACAAGAGCTTGCCTATGCTTCCTCGCGCCTTGCCATGGCAGAAATGCTGCTCAGCGGAACTTCCTGTGCCGTCGATATGTATTTTTTCGAAGATGTGGTTGCCGCAGCGGCAAATGAGATGGGGTTTAGGCTTTATGCAGGCGAAACCTTGATGGAAGATCCTCATTGCGATGCCCAAGACGGGCAACAGGGTTTGGAAAAAACAGAAGCTTTGATTGCACAATCTCGTGGCAATTCCCTTGTAACCCCTATCATTGCCCCCCATGCGCCCTATAGCAACACCGTTGAGGTCTTGAAAAAGGCACAGGCTTTGGCAAAGGAACATGACCTATTATGGACAATGCATCTCAGCGAGATGGACTTTGAGATGGAGAAGTACCAAAACGAGTATGGTTTATCTCCCATTGCCTTTCTTGCCCGGCAGGGCTTGCTCGACTCTTCCCTGCTGGCTGCCCATTGCATCCATACCAGTGATGAGGATATTGCTCTTCTTGCAAAGTCTGGCACCAGGGTAATCCATTGTCCCGGGGCGAATTTCAAGAGTGCCAAGGGTTTGGCCCGGTGCCCAAAGATGCGTGAAGAAGGCATCTTGGTTGGATTGGGAACCGATGGCCCTGCAAGCGGGAATACGTTGGACTTGTTTACCCAGATGAAGCTCTATGCCATCCTGCACAAGAATGGGTTGCACGACCGGACGGCAATACCGGCAAAGTCGGTTGTGCCGCTTTGCACAAGTGAAGCTGCAAAGGTGTTGAAAGCGGACCATACGATAGGAAGCCTGGAAGTAGGCAAGAAAGCTGATATTCTGGTTCTTGGTCTCGACCAGCCCAATATGGTTCCCTGCCATGATCCCTATTCGGTGGTGGTCTATAGCAGTGGGGTGCAGAATGTCATGCATGTATTTGTAAATGGGAAATGGGTTGTCCGTGACCATAAACTGACTGGCGTTTCTCTTTCTCAGCTACGGGATGAGTTTTTCCTTGCTGCCCAGCCTTTCTTTGAGGAAGCCGGAAAGCGTTCCCTGTAGCAAAACAGAACGAAGAGCAAAATCACAGACAAGATGCAGATACAAAAATAAACGGAGCCATTGCTGGCTCCGCTACGTTACTGAATCATAAAATTCCGGACGTACTCCAACCGAGAACTAGTAACGGTTGTTGTTGTATGACGGACGGGGTTTTGCAATAGCTTCGTTAACGCTGAGGTTACGGCCATCCAAATCCTTGCCATCGAGCTGGGAGATAGCAGCTTCAGCAGCTGAATCCTCTTCCATCTCTACGAAACCAAAGCCCTTGGGGCGACGGGTCTCGCGGTCAATGATGATATTTGCACTGAGTACGGTGCCGTACTGTGCGAACAGGTCCCGAAGTTCTTCTTCGGAGGTGTTGTAACTCATGTTACGAACATAGATTTTCTTTGCCATTAAAAGCATCCTTCACAGGCTATATTGCCTGTACAAAAAATTATTGCTTCATTTGGCGCAGTCTTGAACATTTTAACCTGTCTGCGAAAGGGATTCAGTAACGAATACGATCATTCATGAGATAGGGTAACGGACTAGCTGCAACTCAAAAAATTAAAGCAATTGAACGGTAACATAGGCAGTACTAATTGTCAATTGATTAATGCGTACGAAAATCTGATGATTTTTTTGAAGTTTTTATGTGCAATTTTGCTTTTTGGTATTAATACTGTAAAAACAATCAATATTTTGAGGTTTTCCCTAATAGAACTATTTTTAAATGGGCTTCACCGAAAAGATTCTGGTTTTTCAAAATCTCGAAAATTTTACTATTTTTTCTCCAAATCAAGGAAGAAATAACAAAAATGTGGGTAATATGGTATGGTAGGCTAGTACAGGTAGCTATATTTAGAAACAACAGGTCCAGATTGGCACCCTGCAAGGAGAGGTAAGATGAGAATCATTGCATGTTCAGACATTCATCTGGGACGGATACCTTCAGTCAACGCCCATCCTGGGCTTACCAGTCATTCTGCCTGGGACGCAATTGTGGAAAAGGCTGTGGCCTTGAAAGTCGATGCTGTGGTATTGGCCGGCGATGTCGTTGAGAAGGATAATGCTTGGTTTGAAGCCTATGGACCTCTGGCAAAAGGGTTGGAAACGCTTCACACCTCAGATATCGAGGTGTTTGCGGTTGCTGGCAACCATGATGCAAAGGTGTTTCCCCGGCTTGCGAAGGAAGGGGAGCATATCCATATGTTGGGACTTAATGGGACATGGGAGCAGGTTGTATATAAAGGCGTCCGGTTTGTCGGATGGTCTTTTAAGGACAGCGCCTGTACGGCCAACCCCCTTGATTCCTTTGAGAGAGGCTTTGCCGACTTTGACGGGCCGATCCTTGGTCTTTTGCATTGCGATGTCGATGGTTCGCTTATGACAAGCACCTATGCCCCTGTTTCCTCAACTCAGTTTTCGGCTACCGGCGTTCCCCTGTGGGTTCTGGGCCATATCCATGCAAAACGGCAATTAGCTGACAATACCGGTTTTTATTGTGGTTCCCCGTTCGCCCTCGACAGTTCAGAGACAGGCGAACATGGAATCTGGTTGCTGGAGACAGTAGGAGAGCAATCGTGGAAGGACCCTGAGTTCATCCCCTTGTCACCCTGGCTGTTCTGTGACTGCGAGGTAGACCTTGAGGGAATCGTTTCATCCGATGACTTGCTGAACTATATCGGTAAGGCACTTAGAACTACAGCTACAAAAACAAGTACCTCGGGATTTTTTGGTGACCTCTATTGCAGGTTGGTTTTTGTCGGGACTGTCCCCACGGCATTTGATCTTGCAAGGGCTTTGCCCCTGACTGATTTGCAGAATCTTGAGATTCCCCTTGAACAGGGCTACTCGGTACATGTGCAGCCTTCTTTTGTAGACAACACGGTGCTTGCCGTCGATCTGGAAAGCCTTTCTGCAGGGGTTGGCCCGATTGCCCTGTTGGCAAAGCAACTTCTCGATATGGATACATTGCCTGGCTTGCTGGAGGAAGTTAAAGATATCAGCCAGAAAAGTCATAATGTCCCTGCTTTCCAGTCCTTGATGAGTACAGCGGATATCCAAGATGAGGCACAGGTGAAAGAGTTGATACGCAAATCTGGCTTTTCCTTGATTCGGTCAATGTTGAGCCAAAGGGGGAGTGTATGAGCAAAAAGTTGTGGATCAAAGAAGCTGTTTTGCATCGAACCCCTGGTTTCGGTGTAGGTACGTTTCCCCCGATACGGGATTTCTCTGAGGGGTTGAATGTAGTATGGGGCCCGAACGGGGTAGGGAAATCGAGTCTTTCCAGAGGGCTCTGCTCCCTTCTCTGGGACAAACAGGCCGCTTCTTCTGTTGAGGCAGAGGGAACGTTGGAGACTCCCGACGGGCAGTGGCATCTCAATCTTTTTCAGGGTACCTTGAAACAGACACGCCTTCGTGACAACCAGGACACTTCTCTTCCAGGACGGGTCGACGACCTTAGCGATAGTTACTGGTTTCCTCTCCATGTGTTGTTACAGGCAGAGGAAACGGGAAAGACCTTCCTGTATCGTGTGCAAAAAGAGATGCAGGGGGATGTCGACCTCAAAGGGGCTTGCCTTCAGGTGGGAGGCAAGAGAACCTGGACTACCTCCAACAACAACGATGTCAGAAACCTCAAAGAAGCTGAGGCGAATTATAAAAGGATCAAAGCCCAACAGGAAAGCCAGAAGGATATCCACGAGCGGATTGCAGCTTTGCAGGATGCTGTCGATTCCACCAGCATCCTGCAAAAGCAGAAAGCTTTTTGCGAACAAGAGCGTCAGCTATTGCAGTTCCGAAGTAACATCGGGGACCTTGAGGCAAAGAGTGATACTTTCCCTCCCCAGATTTCGCTGGTGAACGAAAAATCACCTGAACGTTTGAAGGAATTGAGGAAAGGCCTTCTCGAGAAAGAACAGGATTTTGAGGAAGCCAAGCGTGAATTGCAGAGACTGCAAGAGTTGTTTAGCCAGTGTGAGATAACCAAGAGCCAATTCGATGATAGTTCCTTGCCTGAGAAGATTGAGGCCTCTCTTGCCCGTTTTCAAGAGGCGAGAAAAGATCTTGAGGAGACTCAAAAGACGTATGACCAGCAGGCTGCTGCCTTGAAAACATGGGAAGAGCAGCATGCCTGGATTATGGACAAGGCACCTGAGAACCAAAATCTGGGTAACAAGGTGTCTGTCTTGAAGAAGCTGGCTAACCAATGCGAGCCTCTGCGGTGCACGGTAATTAGCGGTCAACAGTATCTTTCCTCGCTCGGAAACCGGGAACAGGAGAGTGAAAACGATGTTTCTTTGGCTTCTCTGTCCACACGGTTAGGGGATTGGATGCGAGCCTTTGCGGCTTTGCAGGCTACCCCCGAAGGGACGCTGATCCCAAAAACCTTGAGAAGAAGGGTTGTCTTGGTTGCTCTTTTGGGAGCTTTGGTCGTTGGCTTACTGTCTTTTTTGCATCCCCTTGCCACAGTCCCAGGATCGTTGGCCTTGGTTTTTCTTCTCTGGAGGATGATTCCGAAATCTGAGGGTACAGGGGAGAAGGAACAAAAGACTCAGGCTTTAGCCCAGTTGCAGGAGCAAATCGAGCAGGAGATGAAAAAGGTTCCTGGCATTTCGCTTGCCGACTGGTCCGTTGAGTCATGTCTTTTGCTCCAGCGCACGCTTGCAGCGAAACTGCAGGAGAATCAAAATGTCAGGGAAAGGAATAAAGGCCGTCGTGTTGCCTCCGATACGTTGCAAGACTCAAGAGAGAAGTTGGGTGCCTGGCAACTGATGTGGAAATCTGCCTGTGATGATTTGGGATTTTCCATTGACAACCCTACGCTGGAGGGTGCCGAATTCTTCCACTTCTCCGAGCAATTGAAAAGGTGGGTTGATTTGGTGGAAAACGAGGCCATTGGTGGCGAAACACTTCAGCGAGCCAACAATTTGTACCAAAAAGCACTGAAGCAATTACAGTCAATCTTGTCGACTGAGGAGTGCGATAGTGCAACCTTGGAAGGTACTGCAAAGAGTCTGGAAAAGCGGATCAATAGGGCGCATGAATTGCAAATTTCGATCGATAGCCAAATAACAAAAGTTTCCAATTTGCAGCAAGATTTGCAGGAAAAGAGACGTGAGTATGAGCTTTTCTGGGAAAAACTGGGAATTGACTATGAGGATGAGAGGACTCTGCAAGAGGTTGCTTCCTTGGTTTCCAACTGGCAAGAATTGCAAATGGAGCTTGCATTGCAGAAAAAGCAGGAAGCTGCTTTATTGGCAAAGGATCCTGAATCGGAAAGGGGCGCCTCTGAAAAATCTAGGGAAGAGGTCGATTCTCAAATTGCATTCCTAGAGCAGAGGTTGCGTGATTTAGGAGACAAGCAAAAGGAATTGGGTGGCCTGGAAAACGAGTATAAGAATCTTATCAATGGTTCTGCACTTGCTACTGCCATGCTTAGGAAAAAACAGGCTGAGGAGGCTCTGGAAACCCTACGGCAGCAGGAGGTGCTCTCCAATGTAATCGGGTTGCTTGCCGACAAGCTCTCCGCCCTTGCCCAGCAGGACTGCCAGCCCAAAGTATTGCTCAAGGCGAGCGAATGGATGAAGCGTATTACCCAGGGGCGCTATATGCTGTCGGTAAACGACGAGGGGTTCTTTGCCCACGATACCGTGCAGAATGCCAATTTCAAACTCGACGAGCTTTCCAGCGGGACGAGAGTCCAGCTTTTATTCTCTGTCCGTATGGCCTTCATTGAGTCCCAGGAGTTGTCCAGTGGAGTCCATTTCCCTATTTTCCTCGATGAGCTATTGGCTAACAGCGACGATGATCGGGCAATGGCAATTGCCCAGGCAATCGAAGAGATTGCAAAAGACCGCCAGGTGTTCTACTTCACCGCCCAGCGCGATGAGGTAGAGAAACTCCGCTCCCTCAATGTGGCCAATTTCCAGGAAATCGCGCTCTTCGACTTACAGAGAGGGTATGCTGTAGACAGGAATCCAAGGCCAGCTTTTACCTTCAGCAAACCCGCTATCCCTGAATTTTCCCCAGACTACAACCTATTTGGTGAACGGTGTATGGTTTCGGGTCCCAGTCTTTGGGAACCGATAGAGAAGCTTCACAGTTGGTACCTTGAGACAGACAGCGAAAAACTGAGAGTCCATCTTGCAGGTGGCCAGAATTACATCGGCCAGGTCATTGCCACGTTAGGAAGTAAGGATCCTGTGCTCAATCACCGTTATGAACTATTGGCCAAGGCTCAGGTTCTGGCAACAGAAGGTCGTTGCCGCCAATTGACCAAAAGCGACCTAGATGCTGAAGACCTTCCTTTGAACCGGAAGTCCCAGTATTGGCAACAGCTGGTGGATGTGGTAACAGACCATGCAATGGACGGAAAGGATTTGCTAAAAGAGATTGAGCAAGGGAGAATCAAACGTTTCAATGACGAAAGCAGGCAAATCCTCTCTGACTGGCTGTATGAACATCAGTTTGCCACCAATGAGATTCCCTATTCCAAGCAAGACATCCTGGGTAAGCTCTATGCTTCAGACCCTGCTTTTACCATAGGCAGCGAAGATAGAATGGTGGTGGAGAGATATCTGGATGGAGTGGTAGAGTAGATGACTGCTCTTGATTACCTAGAGAAAGCTGGCAGGGTGACAAAGGGACTTTCCTATTAGGGAACAGATAGCCTTTACCATTTTGAAGCAAGGTAAAAGTAATCGATCATAGAAAATATCCGGATGTCTGTCCGTTGGGACAAAGCCTTCTCTATATCGTTGTATAACCTCTCGGGTTTTACTGTTCCCCCTTTGTGCCCAGGAGTGCCTATCACTCAAGCCTTTGCATAACATTCCTGTTCAGCAAGGTAAGGGGCCAGGACATTGGTGATGAAACATCGTTCGCTTGGCCCTTCTACAATAATATTGACTTTATTCATGCATTGGGCCATCGGAAAGAAGGTTTTTTGGTCAAAGTTCATCCAATAAACAGTCATCCAACCAATGGTTGAGTGAATCTGAATTGAGAAAAATGATTCACGAACCCTCTATCTGAGGATTTCAAACAAAAAAATACCTTCGGCCCCCTTGTTTGGAGTGTATGCTGTAGGTATTAGGGGTTAGACCAGTAAATAGTGACTTAATTGGCAGTAAACGTTGTTTGCAATGCTGCCCCAGCCTTTTGTGCCATGTCTTTACTAGGTATGCAAAAAAGAAAGAACGCAGCCTTTTGAATTCTGAAGTTTCATACACTATTCTTCAGGTGATAGGTTTGAAATTGGAGGTGTGGATATGCCTTTTATGATTGTACGGAATGATATAACGAAGATGAAGGTGGACGCTATCGTGAATTCCGCCAATCCCCACGTAGCTATCGGTAGAGGCGTTGACAGTGCTATCCATGCAGCTGCAGGTCCCGAGCTTTTTGAAGCAAGAAAGGTACTGGGTGATATCCCCGTTGGCTCTGCTGTTGCTACTCCTGCTTTTAACTTGGATGCAACGTATGTAATCCACACCGTCGGGCCTCTTTGGAAAGGAGGGACGGAGCATGAAATTGAGCGTGTGCTGGATTGCTATAGAAGTGCCCTGCAATTGGCGCTTGCAAAGGAATGCAAATCCGTTGCCTTTCCCTTGATTTCTACCGGTACGTATGGCTTTCCCAAGGCAGAAGCCTTGCAGATTGCCCTGTCTGTTATTAGTGAATTCCTATTGCTTTCTGATATGGAGGTGTACTTGGTTGTGTATGACAGGGAATCCTATTCCTTGTCGGGGAAATTGTTCAAAGAAGTTGTAGCGTTCATCGATGAGTACTACGTTGAAGAGCGCTCAAAGAACTATAAGCCCAGTCTCTTTAAGGAAAATATAAACGTTCATCATCGTGATATCGAGACAGTAGAAGGGTTTGAACTTAGATTATATTCTCGTATGTCAGAGAGAAGCCTGGATACCCTTATGGCAGAATTGGAAGAAAGCTTCTCGCAATCGCTTCTCCGTATCATTGATGAAAAAGGAAAAACGGATGTGGAGGTGTACAAGAAAGCGAACGTTGATCGTAAATTGTTCTCTAAAATCCGTAGCAACAAGGATTACCGGCCTAGCAAGGTAACCGCGATTGCGTTTGCCCTTGCCTTGGAACTCAACCTCGATGAAACGAAAGATCTGATAGGACGGGCTGGGTTTTCCCTCACCCGTAGCAACAAGTTCGATGTTATCATTGAATATTTCATTGAACAGAAAAACTACAATGTGTTTGAAATAAATGAGGTCTTGTTTGCTTTTGATCAAATTCTTTTAGGTGTTTGATTATGTCGCTTGCCATGCGACCATACCGGTGAGCATGCTCGCTATGCTGTAGTCAGAATATTGATTACAGGAGTCAACACTATGAAAAAAGAACTAACGGAAATTGTCTTTATCCTAGACAGAAGCGGGTCGATGAGTGGGCTGGAAAGCGATACGATCGGAGGCTTCAATGGCATGCTTGAAAAGCAGAAAGCCGCTTCAGGGCAAGCACTCGTGTCAACGGTCCTGTTTGATGACCGGTGTGAAGTTCTGCATGACCGTCTCGACATTACCAAAGTAGTGCCAATGTCAGATAAGGAATACTTTGTCCGTGGTTGCACCGCTCTTCTTGACGCGGTTGGCGGGGCTATCCAGCATATTGGGAACATCCATAAATATGCCCGTGAGGAAGACCGACCTGAAAAAACAATTTTTATAATTACCACCGATGGCCAAGAAAATGCAAGTCACTTCTATTGCACTGACCAGGTAAAGATGATGATAGAGCGACAGAAAGGAACCTATGGTTGGGAGTTTGTTTTCTTAGGTGCAAACATTGATGCGGTTGAGGTTGCAGGTCGTTTTGGCATAGATGCCAACCGTGCTGCAAACTATCGTGCCGATAGCGAGGGGACACAGTTGAATTACAGGGTGCTTAACGAGGTTATCTGTGACATTCGAGCATGCAAGCCTTTCAATGCCAATTGGAAAGATCGCATCGACCGTGATTATAAAACCAGGAAACCAAAGAAGAGCAAAGAGTAATGCTCTCATTTGGGGAGGTCGCTGTCATGCTACAGTGCTTTTCTGGCTGTGAAAAAGAGCATGACAGCAAGGTGTTTTCAATTCCTTAGTTATCGGATAATTTCCATTTGTTTTTCGGCAGTTTCCCGGAGGTTCTTATAGAACAATGTTCTCTGGGCAAGTATCGAAAGCTTCTGGATTGTTTCTTCTACTTCCTTTGTCTTTGCTTGCGCCAAGAGAGGGAAGGCTTCTTTGCAGCCAAAAGGAATCGGGTTGTAGAGCATAGGGACTGGGACATCGAGAACCTTGGCAATTTTATCAACTTCGTCGGTGGTAATTGCCCTGTGTTTATGTAAAATATTACTTAACGTCGCTTCTGTTATGGAGATTTCACTAGCCAGATCTTTCTGGGAAATGTTTTTTTGCTGGAGGATCATCCTTACATGATCCACTATTGCATCCTGCATATCTTTATTCATTTCAAATCTCCTGGTTCATTCAATGTATCATAAAAATAGATTTGGTAAGGAAATAATTTGAAAAAAGCTTCTATGTAGGAAAAATACTTACTTTGCTTTGGCAGAGATTGACAAACTCTTATTTTCTTTTCATAGGGGAATTTTCAGCTTTGAGAATTTTAGTAACCAATATTCATTCTGATCTTGATCTTGGGAAATCTGAGGCCTACAATCTGTAGCATATACGTTTTTTCAAGAGAGGGCTCTCATGGCACGAAGAAGCATTGTTTCAATTCCAAAGGATATGCCTAAAATTAGTGAATTACTTTTTCCTTTGTTGAAAGTGCTTGATGCCCTAGGTGGTTCTGGCAACAATGAAGAAATTGCCGATGCTTTTACAGCTTTTCTTTCTGTCCCCGAAGAGGTCAGGACCTTTCCCCATTTAAATAGTATTACTAAGACAGAACTCGTATACCGGATGGAATGGGCAAAAACAAGACTTAAAAAGGCTGGTATCATTACAAATTCAAAGCGTTCAATCTGGAGTTTTTGTCCTACATTTTCAGGTAACTCTTTTGCGCATGCCTCCGAGCTTTTATCCTATATTCAAAACCAAAAAGACAATGATGCGATTTCGATAACTCAGATTGATGAAGACAATCATTTTGATGCTTGGCAAGACCAGCTTATCAAAATTCTCCTTGCAATGGATCCCTATGGCTTTGAGCATTTGATTCAGCGTTTGCTGAGGGAAAGTGGTTTTGTCCAAGTGCAGGTAACAAAGAAAAGTGGAGACGGTGGTATCGATGGCAAGGGCAAAATGCAGATAGGGATGCTACGTTTTTCCGTAGCTTTTCAATGCAAACGATATAAATCTCCCGTAGGGTCTCCTGTTGTGCGTGATTTTCGCGGATCCCTGTCTTCTGAATATGAAAAAGGTATTATTTACACAACAAGCACATTTACGAGAGAAGCGAAGGAAGAAGCTTCAAAGCCTGGAGCTGCACAGATTGATCTTGTCGATGGAAAAGAACTTGTTGAGTTGTTGGCAAAATTTCAGATTGGGTTGAAGCCAGTAGTGTCATATGAAATTGATGAACAATTTTTTTCACAGATTTGAATGGTGAAGTGTATTCCTCTTATAAAAAATCTTGACTAGAATCCCTTTTCTTAGAATATGTACACTGTATGATGTTTTTACCGAAGTTGGTAGAAGTGAAGCATTTCTCGTAACTGATTGGAGGTAGCGTTACCTTTGGTAAATCTTATGGAAATGAACCTGAAAATTGTTTATTATTGGATTTTAGTATGACTAGAAACAATCTCAAACTCCCATGTGCTCTTAAAAACGGCATAGTTATTCCAATCGAAAGGGCAAAACCACATGAAAAAGGATATGTTTGCCCAGGTTGCTATAGTGAAGTTATTGTGAAAAAGGGAGAAAAGAGAATAGCTCATTTTGCCCACAAAGCAGGAGTAACTTGCACTACAGGGTATCAGACTGCTATGCACCTGCTTGCGAAGGAACTCATTTTACGAGAGAAAAGATTTAGGTTACCTGATTTGTCAGAAAAATATGCAGTAGATGGTTGCTTCACGGTTTTTGTTTCAAATAGAAAAGTACTGCTTTCTCTACCTTTAGCAAAAACCTTAGATTTATCTGATGCATCCGTAGTAACGGAATGTAAGCTTTTTGACATGATTCCCGATATCGTTATTGACTACAAGGGCCAAAGATTGATAGTAGAGATTTTTGTTACACACAAGGTTTCAGCAGAAAAAGTTGCTAACTACCAAAGCCAGAAAATATCCATCATAGAGATTGATCTCAGCAAGCAAAAAATTCTCTCAGAAGATGATTTGAAAAAACTACTATGTGATTCAACGGAGCATAAGATATGGTTATATAACCGAAAAAAGGATTTGCTTGCAAGCAAAATGGATCTTTGGAACAGAAATACTGGTAATGACAAATTTGTTATCTACACTTACAAGAATGTATTTAAAAACGGACAGGAAATTGATGGAAACATCATATTCAAGCCAAATATTACAACTGATGGTAATGTAACCAAGATAGCTGATTGCCCAAGAAAAATTCATTACTCTAAAAATAGTTTCTTCGCATTAAAAGAAGAATGCAAAAAATGCCCATTTTATATTGGCTACTATGAGTCTCCAGATTTCGATAACCTTAGGGATGTCCCAGAAAAAGGAATCCTTTGTCAGAAACAACCTTGTTATCAGAAGCCTTCAGTGGAGGACTTAAAGCAGTGGCTTTTGGAGTATGCAAGAGAAGAAGCAAGAATTGTACAAAAAAGACCCTATAAATTTCAACCAGATTCCAATAAATGGACCTCTATGATAGAGGTGAAAGCAGCATCCTTTATTCCTGAGCTCAACGAATCCATAGATCGGGAAGAGCTTTACTCAACAATTTTTTATATAGTGAACTATTCATTTGGAAAATACTTATTGCACCTTTAAATCTACAATCATGTTTTGTTGTTGTGACTAAAAAAATGGTTGTCAATCAGTGAATTAAAAAGAATTAGAAGGATTATTCCCAATTTTTAGAATGTACATGATGAATATAACAGCGAAATATTCGGCAGGAAGAAAGATTTCATTTATCTACATCATTATTTTTAGCATTTCCACATAATATCATTGTCGAGCCTAAGTTTCCTTGCGGAGTAAAAGCTGACGAGTGGATTCTCTCTTGACTGTTTTTAATATAAGGGATATTTTCTTGTTATCTATAGACCGACGGTCGGTCTATACTTTATAAAGGACTGACCAATGCGCACGCTCAAAGAACCAGAAGAAAGAAGAAACGAAATACTCGATGTTGCCTATGAGCTCTTTTCCTCGAAAGGGTATGACAGCACCAGTGTGCTGGATATCCTTGAAAAAACAGGGATAGCCAAAGGGACACTCTATTACTATTTCAAGGGCAAAGAAGACATTATGAATGCTGTCATAGTGCGAATACTTGCTGGGATGATGGAAAAAGCAGGGGCTGTTGCCATTGATAGCTCGCTTTCAGTACACGATAAATTGTTGCAGGTGATTAGTTCCCTGCATCTTGATGAATCACAAGGCAAGGAGATACTGGAACACATCCATAATCCCCAGAATGCACTCATGCACCAAAAGCAACTTGAAGCTTTGGTCCAGGGTGTAACCCCCATACTCTCCACCATCGTGGAAGAAGGTGTTTTACAAGGGTTGTTCACTACTCCATTTCCCTATGAGAGTGCAGAGATGCTCATCATCTATTCCCAGATTGCCTTTGACCATCCCTCATTCAATTCTGAAGAAGAGGCAGTCCGAAAGGTATCGGCCTTTATCTGTAACATGGAGCGAATCCTTGGAGCCGAAACAGGCAGCTTTGACTACATGCGCCAATTATTCAATTAGGAAGTGACACGAATGGGGAACTCGAATACATCGTTTGGGAAATTTCTCTTTCTCTGGTCTGGGGAACTCGTTTCTGCAATAGGAAGCGGCCTGACCTCATTTGGGCTTGCTGTCTATGTTTTCCGGCTGACAGGTAGCGCCACTTTGATGGCAATGCTAACTCTCTTGGCCTTTGTGCCTGCACTGCTGTTAAGCCCCGCAGCAGGGGTGCTTGCAGACCGCTATGACAGACGCATTCTCATGATCCTGGGCGACAGCTTATCAGCTCTCGGCCTCATATTCATCCTTGGCTGCATGCTTCTCGGTAATGTACAGCTCTGGCAGATCTACGTTGGGGTAACCATCAGTTCAATTTTCTCGTCACTATTGGAACCTGCCTACAAGGCCACGGTTTCAGATTTGTTGACCAAAGAACAATATTCCAAAGCAAGTGGCCTTGTGCAGATTGCAGGTTCCTCGAAGTTCCTCATTTCCCCGATTTTGGCAGGGTTTTTGCTCTCCATTTGGGACATCAAGCTATTGCTCATCATTGATATCTGCACCTTCTTTTTTACCGTCTCAGTTACTTCGATTGTGCGAAAAGGATTGGTTTCCAATGCATCTGAAAATCGAGATTCCTTCATCGGAGAATTCAAGGAAGGCTGGAAGGTAATCCATGGAAACCGGGGCATCTTCATCCTCGTCCTCCTTACTTCCGTAATCACTTTCTTTTTGGGCTTTATCCAAATTCTCTCCACTCCCATGATCCTTGCTTTTTCCAACACTGCAACGCTGGGAACCATTGAAACCATCTGTGCCAGCGGAATGCTTGTTTCCAGCATACTAATCGGAGTCTTCTCCATTCGGGGAGGGTATGTAAACATACTTTCGGTCTCCCTTTTCTGTACCGGTATTTTCATGGCTCTCTTTGGATTGCGGGAGAATGTCTTCTTGATTTGCACTGCAGGTTTCCTGTTCTTTGCAACCCTTCCGTTTGCAAATACAAGCATCGACGTACTCATCCGGAAAAACCTGGAAAACAGTGTGCAGGGAAGAGCCTGGGGCCTAATCGGAGTAATTTCACAGCTTGGTTATGTAGTGGCCTTTGCCCTTGCCGGAATCCTTGCCGATTACCTCTTTACCCCCATGCTCCTGCCTGGCGGGTTGCTTGCCTCAAGCATCGGAAAACTCACCGGAACAGGCGAGGGCAGGGGAATAGGGTTGCTCATCCTAGTGTCCGGATTCTTTGTTCTTTTAACTTCACTTCTTTTAGCTAGGAGCCCAGCGGTGAAAAGACTGGAGAACGCCAATGTTTAGCAGAATCATCAGAAACGACATCAAAAGCAGCAAACTCATGACCGCCGCCATCTTTTTGATCATCACCTCAGCTGCCGTACTTGTATCCCTTACCGTGATGCTCAGTGTCAACCTGAGTGGGGCCGTAGATGCACTCATGGTACAGGCGAAAACCCCGCATTTCATGCAGATGCATTCCGGACCTATTGATATGCTTCGCCTTGATGATTTTGCAAAACAGAATACCTTGGTCGAGGAATACCAGGTAGCCAAATTTCTTAACATCGAAGGTTCACAGATTGTCATAAACGGAAAATCGCTTGTCGACAGCGTCCAGGACAATGGGTTCTCGATGCAGAACGACAAGTTCGATTACCTCATGGATTTTGACGGTAACGTCATACAGGTTACAGATGGTTTTATCTATCTGCCCATCTATTGTATGAAAGATAAGCTTGCCCAAGTTGGTGATATGGTAACGGTAGCGGGTAAACCCTTTGTGGTTGCAGGATTTTTGCGTGACTCACAGATGAATTCCCTGCTTTCTTCGTCCAAGAGATTTCTGGTCAGCAGCAGCGATTATGCCCAATTGGCATCTTCCGGCAATGTTGAATACCTCATTGAGTTTCGCCTTTTTGACCTTTCCCAGCTTGGTTCCTTTGAGAATACCTATACAGCTGCAGGGCTTGAGGCAAATGGTCCGACGATTACCTATCCGCTTTTCAAATTGATAAATGTGATATCAGACGGACTCATGGTAGCGATCATCCTGCTGGTAAGCGTGCTCATCCTTGCCATAGCTTTTTTGTGCATACGACTCACCCTACTGGCCAAGATCGAGGACGACTACCGTGAGATCGGGGTCATGAAAGCAATCGGTCTGCGGGTTTCCGATATCAGGGGGCTGTACTTTGCAAAGTATGCCGCGATTGCGGCATTGTCCTGTATCCTCGGCTATGTCCTCTCCTTGCCATTGCAAGATTTCATGTTGAGAAACATACGGTTGTTCTTGGGGGAAAGCCAGAACGCAGCCATCGCCCCCTTGGTATCGGTTTTCGGCATAGCAGTGGTATTTACTGCCATTACAACCTATGTAAACCATGTGCTCAGGCGGTTCAAACACCTATCGGCAGCAGATGCCTTACGGTATCGCGGGGAGCCAAGCTGTAAAACTGGGGCAAGGGGCTTTACGCTGGGCAAGGGAAGAATCCTTGGTGCCAACGTATTTCTCGGTCTCAAGGATGTACTTGCAAGAAAACATTTGTATGCCACCATGTTCATAGTTCTTGTCCTGGCAACGTTCATCATGCTCGTGCCCCAGAACCTTTATACAACCATTTCCTCCAAGAGTTTCATAACCTATATGGGGATGGGCAGCTGTGACTTGCGCCTCGATCTTCAGCAGGTGTCTGATATTCCTCGCAAAGCCGGGGAAATTGCAAAGGCAATGGAAACGGACGAAACAATCGATTCCTTTGTGGTGCTGTTTACCAAACGCTTTGAAGTGCCGATGGCAGACGGGACGGTTGAGAACCTCAACGTGGAACTCGGGGACCATAGCGTATTTCCTGTTACCTATGCAAAGGGAAACGCCCCGGCAAATCCAGGGGAAATTGCACTCTCCTCGATCAACGCTGTCGAACTGGACAAGACTATTGGCGATACCCTCGTTTTAAAGGATGACGGAAAAGAACGGTCCCTTACAGTCTGTGGCATATATTCCGATATCACCAATGGGGGGAAGACAGCCAAGGCAACTTTTTCCAGTAGTCTCGATTCTGTGCTATGGGGTGTCATCGCAGCGAGACTGCAAGACCCTGGCATTGTCCTATTGGTAGCAAAAACCTATAGCAATCGGTTTACGTATGCCAAAGTATCGGGAGTTGGGCAATACATAGAACAGACTTTCGGTTCTACCATGGGGTCGATAAAAAAAGCTTCGGTTGCGGCAATGATCGTTTCCCTACTCGTTTCAGCGCTTATAGCCTCTTTGTTCATCAAGATGCTCATTGCAAAGGACCGCTATCCCATAGCCGTGATGAAGGCCCTTGGGTTTACCAATGAGGATATCAGCATCCAATATATTTCCCGCTCAGTCTTCGTCCTGTTTTTTGCCATCGTACTGGGCACTGTCCTTGCCAACACCCTCGGGGAGTTTTTGGCAGGTTCCATCATTGCATCCCTTGGGGCGACAGTATTCTCCTTTGTCGTACGACCTTTGTCTGCCTATCTAATCTCGCCTTTGTTGCTGCTCTCTTGTGTGATACTTGCAACGTTTCTCACTACTTCCAGTTCTGGGAACCTGTCTATTTCTGATACTATTAAGGAGTAATGCCATGGCTACTACCGTACAGAATCTATTGACCTGCGAAAACCTTGTAAAATCATTTGGACAGGAAGAGCACAACGTCCTTGACAGAGTTTCCCTGTCAGTAAAGAATGGCGAGTTCGTTTCGGTCATGGGACCTTCAGGGTCTGGAAAATCGACCCTTATGTATGCATTGAGCGGCATGGATACGGTAAATGGAGGAACCATTCTCTTTGATGGCAAAGACCTGTCGAAGATGAAGGATAAGGAACTTGCCGATACCCGCAGAAATGCTATGGGGTTTGTCTTCCAACAGCCGAGTTTGCTCAGGAATCTGAATATTCTGGATAATATCATCCTAATTGCGGTACGTTCAGACCCCAAGAACAGAAAAGCCATTACAAAGAAGGCTATCGATCTTATGGAGATGGCAGGCATAGCATCGCTTGGACAGCGGGAAGTCTCACAGGTCTCCGGTGGTCAATTGCAACGTGCGGGGATCTGCCGCTCCCTTATGAACAACCCCAAGATTCTGTTTTGTGATGAACCGACCGGGGCTCTCAATTCCAAGACCGCAGGGGAAATCATGGATGTATTTGGTGAGATTAACAAAGTCGGGACTGCCATCGTGATGGTAACTCACGATGCAAAGATAGCTTCGCGCTCCGAACGCATACTGTTTATGTCAGATGGGAAGATCGTAAAAGAATTGAAACTCTTTGGGTATTACGGGAGAGAAGAAGAAAGCAGGGTTGATAAGATCATGGAAATTATGCGCGAGATAGGAATCTGAGGACTGAAAAAATTTTCCTTCACACACAAAAAAGAGGCGACTATACCAGTTGAAAATGCTGATAGAGTTCTCTCGTTGCCTTGTACAGAAGTTGTTTGCCAGTTGTTTTGGAAGCACAAAACCGAAACCAGAGTAAAGTTCGGGAAGCGTCTCGAGCTGGTAGAGGTATGGAGACCTCTTTTATATAATCACCATTATTTTCGGAATCAAGGCCCTGTTCTGTGATTTTACCATTTATACGGGATATTCCCCTGGTTATACAGGTTGGGGTTTGCGAAAACTAGTCTCGAGTTCCCGCATTACCCCTTCAATATCGTTGAGTTTGATAAAAGCAAGATCATCGATACAGGTTTCCCTTGGACTGAGGACTACAAGCTTGTCTTTGCGAACAGTCTTGAAAAGGTCTATAATTTCTTTTCGGGGAGTGGGAGAACCGATGACAATGCAGAGGTTGCAGAATGAAAATGCTGGGATGGCTTTTTTCATTATAGGTTTGTTCATAGGCTCATCTATAAAGAGAATGGAGGGTCTTACGATGGTTCCGCAAAGGTCACAGTAGGGAATTTCACCTTCTTTGACCACTGGGGCCACCTTGGTATAAAGGAAAGGTTTTCCGCATTTCATACAGTAGGAAAGATAGGGACTACCCTTGAGTTCTAAAGGATTTCCGATACCTGCCCTCTGCAGGAGCATGTCTATGTTTTCCGTAATGACATTCTTGATTCGTCCCGATTGCATGCCTTCAGAAAGAAGGGTGTGAATTCTATTCGGTTCATAGTCCTCCATGGAGAACCACATGTCCCTTGCCCATGCATAGACGACTTCCGGACGCGAGATGAAATAATCCCAACTCAATAACCTGTCCATCTGTATCCCTTGCCAGGGGGAAGTCTCATTCCCATGGGGAAGACGATAGTCAGGCACCCCGCTGAGCCTGGAAACTTCGAAAGCAGTGTAGACCGATGTGTTTTTACTGTTTTCAACCAGTTCTTTCAGCTTTTCAAGACCTTCAGCTTGGTTCTTGTAGTCCATAACGTGCAAAATCCCTTTCGTTTGTTTTGATGTACCTATTCAATTTTTCAAAGAAGAATAGTGTTTACATCGTATCATTGTTTTGAATTCCGGTCATTTTCTTTTAAGGGAAATGAAACCCGCGTGCTATTGGGGTCTGCTATCTGACAGCGTTCGCTTTGATGAAGAAGGTCGTTCTTTAACGATTTGCCCTGTATCTGGTTCCTGTTATTAGTAAACCGATTCCTTTACTCTTTACAAATAATACAACATTGACTAGCGTAGCAACATGAGTGTAAATCTATCCCAGTTATTGGAATTGCCCTGCCTCAAGGATGCCACGGTAGTTGCAGGAAAGAGTGCCTTAGACCGTCCGGTTACTTCCGTGTCTGTCTTGGAATATGCCCAGCCTACGGCTTTGCTCGATGAGTTCTTTGAGAAGAACCGGTTCATCGGCAGCGAGCTTGCCCTGACTTGCTGGTATAACATCCGCCACGATGTCGATGCCCAGTGTAATATTCTCAAGGACCTTGCCTCCTACGGGGAAGTGGGGGTCATCCTGTATTACCTGGGTATTATCGTCAAGGAACTCGACCAAAGGGTTCTCGATGTCGCCAATGCGTACGGAATCGCCCTTATCGTGATGCCCGAGGGCAGTATCAACTACCGCTACAGCGAAGTGATTACCTCCGTCATGGAAGCAGTTATCAAGGACAGGACCGAACAGACCCTGTTCTCCGGCGACTTGTTGAACCAGGTGACCCGCCTTCCCGAGCATCTGAGGACCATGGATACCCTGCTTTCGATGCTCCGCGACCGATTGCATACCAGTTTCATCCTGACTGACCAGAACAACAAGTTGCTCAATGCCGTTGCCTATCCGCTGGCCGCGGAATCTGCGCTTACCCATGCGATGGAAGCCCATCGGTTTCCATCGCTTTGGTGGAAAAACCAAAGCCGGATTACTGCAGGCAAAGGACCTGCAATGTATCTGCATACCATCAACACCGAAGGGAAGGTACTCTCCGAGGAAATTCTCAGGCAGATTGTCGAGGTGGTACAGTTGTTCGTCAACATCTGGAATCCCCAGCATAACCAGTTCATATCAGAGGAAATGATACGGACTATCTTGCGTGACGAACCTATCAAGATGCGTCGTCTTGGCGAACTGTTCCACATCGATGTCGCCGCTTTGCAGGAGATGTGGGTACTCATACCGGACAAAGAAGAAGAAAACAATGCGACCTACAAGGATTCACTTTCCCGCATCCTGAAGGAAAACTATGCAATCTGTGTCTGTGACAACTACGAAAAGCACACAGTAGCCTTCACTGATGGGAAATGTCTGGGGGAGAGAGAATCCATTGCCCAGGAACTGGGTGTGTTACGATGCAAGCTATTTTCAATTCAACATACCCTTACCACCACAGAGGTGAGGCAGGCCTATCTTACCATCCAGGAAACCAAGGAAGCTTGTCGTTCCATATTTCCCTGTAAGCTGTTCTATACTGCCGAAGATATTACCTTTGCAAAGAACTGCCTGCACTGCATCGAGAAGGGCCAGCTCTCCATCGAGCAGCATACCCATTGTCTTCGTCCAATCCAACAAGACAGCGAAAGTCAGAGAACGCTCGCAATTTTGCTGCTCGATTGCCAAGGGAATGTTGCAAAGACTGCCCAGCATCTCAATCTGCATATAAATTCGGTAAAATATCGGGTGCAAAAGCTCAATGCACAGTTCGGTTCCGAGGTTTCAGCTTTTCCCCTGAATGCTTTCCTTGCCTTTGCCATGGCTGTCCAAAGAGTCCTAGGTTCATGATTTTGTCCTTTTAGACAAAAAGTGTCCCTGATTTTGGGATGTACAACCAATGACGTAATCGCTCTCATTTTTTACTAT
The DNA here is from genome assembly GCF_000236685.1 of Sphaerochaeta pleomorpha str. Grapes. Lineage (NCBI taxonomy): Bacteria > Pseudomonadati > Spirochaetota > Spirochaetia > Spirochaetales > Sphaerochaetaceae > Sphaerochaeta > Sphaerochaeta pleomorpha. The sequence continues at coordinate 929,752 of NC_016633.1, read as the reverse complement.
CCTTGCAATACACAATTACTTGCAAGGAGAGAGCATATGAGTGAAATCAACAATGGTTTTGAAGTTTCCGCCTCACAGCGCCAGAGCTGGGGCAGTCTGGCCATGATCTGGATCGGCAGCATGATCTGCGTCCCTTGTCTTATGATCGGAGGCTTCCTCGGGATGGGGTTTACCCTTGGTGGGGTTGTCCTTTGTGTCCTGCTAGGGTATGGGATTGTCTGTACCTACATGTGTTTCATGGGTATGGAAGGTTGTGATACCGGCCTCCCTACCGTTTCGATGGCAGGCTCTGTCCTGGGGGAAAAAGGTGCCCAGTACATTATCAGCTTGATGCTTGCCATAGCCTGTATCGGGTGGTTTGGGATTCAGAGTGCTGTCTGCGGATCGTCCTTCTCCTCAATGGTCGCTTCCATGACTGGAGTATCCATTCCTGTTTGGCTTAGCTCCTTTGTCTGGGGGATTCTGATGCTTCTTACCGCTATGTATGGCTATAAGGCCTTAAAATACCTCAACTATATTGCAGTTCCCGCCTTGCTTTTGGTTATGGCCTATGGCGTGTTTGCCGCTTTTACCAAAAATGACGGAAGTGCCATCATTGCAAATTATCAGCCTGCAGCCCCAATGAGCTTGGTTACCGGAATCAGCCTCACCGTTGCTACCTTCGCCCTTGGCGGGGTTATCAGCGGCGACTACTCACGGTTTGCCAAGAACCGCAAAGACGTAATCAAATCCTCTGTCCTTGGCGTTTTGCCCGTTGGCCTTCTCATGATCCTTATCGGTGCAGTGCTTTCCATTGTAACCGGTCAGTATGACATCTCGGCAGTACTTGCTTCAGTCGGGGTTCCTGCCTTTGGCCTGATCGCTTTGGTACTGGCTACCTGGACAACAAACGTAACCAATGCCTACAGCGGCGGGATTGCAGTGTCCAATCTCTTTGGGGTAGGGGAAAAGAAATTCAAGATTGCCACTGCAATTGCAGGGGGACTTGGGACACTGCTTGCAGCTATTGGCCTCATGAGTAAATTCCAAGCCTTTTTGAGCATTCTCACCGCTTTTATCCCCCCTATCGCCGGCGTCATCATTGCTTCCTATTGGATCCTCGGCAAAGGGAAGAAAGAGAACGTGGTAATCAAAAAAGGCTTTGCCCTTGATGGGATCATCTCGTTTGTTCTTGGTGCTGTCGTTGCCTACATCACCGGCAATATTGCCGTGTTTTTCATCGGGCCTATCAATGGCATCGTAGTTTCCATGGTCAGTTATATCATCCTCCACAGGATATTCGAAAAGAAGAAGGAAAAATAATGAGAACGATCGGATTGAAAGAAATCGAAGACATCGCTCTCGGCGCCTCGTTGCTAGGTGCCGGGGGTGGCGGCGATCCCTATATTGGAAAACTCATGGCCATGGGTGCCATCAAGGAATTTGGACCGGTAACCTTACTCGATCCTGAGGAAATACCGGATGACGCCCTTATCGTCCCCATGGCAATGATGGGGGCCCCTACTGTTTTGGCTGAGAAAGCGGCCAATGGTAGGGAGGCAAAAGCCCTATATGATTTGGTAAGCAAATATTTTGGCAAGGAGGTCTACGCCTTCATGCCAATGGAAGCCGGCGGCTTCAACAGTATGTTCCCCATTGTCTGTGCGGCGTCACTTGGCCTTCCCTTGGTCGATGTCGACGGCATGGGGCGTGCGTTTCCCGAGTTGCAAATGGTCACCTTTACCATCGGCGGGGTCAGTGCTTCCCCCATGGCCCTTACTGACGAGAAGGGAAACGCTGTAATTTTCGAGACCGTTTCCAACAAATGGACAGAGGAACTGGCCCGCTCCGTTACCATGAGCTGTGGTGGTTCGGTTGCAGTTGCCCTCTATCCTATGGATGGCAAGACAGTCAAAGCATATGGGGTAAAGAATATTGTAAGCAGGTCAGAGACCTTGGGGAAAGCTATCCGCAATGTCAAGGAAAGTGGTGATAAGACCCCTGAGCAAAGCTTCTTGGAGTTTACCGGTGGCTATCGCCTGTTCAAGGGAAAGATCAGCGATGTGCTTCGTGAGACCCGGGGTGCTTTCAATTTTGGAACCGTGGTGCTCGATGGAATTGCTGACTGCAAGGGCAAACAGGCCAAGGTAGAGTTCCAGAACGAAAACCTGACCTGTACGGTAGAAAACACTATTGTGGCAACCGTTCCCGACCTTATCTGTCTTGTCGATACCGAGACCTTCTTGCCGGTTACCACCGATGCCCTTAAGTATGGCAAACGGGTTCTGGTTGTAGGGCTTCCCTGTTTTGAAATGTGGCGCAGTGAAAAGGGCTTGGAATTGGTAGGCCCCCGGTACTTTGGTTGCGACACTGACTATATTCCGCTTGAAGAGCGCTGCCAGGAGGTGAAGTAATGCACTATCGTCTGGGAATCGATGTCGGGGGAACAAATACCGACGCAGTCTTGATTGACGAAAACCTCAAGGTGGTTGCCGATATCAAGCAACCTACGAGCGCTGATATCTCCAGCGGAATCCTTGAGGCTTTGCGTGCAATTCTCTCTGTCTCCAAGATTGACAGGACGCTCATAACAAAAGCAATGTTGGGAACCACCCAATGTACCAATGCCATTGTCGAGCGCAAGCATCTCTCAAAGATAGGAATACTGAGAATCGGGGCCCCTGCCTCTGTTGCCATTCCTCCGATGATTGACTGGGCAGAGGCTTTGCAGGAAGTCTCTCTGGCAACGGCCATCGTTGGTGGTGGCTATGAGTATGATGGCAAGGAGATTGCCCCGTTTGACAAAGAAGGTGCACGGTCTTTTTTTGCCAGTCTCAAAGGAAAGGTTGAGGCAGTAGCGATAAGCTGTGTTTTTGGTTGTGTACGCAATGAACAGGAAAAAGAGGCAGCTCTGCTTTGCCATGAGGTAATGGGCGATGATATCCATGTATCCATCTCCAGCGAGATCGGTTCGATGGGTCTTGTCGAGCGGGAAAACGCTACCATTCTCAATGCAGCTTTGCACAAGGTTGCAAAGACCTTTACCGAGGGATTCGATGCCTCTCTGAAGCAAGAGGGGCTGGTGAATGCAGAGCTCTACCTGTCACAGAACGACGGTACTCTTATGACAGTGGAACATGCACGCCGTTACCCGATCCTTACGATTGCCTGTGGCCCGACGAACAGTATCAGGGGAGCAGACTACCTGTGTTCAATCAAGGAATCGGTGGTAATCGACGTCGGTGGCACCACCACCGATATCGGGGTTATCCAGAATGGATTTCCCCGGGAGAGCGGGGTGGCTGTTTCCATCGGGGGAGTGCGGACCAATTTCCGTATGCCTGATGTCATTTCCATCGGTCTTGGCGGAGGTTCTATTGTACGGCAGTACGAAGATGGCAGTGTGACAGTAGGTCCAGACAGCGTAGGATACCAAATAGCAGAAAAAGCCCTGATCTTTGGTGGCGATGTGCTCACCGCTACCGATTTGGCAGTTGCTGCCAAGATGGTTACCCTTGGCGATCCTTCCAAGGTAGCCCATTTGAGTGCAGAGTTGGTCCGAAAGGGTATGGAAACCATTCAGGCAATGGTCGAGGACAATCTGGATGCAATCAAGATTTCGTCAGAGCCGATGGATGTCATCCTTGTCGGTGGTGGTTCTATTATCATCCCGAAGGACCTGGTAGGAGCCAAGAGCGTGCAGACTCCCAATCATTTCGGGACTGCCAATGCAATCGGGTCTGCCATTTCCAAAGTCAGCGGTACCTATGAGAAGCTTGTTTCCTTTGACAAGATTCCCCGCGCCCAGGCCTTGGAACTTGCAAAGAACGAGGCAATTGCCTTGGCCGTAGCAAGTGGGGCACAAAAAGAGACTGTTGAGATTATCGATGTGGAGGATGTTCCTCTTGCTTACTACCCTGGAAATACCAGCAGGGTGAAGATCAAGGCGGCGGGTGAGTTGGCCTGAAGAAATGCTTGCCTATTAAGGATTACTTCATAAAAATACTTGCAAGATTGCTACAATCCATACAGGGACAAGAGAAAATGTAACCAAAGGGTATTGTGTTTTGATTTCCCTAGTATCTAGAAATTGATAAGGTATCCCCCCAGACATGAATTATACTTGCATTGCTGCACTTCGTTTGGGGGGCTTTGCGATGCAGGGAAAGGGGGGCTCGAACCGAAAGGTTTTTAATTTCTTTTCCCAGTCAAGAAAAAGCTCCTGTTTCCAGAAGGAAGGCAGGAGCTTTGCATATTTTTTATGATTTCTATTCTTACAGTGCGAGGCTGCCCATGGGGTCCCAGGGCTTGAGAACAATGGGTTTCTGTTTCAACAGGGCCCGTTGTTCTTCGTTCAGGTATTTGATGTCTACAACGATCTGGTAGGTGAATTCATTGAACCAGTCATCGCTCATGACAAAGAATCCTTTTTCCCCATGTTCATCGCCCCAGCTATTCTCGACTCGCCAACGGTTCGGCTTGCCTGAATCGTCGAGATTCACGCCGGTGAGGACCATGGCATGGGTCATCAGACTCTCACCATAATCGAGACGCTGGGCCTTATCCATCAAGAAGGAAGTGGAGAACAGTCCTTCCAGATCATAGGTGTTCAGGGCCATCATCCCGCTTTTCCCGTCCGAGCTCTGTCCCACATCGCTACCGAACCAGACGGCTTTGCCGTCCTGCATCTGCGCTATTGCCGCCTTCTTCAATTCTTCGATGGGAAGATTTAGATAACAAACCGGTTTTCCCCCACGTACATTGCCAAGATATTGCACGGTATAGGTTTTCCCATAGGGTTTGTCATCAGTAGGTGCATTGATCAGACTTACATAGTGATCGAGGTCCATAGAAACATAGTCCCTATAGAAATCCTGGGGAGTGATATCTGAGATTCGGATGAACTTGCCATCCTTGTCTCGTGTTTCATAGGTAAATTTCTTGGGTGAAATGCCAATCGAGATGCAAAGCATGTCGTAGATGGAGGTTAGCTGTGTTTCTTTCAATGCCCGAAGATTCTCAAGGCTTTTCCCCTCTTTGTTGCCCTCTCTCAGGGCACAGGCGAATTGGCGAAGTTTCAACGTAAGGAGTTTGTCCATTGTCTTGGTTTCTGAGGATGCTTTGCTCTCTGGCATCATTTCCTTGGGAACCACCCCATATTTGCGTATCAGGTTGGAGAACATATCCCACTGGCCGCCATCGCCAAGGGGGTCTTTGAGTAAGTAACTCACGACCCTGCCTTCCAGCGGTTCATCCAAGGTTTCGATGATGTTCTCAAGAAAATGGTTCGACTTTTCCAGCTTGTCCCAGAACAAGGGATAGGCCTGGGAAAGTTCCATGTTTTTGAGGTTGAGCTTTTCCATGACTTCGAGGCGCATTACATTGAGCGCTGCGAACATCCAGCACCGACCCGACTTTTTCTGGTCGGTGATATCTCCGGCTTCTATGGTAATCGAGAAGGAGTGGCGGTTTTCAACCACTGCCTCTACTGTCTTGCAACTTTCAAGGATTCCATTGGCTAGTGTGGCATGCATTGCCACCCTGTTTTTTTTGTCTGCGCCAAAGCTTTCTTCAAAGGTTTGGAGCGTAGCATGATCTATTGTTTCTTTCATTTGGTACCTTCTGTTCTAAAGGTAGCTATTTCAGCATTGCATGGCTACTGTTTTACGTGACCCCCCTAAAAACAAGTATTGTATGATTTGGTGCCCAATTCCTAGGGAAGGTTTTTAGTTGCCCTGTCTCTTGCAATCAGTGTTATACTGCATGCCTTGGAGGAAAATGCCATGGGTGACTCTGTTTCCTACTATGATAAAAACAAAGAACAGTTCATACAGTCGACGGTTGCCGTCGATATGAAAGACCAATATCGCTTGTTCCTTTCCCATCTGCCTCGGATGGCGAGCATTCTTGATGCCGGGTGCGGCAGTGGTCGTGACAGTCTTGCTTTCAAGCAAATGGGATACCAGGTCGAGGCTTTTGACCTATCGCAGTCCATGGTGGAAGCAACAAGGGAATTGGTTTCGATTCCTGTACGGCAAATGGGTTTTGAATCGCTTGATTACGAAGAACGTTTCGATGGCATCTGGGCAAGCGCTTCGCTTTTACATGTTCGGCGAGAAGACATGAAAGATGTTTTTGGCCGTCTTTCCAAAGCTTTGAAAGACGAAGGAATCCTATATTGTTCTTTCAAGGAAAGGGAAGAGGATTTTACCAAAGACGGCAGGACCTTTACCTGTTATACCCCTGATTCCTTCCAAGCCTTTATCAGCGAACAAGGTCAGTTCAAGCTGCTGGAAATCCTGCAGACTACTGACCAGAGACCAGACAGGGCAGGGGAGAAGTGGATCAATGCGGTGTTGAGGAAGTGGTAGGTTTAGCATTTTCTGGTAAAGATTGAGGGATATGGTATGCAACAGGAATACTTTGGGTTGTATTTGAAGAATGTTAAAAAAGTAAGTGAAGCTACGATTGATCATTACTTTCGATCCCTGCGTAAAATAACAGCAATCTTGAGAGATATGGGGTATCCACAGATCGAGAGCCTGTACGATATCGACTCCTATTCGCAGTTGTTGGAAATCAAGCAGGCTTTAACCGAAAACCCTATATTTGTTACCCTAAATGATAAGGGCCACAGAATGTATAGTTCGGGTTTTGTTAGTTATATGGAATTTGCCGAGGGAAAGGATTTCTTGATTCATCCCTCTTCGCTTTCACTCATCGATTGCCCCTGTCCTGTCAAACAGCCAACGATAGCTAAACAAACGGTTTTGCAAAGCAGGGACAGGATTATGGTCAGGCAGGTATTCCAGGCCTCGGATTATCATTGTGAGATAGATGGAGGACATCAAACATTCATTTCCCAGTCATTACATAGGCAATATGTTGAGGGGCATCATCTCATTCCGCTTGCAGTCCAGAATGAAATTGATACTAGTCTGGATGTCTACGCCAATATCCTAGCCCTTTGTCCCACCTGCCACCGGTTTCTGCATTTCGGTCTGAAAGATGAAAAGAAAAAGGTGCTTGAGCATATCTTTGAGTGCAGGCAAGACAGGCTCAATGACTCAGGGATCAAGTTGGGGAGAAAAGAATTTTTAGAGCTGGTAGAACCAAGCAGAGCATATGCGGGATAAATTTTACAGAACTTCAACTATTATACACATGATTTATTTGTTTCTGGATTATAAGTTACTATAATCAGACTGTTGGATAGTGGTTTTATTATGAGGCCCTTTTCAAGGTAATAAACAGTGCACAACTCCCATTAGAAATTAAATTCTCGTGGCTCTTGTTGATAATGTTCTATTTGAACAGAATGACAATGTGGACACGTATTTGCAAGGTAGCTGGAGCCAGTAAAGTCTGAATACTTTTCAACTAACGTTGAAGGTCGTGAAATACAATTCTGAGAGGCAGCCAACCCTTCTTTTTGCCGGATCGGCCATAAGAACACCAAGATAGTATGATTGCAATTCCAACAACGAATAGTTCGAAATTGAAAGTTGTTTTTCTTTAACTCTATCCCATATGTTTGTTTGGCAAGAATAGATTTCGTCTTTATACAGGAAGTACATATGTTTTTATTGAAATGATCATTTATTGGTTGCCAGATATAAGGATTTTTTACAATTTCATTTGGGTCCACCACAATGTAAGGCAAATTTATTGGCAGATTTTTTAATTTCGAAGGATTTGGGTTAAAATCAATAAAGATCAATGCTACTGGAATGTCCTTGGACTTTAGAACTAAATCTGCAGAAGCTCCATCAGACAGGGGGAAATCAGAATCAATCGCATCTACCTTGTCAGAAAGGTTTTGGAAAGACCATTTCTGACATATCCCACACCGCCGTAGGAATTGCGGTTTTTCCCCTGTAGAGTTTTTCCAGTCAGAAAATACCTCAACCATCTTATACTGTGCAACTATTTTCCTGATCCTCTCAAGTGTACACTGTACATTTTTTTTATGTGCAAAATGCGGAACCCTAATTTTTCCTTTCCTGAAAATAACCGATTCTTTGCAAAGAGGACATCGATAATGTTCACCCCTTTCTGCAGTATCAGGGGTTTTTATCAAATTATTTCTGTCTAAAGCCCATTTTATGAGGAGCCCGTATTGCTTAGCCATGTTTTGAATAATATCGGCTAATAGTATATATTTCCACTAGAATCAACATTGTTTATAAACTATTATGGTTAGAATCACCGTAATAATTAATGAAAATAGTAAACTTTTTATTAAAGCGACCATTTTGGGCTGATTTGTTACAGGTACCTGTAATCAGTAATTGTGTAATAGGGGTTTTCTCAATCCAAATGATAGCGGAAAACACATTGGGCTAATGGAAACCTGACAGGAAAGCAACTGGAAAGTAACTTTGTTTTCTCCTGGACCAATTTCATCACTGCTGCTACGATGATCTGCAAGGGGTTGTATTGCCATGAAACATGTTACGGTCGCTGCTGCCATCTTGATCAAGGATGGGAAAGTCTTTTCTGCCCAGCGCAAGGATTTCGGGGAAATGGCCAAACGTTGGGAATTCCCCGGTGGCAAGCTGGAAGAAGGGGAGTCAGGCGAAGCAGCAATAGTAAGGGAAATTAAGGAAGAACTCGATACCGATATCAGGGTAATCAAATACCTGTCTACGGTCGAGTACCAATATAAAACATTTTCCATCACGATGAGCGGCTACCTTTGTGAAATCCTTGCAGGCGATTTAGTCCTGTCCGAACACCTTTGCGCAAAGTGGCTTGGCAAAGATGAATTGTACTCTGTTCCCTGGGCCGATGCCGATATCCCCCTCGTTCAGGCAATAGAAGGGATGTTGGTGTAGGATATGGAAACCAACCAAGTACGAAAACAACTTCCCCAAAATCTTCATTCGGGTTTTATCGATGCCTCAGTCCCTAGTTCGGGCAACTACGGGCCACATCTGGTTCTCAACGATCCTCCCCGCACTAAAGTGCTTGCCACCCTCTTGCAAGAACTCGACCAATGTACCAGTTTTGTTTTCTCCGTTGCCTTCATCACCTCAGGTGGCCTTGCCATGATTTTCCAATCTTTGTGTGATGCCCAGAAAAGAGGAGTGAAGGGAAAAATCCTTACTTCTGATTATCTTAATTTTACAGATCCTAAGGCGATACGTGACTTGTGGAAGAAATTTCCGAATATCGAAGTCAGAGTCTATTCGGGCAAACCCTTCCACACGAAGGGATATCTTTTCTACCATGGAGAGGAAGAGTATGCTTCTATGGTTATCGGAAGTTCCAACCTTACCCAGGAAGCATTGGCGACCAATCGGGAATGGAATGTTCGCCTGGTTTCCCTGCAACAAGGGGATTTGCTGGTAAAAACCCAGGAGGAATTCAATAATGCCTGGAGTTTATCCGTACCAGTAAGCGAGGCGTGGCTCACGCACTATGAAAAACTGTATAAAAATGTACATGTGCACACTCCCTATGTTCCTGTTTTTGCAGATGATTTTCTTCCTGGTGAAGAAGCCGATATCAACGGTATTACCCCCAATTCAATGCAGAGTGAAGCCTTGAAGTCGCTTGCTTCACTCCGGGCGAAAGGAAAAACCAAGGCCCTGCTCATCTCTGCCACCGGCACCGGCAAAACCTTTCTCTGTGCCTTTGATGTCAAAGCCTATCGCCCCGGTCGATTCCTCTATATCGTCCACAGGGAGCAGATAGCCAGTGAATCGATGAAGAGTTTCAAGCAGATAGTTGGAACCGATGCGTCTTATGGCTTTTTGGGAGGAGGGGAGAGTGAGAGGGACTGCCATTATGTCTTTTCCATGATCCAGACGCTCAGTAAAGATGAAGTCTTGCACTCGTTTCCTCCAGGTTGGTTTGACTATATTGTGGTCGACGAAGTGCATCGTTCCGGTGGCCAGTCTTACCAGAAGGTCCTCGATTATTTTAAACCCAAATTCCTGCTTGGCATGACGGCAACCCCTGAACGCACCGATGGCTTTGACATTTATGCTTTGTTTGACAACACCATTGCCTATGAGATCAGGTTGAACCAAGCACTTGAGGCTGATCTGCTCTGTCCGTTTCATTATTTCGGTATCTCAGACCTTACCATAGAGGGGAAACCCTTCGAAGACTTCTCGACTTTCTCCCGTCTTGAGATGGATGAATGGGTAAAAAGAGTCCAGCAGACTATCGACAGATACAGTATAGGTTTGAAACGACGACGGGGGTTGATCTTCTGTAGTCGAAACGATGATGCTGTCATCCTTTCTGAAAAACTCAATATTTTGGGGTTCAGAACCCTTGCACTCAGTGGAAAGGACGATATTGAAAGCAGGAATGATGCTTTCAGGAGACTGGAAATCGAAGATGGGCCTGAAAGCCTCGAATACCTTATTGCGGTGGATATATTCAATGAAGGCATTGATATTCCTTCCTTGAATCAAGTAATTCTGCTTCGTCCGACCGAGTCTGCAATTATCTTCGTCCAACAGATCGGGCGTGGACTGCGCAAATGCAAGGGCAAGGAATTTCTGACCATCATCGACATCATCGGCAACTATACCAATAACTATATGATACCCATCGCCCTCTATGGCGATTCCTCCTATAAAAAAGATTCCCTGCGCAAAGTAATGGGTAGTGGAAGTCTTCCTTTAAGTGGGGTTTCCACTGTCAGTTTCGACCGTATAGCAAAGGAGAGGATTTACCACGCTATCAACGGAGCATCGTTCTCCTCACTGAAATTTCTGAAAGAAGAATATTGTAAAGTCAGGGCGAAACTTGGTGTTGTTCCCTCTTTGGTGGATTTTGTCCGCCTCGATTCCATTTCGCCGCTTCTGTTTATAGAAAACTGCAAGAACTATGCAGTTTTCAAAATGAAAGTCGAATCTGATTGGAAGCCTCAGCTTTCGACGTTGCATGTGCAAAGCCTCACTTTTTTCTCGAAAGTCATATGCCCTGGGCTCCGTCCTTATGAGTCAATCGTGATTTCACTGTTCCTCAAGGGCAATAGTGAAATTACCCTTGCTTTGATTACCCAAGAGGTGGAGAAAAACTATGGGTTTAAACCAAATACAGCAAAGCTTCTCTCTGCTCTTTCGGTATTGGGGAATGGATTCTTCCAGGAAGCTACAAGAAACGGATTTGGCCAAATAGCGTATTGTTCTGTCTCAGGCGAATGTGTACGACCAACCGAGACCTTTCTCAATCTGTTACACGATAATGACTACAAAAAAGAACTGGAAGATATACTGTTGCTCGGAGACTATGAGTACCTGCATTCCAATCCGGTGAACAGGGATTCCAACGATCTGGTACCTTACAACAAATATACCAGACAGGATGTCTGTCGCCTCCTTGGATGGGAGAAGGATGAAAGCTCAACTATCTATGGCTATAAATTGCATTACCCGACCATGACTTGCCCGATTTTCGTTACCTATGACAAGGACAGTGAATCCATTGATCCCGGTATTGATTATCAGGATAAGTTCATTTCCCCGTCTGAGTTTGCCTGGGAGACCCGCAATCAGGTCCATCTTGATTCCAAGGAACCGAAGGCAATTCGAGGGGAAGACCCTGCTGGTCCCTTCAAGTCCCTGTTGTTTGTCAAAAAGAGCGATGATGAGGGGACTGCCTTCTATTACCTGGGGGAAATGGATTTCCTCTCCAACTTTGAGACAATAAAACACAATAAGAAGGGCCAAACACTGAGTGTTGTCGCAATGCGCTTTGCAATGAAGCAGCGTGTATCCGATGCATTATATGACTACCTTTGCGATGGAAGTATTTCCCCGTCCCCCCAGATAGCAGAATTTTGTAGTTAGCATAATCCTGCCCAAAATTATTTACAGGGAAACCTCTTGACGATTTGCCTTCTTGGTATGAATGTATGGGTATGGACAAAGTAATGGCGAATACTGTTTTTAAACGTGTCATACATACTGGTTTGTTCAGAAATCAACTACCTGAGGGCGACTCATGCCTAAAGAAAATCCAAAACAGCTTTTTTACCTCATCCAATCAATATAGTCCCTGTCTTTTTTGACAGGAAGGAGCGAGCAATGAAAAAAGACATTCGTGAAACTATCAGAAAATCCTACGATTATGAAGAAGACCCTGATTGGAGGAAGCGGGATACGGTTCCTCATAACCATAAACCGGAAGAGAAACGTCCCAAATATCCAGAAGCGATCGATGACAAGTTCCAAGACTCCCTTGATGACGACTGATATACCTTACAGGGGGCACACAGCCTCTGCGAGGTTTGTCTTGGTATCTGAAACAAGGAAATTGGGGATTACTTGGGAATAAAGCGTTTTCCCGATATTGTTCAGGAACTCGACCTTGATAGTATAGGTTCCCGGATCTATTGTTATTCCCCCTGCCCAGGCAGTGGAAGGGAGGAAGTGCGAGGAACGTACGTCTGCAGTCTCTGAAATATCGCGGGCAATCTTGAAAACCAACCCCAAAAGCTCACTTGCAATGCTTTTTTGCGTGTTTGATTGCCGGGCAGCCTCCTCGGTAGCACTGTCGTACACTGCAATCCCGAGGGATTTGATCATCGAGCGGGTAATTGCCTTCAGACGGGTAACTGCGGATTTTGCCTTGAACGTCTCGATGGCAATTGCATTGATACTCTCGATCTTTTCCAGGCGAAAAGAAGTTTGGTCATTGAGCGTTACCTTGATAGCTTTGACATCGGAGCGGCGGGCAACCAATACTGGATAGGCAATCTTCGCATAGTTGTACCTGGAAACATAAATCGATTCTACGAACTCCTTCTTCTCGGGCGCAAGCCCATTGAAAGCGACAAGGTTCAGTCGAGCCTTGCCTTTCTCAATATCTTTATCTTCCTCGCTGAGGGAAGAAGGGAGTGGAAAGGGATAGAGTTCACGCTGTGTCTGGAACGATTTGGTGACTTGGCCCAGAGAATAGTCGAAGGTATTTGTGTCCTTGTTTCCCCGCGCAATTACCATAGCAAGGTAATTGGCCAGTGCAGAGGAAGAAAAACTCGTGGAATAGGTGTCTGACCCTACAGAATCGATGCCTTGTTCGTTTGCATAGCTGGAAACTCTTCTTGCCTGCACTTCATACTTCGATTTCAGCAAAGCCTGCTTCTCAATCGAGCGCCTCAGCTCGACCAGAGCATCCTCATCCTTGCCCATCTGATTATAATTCAAGGCTTTGAAGACATTGATATAGATATCCTCGTAATCTTCCCCCGGATATTCCTTGGTGTTGTCGTTTACGATAAACGAAGCAATGTTTGCCGTAATGCTCTGGGTATATTTGTCCTGGATTTCTCGCTCCGAAACAGAAAGCATCGAATTCGAGAGCTCCCAGTTGCCATCCATGTGGGAAAGCATACCACCATCGAGATTCAAAATCAGGGCACCCTGCTGGCTCAAGATTATATCCTGTTTCGCCATCAGGCTGTGGTAGGCATTGCTGAAATCACCCTCCCTGTACAACCGCTGGGTGCTTGATAAATCAATAACCGAGGAGCAACTGACCAGGATCAATGAGAGGATACAGAAACAAGCACATAATAGTTTTTTCATGGGTAGTAACTTTCCTCTGCCTTTATATTGCTACGGTATGAAAAAAATGTATCATTAATGGAGGCGCCTTGCAATCAAAAATCGAAACAGGTTACCCTAATAGGGTAAAAAGCTGTACTTATCGTGTCATAATAAAACTTTCAGTTGTGCTGTTTCTGTCTTCGGTTTATTATGAATTGTTGTTGTTTTCTTGCAGATACTTCACGTGGAACTGCTTTTTGGAATTTGCTTGTTGCCTTTTTGTACTCCTGTAAGTTTTTCTGTTACCTTTTGGGACTTGCAGCTATATAAGAGAATAGAACCATTACGAAATGTAGGGGGATTTACATGAAACATTTTACAAAACCTTGCCTCATCATCCTGGTGCTTTTGGCCCTGCTGGTTTCCTGCCAATCGACCGTCTCTGTCGACCGTTTATCCTCAGATACCAACATCGATCTCAGCGGTGGATGGAACGATACTGATATCCGCATTGTTGCAGAGGCCCTTGTCTCTGATAGCCTCCGCTCGCCCTGGATAAACCAGTTCCGCATGAAAAACGGGAAGAACCCGGTTGTAATAGTCGGATCAATCATAAACCGCAGCAGCGAACACATCGACACTTCGATCATTGCCAAACGGTTCGAGATCGAACTCATCAACACCGGAAAAGTCGACATGGTTGCAGACATAGCCTTCCGTGCCACCGTTCGTGACGAACGCGAAGAACAGCAATACTTTGCAAGCGAAGAGACAGCCAAGGCACTTGGCAAGGAAATCGGCGCAGACTATCTGCTGCAGGGCTCAGTCAGGACCAACCTCGACCAGATTTCAGGCAAATCGGTGCGTACCTACTATGTCTCTGCCGAGTTGATTGACATCGAAACGAACAGGAAGGTCTGGGTTGGCGAAGAAACCGTCAAAAAACTGATTCAGCAGAGCAAATACAAGTTCTAGTTCCTTTTGGAGGATGCATGAAAAAACAGAATCTTTCAGGGAAACTACTGATTCTCTGTATATGTGTGGCAACAGTTTGCAGTATGAGTGGTTGTACTTCGATGCAAGAGACAGGGAGGGAACCGTCCTGGATTAACCAGTTGTACGACCGGAAGTACAACGAAGATACCTATCTTTGTGCAGTAGGCTCAGGTTCCTCGAGGGAAAAAGCAGTTGATGCAGCCTTTTCCTCGCTCTCGCAGGTTTTCAACTCAAAAGTAAGGTCGGTAACAACCGTATCCTCGCTCTCCACTGCAGCTACCGATGCGTTTGGCAGCGTAACCTTCACCGATTCCTCCCAGATGCTTGACCAAGGTACTGTTTCCTCTTCCACCGATAAAATTATCGGTGCAGAGGTGGTGAATACCTATATCGATGAGAATGCGAGGATCTATGTGCGGGTTGCCCTCCATCGGAGCCGGACTGCTGATCTCTACAAGAACGAAATAGGGGAGCTTTCCTCTTCGATCAACCAACTGAAACTGCAGTCACAGACCTCTGCTGATCCTCTTTCAGCCTATTTTATACTTCGAAAAGCCTATGGCCTTGCCCAGCGGCAACAGGCTCTTATAGACCAAGTCGAGGTACTCAGCAAGAAAAAGCAAACCGCAGCATTGCCATCCCTTGAACGACAGCTCACCACGTTGGCTTCCTCGATACAAGTCGGGGTCAAGGTAACCGTATTGTCAAGCGTAGAACCCATGAAGGTTACTGCAGCAGAATCCCTGCGTTCAGCCTTTGCCCAGAGCCTGCAGTCCCTGGGCTTCAAGGTGGTTTCCGATGAAAAACTGGCAACAGCGAGTTTGGACATCCTGTATACCTTGGAACCAGTAAACCTTGCGGGAAGCCCCTACGAGTATGCCCGCTATGAACTGACAGCCCAGCTGAAAGAGCACGATAGGCTCCTCCTTTCCTACCACAAATCAGACAGGCAGGCAGCCTTGTCTAGCAAAGATGCCCTTGCAAAGGCCTTGAGACAGGCTAGCGGGGATTCGGTACAAGGCTTTGTAAACCAAATGGAACAGGAATTCGGTAGTGTAGAGGATTAAGTGTATTTCTATGTTTCCCAAAATACAGAATTAAAACTTTGGAGGTTTTTAAAATGAAAAAAGGTATTGTGTTGTTTGCCTCGATTCTCATGGTCCTGGCTTTAAGTGGCTGTACTACTTCCCGCAAGGCTTCTCCTGAGGCTTCAGTAAAAGTCCCCCAGATCATCGGGGCCGATGGCATCCCTCAGCCAGACTGGGTGTATAAGACAGTATCGAAACAGGATATGCACTATGAATCAGGCTATGGCAAGATGAGTGACAAGCAGATTTCGATCAAGCGTGCCACCGTAGAGGCCAAGAACAAGATTGCCGAATGGGTAAGCACCACCGTCAAGGAAGTCGTGATCACCTATGTCAACGATGCAGGAAGCGGGAATGACCGCCAGGCAATGGATGCCATGGAAAGCATAAGCCAGCAGGTAGCCGAGGCTACACTTGCAGGGGTTACTACCGAACAGATGTGGGTCGATGCCGAAGGCGGAGTATGGGTTCTCTGTTCAATTCCCCTTGCCAATATCCAAAAGAGCTTTGAACCGGCAGCAGAGGCCGTTGCAGAGGCTTTCGCTGAAAGCGATGCAGCAGCTGCGGCAAATGCAAAAATGAAAGACGCCTTTGCCAACCTACTGAAAACTAAATAAACAGATATGGAAAAACGGATTGTTGGCATTTGCTACCTATTCCTATTTTTTATTCTGGTCACCGGATGTACGACTTACAGACCTTCTGTGCAAAAAAACCCGCTTGACTCGCTTGATGTCAGCTCGTATGCACAGAATGTGTATGTAGGACTGAGCGGTCCTTATTCCACCGAGAAGGAAATGGTGGAGCAGGCGATAGTCAATTGTGCGAAAAACATCCTTATTGCAGATGCCATTGCCCTTGATAGTCGTGTCGTAAGCCAGTGGGGGACTGGAAAAAACAAACAGTTTTTTGCTTCTGACGACCATGCCTATTATGATGATGCCCAGCTGGCAAATACCATTGGGCGCCTTGTACTCATTTCGGTTACGTACGATCAGGAGGCAGGGGCGATAGTCGTCGCCCGTGACCCTGAAAAGAAGGGTGGAAAACGTCCTTATCAGAGTAGCTATGGTGACGATGGGAAACCCACGTGGCTCAAAACCTACCCAGAGGTTGGCGGCTATCTTTTCGGGGTAGGCTCCTCCCGTCCCTACTACTTCCTCAACGATTCGTTGGAGGCCGCCGATTTCTCCGCTGCCCAGAATCTCTTGGACTTGCAAAGCGATTATACGTTTTCAAAATCGGTAGTGGATGTCCATAATGAAGATCTGGACCGTACCCTATACCAGAATTCCCGTGCCCTACTGCAGGGATTCTCCATTGTTTCACGGTACTATGACAAAGAGACTGATACGTACTGGAGCTTAGCCTCCATACAACTATGAGGATAGAGCCATGAAAAGAAACAGCATTCTCTCGATTATCTGCATGTTTGCACTGGTCATGTTATTTGGATGTGCGACAACGGCGAAAACAAACCCGGACGGTTCTCCCTATTGGACAACCATGACACCTAATGCGACAAAGAGCCTGCATTACGAAGTAGGGATGGCCAAGCAATCGACCCCGCAACTGAGCCTGCTACGCGCAGAGTCCGCTGCAAAGGATGCCATTGGGAGATGGGCCTCCACAACCGTGGACAACTCTTTGGTGACCTTCGTGGAAGAAGCCGGTGAAACCTTGAAGACCCAACAGGTGCTCTCGGTTCTGCAGAACCTGAGTGTGCAGACCGTAAACATTGCCTTGAGGGGAGTGTCTACGGTGGAACGCTATACTTCTCCTGAGGGGACTGTCTGGGTGCTTTGCTCCTACCCGATCAAGAACCTGAAAGATGCCTACAAACTTCAGGCCCAGGAATTGGAGCGAAAGCTTGCCTTGGAACAAGCGAATGCCACCGCCCTTGAAGCTGAGGCTAAGCTCATCCAGGCTGATGTCCTCATTTCCTATCTGGAGTCGCAACTCGAGAGCGAAGCGAAAGACTGAAAGACCTCGTAGAAAGTGTTTATAGGGAGGTTCTCATATTTGCTTTGGGGAGAAAATGCCTTGCCTCTACAAGCGTAGGGGCCGGGTTATTTTGGGGACGGAACGGTATTTCTTCTTTCTGACAGTATGAACCTTTTACAGTTGACGATGTGCCCTGTATTTCTGCATATTGTTGTTAGGAGCAAATAATTTATGAATAAAATACTCATAGTAGCCTTAATACTGTTGGTTTTGTTGGGATTGGTTGCCTTCTTGGTTACCAACCTTAAGAAGGGAACGAGCAGCGAACCTGCAATGACTGTCTCAAAGGCAGTATATAAGAAGATTTCCCCACAGGAAGCCAAAGAGATGATGGACAAGGATCCGTCAGCCATTGTGCTCGATGTAAGGACTCCTGCCGAGTTTGCCGAAGGGCATATCAGCAAGGCTCTCAATATTGCAAATGAAACAATTGGTTCAGATAAGCCCGAGGGATTACCAGACCTTGATGCAAAAATTCTCGTATACTGCAGAAGTGGCAACCGAAGTGCCCAGACAGCCAAGAAGCTGGTGGCAATGGGGTATACCCAAGTCTATGATTTCGGTGGCTTGAATACCTGGTCGTATGGGACAGTGAAATAATTGCAGGATACGTTTGTGTCAAAAGAGTCTTTTGCTATCATGATACAGAACCCTATGTTGCTCCAACTACAAGATCCCGTTGGAGCAACCATATATGGCTGTGACCAACTCTGGTATCATTCCTACTGGCAGAGGCTGTCAGGCTGCGGTCCCAGCACCGCAACAAATCTGATGCTTTATTTCCAGAACAAGGGAAGCATCCCTACCAAGATTGCCGTGCATGACAAAAAAACCTTTACAGCCTTGATGGAACTACTGTGGCAATTTGTGACCCCTCGATACCAGGGGGTCCATCTGCTCAGTCAGTTTTACCAAGGGGTTGAAGGGTATATGCAGAGCATCAAAGGGAGTCTTGATTCTAGTTATCTGGAAATACCCAAGGAAAAAGAACTTCGTCCTTCCTTCGATTCTATCGTAGAGTTTATCGTTGAAGGTCTAAAAAACGATTCGCCAATTGCTTTTCTCAATCTGTCGCGGGGGTCTTTGAAAAACCTTGATGAATGGCATTGGGTAACCCTTGTCGGTATTCGCTATGAGGAGAACTCTGGTTGCTATTATGCAACTATCTATGATGCAAGCAAAAAATGGGATATTGATTTGGGACAGTGGTACGATACCACCAAGCGGGGCGGTGGTTTCATTGCCTTCAAGGAACCAGTACAGTAACATAAAAAACCTCATCCTTACCGATGGGGTTCTTTATGTGGGTCGGGCAAAGCGAAATCTGTAAAAGAAAAAGTGGTCCCTGATGAACAGGCAAGCACTTCTTCGAATCCCTAATACGTGAGAAGCAAAGCCGCATTACCTGTTGCCACTGGGATGCAAGGAAAATCTATGTCTGTAACTTCCTATGCCAAGGCAGATACACAAGGTACCAGCAATATGTAAAATTCTCCAAGGACCAGACAAAGTGTTTGCCAATCTTGAGAAACCCCGGCCTACCGTATGGAAAAAAGCAACCATTGCGAATACCCTATCAATGAGAGAGGAAAAGATATGAAAATAGTCGTACTTGATGGATTTACCCTAAACCCAGGCGATTTGTCCTGGGACGGACTTCGAGCGCTTGGAGAAGTCACCGTATACGACCGTACCAAAAAAGAGCAGATTGTCAAAAGAATCGGTGATGCTGAGGTCGTATTGACAAATAAGACACCCCTGGGCGAAGTTGAGTTCGCTGCATGTCCAAGTATACAGTACATCGGGGTCCTTGCAACCGGTTTCAATGTCGTAGATGTGGTTGCAGCCAAAGAGGCTGGCATCGTGGTAACCAATATCCCTACCTATGGAACTACGGCCGTGGCGCAATATGTCTTTGCCCTCTTGCTTGAACTCTGCCATAGGGTTGGACATCATGCTCAGCGGGTTGCAGACGGTGCCTGGGTTACTTGTCCCGATTTCTGCTTCACTGACTACCCTTTGATAGAGCTTGCCGGAAAAACCATGGGTATCGTGGGTCTGGGAAGAATCGGACACACCACTGCAGTCATTGCCCAGGCTTTTGGCATGAAGGTCGTAGCCTTTGACTCTTACCAGAACCCTGCATGGGTTGCAGAGGGGATATCCTATGTTACCTTTGATGAACTGCTAGGTGTCAGCGATGTAATCAGTCTCCATTGCCCCCTTACCAAAGAAACAGAAAACCTAGTAAATAAGGAAACCCTTGCAAAGATGAAGGATGGGGTAATGCTAATAAATACTTCCCGTGGTCCCCTCATCAATGAGGATGATTTGCTGGCCGCCCTGCAGTCAGGGAAAGTCTATGGCTGTGCCATGGACGTCTTGACCGTTGAACCTCCCACTGAGGTCAGTGCCTTGGTCAAACACCCCCATTGTATCGTCACCCCCCATATTGCCTGGGCCCCTAAAGAGTCTCGATTGCGGTTGCTCAACATCGCCGTGGAAAATGTGCGGGTCTTCCTTGCCGGGGAAAAACCCGTGAACCAAGTAAATAAATAATACGCAGTAGTTCTGGGCCCGGGGGAAACCCTGGGCCTTGCCAATCTATCCTGTATGGTTTTTAGGAACCGTTGGGAAAAAAGAACACACTTGCTGTCTTTATAGACCTACTTGCAAAGGCTGCCCACTTTCGATGTAGAGGTCCACCAGGTTTGGATCCAGGACAGTCCCCGCTAACGATGAAAGGGATTCTTTCATTGCTTTTTCATCTCTTTCCTTATTCTGGGAAAGCATTTCATAGGTTTCGCAGAAACGTAAGATTCTTGAGGCCAACGGTATCTGCTTTCCTTTGAGTTGCTTGGGATACCCGGTGCCATCCCAGTGTTCATGGTGGTAGAGAATGATTTCGGCCAGCTCTGCCGTTTCGTCAAAGTTTTTAAGTATCCTGAAGCCTACAACCGTATGATCATAGATTCTGTGCATACCCTGTGCATCAATGGCTGTTTCACTCAGATTCCCCTTTTTCTTGACTACTTTGCCTATATCATGAAGATAACCGGCCCTGATGAGCTGCTTGTTTGCAATCTCTTCAAGCTGCAGCAACTCAGCCATCCTGCCACAAAGTTGGGCGATGCACTTTGAATGCAATTTTTCTTCAGGTATTTTATCATAGAGTTGTAGTTCCAATTGCTTGAGCTGTTTCTCTTGGATAGCCCCATGGCAGAGAGTTTTTTCCATATACATACTATTTTCCGCATTTCTGAAGACTTCTTGTAAGTTTTCCCCTGCATTCGTTTTTGTTGCATAGCCGAGGGAAATACTGTCTTTCCCCATCGGTGGAAATTGCTCGTCGAGTTCTGTTTTTATCCTCTCCAACAATTCCTTTGCCTCGGAACTGCCAGTGTGGGGTAAGAGAACCACAAACTCATCTCCCCCTGTCCGGGAAATCGAACCGTTGTGTTTGCAGACATTTTGCATAGCCGAGCAAATGTTTTTAAGTAGGAAATCTCCTTCAATGTGCCCAAAGATATCATTTGAGAGCTTTAGACCGTTTACATCGCCTACAATTAAGGAAATCGGAAGGTATTCGTCCTTGTCTATGCGCGCTTTCTCCTGTTCGAAAAAAGAGCGATTGTAAACCCCTGTCAATTCGTCATGACTGCTGAGGAATTGGATCTTCTCAATATTCTGCTTTCGTTCCGTATTATTGGTAAAGGTAATGACAGACCCAACCACTTGGTTATTTTTCCATTGCGGATACGCATAGATGAGAACATCGAATGAGGTACCGTCAGGCCTTGAGAAAACCTGGTCTTCGAGAGATATCCCATTGCCTGTTACGAGAGGGGAGACCATGTCGTTTGCCCGGAGCCCTGTCGCAATTTCTCCTGTTTTGGAAGGGATTATGATGGCAAGGATCTCTTTGCCCAGTAATTGTTCCTGTTTCGAATAGCCTAAAAGACGAAGGCTGCTCGCATTGCAGAAAGTGCATTTCCCTTCTCTGTCGATACCGAAAATTCCTTCTGCCGTGGAATCGAGAATAAGCTGCAGGTTTTCCCTGCTTGCCTGCAGTTCCCTGTCTCGTTCATTCTTCTCTTTGGCATTCCATACACCAGTCATCAAGAGGGAAATCTGGTAGATATCGTTTTCCCTATAGCCTCCCTTTTTGTTGGCAAGACCAACCATGGCAACGATTTTTTCATGGATGAGTACAGGGAAAGCCAGAAACGAAGTCAGTTTCAAATGCTCGGGTGGACAATTTTTTGCCAGCTGTTCCATTTCGGCAGGTGAGTTGCATGCAAGTGGTTTCTTCTCATGCATTATTTTTTGCCAGAGCTCTGAATGCTTGAACGTATGGGAAGCCTGTGCCGATGATATGTTATGGTAGGCGAGTGCGTCTCCCGAAAAGGTGGTTTTTGAAAACTTCTCAGTGACCTCATCGTAGAGGTAGAGAAACCCATAGACACTTTCTGTAAGAGTCACAGCTTTTTCCAACACATCGTCCAATTGGCTCTGGGGCGATTCGAAGGAAATACTGAGAAAGTCGACAAGCATAGCCATGCGCAAAAGGCTTTTTTGGTCATTTTCACCGCGTTTTTTCTCTCCGGTTATATCCTCGATATAGGCACCGATACCTTTTTTCCCGTTGGATAGTTCTACAGGGAACTTGATACTCTTGTAAAATCGGTCATTCCAGGATATTTCTGACTCGATAAGGCGGTTTTCCCTGAGGACCTGCTCGTCTGTAAGGTTCCGTTGCTCCCTCCATTGGGGGATTGCCAGTTGGTCGTCTGTAAATCCAACAATTTCGGAGGCATCTTTTTGGTAGAATTCCTCAACTGCTTTATTGATGTACCGGTACCTGAGGTCCCCGTCTTTGACAAAACCTAGCCGGGAATCGGTATCGAGGAAAGCCTGGAGCATTTTGTTGATAGTAAGCAACCGCTGGCTTTTATAGTTCAGCAGGATATAGTGTTTGACATGATGGATGATCAGGAGAAGTAGGAAAACGAGAATGGTAAAAGTTCCCAGAATTACCAGCAAAGTACTATATTTTGCTTTTCCTTTTATGAGTAACGATCCAGTGATATCCTCGATTTCTACCGCATAGAGTGAGGCAGTTCCCCTTTCCAGAGGCTCTGTATTCACAAGAACAAGCTTGGTTTCCCCCTTTGCCGTTTTCTGCAGGACCACTAGGTCTTTCTGGTCTGTAACCTTGAAATCGAGGCCATTCTTACCATAATCGAGTTGGGAGACTGTCATTGACTCCAAGGTGTCTTTGCGATACCCATAAAACCGGATAGCCTCTTCGTTTGCCTCAAGGATTGTCAGCGAAGGTTCTTCGACAACGAACAGGATATGCGGCAAAACCTGTTCTGGGATTAGACTTTCGGCGCCAAGGCCTCCTATGAAGGTTGTCATCAGGAGCATAGGAACACATATACGGAGAGCTAGCAGGGTCTTGTTGTTGTTCAATGGTTGTTTCTTCTTTGGTTTCTAGGCATTTGCAAAGCGATTTCTTGCAAAACAGGTTTGCTGAAAAGATATTCCTGTATCGAGTTACACCCCAGGTTTCCCCCTTGGTTTTTTTGTTCCATCGCATCCTCTTTTGCAGTTCTATCTTTCTTTAGATGATGTACCATCGAAATAATATCTTCTGCAATACCAAAAGGCCCCGGTTTCGCTAAGGTGTCAACGAATTGTTTGTCAAATTTAATGGGACCGATACCCAAATCTCACAATCTGGAAAGAAAAGAATACTTGGTACCGATAGCATCGAGGGCATCCTCTTTGCTAATGGTACCAATCTAATAAAGGTTAAGTTTACCTGTCAATTGAGTATCTTGCCAAAAATACTATACGTTTGATTTCTTGTATTTCTTCACGAGCGAAATGCAATGGGTTTCATAGGAAAGGGTTTCTGTCGGGCATGCATCCACGCAGTGTGCACATCCTACGCATCGGATATCCTGTACTGCCTTTTTTTCTTTGGCAAACGATTGTACATCGATTGATACCGGACAAGCCTTTGAGCAACGCCCGCATTGGATACACTCTTTGTTATCGGTTTTGATTTTTTGCCCTGCAACCTTGGAAACCAAAGCCAGGGTTGTGCCAAGGGGACAGTAAAGGCAATAGCCTCTACCGATAAAGGCCACCCAGAAAAACATCGCCATCAGCAATTCGGTTACCAGATACTTATACACCTCTATCTTCTGCATCAGATTCATCCAGGTTGTCCAGGGTATCCCGCCTTGCAAGAGGATCCAGTAAAGGGAAAATACCAGAGAGAGGGCAAAGAACAGCCATCTCAGAAAAGCAAATCGAGCGAGGGTTTTCTTTGCCAAGGGAGCTGGTTTCCCTTTTCCTTTTTTGCCAATGAGGGGGATTGCCGGATCGAATACCTCTGCGGCAAATCCATTGAAGAGACAAAGCGAGGAACATTGCAGGCGTCTGCCGAAGATGAGGGTTCCCAGCAAAATACAGGCACTGTAAACCCAGAAAAACAACAGCGCCCAGCGTATCATAGTAGCTCCGAGAGAGAGCACATGGGTTTTGTAGAATGCAGACTGTTCGATTCCAGCTTGTAGCGGCGTTGTGTTCCAGGGTAGGGGCATAGCGAAGAAGTAGAGATCAGGGTTTTTCAAGAGGAAGGGAAGAATTATGTGCAGGGCAAGGGCTGTTAGGGAAAGACCTATAATGTTCATTCTGCGCATGGTAATCCTTTGCTTCTTTGAGCGTATGCGCAAGGTCAAAAAGCCACAGGCAAAAATGAAGGCTGCTTTTACCCAGTTCTCATAGATTTGCCAGATTCTGGTAATCAACGCCGCTGTCTTTGCTGAGGCCCTTGGGAGGTACCCCCAGTTCAAGCCGGCGATGACCAGGCACATGACGATGTACGTCCATAGGATGGTTCTGATTGCAATCGTCTCCCATCCTTTCTTGTGCGTTGTTTGGTTTTCCATGTAGGCGCTCCGTTGCAAATGTTTTACGCAGTGGTTCTTTTTTGCCTGTTCTTCTTCAAGGCCAGGAAGAGAACAGACGCCAGAAGCAGTCCCAGGCAGATATATACCGTAATGATGATTGAAGGGTAGTCCTTTGCAAATCCCGTTTCGCTTCTGTGTTTGATCAAGATTCCAAGATAAGCCCACACGATGACCAGGTTATAGGGAATGTCCTTGTGTACCAAAGCGGTTGCAATGCCGATTGCCGTGCCCACGATGAGGATAAGGATTGTCCAGATGACCTCTGAAAGGCCAAAGCCTTTCCAGCCTAGGCTGACTAGCAACGTGGTTGCGTTGGCAATCGTTGCAACGGTAATCCACCCAAAATATATGCTAAACGGTAGCCTCAAGAAAAAATAGCTTGCTTTTCTCAGGTCTTGTACCTTCAGAATCTGCAGGATGAAATAAAGACAGATCAAGATAATGACCATCAAAATCAGGGAAAGGGGGAAAGCCTTATAATGCCATGCAAACATCCAGGTTGCATTCGCAAGGGAAGAAAAAACAAAAAGCGGGGCAACTTTATCAAGCAATTCATTCATGAATTTGGAAGTATCCTTACGGAAAACTCCCATCTGATAGAGGACATAGAGTGCAAGTAATGTATAGATTACCCCCCAGATAGAAAAGGTTATGCCAGCTGGTGCAAATAAATTGCCAAAGGCATTGGAGATGTCCCCGGTAGTGATTCCATTGAAAGGCAAAATGTTTGCCAGTGCGTTCACTGTGATCATGATGATGTATGAGACGAGGACAGCCAAGATCATACCTCTTGCTTTTTGATTGTTTGCCATACGATCGATCTCCTTTTCATTGAAAATAGTAGGAAGTGGTTACTTCCTCTACAGAATATTTTTCGCAGAGGTTCTTAATCTGCTTTTTGAGTGAAGGAAGTGAAATCTCAGCTTCCCTGTACCGGTGTAACGCCCGCTGGAAACGGGTTTTTTCCTGCGCTGTTGTCTGGTCTGCAAAAAGGTTGAACAGTTCCTTTGCCGTTGTGATGCTCTGTTCCCGTTCGGGTTCCTGCCTAAGGATATTTTCCAGCATCCGGTAAAACGTAACGGAGGTCGTGTTATCCTGGACACCAAGAAGGTCCTGTATCTCAAAGATGGAAAAGAGGTTTCGCTCAGAAACCAGGTAGCGATACCGTTCCCATTCTCTCCAGAGTATGGATTTGTCCTGGGGCGGGTAAAGGCAATACATACATTTGAGTGCAGAGATGTTTTTGTCTTTGACCTCAAGCATGATATCGAGGTCTTGGATTTCCAGTTTCGAAACATAGTCAAGAAAGGGATCCAGGGAAATAGTAGCAGAATGGGACCCTTTTTTCTTTTCGCTATCCTGTTGCGAATAATGGATTTTCTGCCTGCCATCCTGCGATTTCCAGGTTTTTTTGCATTCAGCTATCCATTGGGCATCAGTTCGTAGTAAGGGGGAGGGGTTGAGCTCATGGTGCAGGTTGTCAAACACCACCGGAGCCCCGGTTTCCTTGGCAATGTCCAATACTTGTGCAATCGTGTAGTTTTTGTCATCGTTTTCCAAGACAAGCCGGTTCTTGATAGTCTGGTCGAGCTGTCTGTATTGCTGGCAAAAACGCTTTGTAGCTTCGCTTTTATCCCCATAGATTCCCCCGATATGGAGAATTACCTTATGGTTGCTACCAAGCGAGAGGCTATCGAGGAATTTCGTATGGTAGGCCAGGTCCGCAATGCTGTTCTCCACTACAGCGGGGTGGGGTGAATTCAGCACAGTATATTGTCCTGGATGCATGGAGACACGGAGTCCACCGCTGTTTATCAGCTTCCCGATTAGGTTCAGTTTTTCAGAAAACCTGCTTTCCCAAGGGAATTTGATTTCGCTTTTCGACGCGAAAGGAATAATATCGGAACTGATCCTGAAAATTTGGATTCCTTGGGAAATAGCATAGGTAATGGCATTTTTAAGATGTTCAAGGTTATACGCACCCACTTGTAGCAACGTTGATTCGTCTGCATTTTTCAGCAGGCAGTGTTTCAAGTCTGTCTTTGGGACTGCCAAAGTTTGGCAGGCGTACCCGATAGCCATCTGGGCCCTTCCTTTTTCTGACAGTCTATCCTGAAAAGTTGCAAATTCAAAGCATTTCCCTGTGATGGGTTGTCTTTTTATGCTTGGGGTGTGAGTCTCTTGACAATATACATTGTTAACAATTATATTTTACACAACATAAAGGAAGGTACCCAATGGATACACATGCTCCTGAATCTTTATATGATTTTTCAGTTATCGCAAATGATGGCAAGCCGTTCTTGTTTTCTGCATTGAAAGGAAAAACCGTCTTGATTGTAAATACGGCAAGCAAATGTGGGTTTACTCCCCAATATACTGGGTTGGAGGCTCTCTACAAGCAGTATGCCGAGAAAGGATTGGTTGTAATCGGTTTTCCCTGTGACCAGTTTGCCCACCAGGAACCACTCAGTGACACTGAGATTGCCCAATTCTGCCAGTTGAACCACGGGGTAACGTTTCCCCTTATGGCTAAGATTGCAGTGAACGGGAAAGAAACCGTTCCCCTGTACAGATGGCTTAAAAAGCAAGCTCCCGGGGTTATGGGCTCTACTATAAAATGGAATTTTACAAAATTCCTGGTTGCCAGCGACGGGGTAACCGTAAAACGGTTTGCTCCCAACGTAGAGCCGGAACAACTCAAACAAGATATTGAACGGTTGCTTTCCCTCTGATTTGCCGTACACTGAAAAGGCAGAAGGAGATTTCTCGATGGAAAGAAGGAAAACCTTGATGATCCTTGCCACAGTCTTGTTGGTGTCGACTGTTTCCTGCACTACAGCCAATGGAGGTTATGAACCCTTGAAGACAGTCCCCAGCCTTTCGATCCCCCAATATATGGGAAGGTGGTATGAGATAGCACGGTATGACCATGGCTTTGAGAAAAACCTGGTAGGCGCCGTTGCCGATTACACCCTCCGAATCGATGGGAAGGTAAGTGTAGTGAACAGCGCTTTCAAAAAAACCCTCGATGGGAAGTATACCCAGGTCAAAGCCGTTGCCCAAAGGCCTGATGATATGGCTCCCGGAAGGTTGAAGGTAAAATTCTTCGGCCTTTTCAGCGCAGACTACCTGGTGTTTGCCTTGGATGGGGAAGCCTATCAGTGGGCTTTGGTCGGGGATGATTCGCGACGATATCTCTGGTTTTTAAGCAGAAAACCTGAAATCTCAGACCAGTTGCTTGATACAATGAAACATCTTGCCACTGAAGCTGGCTATGATGTCTCCCTTCTGTACTATGTACCCCAGAAGGAAAGGGATTAAGGCTTTCTATTCAAATTGTATAAGAAAAGATACCAAGGCCACAGAGATACATTCCCTGTGGCCTTGTTCCTATTCGATAGCGGTATTCAACCGACCTTGGCTGTTTTTTCCTTTGTTGCAAAACTAGTCATCAAAACTTCCAATCCCTGCTCCTCGAATAGTTTCTTTGCCATACCAAGTTCCTTTTCAGTTGGCTCAGGGACATCTTTAAGGCTGTAATCGAGGTTCAGTTGCTCCCATTTGTATTGCCCCATGGCATGATAGGGAAGCAATTCAACTTTCTCGATGCAACTATAGCCTTTGAGAAACAGGGCAAGTTTTTCAAGCCTTTGCCTGTCCAGGGTCCATTGGGGAACGAGCACATGGCGCAACCAGACTGGTTTGCCGATGGCCTGGCAATACTCCAAGGTGGCAAGGGTGTTAGCATTTCCTTGGCCGGTGAGGCTGAAACACTGTCGGTCGTCCAGGCTCTTGATATCGAGCAGGACCAGGTCGACTGCATCCAGGACTGCTCTCGAACGTTCAAGGGGGACAGATCCTGCCGTATCGAGGGCAGTGTGCAACCCAGCTTTTTTGCATTTGTTGATGATATCCAAGGCGAATTCCGGTTGTCTCAGGGGTTCTCCGCCACTGAGGGTAACCCCTCCTTTTTTGATGAAGGAGCGGTAGGAAAGAATTCCCTTAACTACCTCATCTGAATCGGAGGTCGGTTTGCCTCCCATTGCCCAGGTATCTGGGTTGTGGCAGAACCGGCACCTGAGCGAACAACCCTGGAGGAACAGGACATACCTGATGCCCGGTCCGTCCAGCGTTCCGAAAGTCTCAATGGAATGGATGGTTCCCTGTATGCCCATGGTGTTCCTCCTTATAGGTGGTCGTGAAAGGTTCTGTTGATGACATCAAGTTGTTGTTCACGGGTGAGCTTGATGAAATTGACTGCATAGCCGCTGACTCTGATAGTCAACTGGGGATAGAGCTCAGGGCGTTCCATGGCATCGAGCAAGGTGCTCTTATCGAAGACATTCACGTTTATGTGGTGTCCTTGCTCATGGAAGTACCCATCAAGCAGAGCGGAAAGATTCTCTATCTGTTGTTCTTCTGTTTTGCCCAGTGTCCCCGGGATTACACTGAACGTGTAGGAGATACCGTCCTGGGCATAGTCATAGGGAATCTTTGCCACACTTTTCATACTTGCCACACAGCCATTCGCATCGCGACCATGCATCGGGTTGGCCCCTGGGGCAAAAGGCTCTCCCTTATGCCTTCCGTCCGGGGTAGATCCCGTCTTCTTGCCGTACACTACATTTGAGGTAATGGTAAGGACCGAGAGGGTAGGGATGCTTTTGCGGTACGTATGGTGTTTGCGCATCTTCGTGATGAAATCCTTGACCAGTTTGACTGCGATTTCATCAACGAGCGGGTTGTCATTCCCGTATTTTGGGAAATCACCTTCGATGATGAAATCGACGGCAATGTTCCGCTCATCATAGACTGGCTTCACTTTTGCATACTTGATAGCTGACAGGCTGTCTGCTACCACGCTCAACCCTGCGATACCCCCGGCCATGGTCCTGACAATGTTTTCGTCATGCAACGCCATCTCGATGCGTTCATAACTATATTTGTCGTGCATATAGTGGATGACATTGAGCGTGTCGATATAGAGTTTTGCCAGCCATTCGGTAGTCACTTCGAATTTTCTCATTACTTCGTCGAAGTCGAGGTATTCACCAGACATCGAGGCAAGCTCAGGCCCTACCTGCTCCCCGCTCTTTTCATCCTTGCCGCCGTTGATCGCATACAGCAGGGCTTTTGCCAGGTTGACCCGCGCCCCGAAGAACTGCATCTGCTTTCCAATGCGCATGGCAGAAACACAACAGGCAATGCCATAGTCATCGCCATAGGTGGCACTCATCAGATCATCGTTCTCGTATTGGATCGAGGAGGTTTCAATGGAAAGCTTTGCACAGTAGTTTTTGAACGTAGAGGGAAGCCTTTCGCTCCAGAGGACCGTAAGGTTTGGTTCAGGAGCGGGTCCCAGATTGGTGAGGCTATGGAGGAACCGGTAGCTCATTTTCGTTACCATATGCCTGCCATCGAGGCACATTCCCCCGAGGGACTCGGTTACCCAGGTTGGGTCGCCACTGAACAGCTCGTCATAGGCAGGGGTTCTCAAAAACCGTACTATTCTCAGCTTCATGATAAAGTGGTCTACCATTTCCTGGATTTCTGATTCGCTATAGGTGCCAGCTGCAAGGTCTTTCTCTGCATAGATATCCAGGAAAGTGGAGACTCTGCCAAGGCTCATTGCCGCCCCGTTCTGTTCCTTTATCGCGGCAAGGTACCCAAAATACAGCCACTGGATTGCCTGTTTCGTATCGAGGGCAGGTTTTGAAATGTCAAAGCCGTAGGAGGCTGCCATCGCAGTAAGTTCTTTGATTGAGCGAATCTGTTCGCTCAGTTCTTCCCTGTCGCGGATGGTATCGCTGTCCATACTATCGCTAACGCAGTTGGTCTTTGCTTGTTTTTTCGCCTCGAGCAAAGCCTCGGTCCCATAGAGAGCTACCCTGCGGTAGTCCCCGATGATCCTGCCCCTGCCATAGGCATCGGGAAGACCTGTAATGATTCCGGTATGGCGGACCTGCTTCATGGCGTCGGTATAGGCATCGAAAACCCCGTCATTGTGGGTCTTGCGGTAATCGAATACCTGCTGTACGTCTTTGGGGAACTCTTTGCCGTAGGCTTCAAGCTCTGTCTGTACCAGCCGAATTCCACCGAAAGGCATGATTGCGCGCTTCAGTGGCTCATCGGTCTGTAAGCCGACGATTACCTCGTTTTCCTGGTCAATATAGCCGTTCTTATGGCTGGTGATGGTTGAAATGGTATGTTCATCGATGCCGTACATTCCTCCCCGTTCCCGTTCGATGTCGAGATAGCGTGAAAGCTTTTTCCACAGGTTTTTCGTCCTTTCTGTAGGTTCGGTGAGAAAGGACTGGTCCCCGTCATAGGGGGTATAGGTATTCACGATGAAATTGCGTGTATCGATGGTAATTTCTTTTGTAAGTCCGTTTTCTTTGGTAGCACTCATGGTTTACCTCTGTTATATTGTGTACAGGGAATGTCACCATTCACCTGATGGCTTGACTCTAGTGCAAATAGTTTTTTAACTCTGTGATTCAAATCACATTGAATACTGTCTGGGAGTCTTTATATGGATACTGATACGACAATCCAGTGCAAGATTTGCAAAAATGAAATGTGCCTCGGCAAAGTGCCCCTTTTTGTGTCACTCAGTCACGACGCCATACAGACTTTGACAGAGGAAATGACCCATAGGACGTATCAGAAGGGCGAGCACCTTGCAAACGAGGGTGACGAACCGCTTGGGTTCACCGTTATCAGGGAGGGGAGTGCCAAGGCCTTCAGGACATCTGCTGATGGAAGGGAGCAAATCCTGTATATCTTCCCGAAAAACGACTATTTTGGGGCAAGATTTTTGTTTACCGAGGAGAAAGTCCCCTATTCGGTGGAGGCCCTGGAGGATTGCAAGGTATGCATTCTTTCCAAGGAACGGTTCAAGAAATTATTGGCAGAGCAAAGCACCATCGCGATGCAGATCATTGGGGCAATGGCAAACAGGATGAGTCGGCTCGAAACCGTGATGCAGAGCATGGGTGGGCGAAATGCCGAGTTGAGAATAGCCTCGATGCTTCTTGAGTTCAAGGATACCTATGGAAAAGATGATTCTGAAGGGGTTGTCATTACCCTTCCGCTCAGCAGGGAAGGCCTGGCCAATTATTTGGGCCTTGCCCGGGAAACGCTGAGCAGGAAGATGGTCCAGCTGGAAGAAGCGGGGCTTATCGAGAACCTTGGGCCAAGGACGGTTAGGCTTGTCGACCTCGATGGACTGCAGGAGCTCTCGGTACTTACCGATTGAATCGGCTTCATCGTATAGACTTGAAAAGGCGAATCGCAAGGTACAGGGAAAAAAGAGCCAGGGCGATGAAGCTTGCAACCTTGGTGATAAACTCAGGTGGAGTGAGCTGGATTCCCTTTGCCATCTGGAAAAGAGTCTGGACCGGCACCATTATGCCTATGAGCGTACAGAGGGTAAGTAACAAAGCGAGTACGACATAGCCGAGGGGGAGTCTTTTTCTCACTAGTATGAGGCAAAGTATTGCCAAGGGGCTGATAATTCCCATATCCAGAACATATGTGATTTCCGTCGTGTAGACTTCAAGCAAGGCTAAGGGGCGACCGGTGGCAAGGGCACTGAGAATATCGGGAAGCCAGGCCAGGATCAAGGCGATGCAGGTAAGCAGGAGGAACGTGTAGATACCCCTGTAGGGGAGTGGCCCTGTTATACTTGCGTGAAGCTCAGGGTAATCGATGCTCACCAAAGAGAGGCCTAGCGAAAACAGACTTGCTGAGAATAAGGCTATGTAGAGGAGCAGCAGGTAATTATAGCTAACTCCAAAACAAAGGCCTGCGCTGTAATAGGTGAAAGAAAAAAGTCCGGAAGCCAAGGCGATCCTGCTTTTCAGACAGTGGCGTTTCTTGTCATAGAGAAGACCCATGGCAAGCAGGGGAACTGCCAGAAACAGCATAGTGGCATCGGAGGCTCGAAAAATGGGGGCTTTGAAGTAGGAGTCATGGCTGTAGAGGCCGTCGCCGTACATCCTGATGAAATCACCATATTGGTTGGTTACCGTATACGAGGTGCCGCCTGTTTTTGAGAACAAGCCGACCGAGCTTGCGGCAATGCAAAAAATAAGTACAAGCAATACGAGTCTGTGCAAGGCTTTTGTGTTTTGCATTTTCCTGTTCATCCTCCGAAAACTTGGTTTGGGAACAATTCTTTATTCAGTTTTTTCATATATTTTTTGTACTTCTTGTTTGGGAATCAAGGCATTGAGCACGTAAGCAATCAGTATAATACCGGGAATGTCGATTAGCAATCGTGTTACTGCAAACCTGGTCCCCAAGGAGGCAGCTTCAAAGAGGAACATAGGGATTTTTGTCGTTGACCAGGCACCGAGGAAAATCAAGATGTTAGAGAATTTCACTCCTTTTTTCATAAAGACTGCAGCTACCGGGAATGCCCCGTAGAGCGGACCTGCCGCTGCAGACCCTATGAAAAGCGCAAGCAAAATCCCTTTCACCCCAGACTTTTCCCCCATGTACTTTACCATGGTTTCCTTGGGCACCCACACATCCAGCAGACCCAAAAGGATAAAAATCGGTGGGATTACCAACAGCATTTCCTTCAATTGGAACAACGTGGTGTCAAATACTTTTTCCCCCAGTTCCCTGTTGAAAAATGAATACGCGATTATTGTCAGGGAAACCAAAAGAAAAGCCTGGTATTTTTTCAAGATTTTTTTCATACCAAGGCCTCCACATAGCCTATGAGGTAGGCAACCAGAAACGAGAAAGCAAAGGCCAGGGTGTTCCTGTAGATTGCCAGACGCTTCCCGAAATACCGGATCTCAACAGGAAGGGTTACGATGCCGACCATCATGAGCGTCGATACGAAGGCGGCGATCTGCATATACCCGGCCCCTCCTTGCAACAACATTGCAGCGGTAGGGAAGGCCACAAAACCCGGGATGAGGGTGAGTGAACCTACAATGGCAGAGAGGATTACTCCCCACCACCCTGACTCTGAACCGATGATTTTTAAGATTGTCTGGGGATTCATGACAGAGAGCAACAGGCTGACAAAAAGTACGACCACCAGAAACTGGGGAAGAATGTTTTCAAAGGATTTCCAGGCTTTTTTCAAGGCCTTTTTTGTTTTTTGCTTGTCTTTGAAAAAGGAAAGGCCAAGCAACAAGGCTGTCACGATATAGAGGATACTGTTCATTATCAAATAACTCGCTTTTGAAGGGTTTGCTACGGTTCTGTATAGCCAGTTTCATTGGGGAAAATCAAGAGACGTGTCATCTTTCCCGCTTGAAGGTACAAAAAAAAGCGGATCCGAAGATTTTTCGGTTCCGCCTTCAATATCCTTACGCTTACATCTACAGGGCGAGGTATTGTCTCCCAAGCAGGTCTGCTGCAAGCAGGGCGTCATAGAGTTGTTCAGGAGTAACATCGCCAACCATATTATGGATTGTTTCGCCTGGAATGCAGGCTTTCTCGGCTGCAATGCGCACACGTGAAACATCGGTGACCCCGACTTCTTCCAACGTGAGGGGAAGTCCCACACTATGGCAGAAGTCCATGACTTCCTTGATCTCTTCCTTCGGGGCATTCTCAATGACCAGCTGAGTGATGGTTCCAAAGGCAACCAATGAACCGTGCATAGTCTTTTCGCATTCGCTCAAAGCGGTAAAACCGTTGTATACCGAGTGGGCAACTGCCAGTCCGCCATTGTCAGCCCCAACGCCGCTGAGGTAGGTATTTGCCTCGACGATAGCTTCAAAAGCCGGGGTTACCAGATGGTTTTCACAGGCTTGTTTTGCCTGGGATCCGCATTTGAGCAAGGTTTTGTAGCACAGCTCGCACAAGGCCATCGCAGAAAGGGTTATCCCGCCGTTTTCAAGGCTCGGGGCATCGGTGCGAACGCAGGCCCGTGCTTCGAAATAGGTTCCCAAGGCATCGCCCATACCGGCAACGAGGAATTTTGCAGGTGCATTGGCGATGATGCGGGTATCGACAATGACTGCCTCGGGGTTGCGTGGGTAGAAAAGATAGGTATCGAACGACCCGTCGTCGTTGTAAATAACCGAAAGCCCGGTACAGGGTGCATCGGTTGCACAGACAGTAGGAATGATGACAACAGGGCGTTTTTCATAGAAAGCGGTTGCCTTGGCAGTGTCGATTGCAGATCCCCCGCCGATTCCTACCACCACTTCGATATTGTCAGCCTGTACGATTTCGCGCATCTTGTTGATTTCTCCGTTGGAGCTGATCCCACCGAAAATCTCAAAGCGTAGGGTGCACGCAGAATTCTCGAAACTTTTTTTCAGGTTTTCCTGACAACTCTTATATCCGCTGTTGCTGCAAATGAAGAGATATGAGGTTCCTAGGTCCTTGGTTTCCTCATAGAAGGAAAGAAGGGCGTCTTTTCCCTGTACATATTTGAGAGGAGCGCGGAAGAGTTTTGTTCGTGCCATTTGCATGCCTGCCTTGCTTTTGTTGTATTGGTATATCGATTCGAAGAGGATGATAGGCTCTCCTAGCTTGTTTTGTCAATAAGGTAATTGTGAATAGAAAAGTACTAAACAAGATATAAAAAAAAAAAAATACATTAAATAATAAGAGAAAGAATATTAAAAAATAAAATACTATATTATAAATGATGATATAATCAAATAAAAATTAGAAATGCATTTAAACTGTGTTTGAATGTAAAACACTTCCCTCTGGGAACAAACGAAAATATACTTTTTTTTATAAAAGTATTCGTCCTTTTCGGTACCTTGTTATATTGATGATATTCAATGATATTGATACTATTCTATATAAGGAGTCGCCCATGCAGCCAGGCTATGCCTCGTATATCCCGTTGTTCAAAGCCCTTTCGGATGAAACACGATTGCAGATCGTCGATATGCTCTCCTGTGGTCCCCTTTGTGCCTGTGATATCCTTGAATCTTTCTCGATAACCCAGCCGACCCTCAGTTACCATATGAACCTTTTGACGTCTTGCAAGCTTGTAAAATCAGAACGCAAGGGGACTTGGATGACCTATTCGCTGAATAGCGAGATGTTCGAGAACTTGGAGGCTTTCCTGAAGCTCATTTGGAAAGACAAAGAAAACTGTATCTGTAAAGAACTCGGCACAAATACTGCCAACTCTTGTAAAAATCCTTGCGTCAAGGAATAAAAGAATGGAAAAAAACGAAAAAGCGAAAGCCGGTACTGCAAAAAGTGGGATAGGGTTCTTTGAACGGTTCCTCTCCGTCTGGGTTCTGCTATGCATGACTGCAGGTGTCATGATCGGGGTGTTTGTCCCCCAGATTCCCTCTTTCCTTGGTCGGTTCGAATATGAAAATGTTTCGATGCCAATTGCAATTCTCATTTGGCTTATGATTTACCCTATGATGCTCAAAGTCGATTTTTCCAGTGTAAAGAAAGTAGGGGAAAATCCCAAAGGATTGGTGATCACCTGGGTAGTAAACTGGCTGGTTAAACCGTTTACGATGTATGCGATTGC
This sequence comes from Sphaerochaeta pleomorpha str. Grapes, assembly GCF_000236685.1. Classification (NCBI taxonomy): domain Bacteria; kingdom Pseudomonadati; phylum Spirochaetota; class Spirochaetia; order Spirochaetales; family Sphaerochaetaceae; genus Sphaerochaeta; species Sphaerochaeta pleomorpha. Next base: position 893,700 of record NC_016633.1, on the reverse strand, counting down.
CTATTTCTTCTTCTTTGTAGTGTTTCGGAATTTGATAGGTGCCGAGCTTGCCAGGCAATATCTTGCCGGTGCTGTACTGCTCGGTGCCGCACCCTGTACTGCCATGGTGTTCGTATGGAGTTACCTTACCAAGGGGAATGCCGCCTATACGCTTGTCCAGGTTGCTACCAATGACCTTATTATACTGGTTGCCTTTGTCCCGATAGTGGGTTTGTTACTCGGTATCAGCGGGATTGCAATCCCCTGGGCAACCCTATTTTTGTCAGTCGTGCTGTTTGTGGTTATTCCCCTTCTTGCCGGTTGGCTAACGCGAAGCTATGTTACCCGGCGCCACGGTCTGGCCTATTTTGAAAATACGTTTATCCCTAAATTCAGCAACATCACCGTCGCTGGGCTTTTGCTTACCTTGGTGATTATCTTTTCCTTCCAGGGACAGACTATCATTGATAATCCTTTGCATATCCTCCTTATTGCGCTTCCCCTGATACTGCAGACCTTTCTGATTTTTATCATCGCCTACAACTGGGCAAAGGTTTGGAAACTTCCCCATGCTGTAGCAGCCCCCGCTGCGTTGATTGGGGCTTCGAATTTCTTTGAACTGGCAGTGGCAGTCGCAATTTCAGTATTTGGAGTCAATTCTGGCGCAGCGGTAGCTACCGTGGTTGGGGTATTGGTCGAAGTCCCCGTTATGCTCACCCTCGTGAGAATTGCAAACAAGACAAAAAACCGTTTTCCTGCATAAAAGCGTGCATGATACGCCCTTTTGGCCGGCCCAATTTTTTTCAAGAGATCGGGCCAGGCTTTTAGGTCCTTGCAAATTCATTGAGCTCATCCCCCTATCTGGCGTAAATTCCGATTATTTCCTTGCGAATTCGCACGCTGTGAGCTACCCTTTTTATAGGATACAGGTTGTTTTCCAATCATAGGAGGAATTTTATGGCAAATGTACAATCGATTCTTGACCAGAAGGGAAGTAAAGTTTTCAGTATAAAACCCGATGACACACTATCTCATGCACTTTTGCAATTGACCGAACACAAAATCGGTGCCCTGCTCGTGCTTGATGAAAGGGGAGCAATCAAGGGAATTCTGTCTGAACGCGATATTGTCAAACATTTTTCCAGGAAGACCGAACATCTAAATACGGCGGCCATTAAAATTTCCGAGGTCATGACAAAAGGGGTAACCTATGTGAAGCCGCACCAGAGTCTGGAAGATTGCCTTCAGCTCATGACTGCCGGAAGGTTTCGCCACCTTCCCGTCATGGAAGACGACAAGGTCGTAGGCATGATTTCCATCGGCGATGTGGTCAAGGCAGCCCTCGAGGAAAGGGATTTCCAGATAGATCAACTGGAACACTTTATTACCAACCCCTATTAACACAGGGCGGGCAGGTACAGAGTAATTCAACCAAGGGAGGCCCCTTGGTTGAAGGTCTTGTATCAATGGCAATCCTGATTTCAAGTCCTTTCATCTTAGTATTCTTATGTAAAGAACATGGAGGATTAGAGCATGGGGACGAATGTTAAAAACAATGTTACTTGGGTAGGAAAATTAGACTGGGAGCTTGAGTCTTTTCACGGTTCCGATTACTCGATCAAGAATGGATCCAGCCAGAATGCCTATCTGATCCAAGAGGAAAAGACTGTACTCATCGATACTGTATGGGAACCTCATAGTACTGAGTTCATCGATAATCTGAAAAAGGAAATTGATCTTTCTTCCATTGATTGCATCGTGGCAAACCACGGCGAAGTCGATCACAGCGGTTCTCTCCCCGCGTTGCTCAAGGAAATTCCAAATACCCCCATCTATTGTACCGCTAATGCAGTCAAATCACTTACAGGCCAGTATCATAGGGAAGATTGGAACTTCCATGTAGTTAAAACCGGAGATTCTTTAGACATCGGAAACAACAAGAAGCTGGTTTTCGTCGAAATGAAGATGTTGCATTGGCCGGATAGCATGGCCACATACCTTACAGGCGACAACATACTCTTCTCCAATGATGCCTTTGGGCAACATTATGCAGTGGAAGGCCTTTTCAATGACAAGGCCGATACCTGTCTTCTCGATCATGAAGCCATGAAATATTATGCAAACATCCTTACGCCCTTTGCCGCCTTTGCCAAAAGGAAGCTGGTGGAAATACTCTCGCTCAACCTCCCCATCGATATCATTGCCCCGAGCCATGGAGCAATCTGGAGAGAAAATCCTTTGCAGATTGTCGAAAAATACCAGAGATGGTCTGACGCTTACCAGGAAAACCAGGTTACCGTAATCTATGACACTATGTGGAATGGGACGATGGCCTTGGCCCATGCAATCGCCGATGCACTCCAACATACAGACCCCTCCCTTACAGTCAAACTATATAATATCTCCAAGTCAGATAAAAATGAGATCATGACTGAGGTGTTTCGTTCCAAGGCTATAGCGCTGGGGTCCCCCACGGTGGGAGGCAATGTACTTTCCTCGGTCGGTGGCTGGATTTGTTTCTTGGAAGAGTTGCAATTTAAAAACAAAAAAGCAGGGGTTTTTGGTTGTTATGGCTGGTCGGGCGAAGGGAACAAGGTGTTACGGGAAAAACTTGAAAAAGCGGGGTTTTCGGTCGTCGAACCGGAAATAAAATGCAACTGGAATCCTCGGTTGTCGGATTTTGAAAAGGCCAAGGCTTTTGCCGAAGCCCTAGGCCTTTGAAAGGAGCGTACACAGTGAACGCTGAAAAAATGAGAGTGCTCAAAGACATCATTAGGCAGTTGCATGCAGGAGTGTCTGTCGAGGAAGCCAGAAAACTGTTTTTGGAACACTTTTCCGGGGTTGCTGCGGAAGAAATCGCAGAAGCTGAACGTCAACTGATCGAAAAGGGCTTGAAAGTCGAGGAGATCCAGAAACTGTGCGACGTACATGCCTCTGTTTTTGAGGGTTCCGTTGAAAAAAACCAAACAAAAAAGGATGTTTCTACCGTAAAAGGCCATCCTGCCTTTGTGTTCATCAAAGAAAATGAAGGTCTGTTGCAGTTTTTGGAGAAACAAGTCTTTCCTGCAAAAATGGCATATAGCGAACACCCAGATAGTGCCAGCAAGGAAAGACTCGTGGAAGCCGTCAAGGAACTGACGAAGTTGCATGTACACTACCTGAGAAAGGAAAACCTGTTGTTCCCCTATCTTGAGGCTGCGGGGGTGACAGCCCCTCCTAAGGTAATGTGGGGGGTCGATGATGAAATCAGGGGACTTTGGAAAAAGCTGATGATTGGATTTTCCCAAGGCGGCATTGACGAACTTTCGGTACTCGATGAACTAATTGCAAAGATACAGAGCATGGTGACCAAAGAAAATACCATCCTGATGCCGCTCCTTATGGAAAAGCTTGACGAAAAGGCTTGGGTGACCGTCGCAAAGGACAGCCCTGAGATTGGTTTCTGTTTCAACGGAGGCATCGAAGGGGCTTCCCCCTCGGATGCAGTTGCCTGGTATCGTTGGAATGCAAGCCTTGGTGGGGAACCAGAGGAAGTGACAGAAAGAGGGCAGATAGGTTTGCCCAGTGGATCCTTTGCCACAGAAGAACTGGAATGCGTGCTCAATTCCCTTCCTTGTGATATTACCTTTGTAGGCAAGGATGACAAGGTTAGCTATTTCTCAGAGGGAAAGGAGCGGGTGTTTCCCCGCACACGCAGCATTATTGGCAGAGAGGTTGCAAACTGTCACCCCCCAAAGAGTCTCAAGGTAGTCGAAAAACTGATTCAGGAATTCAAGGAAGGGAAAAAAGACGCTGAATCTTTCTGGTTGCAAAGGGGAGGGAAGTTTGTCCTTATCCGTTACTTTGCAGTGAGAAACGCAGAAAAAGAGTACCTGGGAGTCCTTGAAGTGACTGAGGAAATATCTTCGTTGAGAAACCTGGAAGGTGAAAAAACCCTCTAGATAGAGGGTTTTGCTTCCATGCTTTTTTTCATTCGTTGGATGAATTCAATATAGGCATATACCTGGCCTTGGATTTCGGAGTTTTTTATTTCCCCTCTGCCTCCCCAGTCTTGGCCTTCATAGATAGTGAGGTGGTGGAGTTCCCCCTCAATATCGGTGAGGGTCAAATGGTCTTTCTCTGCCCTATGCTGTAAAAATTGTAGCGTAGTTTCAAATGATTCATGGAAGACTACCTCTTCGATAGTAGGTTCCGTTGTATCTTGCATTATGGTAATTCCTATCTCGATCGTATGGATAATTTTTCGAAAAGGGAAGAAAGTTGTTTTTCTACCTTCTCGTGTTGTAACGATTGTATGTCATTTAGCGCTCTGTTTCCATACCTGTCTGCTACAACTTTTGCCTGCTCTACGCCACCGAGACTCAGTACCAGGGAAACGGCCTTTTTGGTCGCAGAAGCCGAAAGAGATTTGTTTTTTGCAAGCAAATCATGGAGAGGACGCTCCAGAGTGCTTTTTTCGTTCTCCGTCTTCAGGGCAAGAATCAAAGGAAGGGTGGGGATCCCACACCTCAGGTCATTGCCGATGGTTTTCCCGAGTTTTGACTCGCTTCCGGTAAAGTCAAGAATGTCATCTTGGATCTGGAAGGCCATTCCCAAAGAATATCCTATGCGATGGCATCTTTTTCTCAGTTCCCTTGGGAGTTTTGCAGTCGAGGAACCGGCATAACAGCTCAAGGCGAATAGCGAGGCTGTCTTTCCAGCGATGCGCTTGAAATATTCCCTTTCAGAGATGAAAAAATTGCCTTGGCCGGCATCTTGGTTCAACTCGCTTTCACACAATCTTACCAAAGCATTGGAAACGACTACATTGTCCATATCCGCTTCTTTACCTGTGAGCAACGACATGGCGCAGGCAAGCAGGTAATCCCCTGCAAGCACTGCTTGTTTTGCCCCGACCTGTGCAAAAACAGTAAGGTTCCCCCTCCGTTTCTGGGCAGAGTCGATTATATCGTCATGGACAAGTGAAGCTAGGTGTATGAATTCAAGTACACTTGCTATACGAACAGCTTGGTTTCGGTCTGTCTCTCCGCTTAGGTTGGAGGTAATGAGAACCAAAGCAGGCCGAAGTAGTTTTCCTTGTGTTTTTACATGTGAATGCAGCACCGGTCGGATAAAGCCCTGGGCTTTATCCACGGTGCTGATAATCAAATCATGTACAAGTTCCAATTCTGTTTGGATATCTTTTTCATCATTCCAGAAATCATTCATATGGCTTAAATAAGATCCTTCTGTTTTGCCATCCGTTTTGCCATCTGCTTTTTGGTGAACTCGGGTTCATCCATGAACAGATAGGTTTTCTTGGCAAGAGGAGTCTTGTTCCAAACCTTTTTCAAATAAGGCATTACCCAGTAATCGAGGCCGAATGCACGACCAGCACCACCAAGCATAACAATGGACACTGCCATATACCAGAGGATTTCCTTTCCTGCCATAGCCCCGATAAGGAACATGATAGACAAGCCAAGGGAAACGATTGCTGCAGGGAAGGTGAAAAGACCTCCGATGAAACACAATCCGATTCCAACCTCAGCCAATACGATCATGAGCTGGAAGAAGTAGGGGAATTGGGCAACAAACGTCGTGTTGATCCAGGTATACAGGGCCAAAGGCTGGGCGATGAGAGGAGGAGCAAACTGGGCAACTGTCTGGGTGACCCCGTCGACTGCGGCAGTGGCGACCTCTGCAACCTGCTCTGAGGCAGCACCGACGGCATCGGCACCTGCTTCCCATACAGTGGCTGCGGTATCCCAATAGACTTTACCGCCAGTAGTATCGGTAAGCCAACCGTCTTTGATTTTCCCGATTCCTTCGATAAGCCACATGACACCGAGGTACATGCGCAAAAACACTACCCAATAGGAAGGGACCCTGTAGGCAGCCATGCCACCGATGAGAGACCGCTTGTTTTTAATCTGGAGGATTTCATGCTTGAAGTAAGTCCAAGCCCCGTTTATACCACAGACGCCTGCCTGGTAGTACATGTTGACCAAGTGTTTGATCATCTGGGCGAAGAACCCGGACATGGAAAATCCACCTGTATGGGAAACTGCATATTTGCCACCAAGGGAAACCATGAATCCATGGAAATTCGATTTGAACGGCTTTACGGGTTTTGTCTTCAGGCCCAATTCTTCATATATTGTATGGATAATGCCTTCGGCAGCGGTAGCAGCTGTCTGTTCGGCAGCCTCGACAATCTGAGGAACGGGGTTATTGTCTTCAAGGTACCAGAGTCCGTCACCTGCAAGGTAGACATTTTTATGGTCTGGACACTGCATGAAAGCGGAAACCTGCATTCTTCCACGCTTGCCTTCCGTAATAGGGAGGTTCGCACAGAAATCAGAACCCTTGATACCACAGGTCCAGATTAAGGTCTTGGTCTTGAACACCGTACCGTCTTTGGTGGTGAAACCATCGGCATCGACATTGACAATCAAAGAATTGAGGAGGATTTTGACACCCTTTTTCTGCATATATTTGACGGCTTTTGCCCTGGGTTTCTCGGGCAACATGTTCAAAATACTTCCCAAGGCCTCTGCGTTGATGAGGTTTACCTCAGAATAGTCCACACCGTATTTTTTGCAGAGCAAGGGTAACCATTCAATCAGTTCCCCGACAAGTTCAACACCGGTAAATCCACCGCCGGCAACCACGAAGGTCAACAGCTGGGCTCGCTTTTCCTTGTTAGGTTCGAAGGATGCTTCCTTGACCATCTGCTCAACATGAGTGCGGATCCTCAAAGCGTCTTCAAGGCTCCACAGGTAAAAGGCATGGTCTTTGACGCCGGGGATTCTGAAGTCTGTAGCTTCGGCTCCGGTGGAAATAATCAGCTGGTCATAAGCATAGACATTGCGTTTTCCCTTGAGCTTTTGGCCTTCGAAGTCTATGGATTCAATTTCATCCTGGACAACCGTTACCATCTTCCCTGCAAAAATCCGTTCATAGGAGATCTTGACAGATTCTTCATCGACGCGGTTTCCTGCAACTTCATGCAATTCAGTCATCAGTATATGATGTCTGTTTCTGTCAATGAGGATGATTTCTACTTTGTCCTGCATTTTCTTGAAGGCTTTGTGAAGTTTTTTTGCTGCATGGACCCCAGCATAACCTCCGCCCAGTATCACAATACGCTTTTTTTCCATAATCCTTTTCCTTTATATCGTGCCTGAGGGAAGTCTTTGGTATGACTATACCTTGGTATCCCTTTGAAAGTGAGGCAAAAAGATATTTATTCGTTGTTCTATAAAAATCTTACAAAGTGCCTGAAACACACCTGCAACCAATGTCCGAAAATTAGTCTAGCATAAAACTAGGAAATAATACAATTCGAATGTTCTGAGTTATCGATAAAAAGTTATTTTTTCAGAAGAATATGTTTCTTGGAGCGAATTTCCCAAATATTGATACAGCAAGGGTGGGGGAATCGAAGGGATATGGAACACCTGATTCGAGATTTGTTTGTTGCCGGTTTCCCGAATAACTTGCGACTTGCATATTGTACCGGAACAAAACTTGCGTTTATACTGAGGCTAAGTTACCGATATTTTAGGAGTGATTAGAATTATGAAAAGGAATTCTTTGCTTACCTGTTTGGTCTTGCTTTCTTCCGTTGCTTTGCTGGTCACAGGCTGTTCGAAGGAAGCTGTTAAGTCAGAAACGGAAGCCGCTGAGACCGTAGTTAAACAAGTTGTTGCAGCCCCTGTGCCTGCCAAGCAGGCAGAACCTGCCAAATATGCCGATGGTATATATTTCGCAATGGATGACGCTTTTGCCTCTTCAGGGTGGAAGGAAACCGCTACTGTTACCGTACAGGGCGGGAAAATTGTCTCCGCAGATTGGAACGGGGTCAATAGTAACGGTGGTGCCGATAAAAAGACGTTTGACAAGGCTGGAAAATACAATATGGTCAAGTTTGGCAATGCCCAGGCTGACTGGTCTGTACAGGCTGCCAAAGCCGAGGCCTATTTGGTTTCCACCCAGGACCCTGCCAAGATTACCTACAAGGACAATGAAGGCCATACCGACGACATTGCCGGGGTTTCTGTGCATGTAAGTGCATTTTTCAACCTTGCCGCGAAAGCTCTCAGTGCAGGTCCTGTCGGCCGTGGGCCCCTGGCCGACGGAGTTTATTTTGCAATCGATGAAGCATATGCTTCCTCAGGCTGGAAAGACTATGTTTCACTCACTGTTATCAATGGCCGCATAGCCGGTGCCGATTGGAGTGGTGTGAACATGGCCAACCAGGATAAGAAGGCTTTCGATAAAGCCGGAAACTATAACATGGTCAAATTCGGTGGAGCCCAGGCTGACTGGTACGTTCAGGCCGAGAAAGCCGAAGCCTATCTCATTGCAAACCAGGATTTTGCCAAGCTTTCCTATTCTGACAATGAAGGTCATACCGATGACATTGCAGGGGTGTCCGTGCATGTAGGCGGGTTTGCCAACCTTGTCGGGAAAGCCCTCGCAGCCGGTCCTGTTGCCATCGGTTCCTACGCCGATGGAACCTACTTTGCCAGTGAGGACGCTTTTGGCTCAACCGGCTGGAAAGAGACTGTATCCCTGTTTGTGAGCAATGGCAGAATTGTCAATGTTAACTGGAGTGGAGTAAACGAGAATGGTGATGACAAGAAAGCCTATTCTGCCGATGGTTCTTATGGCATGGTTGCAATTGGCAAGGCAAGCGCTGAATGGCATGTCCAGGCAGCTGCTGTCGAGAATTATCTACTGTCCACCCAGGATCCTGCAAAGATTTCCTACAAGGACAGTGAAGGCCATACCGATGATATCGGTGGTGCCTCAATTCATGTTTCAAGCTTCTTCACCCTTGTTAACAAGGCTCTTGCTGCTGGTGTAGTAAAGAAATAACCTCTAAATGATAGTAAAAATGTCTTGGGTGGCCAACTTGCTATCCAAGACATTTTTTTTGAATTGTGGTACTTATTGATTATGGCATACAAAGACATACAGGATTTTATACAGAGACTGGAAGCAGAAGGGGAACTGTGCAGAATTACACAGGAGGTCGACCCCTATCTTGAAATAACGGAAATTACTGACCGTGTCAGTAAGGCAGGGGGACCTGCTTTGCTATTCGAACGGGTAAAAGGATCAGAGTACCCGGTTTTGATGAATGCCATGGGGTCGTATAAACGTATGGCCATGGCATTGGGGGTTGGAAACCTTGAAGAGAAGCAAAAGGAAATTGATGATTTGATCAAATGGGGATTCAGTCAGGCAAAGAGTATTGATATTGCCTCGATTATCCCCAAATTATCGATATTCCGATCTTTCTTTCCCAAAAAAGTCAGAAAAGCTGCGTGCCAGGAAGTGATTGATCACAATCCCGATCTTTCAAAACTGCCTGTGCTGACCTGCTGGCCCCAGGATGGGGGACCTTTCTTTACCTTGCCTCTGGTCTTCACCCGCGACCCAGAAACAGGTGTTTCCAATTTGGGTATGTACCGGATGCAAGTGTTTGATAAAAACACCACCGGGATGCATTGGCATATCCATAAGGACGGATCCCATTTTTATCAGAAGTATAAAGAGCGAAACGAAATGATGCCAGTTGCGGTGGCGCTTGGTTGCGACCCTGCCATAACCTATGCTGCAACAGCCCCTCTTCCCGAGGGAATCTATGAGATTCTCTTTGCAGGTTTTTTACGGGGAAAACCGGTAGATATGGTCGATTGTGTCACCATCCTCCTACAAGTGCCTGCAGATGCCGAGTTTGTGCTCGAAGGATATGTTGATCCTCAGGAAAAACTGCATACAGAAGGTCCCTTTGGTGATCATACAGGCTATTACTCGCTGCAAGGGGAATATCCTGTGTTCCATGTCCAATGTATTACCCATAAGAAGAAACCTATCTATCCTGCAACGGTGGTTGGTAAACCGCCGATGGAGGATTGTTTTATGGCAAAGGCCACTGAACGGTTGTTCCTTCCGCTCCTTCAATTGGTAATCCCTGAGATTGTAGACCTTGAATTGCCGCTTTCCGGGGTATTCCACAACTGTGCGATTGTTTCGATCAAAAAGCGATTCCCTGGCCAGGTCAAGAAAGTGATGTACGCCCTCTGGGGGCTAGGACAAATGATGTATACCAAAATGATCATTGTCGTAGACGCTGATGTCGATGTCCATGACCTCTCAACGGTAATGTGGAAAGTCTTCAACAATATCGATGGGAAGCGTGATGTCGTGTTCTCGGAAGGTCCCCTTGATGCCCTTGACCATGCTTCGCCTCTTCCCCTGCAAGGAACCAGATTGGGGATCGATGCAACCAAGAAGACCCCCCTCGATGGACATACCCGGCTTTGGCCTGATGATATCGTCATGGATAGTGCAGTAGTCCGCCATGTCGACGAAATCTGGGATCAACTGGGGATCGAGGTATAAAGATTGAAAAAGGATAGTATAAAACCTTTGAAGATTGCCCAGGCAGTTATGATCCAGCATACCTTGTTCTCGCTTCCCTTTGCTGCCTCTGCACTGTTGCTGGAAACCGGAGGGGTAATCCCAAGCCAGAAATTGTTGTGGATTTTCCTTGCGATCATCGGGGCAAGAAACGGTGCCAATGCCCTCAATAGGTTGGTGGACCATTCTCTCGATGCCAAAAATCCAAGGACTGCGGGAAGGCACCTTCCTTCAAGTCGTCTTACACGCTTTGACCTTTGGGTCTTTGCCCTTGCCTGTATCCTGCTTTTGGTCGGTTCGACCTGTATGCTCAACTGGTTGTGTGTCGCTTTGCTACCGGTAGCCCTGGCAATGGTTTTTACCTATTCCTATACCAAGCGGTTTACCTATCTTTGTCATTATTTTCTCGGGGCCACGGTTGCCATCGCCCCCATGGGGACGTTGTTGGCGTTAAACGGAGCGTTTGCCTTCAGGTATTTTATCGTGTCTGCGGCGGTTGCCACTTGGGTTGCAGGATTTGACATCATCTATGCCACGCAGGATATAGACTTTGACCGTGAGCAGGGCTTGCATTCGATCCCTGCAAGGTTTGGTGCGAAAAAAGCATTGTATATTGCTGCTTTTTCCCATCTGGTTTCATTTGTCCTCTTAGTGCTCTGGGGGTCTTTCTACCAGGTAGGTTTTTGGTATTATGGTGGATGCCTGGCAGTGGGCAGCCTGTTGTTTGTAGAAAATGCCTTGGTTGCCCCAGGTACATTGAAACATGTGACTACTGCAGCTTACCATATCAATGAAATTGTCAGTGTATTGTTTCTTACATTCGTAGCTTTGGAGGTATACCTGCCATGAAACAGATTGTTGTCGCTATTACCGGGGCCACCGGTTCCGTATATGCTTTGCATCTGTTACAGAGGCTAGGGCAGAACCAAGAGGTGTTTGTGCATCTGGTAGTATCTCTTTGGGGTGAAAGGGTAATGGTTGAGGAAACCGGTAAGACACTAGCAGAATGGCTTGCCTTTCTGCCAGGGGACAGGATCAGATTGCATAACCATGGGGACTTGGCTTCTCCCCTTGCAAGCGGTTCGTTCCCTATCGATGCAATGGTCGTTATTCCCTGCACGATGGGTACGCTTGGTTCCCTTGCCTGCGGTCTTTCCTCAAACCTGATCGAGCGAGCCGCCAGTGTAGCCCTGAAGGAAAAGCGACCCCTTGTCCTGGTTGCAAGGGAAACCCCTTTGTCTTCCATCCATCTGCAGAACATGTTGACCTTGAGCAATGCAGGGGCGATGATACTTCCCCCTGTCCCTACGTTTTATTGCCACCCAAAAACGGTGGATGACATTATAGATTCTACAGTTGACAGGGTATTGGATTCCCTGCATCTTGCCGATACGAATACCAAACGATGGAGTTGAAGATGAAAGGGAAAAAGAGTAGTTTGCTTATGGTTTTTCTGCTGGTTGTCGCATGCAGTCTGTTTGCCCAGCCAAATGCAGAAATACAAACAATACGGATTGGAATCATGCCCGATGTCGATTCCCTTCCCTTTATGCTCGCTTCCTGGCAGAACCTGTTCGAGAAACAGGGGGTGTCTGTTGAACTGGTCAAATTTCAGAGCCCTGTCGAACGTGATGCCGCGTTCCAGGCAGGAAAGATAGACGGAATGGTGGGCGATACCCTCGGTGCTTTGTTTCTTGAGCAGGCTGGGTTTGACATTTCAATACTCTCTGTAACCAATGGCCGTTATGGTATAGCAGCCTCCCCAAATGGGGCTATTACCAGTCTCAACGAGCTTGCTGGAAAGGAAATAGCAGTCAGTAGCAACACGATTATCGAATATCTGGCTGATTCCCTGGTTCTTTCGACCGGGGTCGCTGAAGCAGATTTGAAACTTATTGCAGTTCCCAAAATCCCAGTGCGGATGGAGTTGTTGCTCAATGGGCAGATTCCTGCAGCCTGCCTTCCGGAGCCTCTCTATACATTGGTAGTTACAAAAGGTGCAAAAGCATTGGGTGACAGTACCTCGTTGCCCGATGCCCCGGGGGTGATGATTTTTGCCTCGTCGTTTTCCGATAAAAACCGTAGCACCCTGACAAAGGTTTTCAAAGCCTATTGGGAAGCAGGCCAGCTTATCAATGCGAACCCCGATGGATATCGTACTTTTTTGGTGGAGCAGGCAGGTTTTCCCCAACCAGTCGGACCGGTTTTTTCCTTTGTTACCTATGAAAAGCCCCGTGTTCCTACACCCTCACAGGTACAGAAAGTTGTCGACTGGATGCATGGTAGGCAGCTTTTAGATGCAGAACCCTCCTATGGGGATCTGGTCGACCCGCTTGTTGTACAGGCTTTGTAAATGGTTGAAATCAGGGACGTATCCTTTTCCTATCGCCAGGGGAAGAGCTCAGTCAACTTATTTTCCTCTTGCACCCATACCTTTGAAAAAGGGCAGGTCCATGCCATAATCGGCCATTCCGGTTGTGGCAAGACCACATTGCTCTATCTGCTTTCGGGTTTGTTACAGCCTGAGGCGGGCTCGTTGTCTTTTGATGGCAACGACCTATTGGATAGGCAAAGTAACAGGGCAATCATCCTCCAGGACTTTGGATTGCTTCCCTGGAAACGGGTATATGACAATATTGCCCTCGGCCTCCGCTTGAAACAAGTACCGCAGGAACTGATTGCAGAAAAAGTGATGCGGATAATGGGAGAGATTGGCATAGCATCGTTGTCACGTTCCTTTCCTACGCAACTGTCAGGAGGAGAGAAGCAACGGTGTGCCATCGCCCGTGCAGTGGTTACGGAACCTGACCTCCTCTTGATGGATGAACCCTTTTCTGCTCTTGATGCCATGAATAGGGAAAATATGCAGGAATTGTTGCTCAAAATCCAGAGACGTCACGGGATGACGTGCATTATGGTAACCCATAGCATTGAAGAGGCTGTGTATCTCAGTGATTCCATCCATGTAATGGAACGGGATAAACAAGGTTCCTCGGTATTCCTTCCGACAATCGAAAACAATCACCAGAAAAGGGATGACTACCGTAAGAGCCCCTCCTATTTTGAGACTTGTGTCCAGCTTCGGAAATTGCTTGAAAGGGGGAATGCCCAATGAAGAAGGCAGGATTCTTGCTTATAGCATCGTGGTATGCCCTGGCCTTTTTGGCAGGGAAGCCCTTTCTTCCCTATCCCCATGCCGTGGCTTCTCATACGGTGCTTGCGCTTTTACAGGGGTCTTTGGTAAGACATCTGGGAATATCGACCTACAGGATTTTCATTGCACTCATTACAGCAACTGTTCTGGCAACCTGGCTGGGCCTCGCAGCTGGCAGGAGCCGAAAAACCGACAAAATGCTTACGCCTTTTGCCTATATCCTCTACCCGATACCAAAGGTTGCTTTATTGCCGGTAATCATGTTGTTTTTGGGGCTTGGAAACCTATCCAAGGTATTTCTCATTGGTTTGATAATATTTTTCCAGCTGTATTTTGTCATAAGGGATGCAGCTCAGGCCGTAGATGAGCGTTATGTCGATTCTGTACGCAGCCTTGGTGCTTCCCGGTTTGCCATTTTGGTACATGTCATACTTCCTTCCGTGTTACCTTCGCTGTTTACTGCACTGAGGGTTTCTACCGGTACTGCAACAGCCGTTTTATTCTTGGCCGAAACCTTTGCAACGACAACTGGATTGGGGTGGTATATTATGGACAGCTGGGCAAGGATGGACTATCTGGATATGTATGCAGGCATGGTATGCCTGAGCCTCTTGGCAACTGGGTTCTTCGCCCTGTTTTCCTTTTTGGACAGACATCTCTGTCCCTGGATGCATCTGAGGGACAGAGAATCCTCTTGATAAATCAGAAAGCCAGTATAAGGTGGCTGAGTATTGAGAGAAGCAGGATGACAGCGATGGAACGGTGGATCAGCAACCAGCCTTTCCCCTTGTTCTTTGTCAAAAACCCGTAGAGGCCCAAAAGGACTTGAAGCACCATGACCCCTGCAGCTACAACACCTGTCATGCTGATACCATACTGGTTGAACTGGATAAAGAAATGGGTCAAAAGGAATACAACTGTCAGAAGACCAAAGAGTTTATGGTTCCGTATGACAATTTTCATGCATTTCTTGAAAACCGAGTAGCCTTTTTCATGGGTTTTCATGCTAGCGCCATACCGTTTGTTTACCCATTTGACAATATAATTCAGCACGGTCAAACCATACAATACGATGATAAGAAATCCGAAAAAGCCTCCGAGTTCCTGTCCCATTTTTTATCTCCCTGAAAAGTAATTCTTTAGGGAGATACTATCACAGATGGAAGAGTCAAGAATGGTTTTTCGGCAAAAACCTTCAAGAAGTACGTCCTGAGATAGCAGAAGGCAAGGAAAGGGGAATCCAGCTTGAATCGATGGTGAAGACAATATCGGCTTCGCTCCAGGAGCAATAGTGTTGTAAATCTGAGAGGATATCTTTCCTGATCATGTCCAGTTGCTTCAAAGGCATCTCTTTTTTCAAAAAGATATAGGCTGTGATGGAAAGATTCCTTCCTTGTTTTGCAGCAAAGATTTCATTCTTGAGGAAATCATTTTTCTTGACATGCTTACTGACGATTTTTTTGAGATTCTTTTGGATTTTCTCAGGGGGTGCACCTCCGAGTAACTCGCGGGTGTTATCTCTCAATTGACTGCTGAGTACCGGTGAGAGCGCAAGGACGAAGACTATGGTTATAATCGGGTCAATATAGTAGGCGAGTGATAGATGACCGGTCCTCTGTGCAACGCCTATGCCGATAATGGCCAGAACGGAAGCTGAGCTGATTGCAGAGTCCAGAAACCAGGAGCGGGCCTCTGCTTTTAAAACCGGGGAATGCAGGTTCTTTGCAAAACGGGAGAGAATCTGCCACACAATAAGGCAAACTACCAAAGAAACAAGCGAGAAAGAGAGGGCTAAGGAGGTATCGATTAGGTAGCCTTCCTTGAGAGCGGAGCCCAGGGCCCCGAAGGCGAGGGAAAAATTCATAGTCAAAAGCACAACTGAGCGGATGACAATAAAAAAAGGCTCAAAGGCGCTATACCCGAATTGAAAGCGCTCATCGTCTTTCCGAAACAAAAGGGTAACAATAATGCCTGAGGTCAAGATGAAGAGGCTTTGTACCAAAGAATACATGCCATCGAAAAACATTGATTTCGAATGTGCCCTATGTGCTGCGACAATACCCAAAATGCCAAAGGCCAGGCAAATTATGGTAGTCACCCGTAAAAGTGTCAGTTCTGTATTTTTTTTACTCATATCCTGTCTTAGAATGCAGTGGGAATAGCTTCCCAATAGGGGAGAATAAGATGGCTTCTCCCTGTCTTCCGTCTTGAGACGGTGAAGTGCAAAAGGCACTTTCGGTGACAAAATGCATTGTGATTTAGTCCGATTATACCATAGAAATGGCTGTAAGACAACCATCACCGGAACAGAGCTCGTTTCCCTGTAGCGCCTTATCATAAATTCACTGCTTTAAGAGACGTAGTATGCACAACATATTTGAAAATATGCAGTATTTCAGGTGAAATTCCATGATTTCATATATTTTTTTGAATTATCTTGGACATATGCATGTATTATGCTAAAAGACTAGTAATGTAGGTCATTTCGGAGGGAAACGAAATCTCTTGCAGGTCTAGATCAATTTTACACAAAAGAGGGCTTCAAAGATGAATCGAAAAGCCGTTGCACCGGCAATTCTCCTCATAGTTGACGAACCGGATACTAAGCAGAAAGTTTTTGTTGATAAGCTTTCAGACTTCTACGGTATTGTTGTAACTTCTACCCGTGACGAAACGGTATTGAAAAGTGGGCGAGGATATCTATCAGTATTCCTGGCTGATTTGCTTTCTCCCACGGGGTATCAAACGTTAGCGCTACCAATGGATGCCCGTTATATCCTGGTAGTCGTGAGTGAACCTAATGAAACACGTTTCAGCGATAGGTCACTGCTACCGGAAGATTCGGCTGGAAAGGGACTTGCCTGCAATTCTCTTACAAAAGATTTGGTTCGTTGGGATAGTCAACAACAGAAAACGTATGGAAATGTGGGTTTGTTGCTGGAAAAAACAGTAGCAACCTCTGAATGCCATGTATTTTCTGCCCTCTTTACCTATTTCCCCCATAGTCTTCGCCTCCTTTCGGCTCAGAGTGGACTTCTCTCGTTTTTGCAGGCTTCCTCGGTACAGGAATTGCAAAGCAGCCTCCCAAATTTTTTGCACCTGCTGAATGAAAAGGCCTGTGTTTATTTTGAGGCTTCCCTTGCAAAGGCCAAAATCCTGCAAAAAAAAGTTTTGTTCAGTTTTATGGTTCATAAACCAGATATTCCAGGTTTTGCACAACTGCAGTTGGCTTTTACCCCCATGCCTTATCCATCTCCCTCGGGTACCGAATATTTGATGGAATGTACTGTCTTCCAATGGAAAACACCTATCCGGCATAGTAGCAATGCAAGGGGACGCTTCGCTATTCCCAATAGGGAAGCGTTTTATGACAATGCGAGGGCCTTGCTTTTCAAGGAAAAGGAAAGCCATTTCTTATATGTCCGTTGGCAAATCCTTCAATTTCAACAGTATATCGAGCACTACGGACGGGTGAAAGGAGAGCATCTGCTTCTCCACTGTGCAATGTTTTTAGATCAATGGCTTGCAAAAATAGGTACATTTGGACATCTGTATTCCGACCATTTCGCCTTTGTCCTCAGTGAAAAGGATTTTGACCCTGCGGTATTCCTTCAGGAGTCGAATAGGGCCTTGGGATTTTCAAATCAGTATCTTGATTTGCCTACTGCCTTGGGCATAGCTAGAGTCAGTGATGATTCAATACCCCTTGACCGTATCAATAAGATGGCAAAACTTGCGTTGTATAGTGCGACAAATGGACATTCCGAACAAAATTTTGCATTTTTTGAAATAAAAAAAGGGGAGGAAAGCTTACGGAACCAACGATTGTCAGAAGAAATACCCTCGGCGCTTAAAACGCTTCAGATCGGTATGCATCTGCAACCGGTATTCAACCTAAAGGAACAGAAGTTTGTTTCAGCAGAGGCTTTGGCCCGTTGGAATCATCCTACGCTAGGTTTGCTTAGTCCGAAGGTATTTATTCCCCTCTTCGAAAAAAGGAAAATGATACTGGAACTTGATCTTAGTATTCTGGAATCTGTCTGTGTCTTGCAACAGTCTTTGGTAGAATCGGGAATCGAACCGTTGCCTATTTCGGTCAATCTTTCACAGCTTGATTTCTATGACAGCACGCTTTTTGAGACCATCCTTACAATAGTGGACAACCATTTTCTTTCACATGAGCTTATTTGCTTTGAAATTACCGAAAGCACCTCTATGGATGATCCGAAACAATTATTGAAGACTCTGGAATTGCTCAGGGCTCAAGGCTTCATTCTTCTGCTTGATGATTATGGTTCCGGGTATTCCTCTTTGCGTTTACTGACGAGTTCTCCTATAGATATTCTGAAAATCGATATGGAATTCACCCAGCAGATAGGAACTTCTTCAAGGGTGGAGACTGCATTGCAGAATATTGTGACAATGGCAAAAAACCTTGGCGTAGGGATGATTGCAGAAGGGGTGGAAAACAAAGCACAGGCTGATTTTTTCCAATCGATCGGATGTAACCAGATACAGGGGTATCTTTACTCAAAACCCCTGCCAGTCCAAGCGTATCGACTGTTTTTACAGACGATGAAATAATCTTTGCCCGTAGGTGACAACCAGGAAATTCTGTGCAAGGATTTTTCGCATCGATGTAATGGTGATTTTCCCAATTGGGTGGTTTTTCACATTGAAAAACCATCTATACTCATCAAATCGCTACGTAATTCTTTATTATTACACAATCATTCTATTTCTCCTTGCCCTTTTCATATCCGTACGATTACACTTATTTATAGTAAGGTTATAGCATCTTCTTCTGAAAAAGTTTGTCTTTTAGTGTAAGAATATGTATTAATGAATACCATTGGTATCGATATACGGAGAATATATGAGAGCAATTCATACATGGACTTTGTTGATTGTGTTAGCCGGTTTGTTATTACTGGGAATTTCCTGTACCAAGGAAGAATCCTCTCAGGTCTCTTATGATGAAATAGCGGCCGCTACGGATTACACCCAAGTGGTTTCAAAAGCTGTGGAGATTGTACGATCTCCGCTGAGGGACCGGGTAGTAGGGAGTGGGACCATCCAAGCTCGCGAAGAGGCGGTGGTAAAGGCTCTGGGTAGTGGGGTTATCAAGACAATTGATTTTACGCTCGGGATGAAATTGGAAAAGGGACAGGTGTTGTTGACCTTGGATGATACCATTGCTTCCCTTAGCTTGAGCCAATTGACCAAGCAATATGAAAACAGCCTGAAAGAGTTGCAGGCAAACCAGAAACTCTATGACCGCGGGGCGATTTCCCTGGTTCAGCTTGAAGGGGCAAAGGCTAATTACGATGGAATCAAAGCCCAGCTTCAGAAGGCCTCTGACTCTTTGGGGTATACCAAGGTTTTTACACCGCTTGCTGGAAGTGTTGCCGAAAGGAACCCCCAACTTGTAGTGGGTGATTTTTTACAGACCGGGCAACAGATTGCACGGATTGTAAATCTTGACCATCTGCGCATTACCCTTGCAGTTGGGCAGTCCCAGCTGTTTCTTGTACATGAAGGGGCAAAGGCTTTTATAACGATTAAGACCCCTACCGAGACAATCGAGGCAGAAGGTGTTGTCTCCGCAATAAGTGCGGCAAGCAATACCCAGACAGGCAGCTGGGCGGTTTTGATAGATTTTGATAATCCAAGGCCTGAGCTTATTCGTGCAGGATTGTCTGCAAATGTCACGATACTCAATGAAAAGGCTCCTCTTTACAACCTGGTTCCCAATTCAGCAATGGTCTATCGTGATAACAGTACCTTTATCTATTTGGTAGATGGTACGAATGCAAAAAAAATTGAGGTACAGGTTGTTGACCAATATGGCGACAATACCGCAGTGGAAAGCGTTGACCCTTCCCTGGATTTGGTCGGTAGGCGTGTTCTGGTCAGTGGTTTGACCAGGATTCTCGATGGAGACCCTGTCGTAACCCAGTACTGATGTCTTGATTACGATATATCCAAATTAGGAGATATATATGGATTCTCAGCAGGAAAGAGAGGATCGGCTTGAACGCCCCGGATTCAGTGTAGGGCGTTTTTCCGTAACGAAACCGGTCCTTGTAAATATACTTATGATTACGTTGCTTGCCCTTGGGGTTTTCAGTATCCTTCGTCTTCCCCAGGAACAATTTGCAGAAGTGCCGTTCTTTTGGGTCAATGTCATCGTCCCCTATCCGGGGACCAGTGCCCAGGATGTAGAGTCGACGGTGACCATACCGGTAGAGAATGCCTTCCAGGGAATGAACAGGCTCAAGAAAGTCAGTTCCACTACCAGTGAGGGTCTTTCGGTTGTGCGGGTAGAATTCGACGATGGCATCTCGAATGCAGAGTTCCAGACGCTGTTTCAGGATGCCCAGACCCGTTTCAGTCAAGTTGATCTCCCCTCTGGGGTGCTTTCGCCGCTGGTTGACGATTTTTCCTCGTCAGATTTTCTTCCAGTCATTGAGGTGGTTCTCAGCGGGGATCTTCCCTATGAAGAGCTCCGGCAAGAGGCCTTTTCCCTCAAGAATAAAATTCTTACGGTAAATGATGTGGCAGACGTTGACATCATCGGGCTGCCAGACCGACAGATTTTGGTAGACCTTGACCCTGGTCGCCTTAGCTCGCTTGGTTTGTCAGTCAATGAGGTACTCAGGGCCATTCAGAACCAAAACAGTATTATTCCAAGCGGAACTCTCAGTACAGGTTCAAGGGAATACCTTTTGCGCACCCTTGGATCAATCCAGAGTGTTGATGATGTGGCGAAGGTAATCATAAAGCGCTCGAGCACCGGTGACGGGGTTGTAACCGTCGGTGACGTTGCCAATGTAGCCTTTGGCTTCGACCCTGATTCCTCCCTTGCCAGGTTCAATGGCAAGCCTGCGATAAGCCTCCGTGTCACCAAAGTACTGCGGGGAAGTTCAGTATCTGTAGTCAAGGGAACCCGTGCTATCGTTGACCAGGCAAAGCAAGATACTTCGTTTGCCGCGAACCTTACGTTGTTCAACGACTCTACGGTACAGATTGCCTCCAGCCTTTCGGTGTTGACAGGAAATGCCGTCATGGGGTTGTTCCTTCTGGTCTTTATCCTATGGTTGTTCGTAGGGTTCCGCAATGCCTTGATGACAGCCTTGGGTATTCCGGTGACTTTTGCCGTAACCTTCATTGCCCTTGACCTGCTTGGGCAGACTATCAATACGAATACTCTGTTCGGTTTAGTCCTTGTGCTTGGATTGATCGTAGACCATGCAATCGTGATCATTGAAAACTCTTTCCGCTTGCAACAGCTTGGGTTGCGTCGCCATGAGGCAGCCATACAGGGCACCAACCAGGTGGTCTGGCCCATTATTGCCGCAACTGGAACTACCGTTGCTGCTTTCCTCCCGCTGATGATCATCCCGGGTACTATTGGAAAGTTCCTCAGGGTTATACCGCTGACTGTTTCCATTGCCTTGATTGCCAGTACTGGTGAGGCTTTGTTTTTCCTTCCCAGCCATTTTGCAGATTGGGGAAAAGAAGACAAAAAAAGGCGCAAACCGAAAAAGGAAGCCGGTTGGTGGTTTGAGTCGGTAAAGAGGGGCTATGGTAACATATTTGCCTCATGGTATCGACACAAGGCTCTTGTACTTGTGCTTGCACTGTTGGTCAGCATAGGAGTATTCAGTCTCATTGGATTTCTCAAGCAGGATTTGTTCTCGGCCGAGGATTACAGCTATTTCTCTATCGATATCAATACTCCCAGGGGAACTCCTTTTGCTGAAACCAACAAGATTGTCGGGGAGTATGAGAAAGTGCTTCTTCCCAAAGTAGGCAAGGGAGAGATTCTTTCCATCAGTTCGCGTATTGGGAGTCAGACGGGTAGTGACAGCTCAAAAGCCAGCTCGACCGTTGCCCAGATAACGGTTGACCTTGCCGAACAGGGGGATGCCAGGACACGGGGTATCGACGAGATAATACAAGAGGTCGAAAATGAGACATATTATATTACAGGTGCCGAGCAGGTCCTCTTTAGAAAAGCGCAGACAGGACCACCGATAACTGCACCGTTGAGCTTCCGGCTCTCAGGGGATTCCTACAATCAGATTATCGATTCTTCCCAGGCCATCCAGAACCTTTTGTTGAAAACCAATGGAGTCTCGAATGTAGAGGATGATTTTACATCAGGCAGCCCTGAATTGAAGATCCGTTTGAATCAGGACCGTGCCAACGCCTTGGGCGTTAGTGTATCGACTGTGGGAACCTTTCTCAGGGCACGGTTTGACAGCATAACCGTAGGGACTTTTTTCCAGAACAATGAGCAGATTGATATTTCTTTGCGCTTCGACAGCGGGAATGCCCAGAAATTTGATAGTCTGGAGCAACTCATGGTTCCTACCGATGACGGGCGTTTGATTCCCCTTTCAAGCATTGCGACGATAGAAACCGGAAATTCGCTGGGATCTATACGCAGGGTATCGGGCAAACGGGAGATTACCGTCACCGCGGAGGCCGAGGATTCAGTCGACTTGACTGCAGTGAATGCAAACATCCAGGAACTTTGGGATTCCAGCCTCCAGGCTGACTATCCTGACGTTACTTTTTCAGTCGGAGGTGAGTTCAGTGATTTCAGGAACCTCCTGCTGGATATCCTGAGGGTGTTTTTGCTGGGTATTTTCTTGATTTACCTTATTTTGGGTGCCCAGTTCAACAGTTACAGCCAACCTCTCTTGATTCTTATCTCCATACCGTTCGCTTTTATCGGAGTCGTGCTCTATCTATTCTTCTCTGGAACCCCCCTTTCGACAACGGTTATCTATAGCGGGGTTGCCTTGGCAGGAATCGCTGTAAACGATGCAATCGTGTTGATCAGTTTTATCAACGAGTTGCGTGCCACTGGAAAGGGGGTGTCAGAGTCCATCCAGGAAGCTACGCTCACCAGGATTCGCCCGATTCTTCTCACTTCCTTGACTACCATTGTCGGTCTTCTTCCGACTGCAATCGGTTTTAGTGGATATTCTGTTGTCTGGTCCCCTATGGCAAGTACGATAATTTTCGGTCTCTTGTTCTCTACGTTGACGGCTTTGTTCATCATTCCGATGTTTTATGGGATGATTTATGACCGGAAAGAAAAAGTAACTAAGCGGAGCGCCCTATGACCCATATTCGAAACTATATACGGACCATTCTTCTGGTGGGCACAGTCCTTGGTTCGTCTTCCTTTTTGCTGCCGGCCCAGTCCTATCCTGACCTTGTACAGCCAAATCCAGGCTCCAAGCCTTCTTACGAAAGCCTGGACATATCACAGGTGCAGGCTTTCTTGACCCAATGGCAGGGAGAAGAAACCGATCAGGCTATTTCCCTTGGAGCTTTTTCGAAAGCCTTGGCTGCGAACCTATCTGTACGGAATGCCACTTTACAGCAGTTGCGTTCGGTGTATCAGATACAGAGCAGGCAACTGGCCAATCTCAAAGACCAGGCAAAGCCTGTTTTCGCGTTGTTTTCCGATGCTTCCAATCCCTTGTATTCGTACAGTCTGGTTACTGTAAATACTACAGGGGGTATCACAACGACCACGGAATCTCACAAGCTGGGTATCGGGGCCTCGATGACCCAGCAGCTTCCTTCTGCCGGGAGTGTTTCTTTGACGGTAAAGGAAGGCTCAACGCTTTCTCTCAATGACTTGGAAACAGATTGGAGGTGGACCCATAAACCCTCCGTTGGTTTTACATTCCAACAACCGCTAGGACTTGGTGAAGGGCTCATTGATACGTCATATGCAAGTAAGATACTTGAGCGTAAGACTTTGGAACAAACGGGTGCAATGGATGCTATTGCCTCGACCCAGTCAGCCTTGGTACTCCAGGGGAGCAGTCTGTTTGTCTTGCGTCAGAATCTAATGGAAAGCCGCTATCTGTTGCAAAGGCAGCAGAAACTTGTTGAAGAAGAACTGAGTGATACCGATAGTGATTATATAGCCGGTCGGGTAAGCAAGAATGACTTGGAGCGGAAGACCTATGCGAGGGAACAATTGCTTCTCCAAATTTCCAGCCTTTCAGATCAGATAGATTCGGTGGAAGATTCGCTTGGCACTCTCTATGGCCCTCTGTTTTCCTCTGTCCCCTACAGGGTGTCCGTTTCCTTGGAAAATGTGGAGCGTTTGTTTTCTTATAGGGGCACTGCTTTGTTAGATGACTCAGCCCTGTTTGAAAAGGTGTTGAAAAATGATGCCACCTACAAAGAGGCTCTGAGGAAGAAACGTATAGCGCAGATAGATTCCATGTTCAATAATCTTGCAGACAGCCCGATGTTCTCTCTTGGCATGCAGCTTTCCCCTTATTATGACACCTCCCAGGGTAATGGGTTTTTTGGCTCAATCGGGGAATTGTTTTCGAATGGGAAACCGGTAGTATCGGTTTCTGTAAACTTCTCGGCATCAGATTTGGCCATGAGAACAACCTCCATGACCAAGGAAATTGCAGGCGAAAGCCTTTCCCAGGCAATTATCCAGGTCACGGAAGCTATGCAGGGGGTGACTTCAAACCTGGAAGACTTCCAGAGACGTCTCAATCAGCAGATCCTCTCTCTTCGTCTTGCCTTGTCTGATTATCAGATCAAGGCTAATGACGTAGAAGTAGAGAGGATTCGCACCACTATGGGCCTTGGCAGCGCAAGCAGTATCGAGATACGGGAAAATCTTACCTATGCCTCAGCCTTTACTGTTTTGCAGAGTCTGCGTGAACTGGAGTTGCTTTCCCTGGAATTGGACAATCTGCTTGGAATGCAAGACCTATAGGGTGGACTTGAACCATTCGATTGTTTTGGCAGAGAGTTCCTCGAAGAGGGTAAGGTCGCCTGAGAAAACCCCGTAGAGATGATCTGCCCCTTCGATAGGGATGAGTTTGCTCTTCGGGTTTCTCGATACCGCCTGGACTTTCTCGCTATCGGTGAACGGGACAGTTGTATCAACGGTACCATGGATTGAGGCAATGGGCGCTTTTATTTTTGCGGCGTAGGAAAGCACATCCATGGTATCGACTTCGTCTATCCATTTCTTGCTTAGTTTCAGAGGTTCGCGCCATTCGAATTCCATGAACGTATACCCTTGTTTTTCTGCTTCACTCCGCATCTCGGGTGTTGCCATATCCCCTAATTCCAAGGCCCCTGCCCAGGTAAGTACGCTTGAAAAGGTATTGCTAGACCCTGCTGCGAGCAAGGCGTCTGTACCGCCTTGGCTCCATCCCATCACGCCGATCCTGTTTTTATCAATGCCTGCCATCCCTGACACAAAGGCAGCGACAGCCTCACAGTCACGTATGGCTTCCGTGTTGGAGTAAAGTTCATAGCTTGCAGTACTGTCTCCGCTACCCGGGAAATCGAAGCGTGCAGCTGCTATTCCTGCCTTTGCCATCTTTGGTGCCAGCATGAGGTAGGCATTGCCTGCTTCATCCTTATTGCTGCCTGTTCCATGCATCATCACTACAACGGGAACTTCTCCTTCCCCGATGGGCATGGTGAGGGTAACCGGGATAGTATGGTCTCCGTTAGGTACGGAAAACGTACTATCTACGATTCCCTTGGACATTGTCTTGTGCGTGGCCATGCACCCCGTGAGAGTGAGAAAGCAGAGAATAATCATGCCAACATACACTACGTGTTTTTTCATTGATTGCCTCCTATGTATCTCTGATTCATAGGATAGGCGATGGAATGCCACTGTACAAGCTGGGGCTTCAGTTTTGTTGCTGTTGTTTCATTTTTATCAGGGATTTGTGCTCGTACATCAAATTGTCTGCCTTCGATAAGGTTTCATCAATCCCCAACCCGAAATTTTTGTTGCTTGTAGCATAACCGTAGGCAAGTACCAGCGGGCATTCCTTATTTTCTTTGTTCTGTCGGTCCAGTTTCTCTTGTAGGTTTAGAAGCAATCTTTTGGCTTCTGCAGCTGGCAGAGCTTTGCAAATGACACAGAATTCATCTCCCCCGATTCTGTAGATATTTCCGACTTTCGCAAAACAGGTTGCAAGCAATCTGGCAGTGGAGCGGAGCATTTCATCACCGGCTGTATGCCCATAGGTGTCATTTGTTCGTTTTAGGTTGTTCAAGTCAAAGATAATCAGGGTTGCTTCTTTCTTATGGTTTCTTTGTAAGGAATACATTTCCATTTCAAAGGATTCCCTGTTCTCTATATTGGTAAGGGCATCGTAACTGAAGTGTTTCTCCAGTGTGTAGACGTAATACATCAGCAGGACTAACGATACGCTACCCCAGATAACCAGTACATCCGGGAAAATGTATTGTAAGGCAACTGCCGCTACCGGGAGGCAATAGATAAGCACCAAGTAGAAAGATGGGCTCTTTTGGTTGTGGCCCCGGTACTGTAGTGAAGCATAGATATCGATGAAGAAGTAGAAAAGGCATATGGAAGGATTGAGGAGAAAAAGTGGCCCCCTGCTATACAGGTTTTGGTCATTTACCGAGAACAACCAGCCTGTTTGGTAGCTGAAAATGCTCAACAACACATTGGCTACCAAAGGGATGATTATTAAAAGCCGATGTTTTTTTCTCAAGGTATCGGAAGTGATGAAGTAGAAAATGACATAGGGTACCGATGGGCCGAGGGCAAACCCGAGCACGTTGATAGCCTTGTTGCAGTGAATGGCGAACTGCCCTGTTTCCCTGAGGATTTCTATGGAAGCGATATCGAGCAAAAGCAGGCAAATTGTCAGCAATGATCCGAATATGAAGAACTTATAGTCTTGGTTTTCCTTTACATGCCGCTTTGCCAGGAGAATGGTAAATATCAGTGGGAGAATGAAAAAGATATCGATTTTAACTGATGGTATCATGGGATTTTTCAAACACTCCTGTTTTGGCGTGAGTTGGAACTATTCGTAGCACTTGCGAAAACACTATAACACTGTAGAAGGAGTTGCCCTAAGGTTCAAGAGGATTCCTACCTTGGGAGACACAAAGCAAGAATCCTTTTGAAACGTTTTCTAGAGGGACCAGGAGGCCCCGGCAGAGAAGGTTACTGTAGCAATATTGTTCTTGGTATACGGTTCATCGGATACGGTCCAGGAAGAGTTTATAAAGGAACTGGTCCCATCGGCGGTACCCCCGAAGAATCTTGCTGTACCGAACAATTCCATTCCCGGTTTAAATTCATATCCCATCCGCAAAGAGGCATCGAGGATGGAGCCGGTGAAATCGAAGTCTGCCCCATTGAAGAACTTTGAGCTGGCATACGAGCCTGCGATATCGGCACTGAATTTCAAGCCGGAGGGGAAGCGGTATTCACTATAGATGGCCAGGGCAGGGACGATTCCTACATTCTGGGAAACATAGAGGGCCGGTACATTATCGGTACGGTCGATTGCCTTGAATACGATTGAGGCATTGCGAATCTGCAGGGCAAGCCCGACCCCAAAGATGGCATTGTCCCGGTTGCCCAGAAGGTCATAGGTATAGGTGAGGCGATAGAAGGGGAAACTGTAGGTGAGTTCCATGGCATCTCCATCTGCGAAAGCTTCACTGCCTATCGTAACGGGGGCCTCGAATTTCACGTTGGTCACCAGTTCCAAGGGCTGGTAGGTAAACCAGACTCTGTGGCGATTGGCGATGGTAGCGCCTACTGCATAGCGTTCGAAGGGGTAGAGGTTTTCCTGGCCGCCTTGGTTGACGAAATCAAAATCTGTTCCGCTTGTTCCATTCTGATAGGTATGGGCCAATATTGCGATTGCCCCTTGCTCTGTCTCGACGAAGGGTTTGAATTCAACAGCGGCAAAGAGGGGTAAAGAACTGAATATCAGGGATGCTATGATTAGGTACAATAGTGTAAAAGAAGCCTTTTTTGTTTTCATAATAAGAATCTCCTTGCATATACAGTAGTTGCCAAATTACCTATCGTCAATCGCTTGAGGAATTTTTGTTTGTTTGTCTACAAGGGTTTACTCTTATTGGTTATTCTCTACTAGTGAATCTAGACTCTATCTGGAGTGGGAATTGGTCAATTTGTTTCATTGTCGGCCCGTATTGTTGTTCGTACTATTGAAACAGGTGCATGATCCAATACTTGTGATAGTGGATTGGCAAGGAGAAGACAGATATGGCAAATACCATTCAGAAAGTCAGGATATTCGGCGATTCCATTTTGAAGGGAATTATCTATGATAAAGAAAGCAATCGATATGTTTCAATGGAACATCCACCTATAGACCAGGTGAGTGAGGATTTCAAACTTTCTATCCATAACAACTCACTGTTTGGTTGCACCGTGGGTAAAGGCCAAGTAATGCTTCAGCGTGCCATAGAGAAAGGTCTCGATTGTGATACTGCAATCCTGGAGTATGGCGGGAATGACTGTGATTTCAACTGGGCTGCAATCGCAGCTGACCCAGAGGGTACATACGCTCCCAATACTCCTTTGGAAACCTATGCAACAACCTTGAAGTCCATGATTACTTCCCTGCGTAAACAGCGGATCACTCCCATCCTGATGACACTGCCCCCGATCAATGCAAATCGGTATTTCAATTATTTCTGCGAGAAGGGTGGACTGGACAAAAAAGCAATCCTCGGCTGGTTGAAGAACGACGTAAACAGTATTGAACGGTTCCAGGAACTCTATTCGCTTCGAATAAACACCGTTGCAAGCGAGACAGGAACCACACTTATCGATATCCGCAGTGGCTTCTTGCAGCGATTTGACTGTGCTTCCTTGATTTGCGAGGATGGTATCCATCCCAATTACCAAGGGCATCTGCTCATTGCCTCGATGTTTTCAGAGTATCTTAAAACGAGGCAACTTGCGGTCTCCTAGATGTGGGGAGAGGAGACACTAAAGTTCCCTTCTCCCCGAATTCACTCAGTGCCCTGAACCGATGCACTAGTTGAACTACCATAAGAAAATAGATCCTGATAGTAGCGCTAGGATACCAAATCTGGATAGGGCAGGCATGAGCTTTGCCCTATTTTTATAAAGAGGCGCACCCTGATAATCTCCAATCACTTCTTCTCCTCTTGCCTGGAACAAAGGGCTATGAGGGCAAGGAGAGGCTTTTGGAGTCTGGCTGCAGGTTAGTAGGCTGCTTGCACTCAAGTGAGTTTTGGGGGCCTAGAATCGCCAATCAAGCGAGATTGCGAACCAAGCACCTAGCGGCGATGTGCTGATCAGATGCTTAGATGAATGTATTCTGAACAACTTCTAAGGCCCAGGCCTGTGTATAAAAAAAACAACCTTCTCAGTAGCAATTGCTTGCTCAAAAGAAGGTTGTTAGCATGCGGTAGACTGGACTTGAACCAGCATAGCCTTTCGACCACTAGCACCTCAAGCTAGCGTGTCTACCAAATTCCACCACTACCGCATTAAGAGGTTTGTTGTCAATTTGTTTAACTGACGTTGGCTACAATACAATATTGAGTGGCATTGCGTCAACCCCTCTTTTTAAGAATTGGGAACTTGTGAAAAAAACTTTACAATAATTTCTCGAACTCATCGAGCAACGAGGCAAAATACTTGAGTGCCGAACGTATTGGTTCAGCCTGTTCCATGTCAACTCCGGCTTTTTTCAAAGAATCGATAGGAAACTCGCTTCCCCCGCTCTTCAGGAAGGCAAGGTAATCCTGCCGTTCTTTTTCCCCACCGTTCAGTACTTTCTGGCTCAGGGCAATCGCAGCACTGATCCCTGTTGCATACTTGTAGACATAGAAGGAAGAATAGAAATGGGGTATTCGCAAACCCTCCAGATCGCTTTGTTCTTCAAAAGTCACCATTGGCCCGAAATAAGCTTTGAGAAGCTTGCCATATTCCGAACGGAGGGTCTCTACGGTCAAGGGAGTTCCCCCTTCTGCAAGTCTGTGGGTAGTGTCTTCATATTCTGCAAACATGGTTTGCCTGTAGAGGGTTGCCACGATATCATCCAGTTGCTTGCTGAGGATGAACGCCTTGGTTTTCGTATCCTTGGCTGTTTCGAGCAAATAGTTAGCTACCAGTTGCTCATTGAAGGTTGAGGCAACCTCGGCTTCGAAGATAGTGTAGTCGTATTGGAAATAGGGATTGTTCCGTACGCTGTAGAAACTATGCATCGAATGACCACCCTCATGGGCAATTGTAAAGAGGTCTCTCAGTACATCTTCCTTATAATTGAGCAGAATATAGGGTTTGCCTGAATAGCAACCGCTTGAAAAGGCTCCGCTCCGCTTCCCTTTGTTCTCATAGCGGTCGACCCAGCGCTCTGAGGTGAGTCCATTCTCGATAACCGTGACATATTCTTCCCCGAGAGGGGCAAGGGCCTTGCAGACGATGTCTACTGCCTCGTCATAGCTTGTTTTAGTCTGTACACCGGAAACCAGGGGAACATACACATCGTAATGGGCAAGGCTTTCAAGTCCCATCAGTTTCGCCCTCAGTGCATAGTAGCGATGTAATGAAGGCAAGGCCTCATGGACGCATGAAATCAGGTTGTCATATACTTTTTGGGGAACATTGTCCGGAAACAATGCTTTTTGCCGGCAAGAATCATATCCCCGGGCCTTGCAACGGAACATATCCTGTTTTACTTGGCCTTCATATAAGCGTGCTATTGTCATTTTATGGCTTTCATAGTTCTTGTAGAACTGCAGATAGACCTTCTTGCGAAGCTCCCTGTCTTCCTGCATCATAAAGGAACTGAAGGTACTCTGGGTCAAAGGCTTCAAGCCTTCCTTTGTCTCGATCATGCCGAAATCGAAATCCACATTGGTAAGGTCCTGGAACGTAGTCTTTGCTGTCGCACCTACTTCGCTTTCCAAGGCCATAAGGCGCTCTTCTTTCTCGCTCAGGATATATTGTTTGAACCTTCTGGACTTTTTCAAATACACCTTGTACTGGGAGAAATCCGGATCATCAAGGTAAGTGTTGATTACACTTTCTTCAATCAAAAGCAATTCGGGGTCGAAATACGCCATATTCGTACCGAGTCTGGCAAGTTCCTGGGTTACCATGGAGTAGCGTTGGACATTCATATTGTCAGAAGCATCGGCAGAATAATTGAGGAAAGCCCAGTTTGCAAGGGATTCGGCGAGAATTCCGGTTTCTTTGTACCAGGAAAGGACTTTGAGAAAGGATTCTTTGCCTGCGATGAGCTGGCCCTTGAAAAGAGGGGCTTCTTCAATCCTGTTTTTCAATTCTTCCATGCCTTTTTCCCATTCCTTTGCAGAGGGAAACAAGGCGGAAAGGTCCCAGGTATCGGTCTCGTTGACTTCTGAACGTGTTGCTATATGCATGATAATTCTCCTAACAAAGTAATAAGATGACGTGTCGCCCTACCACGGTGGCTGTAAAGGTCTTTTTCTGCAGCAGTAAGTTCTGCCATGGTTTTGCCTACCGCATTTACGACAAAAACAGGATCATAGCCGAATCCTCCCTTTCCGTATTGCTCATATGCAATATGACCTTCTACCGATTCACAGAACGTGAAGATACGATAGGGTGATACTACCAGGCTTAGGGCACATACAAAAGAAGCCGAACGGTCTTCTTCCTGCACGATATGCTTCAGGTTGCTGAGCAGATATTCATTTCGTTCCCCTGCCTCTAGAAGGCGGTTGAATGTTTCCATCCCATACCGTGCAGTCCTTACCCCTGGTTGTCCCCCAAGGGCATCGACGCAAAGCCCGGAATCATCAGCGAGGACGGCATATCCTTTCGGGACCAGTTTTGCCAGGCTCAATGCCTTTCCAAGGGAATTTTCTGTAAAGGTTTCGGCAGTCTCCTCAAAATCGAAAGTAAGGCCGAGTTCAGAGGGAAGAAAGAGCTTATGACCCGTGAGAATCCTTGAGAATTCTTCCCTTTTGTGGTTGTTTGACGTTGCAAGTACAATATTCATAGGTAGAAGATACTTCTTTGAACTAGGATTCGTCCAGACATTCTTGCAGCATGATCTTAACATAATGCATAGAAGAGGCAACCGTTCCCTTGGGAATGGAGAGCAATGTGCTTATCTGTGAATGACTCAGATGAAATTCAAGTTCCCGTATTTTTTGGATTTTCGAGGCAAAGGCTTTCTCTGTCCAAGCTTGCAGCCCCTCGAGTCTTTTGCGTTCCATCTGGTCAGTCGTGGCTTGGAGGGAAGCTTGGATTTCCATCAACCGTCTAAAATGCCTACGGGAAGTCTGCTCAAGCAGTTCTTTTGTTTTTTTCTTGGCATCGAGGGTTTGCTCCGCAGTTGACAGATATTCGTCCAGGAGTTTCAGATCAACCTCGAGGATGCAGGCAATCTCTATGAGCAGATGTTGGTTCATGAGATGCGGAGAAATTGCAAGCATTATGATAAACCGTTTCCGGTTCACCTTGTTCCCCAGTTTTTCCTTCAATGCCCTTTGTATCGGATTCAAGGTAATCGAGGGGTATTCGCTTTTTGTAGGATTGTCTACAAGGGTCTGGAAGTGGTGAGGCATCGACTCCTCGCTTACCAGGTTGATTTGCGTAAAGAGCGGCCTATTGTAGTGGCAAAGATACTCTGCTTTTTCCCCGACACACATGCTCTCGGTCTCTACTTGCTGGGCGTGTTCACAGTCAAGGATTACCTGTTCCTTCGCTTTTTTTGAGCGTCGGAGGGTTACGAAATATCTGCTTCGTTTTCGTACTACCTGGGCAATGTATCCAAGATAGGATAGGTTGCCTGCACGATAGGAATCGATGTAATGGTCAATCGTGTCATAGCAGTAGAAAAGGAATTCACAACAGTCTTCCTCAGGGAGGATTCTCAAATAAGAGGGGAGGGAATAGAGTAATCTTTGCGTAGAGAGATGGATAGAAGTGTGAAGGGCCTCATCCGAACGTTTGTTGTGAAAGGCGAGGACATCTGAAGTCAATTTTGTGCTTTGTCTATCGGAAAAACAGGGACATTGCATGGGAATCTCCTTTGTGTAATCTACACAAAAGCATGCAATGTACGTGCCAATTATTTCTTAAAGCAGATTTTTAACCGCTTTGAGTAGTTCTTCTTTGACCAAGGCAATGTTTTTGGGGACTGTTACCCCGGCAGCTTTTTTGTGTCCGCCGCCGCCAAAACTCTCTGCAAGGGCGCCTACATCGACTTTGCTCGGGTGGCTCGCGCGGAATCCTACTTCGGTTACGTTTTCCGATACTTCTTTGAAAAACAAAACGACCTGAACCCCTTTAATCGAGAGCAACATCGAATACAATGTATCGCTGGGCTTATCGGTTGTGATGTATTCCTTGCTGTCACTCAAATAACTGCTGCTGATCATGAGCTTACCGCCAATATGGCTCTCGCTCCTGTCAATAAGCTTGCCAAGATATTTGACATACCCCAGGCTTTTTCCACCAGTCATCTTGTCGCTCATCATATTGGGGGATACCCCGATATCAACCAAGTCGGCAACCATCCTGAGGGTTTCCCCGCGATGGGCGTTGATGAAGCGGAAAAAACCGGTATCGGTAGCAAAACCAAAAAAGAGATGATCTGCAATCTCTTTGGAGATTTCCACACCGAGCGCTTGGTAGAGCTTCATGATAATCATAGTGGTGGAAACCGAATTCGGTACGATATATCTAAAGTCGCCGAACTGTTCACCGCTGCTATGATGGTCGAAAATAATCGTTGTCAAACCAGTTATCTCATCGGCAATTGTCCCTAACCTGTCAGATGAGGAACAATCGACAACGATAACCACTGGTTTTCTACTGACAAGCTCTGCATCAATATGGGGTAGAAAATCTGACCTCAGGGAAGTGATTTCAGATCTGTCAAAAGGGCCTGCATTCGCCATATGGACCGTTTTGCCCATTTTTAGAAGCAGTTCCTTCATCGATATTTCGCTGGAAAGGCAATCGCCGTCGGGGCTTACGTGCCCGACGACAATAAATTCCTTTGAATAGGTAATAAGATTGATAATCTCTGTCCCGATGGCTGGGTAGGTAAACATATTAGGCTCCACGGATTATTTCAGGTTCAGTCCCTTTCTCGACACAGTCTTGGTTGACTACAACCTTGGTGACCCCAGTCAGGGAAGGAATTTCATACATGATTTCCATCATAATGTTCTCAACAATCGAACGAAGCCCTCTGGCGCCGGTTTTCTGTTCATAAGCCTTCTTGGCAACTGCCTCGACTGCTTCCTTTTGGAAAACCAAATCAATGCCATCAAGTTTGAAAGAGGCCGCATACTGGCGAATAATTGAGTTTTTCGGCTCAACGATAATGCGCATGAGGTCTTTCTGGGAAAGGTTATCCAAGGCAACGTGAATAGGAAGGCGTCCGATAAATTCCGGGATCAACCCGAATTTTACCAGGTCGTCTGGCATAATCTCGCTGTACAGGGCATGGAGGTCCTTGTCTGCTGTACCGACAATGGAGGCACCAAAACCCATGGCATGGGAAGAAACCCTCTTTTCGATTACCTTGTCCAAACCTACGAAAGCACCACCGCAGATAAACAGGATATTCTTGGTGTTGATCTTCAGCATTTCTTGATTGGGGTGCTTCCTTCCACCTTGAGGAGGTACGGAGGCTTCAGTTCCTTCGATGATCTTGAGCAAAGCCTGCTGGACGCCTTCACCGCTTACATCACGGGTTATGGAAGGGTTTTCGCCTTTCTTTGCAATCTTATCGATTTCATCGATGAAAATGATTCCATATTCTGCTGCCTTGATATTGTCGTTGGCATTCTGGATCAATTTGAGAAGAATGTTTTCAACATCTTCACCAACATACCCGGCTTCGGTGAGGGTCGTAGCGTCTGCAATTGCAAACGGAACCTGCAGTTTCTTGGCCAAAGTGCTCGCAAGGAGCGTCTTTCCAGTCCCTGTAGGGCCTACCATGAGTATATTTGATTTATCGAGCTCAACTCCCTGTTCGGAAATCTGTTTTTGGAATTTGACCCGTTTATAGTGGTTGTAGACAGCTACAGCCAGGACACGCTTTGCATCTTCCTGCCCGATGACATATTCGTCCATGTAGTCTTTGAGTTCTTGGGGAGTAGGGATTGTTTCTGGCAAACCTACCACCTCTTCTTGCATCCCTGGATCACCACTGAGCATATCATTACAAACTTTGATACATTCGTCGCAGATGGCAACGCCTGGTCCATTGATCAGGCGTTTGACTTCCTCTTGGCTTTTTCCACAAAAAGAACAGACTTTCGAGTTTCTTGCCATTATTTGCTCCTTCTCATTACGTTGTCGACGATACCGTAGGTTACTGCATCGTCGGCACTGAGGAAGAAATCGCGTTCCACATCCTTGGAAACCTGTTCAGGGCTTTTATGGGTATGCTCAACAAAAATATCGATGGTAAGTTTCTTGAGTCTTCCAATTTCTTTTGCATGGATACTGATATCTGTCGATTGTCCTTCAACCCCGCCCCAGGGCTGGTGAATCATGACACGGGCAGAGGGAAGGATGTAGCGTTTCCCTTCCTTGCCACCGGCAAGCAAAAGGGCGGCCATGCTTGCAGCCTGTCCCATACAGATTGTCTGTACATCGCTTCTTAGATATTGCATGGTATCGTAAATTGCCAAGCCGGCAGTTACACTGCCTCCTGGGCTGTTGATGTAGAGGCTGATATCTTTTTTGGGATCTTCGGCCTCAAGGAAAAGCAACTGGGCAACAACAAGGTCTGCCGTTCCGTCATTGATCTCCCCATCGAGAAATATGATTCTGTCTTTCAGCAACCTGCTGAAAATATCGTAGGCCCGTTCCCCGACGCCAGACTGTTCGACTACCATCGGTATTGATGATTGCATCTTTTCGTGGTCTAAATTCATGTCAAAGGCCCCCTCTCGTTCTTGGGATTGAAAAGGCGGAACCTGACGGAACCGCCTTTTCTCTAACATACGTCAATCTCTGAAAACTAGATTAGGCGCCATAGCTTTCGTCCATGAAGTCGCTGTATGAAACAACGTCTCCATCAACGAATGTATTTTTTTCCTGGAGGAAGGGTCCGATTTTCTGGAATTTCATGTCATCTTCGATCATCGAACGGTAGTAGGTTCTCTGCTCTTCGTCGGTGATGTCTTTCAACTGCTCTTCACAGGCTTTGTTGAGTTCTTCCTCATCAAGGGCAAAGTTTTCCTTTTCCTTGATCTGTTCCATGATCAACTGGATGCGGAGAGATTTCTCAGCTGATGATCTCCAGGGTTCAGTGAGTTCTTCCTTGGTCTTGTGCTGGTAATCGAGGAATTTCATGATCTGGTCTTCGGTAAGTCCGGTCTGACGGACATAACGCTTCCAGCTCTGCTCAACTTCCATGTCAATCATGCTCTTGGGAACTGCAATGGAAACATTCTTCAACAGTTCATCAGAGAGTGAGTTGAGTTTGACTTCCTCAAGCTTTGCCTGGAGAGAAGCCTCAAGCTTTTCCCTGGTTGCCTTTACGAGGTCCTCGACAGTCTTGTACTCTTCCTTTACATCTTGTGCAAACTCGTCATCAAGAGCGGGGACTTCACGGGTTTTGACGGCCTTCATTGCAACTTTCAAGGTAATGGTCTTTCCAGCATACCCTTCAACCGTTGCATCTTCACCATAGGTCTTTTCAAAGGTTTTCTCTTCATCGGCTTTCATCCCGACGATGTCTTTGTCAATCTGGTAGAAGTTGTAGCCACTTCCGATGGTGAATACGAAATCCTTGCGTTCTGAACCGGCAACTTCATTCTGGTCGGCATCAAGTTCCACATAGTCGAGGGTAACGATATCCCCTTCTTCAGCAGCACCGTCTTTGTCAATTACCATTGCATTCTGGTCACGCAACTTGTCGATTTCCTTGGTTACGTCCTCATCAGAGACGGAAACCTTGGGAACGGAGACAGTCAAACCAGTATAGGTTGGCAATGCAAAGGTAGGCATTACGTCATAATGGACCGTAAAGGTGATATCGCTATTCGCCTTGAAAGGCATAAGCGTTTCCTCATCCTGAAGTTCAGGAGTACTGTAAGAAAGGGGTTTATACTTGTCTTCAGTTGCCTCGAGAGCTTCTTTAAGTGCTTCCTCTATGGTATTGAATGTGCTTTCTTCACGGATGGCAGTGCCAAATTTCCCTTCGAGTACGGAAATCGGTGCCTTACCTTTTCGAAAACCCTTGAGCTGGACATCTTTTGCATACTTGCCCAAAGCGGCTTTGTAGCCCTCTTCAATAGTGTCAGCGGTCACAGTGACCGTCAGCGCGACGGAGGAATTCTCCAGTTCTTTGATACTTTTGTCAGCGATCATGCTATCCTCATCCTTTCGGCCCATTGTGGACCTATATATCCTAGGCAACATTCCAGGCATAGCCGGGATAGTTGCACAATAATAACCATCATAATCAGTATCAATATACAACAAATGTCATATATCAACCACCGTTTAAGCAAGTTGTTCCAAAAAAAACTCATAAAAATGAGCACTTCGAAATCTCTTAGACACGCTAGAGCCTAAGAAAGGTCCTTTCCAAACGTTTCTTTGCGTACCTTTGCCGAGAATTTCCCCTGTAATCAAGAAAAGAATCCCCTAGGGGCAATGGTTGTGTCGGTAAGTCGTCTCTGGAATTTGAATTTACCAAATAATTGAAGTCTTGTGAAGCCATGGGAATTCGTTTTGGAAAATGGAGAAGAGAATGCCAATGGCCAGAGTGTATTTCTGGAGTGCAGACACCACAGCTGAATGCTGGAGGAAATGCAAGGGGTGCTTATGGCAAATAAAAAGACTCCTTACACTTTTCAATGTAAGGAGTCTGAGAGCGAAAGACGGGACTTGAACCCGCGACATCCACCTTGGCAAGGTGGAGCTCTACCACTGAGCTACTTTCGCAAAAAACCAATCAGCAATCAGTCAGAATAGTAAGTACGATGCGAGAGAGGGGACTTGAACCCCTATACCGTAAGGTACCAGATCCTAAGTCTGGCGTGTCTGCCAATTTCACCACTCTCGCGGTGCATGTCGTGCCCCGTTAAGGATCCGCCATGTTTTGAGCCGCAAAGGGATCGAACCTTTGACCCGCAGATTAAGA
This sequence comes from Sphaerochaeta pleomorpha str. Grapes, assembly GCF_000236685.1. NCBI lineage: Bacteria > Pseudomonadati > Spirochaetota > Spirochaetia > Spirochaetales > Sphaerochaetaceae > Sphaerochaeta > Sphaerochaeta pleomorpha. The sequence continues at coordinate 856,179 of NC_016633.1, read as the reverse complement.
GTCTGCTGCTCTACCAGCTGAGCTAGCGGCCCATGACATACTAAACTAACAAAAACCAAAACACAAAACACACAAACCCAAACCATGCGCCCGGAAGGATTCGAACCTTCGACCTACGGATTCGAAGTCCGGCGCTCTATCCAGCTGAGCTACGAGCGCGTTTCTCAACCCTAGTGGAGGGTGGAAGACGGGGCTCGAACCCGCAACAGTCAGGACCACAACCTGATGCTCTACCATTGAACTACTTCCACCATTGGTAGCTGAAGCAGTGGTTCATCACCAGTGCGTTTCAACGTTGCATACTATGCCTTAAACCCTTTTCTTTGTCAACAACCCTTGTAGGAATTTTTCACTTTTTTACAATAGTTCTTTTAACCCCTTTTGTAGTAGCTATTTGAAAAAGTGGCTTTTCGCCTCTGTTTCCTTCCAGGCTTGTACTCCCTTTTGTAAGGCCGTTGCATCGTCTTTCTGGAATCCAAGAACCCCAAGGGTCCTGGCAGAGCGAATGATGGCTGTGTGATGCTTCCATCGGAAGCTCTTTTGGGCAAGCAAGGCATTCAACTCGGCAAGGCATTCTGCAAGGGAAACCTTGGTCCCCAGTTCATCCCAGGCCTTACTGTAGGAGGACCCAATCCAGCGACTGATATCATTTTGGGTAATGAAACGGTTTTCAAACAGATCATACTCCTGTATATCGGAGAACCAGCCAAATTCTTGGAAGGCAGGAGCTAGGTCTTCTGTTGACCAGTTTGCCAAAGAGGAGCCTTGCTTGCCATAGATACGTGCCTCAGCCTCGGCCAGTTTCTGCTTGATAGGCGAGGAGGGTGGGACAAGTTGTGAAAGCCTGGACCCTTGGGAGGGGATGGTCTCTGCAATACTCAGTATTCCCTCTTCACTGATTCGCTCTGACAGCATACCGAGCAATCCTTTGTCATCTACCAGATGGGAGAGCAGGTTGCGCCCCATGATCTTCTCAAACTTCAATCCCGGCTCGAGAGAGGCAAGTACTTCGGCGATAGGCTTTTTTACCACCATCGGTTGCTCTACTGCATCAAGCCCTTTTGCATAGTGGTTGATATGTTCAAACTGCTCGTCCCTGTTGACCTGGGCTACGACAAACCCCTCAGGGGTTCTCCTGTAGGCTTCCCAAAGAAGCAGGCCGTGTCCGGCGTTTACAACCAGCACCCGGTCGCTTCTTTTGAAATGAAGGGAGGAGAAAAGTTCATTACGGATCTTCTGGAGCATGGCGCCCCGTTCACTCGTCGTCCTGCTCAGCCACTGTTGCCGTTCTTTGTCTCCCGGGGAGTAGGTCAGGTTTTCCACAAAGGCATCTGGTGCGCTGCTTTCCAGCTGTTCCTCACGACGCTCCAGTACCTGGTCATGGATCTGTTTTTCATATCCCAGTTTCCCAGGTTGGTAGAAAACCTTGCCTTGAAGCGATGAAGGCAGGTACTGCTGGGCTACCCAGTGATCCTGGTAGGCGTGGGGGTACAGGTAACCTTCCCCGTGGCCGAACCCCTTGGCATCCCTGTTTCCGTCTCTCAAATGGTTCGGTACCTCGGCGCGTGCCTCTTGCTCGACCCCCTTGAGGGCGTCGAAGAAACCAAGGGTAGAGTTGCTTTTTGGTGCTGTAGCAAGATAGAGGGCCGCATGGGTAAGGTGAAACCTACCCTCGGGGAATCCAATTCTCTCGAATGCCTGTGCATCGGCCTCGACGACAACTATTGCCTGAGGGTCTGCAAGACCAACATCCTCGCAGGCACTGATCAGCATGCGGCGGAAAATAAACTTGGGGTCTTCCCCTGCCGAAACCATTTTGGCAAGCCAGTAGAGGGAAGCATCGGGGTCGCTACCCCTAACACTCTTTATAAAGGCGCTGATGACATCGAAATGGTAGTCCCCTTCCTTGTCATAGAGGACGGCCTTTTGCTGGATACTCTCCTCTGCTGCTTCCTTGCTTATGAAAATTGCTGTACCCAAAGGAGGAGGAAAAACTTCCACCGAGGTTTCGACAGCCAATTGCAAGGCGTTGAGCAGACTCCGCGCGTCACCGTTGGCAACCTCCACCAGGTGCTCTTTTGCGCCTTGCTCGAAAGAAACCCTATACGCGCCGTATCCCCGTTCCTTGTCATTGATGGTTTGTTCGACGATATTGTGCAAATCCTTGTCTGTAAGGCTTTTGAGCTGGAAAATTCTCGACCTGCTTACCAAGGCGGCATTAACTTCGAAATAAGGATTTTCGGTCGTAGCCCCGATTAAAATGATGGTTCCGTTCTCGACCCAGGGCAAAAGGGCATCTTGTTGGCTTTTGTTCCAGCGATGCACTTCATCTACAAAGAGGATGGTCCTCTGATTGTAGTGGTCCAACCTGCTTTTCGCCTCTTCAATTTCATAACGTAATTCTTTGACCCCGGACAACACAGCATTGAGCGTGCTGAAATGACGCTTTGTAGTGTTTGCTATGACACGGGCCAAGGTAGTTTTCCCTGTTCCTGGAGGCCCATAGAAGATAACGGAGGAAAGCTGGTCTGCCTGGATGGCCCTTCTGAGCAATCGGCCCTTGCCAATGATATGTTCCTGGCCGATATATTCTTCAAGCGAACGGGGCCGCATGCGGTAGGCAAGCGGTTGGTTTTTTTCACCGGTTTCTGCCGTAGCAGATTCGAAGAGATTCATGGCTGCAATTCCTGTTGAAAGATTTCGTAGACCGAGCCGGTCCCCTGGGGGACAGGGGTTGTCCGTATGTCCGACTCTTCCTGGGAGAGCTGTTTGAGGTACAACTCTACGAAGATTGTTGCAAGGTGGGCTGTTGGGAATTTAGCAATCTGGGGAAGCGCTTCCTCTCCCAGCAGTCCTTTTCCCTTTGACCAAATCGAATACCGGTCATAGATGGCTTCATAGGTTTTCTGGCTTTCTGTAAGTTCGTTTGCAAGCAACAACTGCACAGACCCGATAATCTGGATGCCAAACTGAGCGTTAAGGAGAGCAGATACACTACTGTTGGAAGACCGTAAAAGTTGCTGGGGGTTGTTGATCTGTAACTGCTCTATATAAGGTTTCAAAAGATCGGGGATTTTGATGGTGGTTTTCCTGAAGGCAAGTATGACCTGTTGTTGCCAGACTTTAAGATATTCGTCAAGCCGGGGTATCTGTTTTTGTTCAAGGAGAACCAATGATTCTGGCGGTAACAAGTCCTTTGTCTGGAGGGAGGCGTGCAGAGTGGCCGGCACTGACTCGCTTGCTTCCGTTACAGCTGTAAGCAAGGCGTTCTGTAACTGTTGGGTTTTGTTTTCGGTTTGTGTCGAAGTACTTTTGCAGCCGACCAGTACAACTATAGACAACACGATGACCATGCAACGCTTCATGTATCCTACTATAGCATCGGTAGACATGCTTGCCTAGCATTCTCTAAAAGGGATACAATTATGTTTGATGAAATTCCCACTTTCACAAGAAGCGAGGCAAATCAACAAAGAGATATTCAAATTGAGTTTGCCTACTATGTCAGGCTCATTGTTCCAGGCCTTCTATGATATTGTCGATATGGTCTGGATAGGCATGATTAATACCCAGGCTGTGGCAGCTGCAACAATCTTTGTTACCTTGTTCTGGGTGATAGAGATCCTCAATGAAGTCGTAGGGACAAGCAGCATATCCATGCTGAGCCAATACTATGGGTCAGGTGACTTGGAAAAAACCCGTGATGCAAGTGAACAGACGTTTGTGTTCAAGGCCTTGCTAGGCGTCATCGGGGCAATAATCATGATGATCCTCCTTCCCCCCTTCTTCCATTTGTACAGCAGCGACCCGAAAGTAATTACCTATGGGTTGCGCTACGGATATATCAGGATTGTATTTTTGCCAGTGTTCTTTTCCTCCTTCACGGTCAATACGATTTTCAGGTGTACCGGAGATGCCAAGACCCCCATGCGGTTGCTTATCATTTCCTCTTTGCTGAATCTCTTGCTCGACCCCTTGTTGATGTTTGATGTGATCCCGGGAACCTCAATCCATGGCTTGGGGTGGGGCATGGTAGGGGCAGCAGTTGCAACAGTTATCTCTGTTACCTTCAGTTTCACAGTAGGTTTTTTCCTGCTCGTAACAGGAAGGGCCCCTATCAAGATAAGGAGCAAGGGAATTTTCCATCTTGACTGGGCGGTAGACCGTAAGTTGCTCACCATAGGGCTTCCCAGCGGGCTTAACCTGTTGCTCAGGAATGTAGTTACGTTTGTAATATTGAAACTGGTCTCTTATTACGGAACAGGGGCTATAGCGGTTCTGGGTATTGCCAACCGCATATACCAGTTCGGGGCGATGCCTTCTAGCGGACTTGGAATGGGCTCTGGGATATTGGTGGGGCAGGCTTTGGGGTCGGAAGAGGTGTTGAAGTCAAGGCATATCGTGTTTTTGACCTCAGCAAACGGTTTGGTTTTTTCCCTCCTGTCGTCCGTGGCGTTTTTCATCTTTCCCCGGCAACTTCTTTCCCTCTTCCTTGGAAAAGGAGATATCAACCTGTTTGACGGCATAGGCCTTATGTATGTCTATGGGTTGTCCCTGATGGTCCTCTCTTTGATGAGCGGCCTGGGCGCAGCCTTCTTTGGTTCCGGGAAAACCCATCCCATCCTGTATGCATCCTTGATCTCCCAATGGTGCTTCCAGGTTCCCTATGCACTGTTTGTGACACTTGTACTCCATCTTCCGGTCACCTATCTGTGGGTTGCCTACTTTATCGGTGACTTTATCGAATGTGTGGGGATGTATATCTATTACCGCAAGGGCGAATGGACCCAGCATAGGGTTTGATACCAGTTGACTATTCATAAAAAAATAGAGACATTACTACTATATACCGGAGGTCGCTATGACTGAAAAGAAAGCTTCAATGCTTGAAAATGTATTTGTACGGGAACGAAGTATCGTAAAGAATGTATATCTCTGGATGACTGCAGGTTTAGGCATCACAGGGATAGTGGCCTTTTTTGTTGCCAGCAACCCCTCTTTGATGAAGGCGCTTATCGGAAATAGCATGGGGTTCATCCTTCTGGTCGTAGGTGAGTTCGCCCTAGTCTTTTACCTGAGTGCACGCCTGAACAAAATGAGCCAGACCAGTGCCATCGCGGCCTTTCTGGCTTATTCGGTGTTGACCGGGGTTTTGCTCAGCACCATATTCGTTGCGTATGCAGGGGTCGTAATCTATAAGACATTCTTGACCACTGCGTTGATGTTTGCAGGGATGAGTATCTATGCAATGACAACCAAACGGGATCTGTCCGGCCTCGGCTATTATTTACGAATGGGCCTGTGGGGCTTGATCATTGCCTCAATGATGAATATGTTCTTCCGTTCTGCTGGTTTTGACTACCTGCTGAGTTTCGTTGGTGTGGCTATCTTCCTTGGCCTTACCGCATTCGATACGCGAAAGATTATTGAGATGAACAACCAGTATGGATCTTCCATGGACGAGGAGGAGTTTACGAAGGTGAGCATACTCGGCGCACTGACCCTCTATCTGGATTTCTTGAACTTGTTTTTGTATCTGCTCCGTATTTTCGGACGGTCAAACAACAGATAATTTCCTGGTTTATAAACAGTTGGGATGTCAGCCATGCAAGCTGGCATCCTTTTTTTTGTCCTTGGCGAACCAAAAGGAAGGAACCAGTGAACTTTCCCTGATCACTGGTTCCTGAATCTGCAAGCTTGTCTGTCCGGACCCGCTATGAATTTTATTATTTTGCTACTACGAAAAGCGTTTTCCCATATTCAGTGCCACTGACTGAATAGGTGAAATTTGCATTGTTTGATACAACCGAAATGTCGTTACCGATAGCATGGAAAGTCGCTGTCGGAGGTATCACCGCAACCAGGGTAAGGGTTGCAGTATTTTTTGTAAGGGCGAACAAAGGGGAGGTGGTGATTGCCAGTAAGAGCACTGTTGAAATGAGTACTATCTTTTTCATCTTCTCCCTCCTTCTTCTTTCTTATTACATCCAAACAATAGTCTATGTGTTAGAGGTTGTCAATAAAAAAAATATATAAATTATTATATTATATAAAGTTACGAAATGTCATATGTGAAAAGAAGTTTGCAAAAACATATTACATAAAACAAAGCTATACCCTAAGTTTTTACCACTGTTTTTTTTGATATAGTGCACATATGACACAAAGAAAGCCCAAAGGAAGAGCCCTTTCGGCAAAGCAGTGGGTTTTTGTGATATGGCATATCTTCTGATGTGACAAGAGACACTGTAGCTCTATTGTGACAGTTCTGTCTTAGGTTCTGCTGCATATGCCATGTAATAAGTTGGGAGGGAAATGAAAGAAATATTGCGTGGAAATGGTTACGGGTGGGTGTAGGAAACCTTTCCTGAGGCAAGTCCCTGTTTCAGGCCTGCAAACGTAAGGGTTGGGATTTCAAGATAACAGGCTCTGCGTCCTACATGCTGCAGGTAATGGGCATCGGAACCGGTAAGAAGGGTTTTTCCATGGATATCGGCAGCGACGGGGACTCTGATTGCCTCAACTGCACTGTAGGGAAGGTCGGGAAGGAACCCCAGGTTGGCAAGTGCGCTGTTGGCGTTCCTGTCAATATGTGCCGGGATGACGAGTGCGTCCCGACTCAGGCCTTCTTCTATGACATCATTGAAGCTGATCCCGCTTGTCGAGATGAGCAATTTGTCTACTGTGCCAATAATTTCCCCTTCCAGGTTCACGATATTCTGCATGCCGAACAAGTTCGGTTTATTATAGATCGGGGGGAGTAGAAACTCGATGAATGAACCGAATTCCATGGCATCCTGCAGTTTTTCAAACAGGACGAGCACATGGACATCCTCGACGGTGTTGACTTCAATCCCGTACAGGCCCATGAGGTTGCAGAGCTCGCAGGCCTCTGCGAAGGCGGGGAGGTTGCGCGTACAGTTATGGTCGGTGAGAGCGAGAATCTGTATCCCTTGTTCCATCGCTTCGACACTCAGCAGTGCAGGGGTAAGGTCATCGCTCCCACAGGGGGATAGGCAGGAATGGTTGTGGAGATCAATTTTTACAAGCATCGACCTTCCCAAGGAGGACGGCAATCTTGCAGCTTGCGGCAAACTGGGTATCATTGGTAGCAAAAATACAGACGTCCTCTTCTTTTGCTGCATTAACCATGTCCTGGGGGGCAGTTCTCCCATTGCAAATCACGATTGCCTTGATGCCGGCCAGTGAGGCGACAGCTACGGTATTCTTATGAGCCTGGATTGTAATCAAAACGCTGTCTGAGGGAGCGTTTCCCATGACATCGCTGAGAAGGTCTCCCGTATAGGCATCGGTGATTTCATTGTCACCATTACATGAGGTCAGGTCTACATACCCCTGAAGTGTCGAAAGGTCATTTGCTTGCATTTTCTATCTCCTCTTTTGGATGCAGTATAATCGTAGAAATAACGGTTGTTCCATTCATATCACTTTCGATGGAAAACGCATCTGAAACAGATTTTACGTTGGGCAACCCCATTCCTGCACCGAAACCGAGAGACCGGATCCATTCGGTGGCAGTCGACCAGCCGGGCGTCATTGCATTGTTCAAGTCAGGAATTCCCGGTCCACTGTCCCTGGCTGTTATCTGCACTGACTGGGGTGTGTATTCGGCAATCAATTCCCCCCCGTCGCTATGTACTACCAGATTCATTTCCAGTTCATACGAAGCTATTGCAGCACGCCTGATTATATGGGGCAGGATTCCTGCTTTTTTCAGTCTTTTTTTGATTTCGGTGCTTGCATACCCTGCATTCTCAAAATCGTTTTTCAGAATGGAGTAGGTATGGATTTCCCCGTTCATTTCATCGCTGAGGCTCGAGGTGCTTGTCCTTTTCTCCAACTCCTCGATTTCCCGGTTGATCTCCACTAGCAAGGTACTGGTTATATCCCTGCTGGTAATCATTCCGACCAGCTCTTTGTGTTTGTTCAATACAGGAAACCTATGGTAAGAGAACCGGTCAAAGTAACTGATTGCAAACGAAATAGGCATATCATCCTCGAGTACAATGAGGTTCCTGGTCATATGGTCCTGGGCTTTTTCCTCTATGTACCCCTTGTCGAGGGCCTGGATGATATCATCCATGCTCACGATTCCTATAAGCCGTTTTCCTTGCACGATGGGAAGACCTGTAACCTGTTTTTCCCGCATGATGTGTTGGATTTTCCGCAAAGGGGTTTCTTTGGTAGCGGTTTCAAGGTTTTTCGTCATTACATCTTTTACTTTCAGACGGTAAATGAGTTCCAAAATTACATTGGGTGACGTATAGGTGTTTATGGGTATTTCTTGCATAGGGCAAGTATACAGTAGCTTGCATTTCTTGGGAAGAAAACTTGTCACCTGTTTTGGGATTTCCTGGAACTGTACTCGATTTGTAGTGAACCTGCCGGCATTATTTGCTATATTGGTACTATATGGAAACAGATTTTACCCTATCAGTGGTACACGAAGACCCCGCTTTCCTTGTTGTGGATAAGCAGGCATGCTTGCCTACGGTTCCTTTAAAGGAAGATCCCCCAGAGAAAATTACACTTCTTTCCTTGGTGAGCAAACAATATCCTGAAGTGCTTCTGGCTTGTGGCCAGAATGCCTGGGAAGGCGGGGTCCTGCATCGTCTCGATACCGCGACCAGTGGCCTTGTTGTAATCGCCAGAACCCAAGAAGCCTACCATTCGTTGAAACACATCCAGAAAGCTGACCTTTTCTGGAAAGAATATGTAGCCCTTTCCAGCCTTCATACCGATGTGCCCAGGCCAGGGTTTCCCCCATACCCTTATGGAGACCCCGTCTTAGGCGGTGGCAAAGAGATTGCGATCGGAAGCCTTTTCAGACGCTATGGCGAAAACCGCAGGGAGGTAAGGCCGGTATCCATGGATAGTTCAAAACAACTTTTGGACAAGACCTCGGGTACATGGTATATTACCAAAGTCTGTTACAGCGGGAAGACAGAGTCAGGGGCCAATCAATTTACCTGTAGGCTTTCCTCAGGGTTCCGCCATCAAGTGCGGGTGCATATGGCTTGGAGCGGGTGGCCTTTGGACGGGGATACTGTCTATCATGGCAAACAGGCTCCAAACCTTGCTCTTAGGGCAGTAGCTGTAAGATTCTTGCATCCTGTTACCCAAGAACAGATAGAAATTCGCGTACAATAATACTGGAAAGGAAGTATGTAAGCATGTCCGATCAAAGAGAACAAAAACTAGCCAGGCTTCTGGTAACGTATTCAGTGGATCTGAAGAAAGGCGAATCCTGCCTTATAAATGCAGTCGATGTCCCTGTTAGCATGGCAGAGGCCTTGATCCGGGAAGTCTATGCAGCAGGTGGCTATCCTGTGGTGAACGTCTGGAGCCAGAGGCTCGAGCGGGCCATGACCGAGGGAGCTACCAAGGAATCGCTGGATGTCTGGGCCGGGGTCGATACCTACCGGATGAAAAAGATGGATGCCTTTATCGGGATCCGCGGCATTGCCAATGTCCGTGAATTGGCAACCGTGGGTGAGAAAGCCAACCTGGTAAGTACCTATTACAATACGCCGGTGCATATGAAAACCAGGCTCCCCCATACAAGATGGGTGGTTTTGCGCTATCCTACCGAGACGATGGCAATGCAGGCCTCCCAGGGCACGGTGGAATTTGAAGAATATTTCTATCGGGTCTGTTGTGATGTCGACTATAAGAAGATGGCAGAGGCCATGGAAAAGGCAAAGACCTATCTCGATTCTGTCGATAAAGTCCATATTGTGGCCCCGGGTACCGACCTTACGTTCTCCGTCAAAGGCATGGGGTTCATTCCCTGTGCCGGTAAGATGAACATACCCGACGGTGAGATTTATTCCTGCCCTATAAAGGATTCAGTTAACGGAAAGATCCGGTACAACTGTAACAGCACCTATCATGGGCATTGTTTCAGTGACATTTCCTTCCAGTTCAAGGACGGAAAAATCATAGAGGCCCATAGTGATGACGATGTGCTTCTCAACCAAGTCCTCGATTTGGATGAGGGTGCCAGGTATATCGGTGAGTTCGCCCTGGGATGCAATCCACAAGTACTCCATCCGATGGATAACACACTCTTTGACGAGAAGATCTCCGGCTCGATCCATTTTACTCCAGGCAATGCCTATGATGACTGCGACAACGGCAACAAATCATCGGTGCATTGGGATCTGGTGCAGATACAGAGGAAGGAGTATGGCGGAGGGGAGATGTGGTTCGACAATGAGCTTGTTAGAAAAGACGGGGTGTTTGTCCATCCGCAACTGCAGTGCCTGAATTTTACTGACGGAAATTGAATCTTGGAGAAGAGGTAAAAACTGTCTGGAGTGTGAACCTGGATTATAGCCTGCTCACTAAGGAAGAGCTTATCGGCAAGCTTGAGGAAAAACAGCTATTGGTCTCCCAGCTTCTCTTGGAAAGGGAACAGGAGACCAGACTCGATTACGCCTGGAGCGGAAACCTCGGTACCTGGTATTGGAACATAAAGACCGATACGGTTACTTTCAACCCACTTAAGGCAACCACCCTTGGCTATTCGCTGGAAGAATTGCCCAAGGATGTCGGGTTTTCTTTTTTTACCGATAAACTGCACCCTGACGATTACCACAAGGTAATGCAGTCGATGATTGACCATTTGAAAGGGACCAGTCCTGTCTATGAAGTCGAATATAGGATACAGGCAAAGGATGGGTCCTATAAATGGTAGTATGACCGGGGGAAAATAACCCGGTATGAAGAGTCGGGCAAACCCTTGTTCCTTGCAGGGATTGTCTTTGACATTACCGAAAAGAAAAAAATGCTGGAATCTTTGGAATCGTCGAACCGGATGTTGGAGAAGTTGTCCAAGACAGACGGTTTGACCGGTTTAGTGAATCATAGGGCCCTGTTCGAGCAATTGGATGTGGAACGGATAGAATCCCAAGAGCTGGGAACGCCTCTTTCCATCGCACTCCTTGACCTTGATGATTTCAAGAGCATAAACGATATCTATGGGCATCTTGCTGGCGACAGCGTCCTTGTCTCGATAGCCAGGATACTTGTTGAGAATACAAGGGACTGCGATACGGTAGGAAGATATGGGGGAGATGAATTTTTGGTAATCCTCAAGAATGCCGATATTGCACTTGCCTGTACTCTATTTGAGAAAATCCTGGCCCTGGTCAGACAGGTTCCTGTCGGGGAAAACAACCATGTGTCAATGAGTGTAGGCATCTGCGAATACCAAGGGGAAAATCTTACGGAGTATATTGTCCATGGGGACAGGAATCTCTATAAGGCAAAGATCTTGGGAAAGAATCAGATAGCATGTTTTGCGTAAGGAACAGGTTTTGTATTTTTATAGATGTATTAAACTATTAATATGAAATGACTTGAAAAATTCTTGTGTATGAATTCTGCATATTTTTGCATATTTTGTTTTTTCTGATTGACAAAATGCCCGGTTTGCAGATATAAACTGTGCATACGTCAAAGGCGATGTGGACTGCTGTTCACATCGCCTTTGTTGTTTTTCCAAGCTTGTATGGCTTGGCGTACGAAGGCGTGCGGTGTTGGGTATTCCCCATCCGTGCGCCTTTTCGCATTTTTTCACCTGGGAGGGAGAAATATGTATTCATCCGTAGACACGATTTGGGTCCTGCTTGGTGCCGTGCTGGTGTTCTTCATGCAAGCTGGCTTCGCGATGGTAGAAACAGGGTTCACCCGTGCAAAGAATGCCGGAAACATCATTATGAAGAACCTTATGGATTTCAGCCTGGGAACCGCAGCCTTCTGGCTCTTGGGTTTTGGCTTGATGTTTGGCCTTACCTCCAAGGGGATTTCCTTGCCGTTTATCGGGGTTCCCGATTTCATGGTCCAGGGAGACTACAGTGGTTCCTACCCAACCTTTGCCTTTTTGATTTTCCAGACAGTGTTCTGTGCAACTGCGGCAACGATTGTCAGCGGAGCAATGGCTGAAAGAACGAAATTCATTTCCTACTGTATCTATAGCGTAATTATCAGCGCTTTGATCTATCCCATCAGCGGTCACTGGATATGGGGTGGCGGCTGGTTGTCCAACCTTGGGTTCCATGACTTTGCAGGATCTACTGCAGTGCATATGGTAGGTGGCGTAGCTGCTTTGATCGGGGCAAAATTCCTCGGGCCTCGTATCGGAAAATTCGGTCCTGACGGAAAACCCCGTGCCATTCCCGGCCACAGCCTGACGCTAGGCGCCTTGGGTGTGTTCATCCTTTGGTTCTGCTGGTTCGGGTTCAACGGTGGCTCTACAGTCTCCATGACAGGGGATGACACAATCCTTTCAGCTTCAAAAATCTTCGTGACAACGAACCTTGCCGCGGCCTTCGCCTCAATAGCCACTATGATATTGACCTGGTTCCGCTATAAGAAACCCGATGTCTCGATGACACTCAACGGTTCGTTGGCAGGGCTTGTTGCCATCACAGCCGGTTGTGATGCAGTCTCTCCCGCAGGGGCGGCAATTATCGGAATCATCGCCGGGGTGGTAGTCGTCTTCTCCGTTGAATTCTTTGAGAAAGTACTGAAAATCGATGATCCTGTCGGGGCTATTTCCGTTCACGGCGTCTGTGGAGCCCTTGGAACCTTACTCACCGGTCTCTTTGCCGTTGACGGTGGCTTATTCTACGGTGGCGGGCTCTCGTTGCTTACTGTCCAGGCTATTGGCGTAGGGGCAGTAATCCTGTGGGTATCGGTTACCATTACCATTGTGTTCTACCTAATCAAAAAAACTGTTGGCCTGCGTGTCACTGCCGCAGAGGAGATTGCAGGCTTGGATATCGAGGAGCACGGACTTGTTTCTTCCTATGCGGACTTCATGCCAGTGGTAAATGGGTTTGTAGCAGAAGAAAGTTCTGCTTTGGTCGTCCCTCAGGTAACCGGGGCAACCCCCGTTGAGCAGGCCGTTCCGGTCAAAACAGTCTCCACCGGTACCGGTGCAGCCAAAAAGGGTGGGGTGAAAATGACAAAGATCGTCATTGTCAGCCGCCAGAGTAAGTTTACCGACTTGAAGAAAGCACTGAACGAGATCGGTGTTACCGGTATTACCGTAACCCATGTAATGGGCTGCGGGATGCAGAAAGGACGTAGCGAGTATTACCGTGGTGTTCCAGTCGATATGACGTTGCTTCCCAAGATGCAGGTTGAGACAGTCGTAAGCAAGGTCCCTGTACGTACTGTAATAGAGGCAGCCAAGAAAGCTCTCTACACAGGACATATAGGAGATGGGAAAATCTTTGTTTTCGATGTCGAAAATGTTATCAAGGTCAGAACCGGAGAGGAAGGCTATGACGCCCTGCAAGATGAAGTTGTTGCCGAATAGGCAAGGTTGAAAGCAAACTGCTGTTCTGTGAAAAGGCCCCGAAAGGGGTCTTTTCCTTACGGTAAAAATAATTTCCGGCACGGCCTTACGTTCTTTAAGCAAGGGAAGGATGCGAAGCAACATGGTGAAACCTAATGAAAAGACATTGCGGGAAAACAAAAAAGAGCCATCGCCTGACCGGCAATGGCTTTTTTAAGCGTATCTGGTAGCACTAGCCTTCGACGTCGAAAACGATGGTTCTGTTTTTCCAGATTATGATCCTGCTTTCCAGATGGGCCTGCACTGCACGTGCAAGTACCCTTCGCTCAACATCTTTTCCTACATCCCTCAGGCCGTTGGGGGTCAACTCATGATTTACGCGTACTACGTCCTGCTCGATGATTGGTCCCTGGTCGAGGTCTTCGCTGGCATAGTGGGCAGTAGCCCCGATCATCTTGACCCCCCTCTGGTATGCTTTCAGATACGGATTCGCCCCTTGGAAGGCAGGTAGGAACCCATGGTGGATATTGATTATTTTTCCCTGCCAGGCCCTGGTGAAATCGGAGGAAAGAATCTGCATGTACCTGGCAAGCACCACCAAATCGATATCAAAACGGGTAAGAAGGGAACGGACTTTCTCTTCCTGGCTTTGCTTGGTCTCGGGGGTTATCGGCAGGTAATAGAACGGAATCCTGAACTGGTTGGCAATGAGTTCAAGGTCCGGATGGTTTGAGATGATAAGGGAAATCTCGCAGTTGAGATCGCCTTCATTGTTGCGAGCGATCAAATCATAGAGACAATGGCTCGTTTTGCTGACCATTATGGCAACCCTGGACTTGTAGTCGCTGTACCGGCATTTCCATTGCAGTTTGTACTCTTCGGCGAACAGCGAGAAATCATCCTCGAGTTCCTTTCGGGTTGTTTGCAAATCTTTCATATCCAGTTCTATACGCATGAAATACCGGCCTTCATTGTTGTCGGTATGTTGCTGGCAGTGCAGGATGTTGTAAGAACGGCTGTAGAACCAGGTAGCCGTAGCGGCCAAAATTCCTTTTCGGTCCTCACATTGTATAAGGAAAATGATTTTTTTCTGAATGGATGCCATTGTCTTCCTCTGTTAGAATTCAGTAATTTCGGCGTTGTCCGGGTTTTCCCCAAGCACGATTTCAACTTTTCGTTTAGCTTCAGAAAGGGATTTCTCCAGTTTTTTGGAAAGTTCCATCCCTTCTTCAAATAAGGCTAGGCTTTCTTCGAGGGTCGTTTCAAGTGCATTGAGCTTGCTTACGATCTCTTCCACCCTGGATACGTCTGATTCAAAACTCATGGTTTACTCCTGTACGAGCACGGTACGTTTTCCGTCAACGAAGGATACAGTAAGTATATCCTTGACTTTTGCTGCTTCTTTCGTGCGGATGAGGTTGCCCTTTTTATCCGTAACGAGTGTATAGCCCCGGGCAAGTATAGCAAGCGGGGAAAGGGCTTGCAACCTTCCTTCGGCCAATTGTAGCCGTTGCTCATTTGATTTGATAAGGAAATGTTCCGCGGTGACAAGGCCGTCGCTGGCATTTGCCAATCGGTACTCCCGGCGTTCCAGCTGCAAAGACAGTCCCCTTGTCAGGCTGCTGGTCTTCACTGCGGACAATTTTTGTGTGGCTAGGTGCAAGCGGTGTTCCATTGCAGTGCAGATATTCTGTTTGAGAAGGCGTACCGATGCTGCATTGTCCAAGAAACCCTGGCTGACAAGTTCGGCGGCGGCAGATGGGGTCGGGGACCGCATATCTGCTACATAGTCGCTAAGTGCCCAGTCGATCTCATGCCCGACTGCGCTGATTACCGGGATTTCCGAATCATGGATCGCCTGTATGACGCAAGGTTCGCTGAACGGTAACAGGTCTTCCAGGGAACCTCCGCCCCGGCCCACGATGAGCACGTCGCACAGGAGAAGGGCGTTAGCCTGTTCAATGCGCATCGCAATGGTTTTCCCGGCATTTTCTCCTTGGACGGTTGCCGGTAACACCAATACATCAAGTGCAGGGGCCCGTCTTTGGAGAATCTGCAGAATATCCTGCAGGGCAGCCCCTGTCGGGCTTGTCACTACGCCCACTCTTTTTGGAGTTCTGGGCAACGGGATTTTTTTATCGGCCGCAAAATAAGCGAGGGAGGCGTAATACTGTTTCCTCTCTTCGAGCATTGCCAGAATATCACCGCTGCCAGAAAGTTGCATGGTTTCACATTTTATCTGGTAGGTACCCCTGGCCCCATAGACGTCCAAGGACCCCTTTACGGTAACCTTATCCCCTTCGGTTGGGGTGAATCCGACTTTCCAGGTGTTTCCCTTGAACATTACAGCTGAGATTGCACATTGGCTGTCCTTGAGGGTAAAGAACCAATGGCCGGTTGAGGAAGGACGGAAATTGGAAATTTCCCCGGTAACCTGCAGGCCGTAAAAGCCTTCCTCAAGCGTTGTCTTGATGAGGTTGGTGAGATCAGATACTGTCAATTCTCCCTGGAAAAGCAAATTCTCATTATTCATTGTTTGTAGGTTTTTCCTTTTCTTTCTTGAGGGACCGGACCTGGGAGAACATTCCGAGGACAGTCAGTAGCGTTGCCCAGACAAAGAACAGCCAGATATCAAGATACCAGAACCGCGTAACCATATAACTGACCAGAAGGGCTCCTGCCAAGGCGTTCTCCAATGCAACGTAATAGTCAAACCCGCGCAGGCAAAGATAGAGTATGAAGAAAAGGATTATTGAAGAGAAAAGCAGGCTGACCGGTAAGTTGACCAGAGAGCGGAGGAGCAAAAATATTGCCAGTCCCATACTCAGGCCAGTGAGAATCTTTAGTAAAAAACCTATACTGTCCTGCTGTTTCCTTGAAAGGAAAAACATGAGAAGTCCCCCAGTGGAGAAGCTTATGAGATATATGAGTGGATGGGTGTAATCCTTGGCATCCCAGAGTAGGTCGTACATAGCCGAAAAAGGATCGGCCATGGCTAGGGCAGAGAGAACCGCCTTCCCGTTTATAGCCAGAAGGGCAAGGGTAAGGCTGATGAGTGCACCGGAAAAAACACTTCTCAAAGGCATGAGGAACTTCCTGGCTTTTGAGCCATAGAAGCAGAGGAATAAACCTATTGCCAATCCCCCGATCATTACAGGGGCGCCTAGAGTCGGTAAATCTGTATGCATGGGGCCTCTTCGTTTTGGGAAAAAAAAAGAGACAGCAACGATGGCTGTCTCTCAACCTATGCGGTTGTCTTACTCCTGGATGATAGCACCGGTCGGACAGACATCGGCACAAGTGCCACAATCAACACAGGCAGCTGGGTCGATTACATAGATATCTCCTTCGGAAATAGCTCCGGAGGGGCATTCTGGAAGGCAAGTTCCACAAGCAACGCAAGCATCAGTGATTTTGTAAGCCATACTATTGACTCCTTACTTCATTTTCGTTGCCTTAGACTATATACCGAGAGTGCTTTCGAGTCAAGAAAGACGCTTGTATTGTACAAAATGTCGGTATTTCATGTTCCATAGCAGATATTTTGTTGTAGTATATCGTGTTTTCTTGTACGTTGTTGCAAAAAAATGTCCCATTTTCCATCATCTGTATAGAGGTAGCCTTTCTTTCAGTATGATTTTTTGGCTATTGCAGGTACAATCAGGTTCCTTAGCGCTGAAGGCGGTCTGTAAAAATTTCTTAAAGTTATATATAGAAACGAATAAAGAAAAAAAATATTGACAAATAAACTTCTAGGGCGTACTATACTTATACCGGTGAAGAAAGGAAAAACTGCGGTTTTTCCGAGTAGCCAAGGCTCTCCCTGGTGGAGAGCTTTCTTTTACCCTTTTGCAAAGAGCAAAAAAGCTTATACCCTAAAGGTGAAGGACAACCCGTTGGGAATCAGGTTCATGCTTGCAAGCAATTTGTTTGTAGGACGGGTTCTGTGCAGATAGGGAACCAAAAATCCTGAAAGGGTCCCGATGACCGCCCCACCCAGCACGTCCGTGGGAAAATGGTTCCCGCTTGTTACCCGCAAAACTGCAGTGGCCGTTGCAATTGCGAAGGAACCCAGTATGACAGGGGTTTTCCACTTTGAATCAGGGAAATAGCTGGAAAATACATAACTGGTAAAGGCGGCGCTGGTGAATGCCATGGTCGTATGGCCGGAGGGAAAGGAACGGTTCCAGTCACCATCGGCGACCTTGTCTTCCGGGAAGAGATCAAAATACATATAGGGGCGGGTTCTGTGCAACAAAGTCTTCCCCACTTCTTTTAAACCGTAGGAAAGCACGATTGCTTCTGTATACATGACACCGACGGTAAAAAAACCTGTCTCGGGGGAAAGCATCAGGAGTCCCGGAAGCAGCAATGAAATGCCATCGAGCACATCCGATACCTTATCCATCGTTTGGTCATATGGCTGCATCGCCCATCGGTCGAACCAGTTTACATCGTGTATGTCCAGAGTGTTTGCATCGACAGTTGAAATCTCTTCCAACATGAAATGATCGATAAGATAGGATCCTCCGATCAGGCTCAGTCCTCCTGATAACAGCAGGCTGTCTGTTTTCAAGTCAAGTTGGAAGGTATTGCCAAAAACTGAGGGGCTGGGGTCTGCAATTTCGATTGGCTCTGCCAAGATCGGGAAAGAAGCAAGGAAACTGAATGAAAGAAACAAAAACAATCCGAGGATAAACCGGGAGTTCGTGTTCCTTCTTCTGCAGAACGGAGCTGTGTTTTGGGATGTAGCCATTGGTTGCCCTCTCTTTGTGCAGCGCTTTCTTTGGAAAAGGATCACCTTTTGCCAGGTAAGTCGCAGAAATAAATTACTTGCCTCTACCTTGTAATGGTGAATCCTTAGAATCTTACCACTCAGGTTACTGAAAACTATAGCACTATTGAGAGGAATTGGAAAACAGTATACGTCATAAACAGATTGCAAAGCCTCAGCAATATGAGGCCTGGCAACCGTTTCCCTGAAGAACTTTCCTTTATTCGGTACTTTTCTTGCTTGGCCCTGTGATTCTTTAGTTTTTGATGCCCAAAATCTTGTTCGAAAGATTTCCTACAGGACAAACAGCACACCAGAGTCTGTTTCTCCAGATCAGGGCAAAGGCAACACCCAGGATGGTGGAACTGAGCATCATGGAGTAGAGGCGATACGAAAGATGGATCAAGAAAGGCGGGGCTGCAATATCCAAAAGCTGGGGGAGTGGAAAGAGCGGTAGGAAAATGAAGAGCCTGATAAAAGCCATGCTTTCCATCTGACCCAAAGCAATCCTGACTGTGGATCCGGTAATAAACAACAGATTCAAACCAAAATACCAAAGCAGGATTTTTCGTAGGCTTCCATCGGTAAATTGCCTTGGCGCCTGTTTCATCTTATTTCCCTTTTTACCGGTCTGCTGTAAAAGCGAGGCCCTGGGACAATACGTGTGGCACCAAGTTTTTCTCTTGTTCTTTGCGAGCAGGATAAAGGGCAAGGCCATGCATACAAATGCTGACAAAGCTGAGAGAATAGATATGAAACCAAGGCCGAAGAATAGCAAAGGAATTATAAAAAGAGCGGGGAGAAGTCCCCGCCTGGCACTAGTGTTTGTCTGCAATTCACTTTTTCTCCATGGTCAAGACTTTGAAGGCACAGTAGCGGGTACATTTTCCGCAGCTGGTGCATTTGCTGTAGTTGACAGTTGGGGCGGCATTCCCTTTCTGTGTCAGTGCGCCGGTCGGACAAACACGTACTGCAGGGCAACGGTGACTCTGAGGACATTTATGGCTTTTTACTACAAGGGTTTTTATCCCCGAATCAGAATCGTCTTTGGCTTTTTTTCCGAAAAACCGTGAAAAATCAAATGGCATACATTACTCCTGGATTGCTACATATATATAGGTAGGCAAATGGTTTTAGATTCGCATTCCCTTGGTGGGAACATCCATACCATACAAAAAAAAGAATAATAAGTCAAATACTTGCTACTAGCAATTAAATCAAAAACCTGGGTTGCCTTTCCATAAAACCAGAGCAGGAAATCTTTGTTTTTCTGTTTCATCTTGCCCCGCATAGGGGGTTGGGGGTATAGTTTTGCGGTAGGGGGATTGCCAATTGAAGAAACTTGTTCTTGCTGAGAAGCCGAGTGTAGGAAGGGAACTTGCCCGCGTTCTGGGATGCCGTATTCGTGAAAAGGGATATTCGGAAGGAGAAGGGTATGTTGTCACCTGGGCCCTTGGGCACTTGGTGGAGTTAGCCCAACCTGCAGCCTACAGTGAACGCTATAGGCGCTGGTCGTTGCGTGACCTTCCCATGCTACCCGATGTTTTGCAGCAGGAAGTGATCGACCAGAGCCAGGAACAGTTTCAAGTAGTGAAAACCTTGCTCAACCGTGCAGATATCGAAAGTCTGATCATTGCAACCGATGCTGGCCGAGAAGGGGAACTTGTTGCCCGTTGGATCATGAAACTCAGCAACTATACGGGACCTGCCCAGCGTCTTTGGATCAGCAGCCAGACCGATTCTGCCATTAAAGAGGGTTTTGAGAAGCTCAAGGACGCCTCATTGTATGACAACTTGTTCCATGCAGCCGAGAGCCGCGCTGCGGCCGACTGGTATGTCGGCATGAATGTTACCCGTGCCCTGACCTGTCATTACGATGCAAAATTGTCTGCAGGTAGGGTCCAGACCCCGACGCTGGCACTTATGACCAACAGGGAAGATGAGATTGAATCTTTTGCCGGTCAGTTTTATTGGACTTTGAAAGCAGATTTTGGGACATTCAGTGCTTCCTGGTATAGCAGCGAGGATACCATAAGGATTTCCACAGAGAAGCAGGCAACCGAGCTGGAAGCAAATCTGGTAGGGAAGGAAGGTGTAATAACCAGTTTGGAAACAGCCGATAAAAACGAACAGCCACCCCTTGCCTACGACCTTACCGAATTGCAGCGCGATGCAAACATGTATCTCGATTTCAGCGCGAAGCAGACTCTCGATGTCCTGCAACGCCTGTATGAACAGTATAAAATCGTTACCTACCCACGCACCGATAGCCGTTATATAACCCATGATATCGTAGCGACGATTCCCCAGCGGTTGCGGGCCCTGGGCACTACCCCCTTCGGTTCCTATGCCACTTCTTTTGCGAACAACGGGTTCCGTATAGATGAACAACGTTTCGTGCAGGACCTGCAGGTTACCGATCACCATGCAATTATCCCGACTGAGCAAAGAGTCGACCTCGCCCGGCTTTCCAATGAGGAACGCTCCCTATGGGAACTGATAGTAATTCGTTTCCTGGAAGTACTTTCCCCCGATTATGAATATAGGACCACGACCTTGGTGGCCAACGTTGAAAACCAGAAGTTCCAGACCAGGTTGACCATCCCTGTCAGTCAGGGGTGGCGGGATGTCGCACGGATTATCGGCAGGCGGAGTGCAGCTTCGCTCATGGTTGACGATGTTGATTTCAATTCCTCACTTACTTCGCTGACCGAAGGGAGTCCCGTACAGATTGCTTCAGTCAAACTCCGCAAACTTTCCACCAGTGCCCCTGAGCGCTATACCGAAGCAACTTTGCTGTCGGCAATGGAGCATGCCGGTCGGTTCGTCGATGATGCGAACTTGAAGAAGCGGTTGACAAATGGGTTGGGTACCCCTGCCACGCGCGCCGATATGATCGAAAAGCTCATCCAGAACAACTATGTCGAACGTAAAGGCAAGGAACTTGTCCCGACTCCGAAGGGCAGGGAGGTCGTCCGTCTGGCCCCGCTGCAACTCCGTTCCCCCGAACTTACCGGGCAGTGGGAAGACCGTCTTGCAAAAATTGCGGAGGGAAAGGAAGCAAGTGGCCCTTTCATTGCAGATATCAAAAAAAATGCCCAGGAACTCGTGAATCAGGTAGTACAGAGTGGCGAGACCTTTGCGCCTAAATTCACCAACTCCAAATCCTGTCCCTTCTGCAAGGGGCCCATGATGAAGGTTGTGGATGAGATTGGTCAGGACCATTATATCTGCCAGCGGCTTTCCTGCTCCTATGAAGAGATGGAAGTGAAGAAACGGGTCCCTGTCGTTAAGGCTGTATCGGAAACGGCACCCAAAGAAGAGAAACCGAAAGCAGTCGTAAAGGTTGTCGCCAAGGCCAAGCCGGTTGTCGATGCGACAGGAAAGAAAAAAGTGCTGGTAATGAAAAAGGCACTGCCGAAGGCTGCACCGCTTACGTCCTTCAGCCTTGCCGATGACAAGGAAGTCAACATGGCACGTTCCTATACCTGGGAGACGGTTACCGAGGTAGTCAGGCCAAGCAAGCTTGCCTATCGGGGTGCTCCAGTCAGGGAAGAAAGGGTGCATAGTAAGGCACAAGAGGACAGGCCTTGGGGAAATACAGGAAAAACTGCCTTTGAAGCGGATAACGCCTCGCAAGGTGGGGGTACTTTTGCAGATTTTTTGAAAGCAAGCAAAGAGCGGAATAAGCGCAATGACGGGAAAAAACGTAAGTAAGTAATAAATATTACAAATATGTTATAATAAAAACATTCTGTTATCTTATAGACATTGTTGTCGCTTTTCTGCTACTCTGCTTTCGAACTTGGAGGAGTATATGAGAATCGCAATTGTCGGATACGGAAAAATGGGGAAGTTAATCAGGCAGGAAGCACTTTCCAGTGGCCATGAGGTCGTTGCCGTAATAGACCCCTGGTCACCAGCTCCTGAGATTACAGCTTTGAGTCTCGACGCCTTGTCGCTTGCAGGATGTGATGTCGCTATCGATTTTACCCATCCAGCAACTATCGTGGATGACATCATTCTCTATGCCCGCCTTGGCATTCCTGCAGTCATCGGCACTACTGGGTGGTATGACCGCCTGGAGGAAGTGAGAGAGACGGTTGAAGATCTCGATTGCTCGATTATCTATAGTGGGAATTATTCTTTGGGGGTGGCTGTTTTTCTTCAGGTGGTAAAGCGCGCGGCCCAGTTGTTCGACAAGGTCGGCGGCTATGATTCCTTTATCCAGGAAATCCACCATGCCCAGAAGGCAGACAGCCCTTCCGGTACTGCCTCCATGCTTGCTGACATTGTCCTGGAAAACAGTACCTCAAAACACTCCATTGTCTCAGATACACTGCATCGCAAACGGGAAGACGATGAGATACAGATAGGTTCGGTGCGCGGAGGCTCTGTTCCCGGCACGCATACTGTCTATTTCGATAGTCCTGAGGATACGATAGAATTGACCCATCGGGCCAGGTCCCGCCAGGGATTTGCTGTTGGTGCAATCAAAGCGGCGAATTGGATAGCAGATGGCAGGAAGGGCTTTTTCACCCTTTCGGATATGCTTGATGACGTATTTATGAATGTGGAGAAAGCATAATGGCAGAAAAACTTTTTCGTGGGGTGTATACGGCAATGGTCACTCCGTTTACCAAGAAGGATAACCTGGACGAAGAGGCCCTTCGCCAGATTATCGAAGCACAGATACATAGTGGCGTCGACGGGTTGGTCCCTTGTGGTACTACGGGTGAAAGTCCTACCTTGAGCCATGATGAGCATGACCGTACCATCGCCTTGACCGTTGAATTTGCAGATGGAAGGGTCCCTGTGATGGCCGGAACCGGTTCGAATGCAACTACAGAGGCAGTCAGGCTTTCCCGCCATGCCCAGGAAGTAGGGGCCAATGCCGTGCTTCTGGTCAATCCCTATTATAACAAACCTACCCAGAAGGGTTTGTTTTTGCATTTCAAGGCGATTGCCGACAGTGTTGATATTCCCTGCATCCTCTATAACATCAAGGGGAGGACAGGGGTGAATATCGAGACCGATACCCTCATTGCCCTCAGCGAGGCTTGTCCCAATATTCTCGGGGTGAAGGAAGCCAGCGGAAGCATCGAGCAGATCAAGTCTGTCATTGCAAAAGCACACCCTGGTTTTTCCGTCCTCAGCGGTGATGACAACCTTTCTCTCGATCTCATCCAAGCCGGTGGTGACGGAGTAGTCTCGGTTGCCTCCAATATTTGCCCTGGTTATATTTCTACCATGGTTCACCTTGCCCTTGCAGGTGATATGGCTGCGGCAAGGAATATGGAAAAAGACCTTGCAGGGTTTTTCAAGGCCTGTTTCCTTGAGACAAACCCAATCCCAATAAAAACTGCCATGGCACGGTATCATTGGTGTGAGGAATCTTTCAGGCTTCCGATGTGTACCTTTGAACATGAGGAAAATCGCAGGATCCTCTATGCAGAACTTGACAAGCTGGACAGCTTGGGCGCAATCAGGAGGCGGTAGGATGGCCACGATAAACGAGAATTTCTCAAAACTGGCAAGCGGCTATCTGTTTCCTGAGATTGCCCGTCGTACTGCCCTCTGGCAGAAACAGCATCCTGAGGCCTCTGTTTTGAGACTTGGTATCGGAAACACAACCGAGGCCTTGAGTCCGGCGGTTTGCAAGGCCCTGCATGACAAGGTTGACCTGCTTTCCCATCGTGAAACCTATAGCGGGTATGGGGATGAACAGGGGGATACCTATCTGAGGGAACAGCTTGTATCGTATTACCACCAATACGGGGTCGATCTGGATCCGACAGAATTTTTTGTAAGCGACGGGGCAAAGAGCGATGCAGCCAATATCCAGGAGATATTTTCCAAGGACAATGTGGTTGCAATCCAGGACCCTGCCTATCCTGTGTATGTCGATAGCAATGTAGTAGGGGGAAGAACCGGGAGGTTCAATCCCGATACGCTCCGCTACGAAGGGTTTGTCTATCTTGCCAGCAATGAGGAAAACGGGTTTGTCCCCGATCCTCCCAAGCAGAAGGTCGATTTGATCTATCTGTGCAGCCCCAATAACCCGACTGGAGCTGTTGCCACTACTCAGCAACTGAAAGCCTTTGTCGACTATGCCCTTGAAAACAAGGCTGTGATACTATTTGACAGTGCCTACAGCGAATACATCACCGAAGAAGGATATCCTCATTCCATTTATGAAATTGAAAATGCAAAGAAGTGTGCGATAGAGATAAACAGTTTCTCCAAATTCTCAGGTTTTACCGGGGTTCGCCTTGGCTGGACAATCGTTCCGAAGGAACTTGAGTGTGAGGATGCCAGCTCTGGTGTGCTCAACAAGATGTGGAACCGCAGGCAGTGCACGTTTTTCAACGGGGCAAGCAATATCGCCCAGGCAGGAGGGTATGCCGCCCTCAGTGGCGAAGGTCTTCGCGAAAGCAGGGCCTTGGTCGCCTACTATATGGAAAATGCACGGTTAATCAGGGAAGGGCTTACACGCGCCGGTTTGACCGTATACGGCGGTATCAACAGCCCCTATATCTGGGCAAAGACACCCAACGACATGCCAAGCTGGGATTTTTTCGACCTGCTTTTGGATTCCTGCCATGTGGTAGTAACCCCCGGTAGCGGATTTGGTCCTTCCGGGGAACACTACATCAGGGTTTCTTCCTACGGGCACCGGGAAAACGTAGAAAAGGCGATGCAATCGATAGAGGAGAATTTACACGTATGAGCGAAAAGAAACTGCCGCTTCCCGATGAGAGGTTGCTTGAGCTGGCTTCCACTTTACAGACTCCCTTTTATCTCTATGATGAAAAGGCAATCGTGGAAAATGCCCGTCATTTCAAAGAGCTGTTCAGCTGGGCTCCTGGCTTTTGCAATTACTATGCAGTGAAGGCCTGTCCCAATCCGACAATCCTCTCGATTTTGGGCGCAGAGGGATTTGGAACCGATTGTTCTTCCCTTCCAGAATTGCTGCTCAGCAAAGCGAGCGGCATCGTGGGTGAACGCATTATGTTTACCAGCAACGATACCCCTGATCAAGAGTTTGTCGAAGCCTTCGAGCTGGGAGCCATTATCAACCTCGATGACATCACTCATATCGAGGCACTTGACCATGCCGTGAAAAAAGTACCTCCGGTGATATGTTTTCGGTATAACCCGGGGCCGGAAAGGACCGGAAATGCAATTATCGGTAACCCCGTAGAGGCAAAATACGGTGTCACGTCCGACCAGATTGTCGATTGCTACCGAATTATGCAGAAAAAAGGCGTTAAACGGTTCGGTCTCCATACCATGGTTGCCTCCAATGAACTGGACGGAACCTACATCATCGAGACAGCGAGAATGCTTTTCGAACTTTGTGTCCGTATTTACAGGGAAACAGGAATCCGTATCGAATTCATCGATATGGGAGGCGGTATCGGAATCCCCTACAGACCGGAACAAAAGGCAATGGACCTCAACCATGTCAGTGCTGAAATGAAAAAGCTGTACGAACAGATAGTAGTCCCTGCCGGTCTGGATCCCTTGAAAATAGTATTTGAGTGTGGACGTTGCATAACCGGGCCGTACGGCTATCTGGTAAGCAGGGTGCTCCATGTCACTAGGAAGTACAAGCATTATGTAGGGCTTGATGCCTCAATGGCCGATCTGATGCGGCCTGCACTCTACGGAGCCTACCATCATATCACGGTAGTGGGAAAACAGGACCAGAGCCTGGATCACACGTATGATGTGACCGGTTCGCTCTGTGAGAACAATGACAAGTTTGCAATTGACAGAATGCTTCCCAAAATCGAGAAAGGCGATCTTTTGGTGTTGCACGATGCCGGGGCCCATGGCCATTCGATGGGATTCAATTATAATGCGAAACTCCGTCCGGCAGAATACCTGCTTCGCACTGATGGTTCGCTTGTCATGATCCGTAGGAGGCAAACCTACGATGATTACGTTTCTTCCCTCAGGTTTGAGGGTGCCCCGGTGGCAATCTGATGTTTTGTCACCAGATACGAGTCTATTACAGCGATACTGACTGTGGGGGTATTGTCTACCACGGCCGGTATCTTGATTTTGCAGAACATGCAAGGACCGAATTGCTCCGGGTGGTTGCTTCCTCTGCAGAGGATGGCTCCCAGAGCCGTCTGATGGAAACTGAAAACCTTGCTTTCGTAGTCAAATCGATCAACATCGACTATGCGAAACCGGGAAAACTTGACGACCTGCTTGTCGTCGAAACCTCGGTTATCGAGGCAAAGCATTTTTCCCTTACGTTTTTGCAGATTGTGAAACGCGGGGAAGAAACTTTGTGTACCCTTAAGGTCAAGGTTGCCTCGATTAATCTCAAGACACTTCGCCCGGTTGCCCTGCCACCCTGGCTTGTCCCGGCATTCGAGGCCTTATAGGCCCTTTGCAGTGTTTTTTATTGATAACCAAGGGGGTTCCTTCCCAGGAAGGCCCCCCCCTTGGCATTTTGTTTACCGATTTGTAAAGCAATAGCACTATTGCTACACTTTCTCTATTTGATAGGCATGGAAACCAAAATTGAAGCACTTCCTATGCTACCCAGGCTCTCACCTTCTACGATGATATCATAGCGATGGGAACCTGCGGCGGGTATGCAGGTGTAGCTGAACCCTTCTGAAGACACAAAGTCACCCTCACAGTACCATAAAGCGGTTATCGTATCCTGAGAAACCCCTTCTGGAAGACTTTCGGGGGTAAAGGTCATGCATACTTCCTGTCCTGCAACAGGTTCTTGGGGTGTGCAGGCAATCGTTCCCTTCAATGGCATCATGGTATCGTTGATGATCGTGATGCTGAACGTAGTTGAGAGGTCGCCGATGATCAGCATCATTGAACCGGCAGTCTCTGTGTTTTCAATGATTCTGACAGCTTCTGCAGCACCACTGACCAGAACACCTTGGCTATACAGTTTTGCATGGAGCATATAGGAACCTGCCGGTAGGGTTTCTGCTGTCAAGACAGCTGTCCCGTGTTCCTTGTCTATGACGGCCGGCGATATACTTACTTCGTTTCCCCCTTGGTCAACGAGACTGATGTCAATAGAGACATCATCGGCTACTTGGTCGATCGGCCAGATAAAACCTACCGATAGACTGCCGTTTCCACTTAGTTCATCAAGGTTGAGGACAGCTGTAGCAGTAGCCTTGGATAGAATGGTCGAGGTAGTTCCCTTTGCCAGGATTGCTCCCTCGCTATTGAGGGCTTCTGCATGCAAGGTCCATTTCCCGATGGCAAGGTTGCCCAAGGTAATTGTTGTGTCTGTCGCATTGATATCAACAGTCCCCCCCTTTGGCCCTGTGCCTGTTATGTGGTAGGTATCGATAGCCATGGCCTCGGCAGAAGGGACCAGATTCCGTTGGACCTGGGTGAATTTGTCACAGGATAACCTGAGTACAAGGTTTCCGGTCTGAAAGACGTGGTCCTCGCAACCTGTGAGCAGGGCAAGTGCCAATAAGGGGATGATCAGAGTGTAGATGGTTTTTCTCATGCGGGTGAACTCCTTGGGATTTTTCTTCCTAAGGGAGAGAAAACCTTGATTTGCTTCAAAGCCAGTTGGAAAAAATCTCTTTTGTCAGCTATACTGCGCCGGGAGGATGGTATGGAAGAACAGATGGTAGTCCGTGTTGTAGCGAATGAAGTTTCGTGTGGTGTTCCCCTGTTACTCAGTCCAAGCTGGGATGAGGCTGAGGGAGTCCAGGTTTCATTGCGTCTCAATCATGATAGCAAGTATCTTACGGTACATTTCTCTGTTGTGGAAAAACAGCTGAGAAGAATGTGTACGAACCATAACGACCCGGTCTTTACGGATAGTTGTGTGGAGGTATTCCTCCAGAAGCAAGGGGAGGCTGAATATGTCAATTTTGAATTCAGTGCCAGCGGCAAGGTCCTTGTAGGGCGAGGGACTGGCAGACACGGTCGGACTCTGTTTCCCCTATCCTTCATAGAACAGATTCCCGTGACCGTGGCCATACTGGAAAACACCTTGGAGCAAAGTTTCTGGAAGCTGGATGCTTCTCTCGACCTATCCTTGTTCGGCCTTTGTGACGAAGGGCAAGATTTCAGTTCTTTACAGTTGAGGGGAAACTTCTACAAATGCGGCGATGGCCTGAAACAACCCCATTACCTGTCCTATGGACCTATTGGGACCTTGAAACCTGATTTCCATACCCCTTCGTTCTTTGTTCCTATCGTTTTGGAGTAACCGAGCAGACAGGTTCTCCCTTGAATACATCTCCCCCGATGAGGCGTTCCAGGGCAATATGGGCAAGGGTTTGGCCGAATATCGAGGTAATGGTGGGAAGACTTCCCAGAATATTGCGTTTTCGGCCAAGGTTTTGTACCTGATCCTTTGCATCGGGGTCAAAATCGTCTTGGGGGTCCAAATAGGTAAACCTGACCCGTTCAGGGGAAAATACAGCCTTGATTCCCTCTTTCACGCCTCTTTTGCGCAAATTTGACCTGACTTGCCTGGCCAAGGGGCAACCAAATGTATCCATGAGGTCGGCCGTCCTGATAAGTGAGGGGTCCCTTCTCAAGGCAGCCCCCATGCTGCTGACAATTGGAAGGTTTCGTTCATAGGCAGCTTGCAGAAGCGCACATTTCGGCCCTAATGAATCGATGGCATCTACAACTAGGTCTGTCTTTGGGTCAAGCACCAAATTGAGCGTCTCATCCTGCACAAAGAGAGACAGGATCTCTACCTCGCAATCTGGATTGATCGCATGCATCCTGGCCTTGGCTACCTCGGTTTTCTGTTGCCCCAACGTGTCATAGGTGGCCAAGATCTGCCTGTTGAGGTTTGTTATCCCCACCGTGTCGAAATCGACGAGGCGTACGTGCCCTATACCGCTTCGAACCAAGGACTCCAGGCATGTACCGCCAACTGCCCCAAGTCCCACGACAGTCACGGTTTTCTGGTGGAGACTCTCTACTACATCCTCACCGAGGAGTCTTGTTATCCGTAAGAATTGATCTGCATTCATAGCCTTTCCTTATCAAAGCATCCCTGTCCATGTCAAGCAGGCAGGCAAGGGTCCTGTAATGGTTTTCCAGCAAGAGGGAATAGGCAATGCTGTCGTTGCCTTGGTAATCTGTTTCAACGGCAACGGGGAGAGAGCTGAGTGCCGAAAGGTTTTTTCCTGTCTTTGTTTTAGTAATGGAAGGACCTAGAGAAAGGATGCAACCCAATCGCGAAGCTTCTTTTGCCGTTTCCAGGCTACCGGTAAAACCATGCCAGAGCAGGATAGGCCTACGAGCGCCTGCTCGCTTGAGCAGGGTAAGTGCTTTTTCATCCGACCGTACGATATGCAGCGTCACACTTCGGTTGAGCTCATAGGCAAGGTCCAGTGCAGAGGCAAGGAAAACTTCCTGTTTTTCACGGTCGGGAAATCGCTTATCCAGTCCAATCTCCCCGACCTGCAATAGAGGATGGGCAAGCAGATAGTCATGCAAGGCTTCAAGTGAAGGCAGAGGCCTGTTAGCCAGAGCTCCTACCCCTCCAATGGCCGGATAGGTAAGTAGCTCAAGTGATTGCCATTCACTGCTGTATGAAGTGCAATAGAGGGCATCACTGGAATTGTCTGTTTTGCTGAGATGCCTGTGTGCGTCAAACATGTCTGTATCCTAAGTTCACGTTTGCAATGAGTCAAGCTAGAGAACCAGTGCCAGATAGGTTATCAGGACACTGAATAGTATGGGGAAAATCATACCGCGTTTGAAGTAGGACAGCAAAAATGCAATACCGATTCCTAAAAGACCTGCATACCATCTGCCTTGGAAATCAGTGATTACCCCGGGGAATATCAAAGCCCCCAGCGCGGCAATCGGAAGCAGGCGTAGGCATTTTGCCAGAAATTTTGGCAGGCGGTCGAGGAAATTGGCATAATAGGGGAGCGCCCTTACAAGGAAGGTTGCCAAAGCGGTTACCAGAATATATATACATAGGGGAATTCCGTTTCTCATATCTGCTGTTCCTTCTCGAGGTCTGGGGTTAGGAAGGCGCCGAAAATAGAGGCAAGGAGCATTGCTAGGACGAAGGACCATCCTGCTCCCAGATGGAAATAGCAGACAAACAGGCTGTTGAGCAAGGCCGAGACAGCAGCGATTGCGAGAACCAGAAATCCTTTTTGGCGTAATTCTTGAGCAAAAAGGGAGCTGAACATGGCATAGAGGGTAACCCCTACTGCAAGTTGTAGTGCACGGGGAAGCACCATTCCTACCAGAAAGCCTACTGCTGTCCCGCTTACCCAGCCAAGGTAGGCTGTCAGCTCAAGGGCAAGCAGGTAATTTGAGGAGAGTAATCCGTTATGGAGAACTGCTACCGAGAATACCTCGTCGGTGGTCCCATGGGCGATTAATATCCTCCTGACTCCCCGTATGCCCCCTTCCAGTTTTTGGTTGAGTGCTGCCCCCATGAATGAATACCGTAGGTTTATCAGAAGAACCCCGATAAACATCTCAAAAATCAAGGCTCCGGAGGCAAGGAGGTTTACTGCAAGGAATTGCCCGCTCCCTGCAAAATTCGTCATGGAAAACAATACGGATTCCCAAAGGTTGAGACCTACGTTCCTGCAGATTATCGCGAAGGCCATAGCGGTAGGGAAATAGCCTATACATATAGGAATCCCGTCTTTTATGCCTGTTCTGGTGCTCAGGCTTTCTTGGAATTTTTCTGTTGCCATGGTTAATGATAGTACCTTTTTTGGAACCTTTCCTGCAAGGGATGTTTATGATACACTGAGCGTAAGGGAGATTTTTTATGGCTGTTTATCTAGAGAATACGGGTACTGAATTCCTCGCGAAGGATGGTTCGCTCGACCAAGAGCTTTTATTGCAATGGTTCAAAGAATCAAAGCGCATTGAAGCTGTTCAGGGGGCTTACTATAGCAAATTGTTTGACAGCGGGTTGGAAATTGTTTTCAGGACCGTAAACCAGGGTGATGATATTCAGATTGCAGGGGTCGATATGCATATGAGTGGCCGTTGTGTCTGGAATGCAAAGCCGCTTTCGACTGTTGGGATCGGAGAACCCTTACTTGTCTCCCTTTTGATGACCAATGCAGATGAGAACTGTGCGTTTGTCGCCGACCTCATCCATGCGGCTACCATCGATAAAATTGATGAAGATACTTCCCTGTCTTTGCAAGTCTGTGCATTTCCAAGGGCAATGGATGTCTATGACAGCAGGCAGGCCTATGAAGAAGCCGCCGCCGGGACAGCACTCCTGGACGAGGGGAAACTGCTTCCTTTCAACTATATCATGGCCCGCGATGAAAGCCTTGAGCAGAAGCAGCGTGACCAATATGAGGCCCAGGAAAAACTGATGCTGGTCTGCGGCCCTGTCCTTGCCGTAGAAAAAAGGGAACATGGGGAAAAAGATTCCTCTTGCCTGGTTGCCACCATACGTACCGAGATGGGGCATTTGGATTTGGTCTTTTCTGCCAAGCAGCTCATCCGGGATTTGAAGAAAGGTTCGTATGTGGTTGCTAGCTGTATCATAAGTGCCGATGTACTTTCACAATAGGGGTTAGGACGTTTGTTGACAGGATAGAATGCAATATCCCTAACGGTCCTATGGCAACCAAGCCAGTTTTGGCACAGACTTAGAAGGAGTGCGTTGCAAGCACTCCAGAAAGAGCTTTCAGACAGGTTTGCTCTCATCTCTATAACCGTTTCAGGTTACTGCACCCCCAGGTCGTCGATCGGCTCTGGGGGCAGGAAGTTGAAGGACACTGGTAAAGCGGTTCGTATTTCTTTGGGACTAGAATCGCTTGGTATAGGCATGACAGTAGGGAAGTGTTCCCTTATGCTCGTAATAATCCTGATGATAGTCCTCAGCAGGCCAGAATTTTGCGGCAGGCCTGACGGTGGTCGCAATCTTCATTCCTTTTTCCTCAAGGATTTTGATGAGTTTGACTGCGGTGTCGAACTCATGTCTGTTTCTATAGAAGATTGCCGAGAGATACTGGTTGCCGATATCGGGACCTTGTCCGTTAGTCTGGGTCGGGTCGTGGATTTCCAGAAAATATTTTGCAAGTTCCTCGTAAGAAATCTTGAGCGGGTCATACAACACTTCGACCGCTTCAAGGTGCCCTGTCTTGTGCGTCAGTACATCCTGATAGGTGGGATTTTCCTTTGTGCCCCCGGTATACCCGGAAACAACCGAATAGACTCCATTGAGTTTCTCAAGATAATATTCGACACCCCAGAAACAACCACCGGCAAACACTGCCCTGGCAACTGGGGAACCGCTTTTCAAAACCAATGAAATTGAGTTCACGCAATGGCGCGTATCCTTGTCGGTGAGTTTTTCCCCGATAAAGACATGCCCGAGGTGGGCCTGGCAGGTTGCACAGGTAATTTCGGTTCTCATTCCATCGGGGTCGCTGTGCCTTTCGACAGCAAACGGAATTTCCAGGTCAAAGGCTGGCCAGCCGCAGTCTGATTGGAACTTGTCCTTTGATGCATACAGCGGATCATTGCACTGCCTGCAGTAATAGGTACCTTCATCTGTGGTGTCTGTATATTCTCCGCTAAAGGCTCTTTCTGTTCCTTTGTCCAGGATGATCCTTGCCTCTGCAAGATTGAGCGGATGTAACAAATCCTGTGCGATCGGTTGAAAGGTGAAGCGATTATCTGTCTGCTGGGCCATATTACTATCTCCTTTTGGTACTTGATTTCTTTCACGCTGGGTAACAATGATGCCTATGCTCAAGGCGATGATAATGAGAATCAAGAGCAAAATGATGAATTTCCCCATATGATTCCTCCTGTTTTCCTATCTATCACTCAATATAGCAAAGAAATCATACATACGGTAACCCTACCAGGGCCGGAACAGGATGGGCCAGGTTTGTTTCTTATATTCTTTGTATTGCGGATACTTGCTTGTAGTAATCTGCTCGGTGAACACCGTAGACCCGATAAAGAGGAGGGTGAGCATCAACGGGCCCAATAGTGCAGGGCTGAACAAGGTCTTTGTTCCCGCTGCACAGAAAGCAAAAAGACTCCACCAGAATCCCAGTTCCCCAAGGTAGTTGGGGTGGCGGGACCGTAAAAAGAGACCGCTTGTCCTGAATCCTTTCTTATACTCCTCCTCAAGTTCTTTTTGTTTTGGCAACAATCCATATTTTGCCTGCTGGAAGGTGTATTGCTGCTGGTCTGCAAAGGTTTCAAGGGTAAGGAAGGCGAGCATAGCCACAGAAGAAACAAGTATGCCTGCAGATAAGGTCTTTTCAAGTGTTACTGTAAGAAAATAGAGGGGGAGGGTAAAGCAGACAAACAGCAATTGCTGGTAAAAGGCTATAAACAAAAGATTGAAAACCTGCCAGAGAAAACGGTTTGGAATGCGTTTTCTGAGAATGGACCAACGGTAATCCTCTGTATCTGCATACCCACCCCTGCGCGCAAAGTTTGCCGTCAGCCTGATTCCCCAGAGCGTGATAAGCATTGCTGCCACGGTAACAGAAGGGGAAAAGGATGCGTTGGATGCATAAATCCACGCAAAGCCTACAGGGACGGTGCTCCAAAGACGGTCAGTCCAGGAGTAATCCTCTGTTAAAAGGCCGAATAAAAAGCTTACAGAGGCATTTATACAGGTGAGCGTTGTGATAATCATGAGTGGATTGGTGGTTTTTACCGGGTATGCTGTCAGAATGGCAACAAAGGTCCCAAGCATAATGGTAAAAAAAAGCAAGACAGTTGTTTTTGGCTTTTTCATAGGGATTACTATATCCAACAGTGAGATTTCCTGCAATAAAAATGAAGCGAAGAAAAGCTAGGTACCCACTGCACAGTCTCCTCCTTGTTTCTTTGCCTGGTATAGATGGTTGTCTGCAATTCTCAATAATTCCTGTTTAGTAACCATTTCTTCGAAAAACACATAGCCGCAACTGATGGAAACCACAGGGTGTGGGGTATGTGTGAAGATTGAATCCCATGGATGTTGATGTACTGCTTCCATCAAGGACTGCAGGCACTTTCCTATACCATCTTTAGGAATATCAGTTACTACGATAAGGAATTCATCACCCCCCCAACGTCCGGTAAACCCCCCATCGGTAAAGAAGTTTTTGAAAAGACCTGCTAGGGCAATAAGTACGTTGTCACCATTTTCATGGCCTGTCTCATCATTGATAGCCTTGAAGGAATCGATGTCGATGAGCAAAAGAAGGTTCCCCCTGTCCAAGTCTTTGGAAACAAGGAGTGTGTCCAATTGTTTTTCGATGGTTGTCCTGTTGAAAATGCCTGTCATCCCATCGTTTTCGGCAAGGATTTTTAAATAGGCAAGCATTGTTTCCTTTTCCTCAGCATCCAGAAAAAGGTCATGTAAAAGTTTTTTGTATATTACTATCAGGATACAGAAGTTTATACCTGTAAGCAGGATCATCGTAATGATTTGAGACAGGCTCTGATTTCCCTCGGGAAGAAGAATGATGGGGTCTTTGAGAGGGAGTGTTGCCAAAAAGCGTATCAAATTGAAAGCAGCGAATAGAATATAGATTGCAATCATCATGCTGAACGTTCTTCGGAGCCAAGGGAGGGCTTTCCAGCCTTTTGCCAGAAGGGAAATATAGGCATAGGAAATGAACATGCAGGCGAGGCTGAAAAGCAAAGTGTTATACGCTTTCGGGAGTCCTAGGATGGTTACGGCAAGAGCCAAGGATGTAACTATCCCTGTATACGCATAATAAGGGGTTTTTTGTACATGGTACCCAATAGACTGCGATAAGCCAAAGAGAAAGAGGACAGAGCCTAGGGTGGATAAAAATATAAAGATATTTACCAAAAAAGGTAAATCGTACAGGCTTGCAAAACAAACAAAAACCAGAGAGACAGTTTGGGCCCATATGTTTTTAGTCCAGTAACCGAGTCCTGGTACCCTGTTTCTGAGATTGCTCCAGATTGTCAGCATAACAACGGAAAAGATGAACTGGTTAAGTATAACCATCACATTGATGGAGAAGTAATCTAATGTAATACAACCCCCCCCTCTTCAAATTCAACACTAATGATTCGGTTGTTTGTCTAGAAGTCAAATATGTGAGTTCTTCGATTTCTTCTGCAAGAAAACAGTAAGCAGATTGCCGGGAAACTGGTTTTGCTCGTAGAGTCTGCCCATTGCCAGACTTACTTGGAAAATTCCCAGAAAAAAGAATAAGACATGCAAAAATACCACAGCATTGAGCATCAGGCACTGGACGATTATCCATATGACAAGGGCGCCACCCAGGATTCCGCTGGAATATCCCCAATACTCCCAGCTTCGTTTAACCAGGATCGAACCGATGATATTTCCTACCCCGATTACAAAGAATAACAGTAGGCCTGGGATTAAGAAACTGGTGAATGGAGAGTTTTGCAGCATCTCCACAGAGGTTCCCAGGGGAGTTTGGGTATCAATTAGGCAAGCGAATCCCCCTGACATAGCTCCCACACCTAAAAATATATGGAGGCCGATTGACAAGGGCCGGATGATTTTCACTATCGCTCTCCTTCGTTTGTATGTATTCTACTACAGTATTATTCAATAGTGTAAATTCATTTTTCAAGATTCGCTTCGTTTCGAAGCATTGAGCAAAATTACCCTCCTGTACAGCGCCAAAACCCTTTCGGTGATACTTTCAACCGAATATTGCTTTGCAAATTCCCTGCTATTACCTGACATTTCCGAAAGGAGTTCTGCATCCTCGAGGATTTTTTTTACGGTTTCCGCCCATATATTCGTACTTTCCGGGA
Organism: Sphaerochaeta pleomorpha str. Grapes; assembly: GCF_000236685.1. Classification (NCBI taxonomy): domain Bacteria; kingdom Pseudomonadati; phylum Spirochaetota; class Spirochaetia; order Spirochaetales; family Sphaerochaetaceae; genus Sphaerochaeta; species Sphaerochaeta pleomorpha. The sequence goes on along the minus strand of NC_016633.1, from coordinate 820,315 downwards.
CTTTGAATCCGTTTACCCCGTCATGCACAACATCATAGACTCCACTGGAGCGAATAGCTACAACGGGACAGCCTCCGGCCATTGCCTCGAGTAAAACCATCCCTTGGGTTTCCGAGGTCGAGGCAAAAACAAACAGATCTGCGGCCAGATAGCATCTGACAACTTCAGAAGGGGCAAGTTTTCCCAGAAACAGAATGGTGTCTTGCATCCCCATTGCCTTGACTTTTGCTTCAAGGCGTTTTCTTTCTGGTCCATCACCGATCAAAATGCAGGTAAATTTCTTTGAGGACGTTGCTTTGAGTTTCTCAAGGGCAACTACCAGGAAATCAAGGTTTTTCTCTTCCGCAATTCTCGAAACACTGATAAGAAGGTTTTCGCCTGGACGTACATACGCTGCTCTTGTTTGTTCGATCTGCTCAGCTGTCCATTGCCCGTAGGCCTCGATATTGATCCCAGTCGGGATGGTTTCGATGATTGCACTGACTCCTAGATTCCTCAGATATTCTTCGGTGGAGGAGGAGGGGGCTATGATTGCATCACACCGGTTGGCAAAATGTTTTATCATCAGGTGTATCAAAAAATTCTTAACCATCATTCCTGGCCCGAAAAGATATTGGGTATAGCGCTCAAGTCGGGTGTGGTAGGTCATGACCACCGGTAATTTCGCTCTTTTTGCATACAAGAGGGCAGTCCATCCAAGCATAAACGGATGATGTACATGGATGATATCTGCCTTGAATTTCCTAAAGACCTTGCCTATCTCCCTGTTGAAAATATTGACTGCTGGGAATTCTCCTCTTTTTGTATAGAAAAGGACTGGGCACCTGTACACGGAACCATCGCTGGGGTCGTCCCAGTTCTGCAGGTAGCTGGGTGCGAAGATCAACACAGTGTTACCCCTTGCAAGCAGGCCTTTGTGCAGTCTGTCGATGGAAAGGGGTACTCCTCCGATGAAGGGGAGGTAGTTGTTGGTAAACATGGCAATGCGTAAGGGGGTACCGAATGATGCTTCCTCATCAATATTGAAATCCCGATAAAGGTGTTGTTGCTTGAGAACCTTCGAATAGAACAGCAGGGAAAAAAGGGTGAAAATCCCGATGATCACCAGGATGTTGAAAATACTCATGTAAAAAAGTGAGTGCAGATAGAGTTTGAGGGTTTCTACTTTTTCCCTTATGGGACTGAACCGATTGGGAGCGGTAATGTTTGTGCATGAGAAACCTTGCGGGTTTACCATGACTTTGACAAACTGGTAGGGTTGTTCGTTATCCAGTAATAAACCACCACCTCCACTCGATACAACGTAACGAACGCCACCGACGGATTGCTGGCTGTTTGTGTGGTAGCCGGTAGAGAATACCGAGGTTACCTCATATTGGGAAAAGAGCTGCTGCAATGTCTTGCTCGTTTTGGCGTCTACTGTATATTTTGAGGAATTCTCACTGGCTACTTTTTCCTGCGGGAGCAAAGAATGTCCAAGGAATACAAACCGGTAAGGGTAGTTTTTTGCCGTTTCCAATTCTTGGTTCAGCCAATGCAGCTGCCATTTCCAAGAGGTTATCCCTGTTGAATCCAGAAAAATGAAGTACGCGTTATCAAGATGGTAGGAATAAAAATAGGGACCGAAATGCTGGTAGAAATTATTTGATCCAAAGTCAGCTACCTCATTGTTCCCAGGGACCAAAATATAGGGAATGTCCAGCTTGGTCAGGCCGCGGTGGAGTAATCTATATTTTCCTTCTGCCCCATCGAATACTGCATTCCCGACCGATATCAGGAAATCTACGTTCTCATCCTGCATCAAAGGAACGATGCGGTCACTAAAGATTCTCATGGAATTGTCAATATTTCCCACTACAGCAAAGGAAAAGGTTGTCTGACCTATGAGCTTTGTCTCGATGGTTTCGATATTCACTGCGTTCAGTGACTGGTAGTCCTTTTCATAAATGGAAAGATAAATTCGATACCCTATCAAAATTGAGAGGAAAATGGTTACCAGGATAAAATATATGTGCAGTTTTTGTCGTTTACTCATTTGCCCAGGACCTTCCTTTTCCTGAAAAACTCATAGGCAAATATGAATATCCCTACGATTACGCCAATATAGATGGTCAAAAAACGCCAAGAGATCGTCAAGGCCATTATGTCTTGGCTTCGGACAAGCTGGGAAAAGAGCAAGCCATATCCTCCTTCTTCGATTCCTGTAGCTCCAGGGGTAGGGGCGAAGTACATGAAAAATGTTACCACTACCTGTACGGCCAGAACGGTAAGCATGGGGATTTTATAACCCAGGGCAGAAATGAGTACAATCGAGAAGGAAAAAAGGAACAGAAGGAAAATTACGGTCCATAAAACCGAACTGGCAGCCCAGATTCCTCCTTTTTTGAAGAAATGAGCGAATCCCTGGGAGAAGCTGTCGATTTCTTTTTCTATTTTCTCATACATTGTTTCCATATGGGCAACAGAGAGCAACCTCATTCTTTTCAACAAATACAGGATTGCCTTGACTCCCTTTTTTATCATGTTTGGCCAGAAGGTTATGAGAAGAAGGAAGAGTACGACCGCGCAGGAAACTGCTGAGATTGCAACAAGCACATGCCTATGCATAAACGCTTTGAATTCGTTTGGTTCGAGCCAGATAATGAGGGGCGTGAGGGTGAACAGAATCATAGCAGAGAGGATGGTACGGATCGAGGTAGCTGCCGTTGCTTCCCCTAGTGATATACCCTTTTTGGCCATGAAATACACTTGGATAAAACCGCCTCCTGTAGCAAGGGGGGTAACGTTCGAAATGAAGATGTTGATAAAGACGAGCTTTATGATATAAAGGAATGAAAGAGTATTTCCCATTGCCTTTATCACACTGTAGAGACGCAAAGCGTCAGCGAGATAATAACCGAGCAATAAAAAGACAACGGTTGTAATTACAGGTAATGAGAACAATTGGGAAGGAATGTGCAATTTTCCCTGTGAAAAATGGCGATGAAGAAAATACATCGTACCAAGCGATAGCGCAAAGAATAGGAGAATAAGGCCGACATATCCAAAGATTTTACCTTTTGTGTCAGGAAACTTGTCCTTTGATGGTGGCATTGACCTTCCTCCTTTTGTTTTTTTCAACTTTTGTTTCCGCCTGAATGCTGAGTGCCGAGATTTCCTTGGTGGCACGTTCTTCCCAGACTTTGACTTGACCTCCCCTGAGGTTGGGTGGCAGGTCTATCGGTTCCCCAAAGATCATACAGACTTTTGCAAAAGGTAAGGGTATTTCCCTTAAATCCCACCTTCCTTTGAGGACTATCTTGCCTCGTATACCGACAGAAACAGGTAAAAGTGAATAGCCGAGGGCTGATGCGATTCTCACTACTCCGCTTTTTACCTGGCAGGCAGGTCCGAGTGGTCCGTCAGATGCTGTTCCGCACATGTTCTTTGCAGACATTGCCTCTCTCATAAGGTTATACGAATTACGATTTGGCTCATCTGGAATCTGTGCATTGTAAAAACCAAATTTCCTACAGATTTCGGTAATCACATTCCCTCTTTCCGATTGGTTTGTAATGACACAGGCATCATATCCTTTTAAAAGAGGGAAGATGGGAATGTATTTGCCATGCCAGAAACAGAGGAGGCAATGCTTGTTCTCGGCATAGAGCCGGTCAAGAATCTCTTGTCCCTCAATTTCTACCTTCCAGGTTTTTCTCATCAGGACCAATGACTTATAGAATATTGCACCTTGCAGCCTTACTGCAAAAGATTGTTTTTCCATACTTGTTTTCGATGCCTACACGTTTGCAAATGGTTTGGTCGTACTGATTGTGCAGGTAATACTCCTTATCAATTGGATGGGTTTTCACCGCTGGCTAAGGTCAATTCTGTTCCTGCTCGAAAAGGACGGTGAGAGATGGCGAAACTTTGGACAGCTACGATAGTGAAAAAGTATCAGGCTGCTTCGCGATTTCTCCAATACAAAGTCCTAAAGACAGGATACGTCCGCCCTTCATCCTCGGTCAAGCCATTTCAGAAAGTGATTTTTTTGAAAATTTGTTCAAAATGCAGTGAAAAAGTTCTGGTTAGAGGAATGAATGCAAACAACGAAACAACGAACACAAACAACGAATACAACGAATACAAATCAAGTATTTGTTGCCAAACGTACGGTCAGGAGATACTGTATAAGTTGCAATAAGGGGAGAAAATGAAACAAAACAAGGACAAACCTCACTCTGGAATCACCGATAGAATTGTTATGTTGCTTAGCTTTGCCATGATTGTTTTGGTAATCTGGATTGCCTTACAGAGGAGAAACCTTGCATTGTTTGCCTGGAATCCTATGTATGGGAATCTATTCATTGGTTTGGTTGTCCTGTCCTTGTGCATTCCCTTCTTGGTTTTCCTCGACAGAAAAAGGAACAAGAAAAAGGGCAAGCCCCGTTCTATAGGGGTTCTATCCTATTGCGTAGTTCTCCTTGGACTTGTCATTGCCATTGGATTCCCTGCCTTTGAGGGTAGTTTTTCCAAGTCTGCGGATAAGAAACCCCAGTTGATGTTGCTTGATGTAAATAGCTCAAGGCAATCTCCGGATGTAGGGCTTGTCTGGTATTCTGAAAAGCCGGGTAGAGGGAAGCTTTCCTATGGGATTGCCCCTGATAGATTGGATACGACAGTGGCCGAAGAGAAAGAGGGGAAAACCCATGCTTTGGCAATGACCGGCCTGCAAAGAGGCGAAACGTACTATTATGCGACGGAAGCCGACACCGAGATTCACTCTTTTTCGTATTTTCCTGAGTTTGAGGGTGGAATTCGCCTATCTGTAAGTTCTGATGCCCATGTGGGGGCTGGTACCAATAATCTGGAAGCTACCAGGGATATCCTTGCGGGAGTGACGGATTCTTCCAATAGGTATTCCGTGTTTTGCAACCTCGGAGACGTTGTAGAGATGGGGAACAGTGATACACAAATCTCAGAGCAGATTGCTTTTTTCTCTCCCTTTACTACCTCGATTCCCCTTATACAGGTTTTGGGAAACCATGATGGTTGGTTTGGTGGCCATGCGCTCTGGAGAAAGTTTTACTATCCTGAGGTTCTGAGAGGCGACAAACAGCTCTATCATAGGTTTGATCTCTCCGATTCCATCCATGTGTTTAGCCTTGACCTTGAGTGGGGTGTCGAATCCTATATGGCCGACCAAAAAAAGTGGTTCACTGCACAGCTCGATTCCCTCGATCCCGATGATGTGATTGTGGTAATGGACCATGCATATTTCTTTGCTTCGAGTACCGAGTACCAAGGGGTTCCCTGGTATGATAACAAGGAGATGATCGATACGTTCCACCAACTCTTTATCGACCATGGTGTAGATTTGGTATTCTCCGGCCACGATCACCAGATGGAACATATTTCACAGGATGGGGTCGACTATTTTATTGTTGGTGCTTTAGGCGGGGAGTTTGACGATGAGCCTACCTACCTTTCGGCTGGGTCGCTTTTCAGGGATTTTGCCCACCATGGATATGCAGATGTGCTTCTCAAAGATTCCCAAGTTTCGGTTTCTTTTCGTAAAAGCGATGGATCTGTACTGTATTCATGGGAAAAGGACTTGCCCTGAGCCAATTCCTTGAAACTGCAGGCATACAAAAAAGGGAGCTGAAATCAGCTCCCTTCTGTTTAAATTCGGGCTGGACGGATTTGAACCGTCGACCCCTAGTCCCCCAGACTAGTACGCTAAACCCCTGCGCTACAACCCGGAATATATATCGGCTATCCGACAGGAAGGAAACATAGCATAGTTACAGTATTGTGTCAATAAAGAACGAAAACAGTAAAAAAAAAGAACCGGATTTATACAATTTCCTGTTAGGATATAGTCGACTAGTGAAAAAATCTATACTTTATAGTCTGAAGACTAGGAGAAAATGAATGGCACAGATGACAAAATTGGCGTTATCCCAATCACTTAGACAGTTAATGAGTGAAAGGACCCTTGATAAAATTACAGTAAAGGAAGTGGTAGCGCGGTGTGGTGTAAACCGACAGACTTTTTATTATCATTTCAAGGATATATATGATTTGCTCGATTGGATGTTTGCCCATGATGGGGAAGAGTTTGCCCGTAAATATCCCCGGATTGATATTGATGATGATGGACAGAATACTATGATAGCCATCTGTAAGAGTCTCAAAGACCACCGCGAGGTAACCATTAATGTATATCATAGCCTTGGGCGAGAGAGGCTTGATAGATATCTTTGTCGTGAAGCGTATAAACTGCTCTATCAGAGCATAAAAGTCAAAGGCGATGCCTTAGGGGTTTCTGATGAGAATTGCAGGTTGCTGGCAAATTTTTATAAGCATGCCTTTGTGGGGATAACCTTGGATTGGGTTCAGGATGGGATGGCCGGTGATATCGAAGATATTGTATCTCGCTTTCATCCAATACTCAGTGGAACCTTCGATTCAGCATTAAAAAGGATGGCAATGTCGCATTGAGACATATTTTTTTTTGGGTGAGACATTTCCATACTTGATGAATTGATTTCTATGGCGTACACTATCGCATACAGTTTATAACAAAAGTGAGCGCATAATGAACGTTAGAAAAACAAGTAGGCAACGAATTTTTGTACTGATGTCATTAACTTTTATGTTGACGGTAGGTAATCTTTTTGCTTATCAGTTCTCTCCTTTGGAACAAGTCTTTGGACCTACAGGGGCTGAAAGCACCAAGACCTATACTATACTCAACGATGGCGATGATTCTATTGCAATAGAAATCTCAGCAATGTTTAGGGATCAGGATGAGCTTGGTGCTGAAATCAATACTCCGGCAACGGCGTATTTTTCTATCGTTCCCAACAAGGTAATCGTTAAGCCCCAGAGCAGCCAGATTGTCAGGGTGCAATATCGTGGCCCTAAAACAGTAACCAATGAATTGGCGTTCAGATTGAAGGCTGAGCAGATTCCCTACTCAAAAGGAAAGGACAGTACTGAAAAGGGCATGTTCAACTTTTTGTACATATACACAACCAGTCTCTATGTTTCTCCTTCAAAAGCAATTGAGAATATAATGGTAAGGTCTATCGTTCCTACTGTGGCAGATGATGGTGCAGAGACAATGGCCATTACTGTTTCCAATCTAGGCAACGTACACCAGTTGCTTGTTGCCAGCATCCTGGAGATAACCGATAGTAAAGGTAATTCCGTTACCCTGGAAGGGACAGAAGCGCTTTCGGGATTCGATGGCATGAATGTGCTCGCAAAAAAGACAGTAACGAAACAAGTTCCTTGGCCGGCAGTACTTTCCCGGGAACCTGGGGTTACCTATAAGTCCAAACTTACATATACTAGCAATTAACGGGGAATATATTTGATATTTCTTGAAAAGGAATAGTTGTTGCATGAAAATTAAAAGGACCGCACAAAGTGTTTTTTTACTTGTTTCTACTGTGCTAACGGTCCTTTTTTTGTCCTCTTTTTTTATTACCTGCTTTACTGTGAGACCGGTAATCGAGTCTGAACCAGAAGCCCAGCCTATTGCCACGGGTCCTCAAATCATCCCTGTATATACAGTAGAAATTGAGCCTCCAGTCAACTATCAGCCTACGATAGCCTCTACGATTGATGAGGTTCAGCAAGTTACCGCCTCTGTTGAAAGCAAGGTTTTGCCTGAGGAGGTTGCAACTGTCGGAGCTTTACCTGAGCCCAACCATCTTTTCCAGCCTGAACAACCACCCGTAAAAGAAATTATACCAGAGGTTGAGGAACCACCTGAGCAGAGCATACAGATTGTGGACCCGATTAAGATACCTGGTCTGCCTGTTTTCGGTAGTGTCCATACCACGTTGCTCGTTCCTCCTCCCCCTACCTTTTTTGAGCCTTCGGTGTATACCCTCGATGATTATGACTCATTCGTTGCCCCTGTGATGTTGGAAGCAGCCCCTGAGGAAGAAGACCCCTTTGCAGACTTCTTTGTCAGCGGTGAGGATTCGACCATAGCATTTGACAATGGCCTGTATTTCTTGGGCTTATTTGTAAATAAAGAATATGTCGGGGATATTGAGGCTGAATTTAATGATGGTGTCCAAAGTCTGAATACGTCTGATTTGTCACTGTTTATTGGTGATTACATAACTGACAAAACCTATGAACTTCTTTTTTCTGATGCGCTTCCCTTTATTTCGATCGAGGAGCTGAACAACAGGGGAGTCGAGACAGTCTTTGACAGCACCGATTTTTCCGTTGACATGACTTTTGATGTCGAAGAGATGCCAGTCAAGACGATTAGCATAAATGGAGGTACGTTGAACCGCAGGGATGCTTATTCCTTGAGTGGTGCAATAGTTCTGGACCCTGCAAAATTTTCTGTCGTAACATCCCTTGGCTTCTACTCCAATTTCGAATATCCCTCTGATTTCTCTGCTTTGGATAGCAAGCTTTTAAGTCTTTCGGTCTCCCATAAGCTGGCTTTCTGGAATCTTGGCTTTGATGTTTCCTATTCTTTGTCTTCCAACAGCCCCTTATTCGGTTTTGGGTCTTGGCAGGGGTTCTATGATTTTGTTGAAACCAGCCAACGCCTGACTTTCGGAAATGTAGGTTCGAACCTAAGCGAAATCAATTCTTCCTCCAATGACTATGGAACGGTGACCAGTGTAGGCGTTGTTTTCGATAAGGATTATTCCTATGGAACGGATGCTGCAAAGGGAAACCAATTTGAGTACAGCATTGTATTGGTTGAAGACTCGAATGTTACGATTGAGATAAACGGCAAAGAAATCTATAACCGGGATTTCAGTGCAGGTACCTATCGGCTTAAGGACTTTGTGTTTACCCAAGGCGTCAATATGGCAAAGGTTACCATTACCCCTGATGCCAGGCCAAATGATACGACAGTCCAATATTTCGATCTTGGTTATGACTATCGGCTTTTGGGGAAAGGTGATAGTGTCTACGGGTTCAGTTTCAGTGTTCCACGGGTCGTCGAAAGTACTAAAATGGGAACTATCAGCCTACCTTGGCTTAATGACAAGTATCTTTCCTATTTCCTTGGAAATTGGACGGCAACCTATTGGCAGCAGACAGGGATGACTAATGCATTCACGCTTTCCTCTGATATTTCCATAACTCCCGGTATTTTTAGAGGAACTGTCAGTGGTGTCTTTGCCTCGACAATTGGCACGACCCAGCTGCAGATGACCCTTGGACTCGATGTAAGCAATAAAGAACCAGATCTCTCTGCTTCGATAAGCCACCGTTTCAGTGTTCCCTATGATAGCAATTTTGGATCGCTGAGCCTGGGATTCAGTTTTTCAAGGTCCTCTGTACTTTTGACCTCAACGGATGCTGCAACACGTTATATGACTTCCAATATTTCCTATTCAGGGAGCTTTGCAAAAGGCTTCAATTATTCTGTGACCGGTTCCCTGACAAAGGATTCAGCCTTTACTGCCCCCTCTTGGTCGTTGACGTTCTCGTCAGGTTTTTCTCCCTTTGACAATTTCTCCATAAGTGGGTCAGTCACTGCTTCTGCCTCAGCTTTGGATGTTTGGAACCCCATCGTAACCGCCCAGATTTCTGGTTCTTACTCATTTAATGATAAGCTCAGTTCAAGTGCAGCCTCTTCCGCTTCTTTTAATCCTTTGTCAATAATATCTTCCTTTGGACTTTCCTATCGTCCTTCGGATACTGACAGTGTGTCCCTTTCTCTCAGTGGAGTGGACTTCAAGACTACAGAAGACCAGTCTTTGCAGGCTACCTGGACACATTCCGGAGAGTATGCTTCCTTTACCTTCAAGCAACAGGCCTATGAATCCTATAATAAAATGTCGACTATGATCTCTGCAAACACCTATGTTGCCTATGCCGATGGTGCTTTTGGCTTAGGGAAAACGGTGAATGAGGCATTTCTGCTGGTCAAACCTGTGGGTGAATTACGCAGTGCAGAGATTTCGATAGCACGGAGTCTGGACTCGTCTCCCGTGTATCTGAAGAGACCATTGGGAAGTGCCCTCTATAACAACATCACTACCAATACCCGAAACAGCATCGTTGTCTTTGGTACCAGCTCTTCTATGTTTGGCGCGGGAACATCTTCGGTATATGAAATAAATCCAAGAAGCAGACAAGCTTTTGTAGCTACCATTGATATTGCAGCAACCTACACGGTCAGTGGAATCTTATACCAGGCCGACCATACCCCGTATGTCCAGTATTCCTCTCCTGTCTATGATGTAACTATAGGACCGGATGGAATAGAGGTGATAACACCTGATGAAGAACTATATCTCTTTACCGACATTGATGGCCGTTATATTCTCTCTGACGTTAATCCAGGAAACTACCTGTTTGACTTGGATGTTGATGGACTGTGGTATGCCGTCCGTTTCAGTATTCCTGAACCTGAGGAAGGCAAAGTTGAAAAGAAGAGGGTTTTTGAGCTGGAAGACTTCTGGGTTTCCGATCCTCAGATTCAACAACGGCTGATAGTACGTGATCAAACCGGGAAGCAGGTAGATGCTACCGAGGATGTTTTCGGGACCTCTCTGGCAACTGGATATGATGCTTCCATAACATTGAATACACAAAGACAGCTTGATGATGATACGTTCTGGTCGGAAGTATTCCCGTCTTTTGAGGAAAGCCAACCCGTCGAGGAAGAGGCTGCTGTGGTGAAACCAGTCCTTAACGTGGCTCCTTGATTGTCTTTGAACGGGCCAAAAGATTAAATCCATTTTCGTCACTTGACAGTAAAACCTAAAAGTTAGAGTATTAAACTCGCAATTGAATTCCAAAGAGGGAGCATCAAGATGCGTAGCGAAATTATCAACGAAGTCCTCACCGTAGAGGATCGGGCCCAGAAAATCATCAATGATGCAAACACCATAAGCAGGGAAATGCTTATCGAGGCCCAGTCGAAAGCCAATGCTCTGGTTAAAGACTCTTTGAAAACTGTACGCGACCTGCATAAGATCGAACTTTCCAAGGCAGAAGAAGAAGCTGCAAGGCTTTTGGAAGAGACGGAGTCAAATCTTGATAGCTCCATTGAGTTGAATGATAAACGTCTCGATGATATTGCCGACAGAATCGTCTCTTTGGTTTCCAAGACGAATCTGTTTGGAGAAGCATAATAACCATGGCTTATAGCTCAACCTCCCAATATGAGTTTATCAATGCAAAGCTTCGTGCACGTATCGGTCTGATGCGTGAATCCCATCTTATCGATGACTTGATGAAAGCCAATTCAGTAGTTGAAGCTGTGCATTCTTTGCGTGATGGTTCTTATAAGGATGTTGCAAAGGCGTATGACGAGACTGGTGACCTCCAGCAAATGGAACTGGTACTTTTGAAAAAAGAAATCGAAATGTACCATGGCATTGCAAAGCTTTTAAGGGGTTCCACCTCTGATTTTGTACGTACCCTTCTGGGCAAAATAGAAGTAGAGAACCTGAAAAACGCAATTCGCCTTTGGTTCAGCAGCGTAATCCGTCTGCATTCGATACGGTACCGTAGCGAATACCTGTTCAAGGAAAAAATTGTCTCCGATATTAACTGGACAGGTCTGATCAATGCAGTTTCCTGGGATGGGGTAGTTTCTTCATTAGGGAAAAGTCCCTATGCAGCGGTTCTCCGGAATTTTTCCCAGGAGGATATCCAGCAACAGGGTGTCTTTTACCTGGAATCAGCCCTCGATTGCGAATGGTACAGACAGATTCTTGAAAAATCAGAGCAGCTGTCCCCAGTCGATAGAAAAATCGTTCAGGAAGTCTTTAAGGTTGAAATCGACCTGAATAACATCCTCATGCTGATTCGCTTCGGTTGGTATCATAAATTGGACAAGGAGCATCTGCAGAGCCTCTTATTTCCTTGGGGGCGAATCTATAGAAGCAACAATGTGAAAACCTTTCTGGCGATGTCCCCGGGTGATCGTGACCCTGTAGTCTTGCTTCAGCAATATTATCCTGATCTTGTGGAATCAATTCAGAAGGTGTCAACCGAGAGCAAAGAAGGTGCCCACAGTGATGAGTTGCTTGCCAAGGCAACGCTCAAGATTGAACATTACCTTCAGCAGAAGCGTAGCAAGGAATATCATTATATCTTGGCTGGTGACCCTTTTACCATCGGGATTGCCCTTGCCTACTTTTTTCTCTATACAAGTGAGGATTCGATGATCAAGGCAATCTTGAATGGGAAATATTACGGTTATAGCGAGGAATACATCAGGGGGGTGCTGGCATGAACCTGTTTACCAGGCCAATGAAACTGCTTACCGCAGTTGTGTTGGAGCAGATGAGCGATACAGTTATCAAGGCTTTGCTTGAGTTAGGGGTGATGGATTTTGTAAGTATCAAGAAAATCGATCCCCGGCAAATGGAGAAGCTCAGTTCGAGACCGATCTCGATAAGCAAGGCCGCCCTCGAGGATATGCGACACCGGGTAGAGGCTGTGTTGCGTCAAGGGCATTGCCTTCTTCCTTCCAGTGACATGCTTGATGTCAAGAACCTGGAAAAGCCTGATCTGGAATCCTATAGGAACATGCTTGACAATTTGGGAAAGCAATTGGCAACGCTCAAGGACAAGCAGAAGAACTTTAACCAACAGTTATTGGGTTTGCAGGAACTCAAAAGGTATATTGGGGATGAAAAACTCGAATATCTTGATTTGAGGGTTGGTGTTGTCGGGCATGGCAGTCCAGAGGACCTCAGTGAGAAGCTGATTTCCCTAGGAGGCCTTCTCCATAAGACAGAGGAAGGCAATTCCTACATAGCTCTGGCCTTGCGCAGGGACAGTGCCCAGGTATCCCCCCTGCTTGACAAATTCGAATGGACGGAGACCAGCAATGCTGAGCTCCAGAAACATGCCTTTATAGAGATTTCCTCCCGGATTGACAAAGAATACCTAGAGGCAGCTGCCCATCTCAAACAGACTGAGCTTGAGGTAGACGAGATAATCAAGAAGCAGCAAATGCAGTTGGATTCGATGTGGTGCAACCTTCGGCTCAATGAGCTTTGCAACCAGATCAGGTCTTATTTTTCCTATACAAGAAATACAACCCTTTTTTCAGGTTGGGTACCTGTAGACCAGTGTGATTCTGTCTCTGAGGCCATAACCCAGGCCAGCGAAGGGCAGTGTGTGATTGAGTGGACAGGTGCCGAGGAAATGCCGAGGGAAGAAATCCCAGTTTCCATACATACCCCGAAAGCCTTCAGTCCCTTCCAGAAAATGGTAGATAATTACAACACACCTGAATACGGTTCGGTTAACCCCACTATTTTCGTCATGGTAGCCTATTTGGTCATGTTTGCCTTGATGTTCGCTGATGTGGGGCAAGGTTTGGTATTGCTTCTCATCGGTTTGGTCGGACGTTTTGATTATAAGAAGAATCCTTTGAAAGCAGATGGTATGATCAGCAGGAATCTCTGCAACCTTCTGCTCTACCTAGGTTCAGCCTCCATGGTCGGTGGCGTGCTTTTCGGTTCCTATTTTGGGTTTTCCCTGTTTCCTGCCGTCTGGTTCAATTTCGACCGTGTGGTCAATGGAGAGGCGACAGGTGGGGTTATAAAGGATGTCTATTCCATCCTTGGGATTACCGTCAAGTTCGGAATTGTCATCATCTACCTTGGATTGCTAATCAACTGGGTAAACCTTTTCAGAAAAAAGGCCTGGCTTAAACTTACCCTTGATAAGAACGGTCTTGTCGGCGGCTGGCTTTTCGCTGTTGGCCTGTACATGGGGTTTGGGTATGTAGCGACAGGGTACAAGCAGTTCCCTTCGGCTTCCTGGCTTACGCCTGCCATAGTCATTCCGATAGTACTGTTACTGTTTCCGGGTTTTATCGAATACCGTATCTCGGTCAAGAAGGGTGGCAAAAAACATTCGATCGTTGCAGTGACCATGGATGCTTTTATGGAATGGTTTATCAATGTCCTTGAGATTTTCATAGGCTATCTCTCGAATACCCTCTCTTTCATGCGGGTAGCCGGATTAGGGATTGCCCATGTCAGCCTCATGACAGCATTCAAGGAACTGGCAGGGAATGCCGGTGGATTCTGGGGTATCCTGATATTTATTTTCGGGAACCTTCTCGTTATCGCATTGGAAGGGTTGAGTTCAGGCATCCAGGCTTTGAGGCTTAACTATTATGAGTTCTTTAGCAAGTATTTTACCGGGAAAGGTGTCGCGTATGAGCCAGTGGGCCTTCGTTCCCCGTTTTCTGTAAACAAATAAAATAGTGCATTGTTTAGGAGGGTCAAAATGACCAGTATTGCATTCAAAAAGAAAATTTCTCTAACACTGCTGGCAACTGCTTTTATGTTGTTTGCCTCAGGCTTTGTGTTTGCACCAGGCGCCTATGCCGCAACAACCGCTGCAGCCGCTACCGGATTTGATTTAAATCTGTCTCTGGTTTGTTTCAGTGCTGCTCTCGCCTTTGGTATGGGCGCGCTTGCTGCAGGCATTTCAATAGGAAAGATTGGTAGTGCGGCAATGGGTGCTATCAGCGAACGTCCAGAGATTGCTTCCCAGGCTTTGATTTTCATTGCTTTGGCTGAAGGTCTGGTAATCTTTGGGTTCATCACTGCCTTGATGATTCTCGGGAAGGCCTAAACCATGCAGTATTTTGTCATCGGTGACGAAGATACCGTACTGGGGTTCTCCCTTGTCGGTGTCTTTGGTATGCAGGCGACAAATGTCGAGCAGGCGCAGAGGGCTTGGGACAAGGCGTTGGAGGATCCTGAAAATGGGATCATTATCATTACCGAGGATGTGGCGGATATGATCAGGCCTGTTGTTGACCGATATCTGTTCTCGGAGTCATTTCCCCTTGTCGTTGAGATTCCGCCTGCCCATAGTGATGGCAAGCAGAAGGATTTGCGGGCACTGGTAAACCAAGCAATCGGTGTTTCGCTGTAGGGAGGTTTCATATGGAAAAGTCGGACAATCTCTTGCTCAATGGCATCATTACCGAAGCACAGAATCAGGCAGAAAAAATTAAAGCCGATGCAAGCAGACAATGTGAGCAGATTCTCGTTGATGCACAGAAACGTGCGGACCATGAAATTGAGCTGGAGAATCACCTCCATGAACAAAGGATGAAACAGGTTGATCTCAGGCTGCAGGCCAATCTCGGCAGCGCAAAGAGAAGAGCAAGCCTGAAAAAGATTGATGCCAGTTACCAAGAGGTCATGCGCAGAGTGAACCTGAGGATGAACAGTTTTGCACGTTCCAAGGAATTCGTCCCTTTTCTCGCCGAATGGATTGCAGAAGCAGCCATTGGCCTTGATTTGAAAGAGGCAAAGGTAGCTTTCAATCCTTTATGCCCGGTAACAGAAGAGACTCTTACGCAGGCAACGGAACTGGTTAAGAACATAACTGGTTCTGATATTCATTTGAGCCTTGATTCCAAGCCTATCCGGTCCCTTGGGGTTGTGCTCTCTTCGTTGGATGATAAAGTATCATACAACAATCAGGTTGATATCCGTCTTCGGAGGTTCGACCGCGAAATCAGGACTTTGGTACAGGAATATACATGGAAGGCAGAATAGTAGGAAAAATCAAACGGGTTAACGGTCCTGTCATCACGGTTAAAGATGTAACCGACGCTAAGATGATGGAAATGGTCCGGATCGGCGAGCAACAACTCATTGGAGAGGTCGTTAAACTGTATAATGGACAAGCCACCGTACAGGTATATGAGGACGCTACAAGTTTGTGCCCGGGTGAAAACGTATACGGAAGTGATATGAGCCTCAGTGTTGAACTTGGCCCTGGGCTCATCGGTACCATTTACGATGGTATCCAGCGTCCACTGGAAAAACTGATGGAGGTGTCCGGTACCTTTATTTCCAGGGGTTTATCCTTTCCAGCCCTCGATCATGAAAAATTATGGCATTTTGTGCCGGCAGTCAAAGAAGGCGACACTCTTTCCAAGGGTATGGTAATCGGTACTGTCCAGGAAACGGAACGCATTCTCCAGCGCATCCTTGTTCCCCCTCTCTATGAAACGGTTACCGTCTCTTCAGTTGTGAAAGAAGGTGACTATACGGTTATGCAAGACATCGTGACGGTGGTCCTTGCAAGCGGCAGACAGGAAAAACTGCAG
Source organism: Sphaerochaeta pleomorpha str. Grapes (assembly GCF_000236685.1). Classification (NCBI taxonomy): domain Bacteria; kingdom Pseudomonadati; phylum Spirochaetota; class Spirochaetia; order Spirochaetales; family Sphaerochaetaceae; genus Sphaerochaeta; species Sphaerochaeta pleomorpha. The sequence continues at coordinate 804,228 of NC_016633.1, read as the reverse complement.
ATGGCCCAACACTGGCCGATCAGGGTTCCCCGACCGGTAAAGAACCGTTTGGTGCTCAAGCAGCCTTTGGTTACCGGTCTGCGTGTAATTGACACGCTGTTCCCCCTTGCCAAGGGTGGAACTGTCGCAATTCCCGGAGGATTTGGTACGGGAAAGACAATGACCCAGCATTCTATCGCCCAGTGGTGTGATGCCGATATCATCGTCTATATAGGATGCGGTGAGCGTGGGAATGAGATGACCGATGTTCTGCGGGAGTTTCCCCAGTTGGTTGATCCCCGTACCGGCCAATCCTTGATGGAACGCACGATATTGATTGCCAACACCTCCAATATGCCGGTATCTGCCCGTGAGGCAAGTATCTATACAGGCATTTCCATGGCTGAATATTATCGGGACCAGGGATATCATGTAGCAATCATGGCCGACTCTACCAGCCGATGGGCAGAGGCTTTGAGGGAACTCAGCGGCCGAATGGAAGAGATGCCGGCCGAGGAAGGATTCCCTGCCTATCTCCCTACCCGTATTGCCCAGTTTTATGAACGTGCAGGGTATATGAGGGCACTCAACGATGAGGATGGCTCTGTATCGATCATTGGTGCTGTCAGTCCTCCGGGAGGTGACTTTTCCGAGCCGGTAACCCAGGCTACCAAGCGGTTTGTCCGTTGTTTCTGGGGTCTCGACCGTGCGCTTGCAAGTAGTCGCCACTATCCTGCTATCAGTTGGATTGATTCGTACAGTGAATATCTTGGTGACGTCCGGCAGTGGTGGAATGACCATAGCGAGGGCACTTGGTATGACAACCGCAACCAGATCATGGAATTGCTACAGAAGGAAATCAGGCTCCAGCAGATTGTCAAACTTGTTGGTCCCGATGCACTTCCCGATAGCCAGAATTTCATTCTGGAAGTATGCTCGCTGTTCAAAACCGCATTTCTGCAACAGAATGCTTTCGACGAGATTGACAGGTATTGCTCTATCGAGAAACAAGTGAAAATGCTTGCCATCATATTGGAATATTACAAAAAGGGTTCTGAGGCAATTGCCAAGGGAGTTCCCATGGTAAAACTGAGAAGGCTACGTTCTGTCCAGGATATGGCCAGGATGAGGTTCTCGGTTAACAATGAGGACCTGCAAGCCTTGGATAAGCTACAGCTGGGCCTCGAACGGTCTATAGACCAGCTGGGGGGAATCTATGAAAACTAAAGAATCATTGCTTGCGCAGACTGACCGCCATCTGCTTAGTGGACGTGAATACCGGGGAGCCTCCAGAATTGACGGACCCCTGCTTTATATGCGCAATACCCATCCCGTTGGCTATGGGGAGCTTGTCGAAGTTACGGTTCCCGATGGAACACGCCGTGCAGGACAAGTTCTCGATACTTCTGATGAAGTGGTTGTGGTACAGGTGTTTGAGGGTACTGATGGATTGACACTTCCCGGGACCGGTATGCGTTTCATGGGAGAACCTCTTACGCTGCCGGTTTCTGAGCAGATGCTTGGGCGGGTAATGAATGGACTGGGCAAAAGCCGTGACGGGGTACCTCTGCCTCCCGGAGCCTTTGAACGTGATGTCAATGGCATTCCTATCAACCCGACAGCCCGTGAATATCCCAGGGATTTTATCCAGACAGGTATTTCGGTTATCGATGGCATGACCACCTTGATCCAGGGGCAGAAACTTCCTATATTCAGCGGGAACGGCTTGAATCATAATGAGCTTGCCGCACAGATTGCCCGTCAGGCAAAGGTGCGGGGGGCCGAAAGTGATTTCTGTATTGTGTTTGCAGCCATGGGGGTCAAGCACGACGTAGCCAGATTCTTTACTGACAGTTTTGAGCAGTCGGGGGTTTTGGATAACGTTGCATTGTTTTTCTCCCTTGCAGACGACCCCTCCATCGAACGGACCATTACCCCTAAGACAGCCTTGACCTTGGCAGAGTATCTTGCCTTTGACAAAGGCAAACAGGTTCTGGTAATCATGACCGATATGACCAACTACTGTGAATCCTTGCGGGAGATCGGGACAATGCGGGGAGAAATCCCTTCCCGAAAAGGCTATCCTGGATACATGTATTCCAGTCTTGCCGAACTCTATGAACGTTCGGGAAAAATTATCGGAAGGAAGGGGTCGATTACCCAACTGCCAATTCTCTCTATGCCGAACGATGATATCAGCAATCCTGTCCCGGATTTGACAGGCTACATTACAGAAGGGCAGATTGTGTTTGACAGGGGAATGCAGGCCAGGGGCATATATCCGCCGATCAATTGTCTTCCTTCCTTGTCCCGTCTGATGAAAGACGGCATTGGGGAAGGGATGACCAGGGATGACCATCCGCATCTTTCAAACCAGTTGTTCGCCTGTTATAGCCATGTCAAGGACGTCCAGAATTTGGCATCGGTTATCGGTGAAGAGGAATTGACGCCGCTTGACCACCAATATCTAGAATTTGGTGATTTCTTTGAGAAGAAATTTGTCAACCAAGGGTATAATGAAGATCGAAGTATCGAACAGACACTTGATCTTGCATGGGAAGCCTTGAGTAAACTCCCGAGTGAGGAATTGCAGCGACTGACCGACGAGGAAATCGCCGAACACTACGGTAAGTAGTAGGAGAATTCAGTGGACACTACGCTAGCTCCCACCAGGAGCAACCTGTTGAAATTGATAGATGACTTGAAATTCTCCCAGCTGGGTTATGATCTGCTCGATCAAAAACGTTCGATTCTCGTTACTGAGCTTTTGACTTTGGTTGACCAGGCTGTTGACTACCAGAGTAGGGTAGACCATTCTCTCATTGAGGCTGAATCCACCCTTAGCGATTCCATAATGCATATGGGGCGACTGAAAGTAGCCAACCTCAGCGGGGCTGTAAATATTGAGTATGGAGTACAAGTAGGAACCAGACGCGTAATGGGGGTGGCTCTGCCAAAAGTAGATACTACCTTCACCAACCATAGCCCGTATTTTAGCAGTGAAGGGACAAGTATCCTTGCTGAGCTTTCGATTGACAGATACCGGGAGACCCTTGAACTGATGGGTAGGCTTGCTGAATTGAAAGTTTCGATTATGCGTCTGGCCAGGGAAGTAAAGAAGACTATCCGAAAGGTTAATGCCTTGGAAAAGATTGTCATCCCCAACAACCAACAGACAATTGATTGGATGCGAGGTCGTATCGAGGAACAGGAGCGTGAAAATTTCATACTTCTGAAAGTGGTCAAAGACCGCATGGAACGGGCAAAAGAGTTGAAAGATTCCCCTGCCAAGGTGATGACTGCGACTGTCGTTGATGATACGATGAAAAAAGGAGGTTCTCATGGGAGTACCGTTTAAGGATATTGTCGTTTATCTGGACGGTTCGGAAAGTTCGTTGACGGCAACGATGTATGCGATAAAATTGGCAAAGGAGAACAATGCCAAGCTGACCGCAGTGTACGTTGTGAATACGAAAGCTCTCGGAGAGCTTGTCAAAGCTGGTATTTTCGTTGCAATTGAGCGAGATGAATATCAGAGGGACCTGCAAAGCGATGCTGACCGGTACCTGCGCCATGCATCGAAGCTTGCCCAACAGAAAGAAGTGGAAATAGACACGGTCAAACTTGAAGGGACTGTTCATGTGGTTGTCCGGGCTTTGCTTAAAGAAAAAAATGCAGATCTTTTGGTCCTTGGGGGAATTACCGATATTCGTTCCAGGCGAGAAGAACTTGCAAGTGATACCGATAGGTTGATGCGAACATCCCCCTGTCCTGTTTTGGTTGTACGTGATGATGATGATATCTGGTTTGAGTTTGAATCGTGAGGAGCTTTGCATGAATTTACTGGATGTTTTGGATAAGGACCTGGTTAAGGTTCCTCTCAACGCAATTGATAAGCTTGGAATCATCGGCGAATTAGTCGATGTAGTTACCAAGGCAAAAGGATATTCTTCCCAGCAGCATGACGATATCTTGAATGCTGTCCTCTCCCGGGAAAGTCTTGGATCAACCGGGATTGGCAATGGGATTGCAATTCCCCATGCAAAGACAGATGCAGTCGATCATGTCAGCATGGTTGTTGGGATCAGCAGGATTCCTGTTGATTTCTCATCCCCTGATGAGGTGAAAAGCAAGATTTTCTTTTTGGTGCTTGCCCCTTCAAAAGAAGCCTCAGCCCATGTTGAGTTGCTGGCTTCCATTGCACGTACCTGTACATCCCAGATTTTCCGCAGGATGTTGGAACAATCGAAGAACAGGGACGAAGTTGTTCGTCTTTTCATGGAATAGAAAAAACTTATTGCCAGTACTGGGGGATCGGAAGCGATGCCCCCAAAGTTGCGTCTGGTGCCGTTAAGGTACGTTAAAACCTATTGGGATTAATTCTTTCGAGTTGGACAATATGTGTTTTTGTCCCGTCTATTATTTGAGTAGGGTCTCTTTCATCTCCAAAAATTCTTCTTTGGTTATTTCACCCTTTGCATACCGTTGTTTTAGTATGGAAAGCGGTGTTTCTGTCTCTGAAGCTTTTTTCCCCCTTTTGCTAAATCCCCCAGGGGTAAAAAACCTGATCGACAATACTATTGCCAAAAAAATTATCCCTGCAACAAGCAGAAAAACAAGAATTCCGCTCCAAAGCGGCCATCCTCTCATCCCATTGATACCATACCAAGCGTTGTTCCATCCACTCATCATCATACCGCTCCCCAGCATTTCTGATCCCCAGCCGGCTGAAGTCAAATTCCCGTCATTTTTTAGATAGGAGTAGGCAATCCATTTATGCTTGGCTGCCAATTGCAATGATCCTTCCCCTCCCATCATCTGGTCCATCCAGGCATGTTGCTGTTCATCCGGGATAAGGATTCCCATAACAGCATCTCCGAGACGTTCGAGCTGTGCGTCGGAAACCTTGTCGGGGTCGATCTGCTTGATTGTGCTTACCCCTTGGTTGTCCATTATTTTCTGGACAATCAATTGGGTTGACTGCGTGTAGTCGATTACTTCGGCACCGAGCGGTACTATGCAGAGAAGCAGGATGCAAGCCAAAAATGCCACTGTTTTTTTCATATGCTTCCTCTCCTTATTGCTTTATAAGCAGTATCTGCAAAGAAATGGCCGAAAATGAATCCATGCGATGGGTTGGAGGATTTTCCATTTCCCTGCATGTTAATGATACACCTCTTTGTCGCTATGGCCAGAGTACCGGTTATATGGTTGAGAAAGGTAATAGGGCAGGTAATCGTTAAAAAGGGGGCTAAGCGTAAAAGCATATAGTGAAGAACTGCTGCTATTGAAAGGGAAGGGCCGCAACACAGTGGCTGCGGCCCTTCCCTGGATTAAAGCGATTTGTTTATTTTGCTGCCATCTTATAGATTGCAATGAGGTCTTCTTTTTCAAGGTTCATGAAATTCCCAAGCGTGCGTTTCCCGAAGAATGTACATTTTTCTGCCATCTCCTCGATTTGCGCCGGACTTGGGTCGATTCCCAGTTCCTTGAAATTGGTGGGCATCTCTATGCTTGAAAAGAAATCAGTTGTTGCCTTGATGGCGGCAAGGGCATCTTTTTCGCTATCTCCTGACTGCTCCAGAGAGAAGACGTTTTTACCAAACCGTGCGAATCTTGAGGGATTTTCCTTATAGACATACAGAGCCCAGCTAGTCCAAATGGCGGCAAGTCCTGCCCCATGGGCAACATCGAACATGCCTCCCATTTCGTGTTCCAGCTGATGGGGAGCCCAATCGCCAGGGGAACTGTTTCCGGCCCCGGTAAGGCCATTGTGCGAAAGGCTACTGGCCCACATCATGTTTGCTCTCCCGTCATAATCATGGGGGTTGTCCTTCAAGACATATGCATTGTTCTTCACGGTAACCAATAGGGCTTCTGCAAGTTCATCGGTCAAGTCCATGGTGTTGCCTTTGAGGAAGTATCGTTCCATGGTGTGCATCATGATGTCTACGGCCCCACACATGGTCTGGTAGCTGGGAAGCGTGTAGGTAAGCTCTGGATTCATGATCGAAAAACGACAGCGGCTGGAATCAGAATTGATGCCACGTTTCAAATTGCCATCTTCATTGGTTATAACCGAGGAACTGCTCATTTCACTGCCGGCAGCTGCCAAAGTCAATACTGAACCGATAGGGTAACAGCCCTTGATCTTTCGTTTTTCGTCATAAAAGTCCCATACTTCACCTTCATGGTAAAGTCCGAACCCGATTGCCTTGCAGGAATCGATAACCGAACCACCGCCAACGGCGAGCAGAAAATCTACACCTTCTCGCTTGCAAAGGCTGATGCCTTCATGAACGAGTGAGAGCCGTGGATTTGGAACTACCCCCCCGAGGGTTACGTATTCCAGCCCAGCTTCAGCAAGTGATTCTGTTATTCGGTCGAGGAGCCCTGATTTCTTTGCACTTGAAGACCCGTAATGCACAAGCACTTTTTTGCAATGTAACTCTTTGATGAGGGAACCCACTTGTCGCTCTGCACCTTTACCGAAAATTACCTTTGTAGGTGTGTAATACGTAAAATCTGTTGTCATCGGATACTCCTATAAAATATTTACACGGTCAATGTTAATTTTGCCAGTATTGCATGTTTGTTGCTAATAGCCCAGACTCTCGCCTACGATTAAAACCTTGATTCTATCGGGGAAATGCTGGCGTGAGAAGACAGCGTAATTGGAACATATGGTGTTTTCACAAGCACCTGCTGTGAGTGCCATCAAATTGTTGGTATTGCAGGTAGGATTGATACACTTTCCCTTCTTGTTGCAATAGGTGTCGATGTCGAGCCGCACTGCATTTGCAGGGGCTGCAGTTTCCTTAACCCGCACAATCGCGCTTGCAAGGTCCGGGACAATCTTATCCCAGGACACGATGAGCACCACTTGTTTTGGCCCGTAGAGCATCGCTGCAATCCGGTTTGACGTTCCGTCTACACAATAGATTTCACCATGCTCGGTAATTGCATTCGCACTTGCAAGATAGGTGTCGACACTGAAGCTTTCAAGGAAAACCTGCCGTATTTGCTCGGGGGTAAGCCCTTTTTTATACCGGTCATGAAAAATGTAGTCACCGTTTCTCAGTAGTTCAAGGATACCCGTTTCCTGTAATGTCACCGATCCGCCGACTGCAACAGATTCACCTTTTTCTATCAGTGAAGTAACCATCGGTATGACTTCATTGATTGAAGGCAGAAAGGCTGCCTTGATATTGTTCAATGCAAGCGCTTTGAGCGTCCGGCCTACCTGCTGTTCCCTGTTTTTGCGTTTGTTTGCGTCCATTGATTTTTCTCCATTGCCATAAGGATACCCTATCAGATAATACCTCTGCAATATTGGATTTCTAATATAAGTTGCAAGGGCCGTGTTTTGAATGTATTTTTAGAAGAGAGGAGATACTATGGATATTACATTCCTTGGTGCTGCACAACAGGTTACCGGAAGCTGTACGCTACTCGAAAGTGCCGGCTTGAAAATACTCGTTGACTGTGGTCTTCCACAAGGCAATGACGAAAGGGAATCTGGAATGGATTTGCCTTTTAACCCTGAATCGATTGACTACGTGCTTCTTACCCATGCGCATATAGATCATAGCGGAAGGATACCGTTGCTTGTGAAGAATGGTTTCAGGGGGAAGATTTTTACGACCCCTGCTACGATTGACCTCTGTGAGATTATGCTTGCTGATAGCGGACATATCCAGGAAATGGAGGCTGAGTGGAAGAGCCGAAAGCAAAGACGCGCAGGACAAGCCGGGGTAGAACCGCTCTATACGGTCAAAGATGCACAGAAAGCCATGATGCTGTTCCAGGGGTGCGATTACGAAAAGATTATCGACCTTGGGCGCGGCTGTAAGGTTCGATTCATCGATGCCGGACATCTGCTGGGATCTTCTTCCCTCGAGGTATGGCTTTCAGAAGGAAAAGAGCTACGAAAAATTGTATTTTCAGGGGATATCGGAAATTTCGACCAGCCTTTGATAAAGGATCCTGTATATATCGACAGTGCTGACTTTGTAGTGATGGAATCTACCTACGGTAATCGCATGCATAAAAAACCGTTGAATGCGATGGGGAATTCAGTTCCTACCAGCGTTCGTGCACAGGAACTTGCCGATATTATCGAACGGACATTCAACCGTGGGGGAAATGTAATAATACCTTCCTTTGCTGTGGGCCGAACACAGGAAATACTCTATTTGCTTCGTGTTGTCATTGAGAAGAATCTCTGCCCATCTTGTAAAAAAATCCCTGTTTTTGTCGATAGTCCCCTTTCTGTGAAGGCGACCAATGTTTTTTCAGGAAATATTTTCGGATATATGGATTCTGAAGCCATGGAATTGGTGCACAAGGGAGTCAACCCGATTGTGTTCCCCTCCCTCGTAACCATTACCGATGCAGAAGATTCCAAAGCATTGAACTTTAGAAAGGAAAGCTGCGTAATCATCAGTTCCAGTGGAATGTGTGAAGCAGGCCGTATCAAGCACCATCTCAAGCATAATCTGTGGAGGTCTGAATGCACTGTTCTCTTCAGTGGGTACCAGGCAGGGGGGACATTGGGAAGGAACATCCTGGATGGGGCGAGGCATGTCACCATTTTTGGTGAGCAGATTGATGTGAGATGCGAAATTTGTGAGTTGCAGGGTATCAGTGGCCATGCGGACCAGGAAGGGTTGGTGAAATGGCTGACCGCATTCAAGAAAGAGCCCCGTATGTCCTTTATCAATCATGGGGACAAAGCGGTTGCTCCCTGGTTTGCGCAGTTCATTACAAGGACGCTCGGGCTGAAAGCATATGCACCTGAACCTATGGAGCGTTTTGATTTGCTTGCAGAGCAGACTTTTCCTTCCTGCGTTGCAGTTGATGATTCTGTTCTTCCTTGTATGCGTGAACTTAGCGAAGCTGTTGCTTTGCTCAAACATAATGAGGAACTGCTGCAGAGTGTTATCGAACGGCTTAAGAAAGAAGGTGCAAAGAAAGATATTACACAGAAACAGGCTCTGCGGTTGACTAATGCCATTGTGCGGCTTGCAAGTGATTTGGAATTTCTGGGAAGCAAATGGGGGCCGGATGCAGACTAGTCGAGATGCTTGCCAAAAATGGTTCCCCATTGTAGGTTTTTCAATATAGTCATCCCCATTTTTTCATAGAATCCGATAGCATGGGTGTTGCGGCCGTCCACTCCCAGGTGGACCCCGCTGACACCCTTTTCTTTCAATACATCAAAGAAGGTAAGCATCAGGCCTTTTCCAAGTCCCTTTCCCTGCAGGTCTGGCAATAGGTTGATATGCATGTGGGCAGGGTATCCGACATGTTCCCAGATTCCTTCCCCGGGACCCTTGCAGATCAAGCTTATTATCTGTTCCTCTGATTTGCATTTGAACTGAGTCCTGTTTTTATATTGGGCCCTCAATGGGGGCAGCCAGGTTTCCTGCATCCATTTGTTAAAGGCTTCGGTGTTGCTTGTCCCTACAATATAACCACAGGGTTGTTCAATTTGATTCAAAGCGACAAAGCATAAATCAGGCTCAAAGAAGAGATAGGGAGCAGCATAATAATGCCCAACGCAAAATGGATCAAAAAAGAAATCTGTGCCATCGAGACCTGATAAGGCTGTTTTAAGACTTATCTCATACAGATAGGGTAAATCTTGATTGTTTGCCTTTCGTATATGTTCCATTGTTTGGGCTCCTGCGTGTGCTTTAAGAATAACGCTGAAGGAATGGTTTCACAACGAGAAGTTATAGAAAAATTATTTTTTATCTTTTTCTCATATATAGAGAAAGATTTTTTAAAATGCGTTCTGGGCTTCTGATTTGCACTTTTTTATAAAAAGTGCTGGACAGAATTTAACTTTGGGTGTAGACTTCCTTCTCGTTGGCCAACACTACTAGAAACCGACTAAATATGGAAAGTTCCAAAAGGGACTTGACTAAAATGGCTGGAATCGCGTAAGATGGTCGAGCGCCTCAGGGATGAGGCACAGCAAGAGGCACCGGTAAAGCCGGGCATGCTAACGATTTATGAAACAACGAGCGAAGGGAAGGAAACGAAGATAGAAGCGGAAGCACCACAAGTGGGCTTCCCAGTCAATTCGAAATGATGAACAGTAGATGAAAGAAGCTACGTTCGTTTGCGAGAAAAGACAGGGCAGACTATCGAAGTAATAGCTGCGGGGCTTCGGCCCCGTATTCCTATGACGGAGAGTTTGATCCTGGCTCAGAACGAACGCTGGCGGCGCGTTTTAAGCATGCAAGTCGAGCGGCAAGGGCCTTCGGGCCCCTAGAGCGGCGGACGGGTGAGTAACACGTGGACAATCTGCCCCCCGGTCCGGGATAGCCTTGGGAAACCTGGGATAATACCGGATACGAGCGGGGCCCCGCAGGGGGCCCCGGGGAAAGGCGCTTCGGCGCCGCCGGGGGATGAGTCCGCGGCCCATTAGCTAGACGGCGGGGTAAAGGCCCACCGTGGCGACGATGGGTAGCCGGCCTGAGAGGGTGATCGGCCACATTGGAACTGAGACACGGTCCAGACTCCTACGGGAGGCAGCAGCTAAGGATCTTCCGCAATGGGCGAAAGCCTGACGGAGCGACGCCGCGTGAACGATGAAGGCCGTGAGGTTGTAAAGTTCTTTTCGGGAGGGGGAATAACCGTGGCAGGTAATGGCCGCGGGATGACGTGAATCCCGGAATAAGCCCCGGCTAACTACGTGCCAGCAGCCGCGGTAACACGTAGGGGGCGAGCGTTGTTCGGAATCATTGGGCGTAAAGGGCGTGCAGGCGGCCCTGCCAGTCTGGCGTGAAAGGCCCCGGCTCAACCGGGGAGACGCGCTGGAAACTGCAGGGCTTGAATACAGGAGGGGATGCCGGAATTCCAGGTGTAGGGGTGAAATCTGTAGATATCTGGAAGAACACCAATGGCGAAGGCAGGCATCTGGCCATGTATTGACGCTGAGACGCGAAGGTGCGGGGAGCAAACAGGTTTAGATACCCTGGTAGTCCGCACAGTAAACGATGTACACCAGGTGGCGGGGGGTTGACCCTCGGTACCGAAGCTAACGCATTAAGTGTACCGCCTGGGGAGTATGCTCGCAAGGGTGAAACTCAAAGGAATTGACGGGGGCCCGCACAAGCGGTGGAGCATGTGGTTTAATTCGATGGTACGCGAGAAACCTTACCAGGGCTTGACATATACCGGAATATGCCTGAAAGGGCATAGCTGCTTGCAGCCGGTATACAGGTGCTGCATGGCTGTCGTCAGCTCGTGCTGTGAAGTGTTGGGTTAAGTCCCGCAACGAGCGCAACCCCTGCTGCCTGTTACCACCACGTAAAGGTGGGGACTCAGGCGGAACTGCCGGTGACAAACCGGAGGAAGGTGGGGACGACGTCAAGTCATCATGGCCCTTATGCCCTGGGCCACACACGTGCTACAATGGCCGGTACAGAGCGCAGCGAGGCCGCGAGGCGGAGCGAATCGCTTAAAGCCGGTCCCAGTACGGATTGGAGTCTGCAACTCGACTCCATGAAGTTGGAATCGCTAGTAATCGCGCATCAGCATGGCGCGGTGAATACGTTCCCGGGCCTTGTACACACCGCCCGTCACACCATCCGAGTCGGGGGTACCCGAAGTCGCCAGCCCAACCCGCAAGGGGGGGCGGTTCCGAAGGTACGCCTGGTGAGGGGGGTGAAGTCGTAACAAGGTAGCCGTACCGGAAGGTGCGGCTGGATCACCTCCTTTCTACAAAGAAAGGCAGGTCCGAGGCCCTCACAGCCGCGGACCGCAATCCAAGGCCGTTGGCCAGCAGGCGAAAATCCTGCGAACAAGACGCCCATTTGGGTGCGCATGCCGAAATCTTCGAATCCTTCCCTCCCTCTTTTGTCCAAGTGCGTCGGGGGCATAGCTCAGCTGGCTAGAGCATCGGCTTTGCAAGCCGAGGGTCAGGGGTTCGAATCCCCTTGCCTCCAGAGAGTTTTACAGCGATTATTGACAGTTTGAGCGTAGGGATTGGAAGAATGATATGGTCAAGTGAAATTAGGGTCCACGGAGGATGCCTAGGAGCTGCCAGGCGAGGAAGGACGCGATAAGCTGCGATAAGCCGCGGGGAGGGGCCAATACCCTTTGATCCGCGGATTTCCGAATGGGGTAACCCGAATGTCCTGATGACATTCGCGGGCACGTGAACAAAATAGCGTGTCCGCGGTATACGCTGGGGAGTGAACCATCTAAGTACCAGCGGGAGTAGAAATCAAACGAGATTCCCCCAGTAGCGGCGAGCGAACGGGGAGGAGCCCAAACCGCGTGCCTTCGGGTGCGCGGGGTTGTAGGGGTGCGGCGGGGGCTTTGCCCCGTGCAGTAAGAAACCGGAAGCGTAGCGGAACGGTCCTGGGAAGGCCGGCCAGAGCGGGTGAAAGCCCCGTACGCGAAACGCCTCCGGCTGCATGGCCGCGCAACCTGAGTACGGCGGGACACGAGAAATCCTGCCGGAATCTGGGGGGACCACCCTCCAAGGCTAAATACTCGGCAGCTACCGATAGCGCATAGTACCGTGAGGGAAAGGTGAAAAGGACCCCGGGAGGGGAGTGAAAGAGAACCTGAAACCGTGGACCTACAAGCGGTCAAAGCCCGGAAGGGTGATGGCGTGCCTTTTGTAGAATGAGCCTGCGAGTTACCGTATGCGGCAAGGTTAAGGGATAGGAGTCCCGGAGCCGCAGGGAAACCGAGTCTGAACAGGGCGTTCAGTCGCGTGCGGTAGACCCGAAGCCAAGTGATCTAGCCATGGCCAGGCTGAAGCAGGAGTGAAATCCTGTGGAGGGCCGAACCTAAATCCGCTGAAAAGGGTTGGGATGAGCTGTGGCTCGGAGCGAAAGACTAAACAAACTTGGAAATAGCTGGTACTCTCCGAAATAGCTTTAGGGCTAGCGTTGCAGGGACTGTCGCGGAGGTAGAGCACTGGATAGGTGAGGGCCCGTCACTGGGTACCGAGCTTAACCAAACTCCGAATACCGCGATACAATATGCAGCAGTCAGACGGCGACTGATAAGGGCCGTCGTCAAGAGGGAAACAGCCCAGACCGCCGGCTAAGGTCCCAAAGGCGTGCCAAGTGGGAAAGGAAGTATGATTGCACAGACAGCCAGGAGGTTGGCTCAGAAGCAGCAACCCCTTCAAAGAGTGCGTAATAGCTCACTGGTCGAGTAGTCATGCGCCGATAATGTAACGGGGCTAAGCACGCCACCGAAGCCGCGGGACAGCACTAGATGCTGTCGGTAGGAGAGCATTCCGTGTACGGAAGAAGCGGGGGCGGAAGCCCCCGTGGACGGGACGGAAGTGAGAATGCAGGCATGAGTAACGAAAAGACGGGTGAGATCCCCGTCCGCCGAAAGCCTAAGGTTTCCAGGGTAAAGGTAATCTACCCAAGGGTTAGTCGGCCCCTAAGGCGAGGGCGAGAGCCGTAGTCGATGGGAAGCTGGTCAACATCCCAGCACCTCCCAGAGTTCCGATTGGGACGACGCATAGGGCGAAACGCAGCAGGGCGACGGTAGTCCCTGTCGAAGCGGCGAGCCGTCGAGGCACCCAGGCAAATCCGGGTGCCGAGGCGAGCCGTGAGCGAGGCCTGTCTAGGCAGGCCGAAGTGCGCGTAGTCGTCGTGCCGAGAAACAGTCCCTAAGGTTAGGCTCTGGGGGCCCGTACTATAAACCGACACAGGTGGGCGAGCTGAGAATGCGCAGGCGCACGGAAGAATTCGCGTTAAGGAACTCGGCAAAATGCATACGTAACTTCGGGATAAGTATGGCCCCCGTAAGGGGGTTGCAGTGAAACGGCCCATGCGACTGTTTACCAAAAACACAGGTCCATGCGAACCAGCAATGGGAAGTATATGGACTGACACCTGCCCGGTGCTGGAAGGTCAAGAGGAGTTGTCAGAGCGATCGAAGCAGCGAATCCAAGCCCCAGTAAACGGCGGCCGTAACTATAACGGTCCTAAGGTAGCGAAATTCCTTGTCGGGTAAGTTCCGACCCGCACGAATGGTGTAACGATATGGGCGCTGTCTCAACGCGAAATCCGGTGAAATTGAAGTCCAGGTGAAGATGCCTGGTACCCGTGGTTAGACGGAAAGACCCCGTGAACCTTTACTTCAACTTGGCATGGAGACTTGGACAGGGATGTGTAGGATAGGTGGGAGGCCGCGAGGCATGGCCGTCAGGCTGTGCGGAGCCGCTGGTGAAATACCACCCTTCCCTTTCCAATTTTCTAACCCGACCCGTAATCCGGGCCGGGGACAGTGCCAGGCGGGAAGTTTGACTGGGGCGGTCGCCTCCCAAAGAGTAACGGAGGCGCGCGACGGTCACCTTAGGATGGTTGGGAATCATCCGGCAAGTGTAAAGGCACAAGGTGGCTTGACTGCGAGGCAAACAAGCCGAGCAGGTACGAAAGTAGGTCTTAGTGATCTGGCGGTAGCGCGTGGAAGCGCCGTCACTTAACGGATAAAAGGTACTCCGGGGATAACAGGCTGATCTTGCCCAAGAGTTCATATCGACGGCAAGGTTTGGCACCTCGATGTCGGCTCATCGCATCCTGGGGCTGGAGCAGGTCCCAAGGGTTTGGCTGTTCGCCAATTAAAGCGGTACGCGAGCTGGGTTCAGAACGTCGTGAGACAGTTCGGTCCCTATCTGCCATGGGCGTTGGATGTCTGAGGGGTTCTGCTTTTAGTACGAGAGGACCGAAGTGGACGAACCTCTGGTGTACCAGTTGTCGTGCCAACGGCATCCGCTGGGTAGCCACGTTCGGAAGGGATAACCGCTGAAAGCATCTAAGCGGGAAGCCCTCCCCAAGATGAGACATCCCCCCCGCACTCGATGCGGGCTGAAGGAAACAGGGAGATGACCTGTTCGATAGGCCGGAGGTGTAAGCGCAGCAATGCGTTCAGCCGACCGGTACTAATCATCCGTGAGGCTTGACCATATCATCGTTCCAGTCCCCCGCGGGACCGCCAAGGCCGGTCGCCCGAGCTCCATGCTCAGGCTACCAGGCGTTGGCCGGCCCGGTGGCCATAGCAGAGTGGATATACCCGTTCCCATCCCGAACACGGAAGTCAAGCACTCTCACGCCGATGGTACTACGGTTCGTCCGTGGGAGAGTAGGTAGCCGCCGGGCCTTTTCTTTGCCCTTTTGCCGGGCGCGTTTGCGCCCCCGGCATATGTCCCTTGTCCCTTTCGGACCGCCAAGGCCGGTCGCCCGAGCCCCCCGCTCAGGCTACCAGGCGTTGGCCGGCCCGGTGGCCATAGCAGAGTGGTTATACCCGTTCCCATCCCGAACACGGAAGTCAAGCGCTCTCACGCCGATGGTACTGCGGTTCGCCCGTGGGAGAGTAGGTAGCCGCCGGGCCTTTTTTTTGCCCTTTTCCCCCCTGTGGGGTGAGGTCCATATATTGCAGGAGCGCACTTCGGTGCGCTTTTGTCGTTTCTGGGCAGTTTTGATTCCTTGTACAAAGGCAAACCATGATACAATGTCCAAAATCGAGGTTGTATGAATATTGCCATTTATTTATTTCTCATAATTTTTGCCGGTGCTTTTTTACAAGCAAATATTGGATTTGGATTTCCTATTATCGTCATGGTTTTCCTTCCTTCTTTTTTTCCTTTCTCAACTGCGGTTACCCTTTGCCAGATCATTGCAATGGCCAGTACTGGGTACCTGACAGTACTCTATTGGAAGCAAATCCAATGGAAGACGTTATTTCCCCTCTTGATACCCTCTATTTTGATAGCAGGCTTTGTTACGGTATTCAGCCTTCAGGTAGAACCAGGCAACCTGAAAATAATCCTTGGGTTGACGTTAGTTGCAATCTCCCTGTTCTTCGCAGTATTCTCGAAAAAGATAGTAATCGAGAGCAGGGTTCGCAACGGATTGCTCATGGGTACCCTTGCCGGTTTTGGAAATGGCTTGTTTGGCATTGGGGGGCCACCCGTTGCGCTCTATCTGTTGCCATCCGTACAGGATAAGACGCAGTATCTTGCCACCATCCAGGCATATTTTTTCTTTTGCAATCTGGAAAGTATCATAATAAGGGTACTCAACGGGGCTTTGGTCCTTACTGATGTTCCTCTCATATTCCTTGGATGGATGGCCATTCTCGTTGGTACAGTACTGGGGTTGAAGTCATTCAACAAAATACCGGAAGCCATGCTCAAGAAAATCGTATACCTTTTTGTCGGAGCGTCAGGTCTCTGGATTGTGATAGGGGAGATGGTTTAGCTTTCCGGTAAAAAAAAGGCATTGTTTTTGCATAGTTAAAAAATGTTTACAAGGAAAAATTGCAAATCGCATATCGTTACATGTATTACTGTACCCAAGGTGATGTTTTAAAAAAAACTTTTAAAAAATAAATACTAGATACAAACACAGTTTTTGTTTTTTGGATGACTATGAATCATAAAAATATTAAGAAAAAAAATAAAGATATAAATTAAAAGGAATTAGGAAATATACTGGTTGGTGAGAATTTTAATTGACAATTATTGTAATGCGTATACACGCAAATGATGTCAAAAAAAATGCAGAAAGCACTAAAATTTTGCATGATAATGTATATTCTTGACCTGTCAACTCATGTAAGGTACTGTTTATTCATACAAAAAACCGTGGTTTGTATAAACCTTGGTCATAAGGAGAAATTCATGAAGAAAGTACTGAGTGTTCTGCTGATTTCTGTATTGGTTGCAACAAGTGTATTCGCAGGTGGAGCGAAAGAGACAGAGGCAAGTGCGGGCAATAAAGTGAAAGGCCCTGCAGATTACAAGATGGTTCTTGTTCTTCCTGGACCTATCAATGACCAAAGTTGGAATGCAACCAACTATGCAGGCCTGGTCAAGAGTAATACGACTTTGGGGACTAATATGGAATATGTCGAGAATGTACAGGCTCCTGATTATGAGTCTACCTTCCGTAACTATGCCGAACGTGGTTATGACTTGATCATGGCTGCTGGAACCCAGTTCGATGATGCCGCGAACAAAGTAGCTGCAAGTTATCCCAATACAACTTTCTGTGTTGTAAACGGAATGATGGCAAAGGGAGCAAATGTAGCTCCGATTTTTCCAAAAGAATATGAAGCAAGTTATATAGCCTCCCTCATTGCAGGTGAAGTGACCAAGAAAGGCCAGTTTGCCACGATTGGAGGTTTTCCAAATGATGCAATGGAAAAGCTTCTCGATGTCTATGAAAAAGTAGCTGTACAGCTTGCAAAGGACCGCGGAATCACAGGTGCCAAGGCAACCCGTGCCTATGCCAATTCCTGGGATGATGTCGCTTTGGGCAAGCAGATGGCTGAAACAATGATTGATAATGGCGCTGATGTCATGTTTGTTTATGCCAACCAAGTAGGCCTTGGATCAATCCAGGCTTCCCGTGAAAAAGGAATTACCTACATCGGTTTCTCAGGCGACCAGACCACCATTGCCCCTGATACGGTAGTAGCCTCGATTGTATTTGATTTCGAGACCTTCTATTCATGGGCTATCAAGCAGTATATGGCTGGAACCCTTGAAGGTAATAAAGTACATATGGCAGGTATTGCAGAAGGAATCTTCTACCCTGTATACACTAAAAATGTAAGTGCCGATATCCAGAAACGTGTCGCTGCCGGTATTGAGAAAGCTAAAAACGGTGAAGTCGATTTCGCTTCCATGTTTGCATCCAAATAATGTCGGAGAAAAACCAATCCAGGCAGGGCGTAAAACCCCTGCCTGATTTTGGTCTTCTTTCTATCCATCGTGTATTGATCAAGTTCTTTTGAGAACGAAAAAAGGTAAGGCAATGGAAACACCCTTCTTCGAATTACGTGATATAACCAAGTATTTCTCCAAGGTCATTGCAAACAAAGAGGTTTCCTTCACTATCAACAAAGGGGAAGTCCTTGCGTTGCTGGGAGAGAATGGCGCAGGAAAAAGTACTTGTATGAAAATCCTCTATGGACTCTACAAGGCCGATGAGGGACAAATCCTGAAAGAGGGTATCGAACAGCATATAGCATCTCCCAAGGATGCCATGGCTCTGAACATATCGATGATCCAGCAACACTTTTCCTTGGTCCCCGCCCATACAGTTACCGAGAATATCATCCTTGGTAGTATCCATGGAAAGATACGCTGGAAAGAACAAGAAGAGATGGTCGCTGATTTGGCAGCCAAATACGGGTTTGCCATCAATCCAAAAGCTCTTATCAGGGACATTTCAGTAGGCGAACAACAAAAAGTTGAGATAATCAAAGCGTTGTACCTACAGGCCAATCTTCTTATCATGGATGAGCCCACTGCAGTACTTACCCCCCAGGAAGTAGAAAATCTGATGGTTTTTGTCAGGACTTTCATCAAAGCAGGGAATTCAGTCATCTTTATCACCCATAAATTGAAAGAAGTGATGGAGGTTGCCGACCGTATCATTGTCATGCGGGAAGGGAAAGTGTTAGGTGATTTGAAAAAATCAGATACTAATGAGCGGGAACTGTCCTATCTGATGATGGATAAGGAAATTGTGGCACCTGAAGTTCCCTTGGATGCACCAACAGAGACTTCCAAGGTATGCCTTCGAATAGATCACCTGACATTGCAGAAAAAAGGCGAGGTAGCGAGCCTTCAAGATATTTCCTTCACGTTGAGTGAGGGGGAAGTGCTCGGAATTGCCGGCGTTAGCGGTAATGGACAGCAAGAGCTCTGTGAATCGATATGTGGTACCCAGATACCGAATTCGGGTGCCGTTTTTCTGGGAGATGAGGAAATTACGCACTTGGATATCCGTTCTAGGATCAACCTGGGCATTGGCTATGTACCCTCCGACCGCCAGAGATTCGGTATGGTCATGGATATGACCTTAGCCGAAAACATGATGCTCAAAGATAGCTATGATAAAAAATGGCGCCGCCACGGGTTCCTGGATTCAAAGAAATTGCAGCAATATACCGCTGCAATGATAGAGGAGTATGCTGTAAAAGCTCCAGGTCCAGAAGCCCTTGCCAAGAGTCTTTCAGGCGGGAACCAGCAGAAAGTTATTGTGGCAAGGGAGGTTTACAATGGGAGCAGACTTGTAATCTATGATCAACCGACCAGGGGACTTGACCTAGGCGCAATAAATCATGTCCATAGGACAATTATGAAAGAACGTGCAAAGGGGAAAGGTATTTTGCTTATTTCTACCGAATTATCTGAGATTTTTGCCCTTTCCGATAGGATAGCTGTCTTATATAAAGGAAAAATCCAAGGAATTTACAAGCGGAACGAATTGACGACGCATGATATTGGATTCCTTATGGCAGGATATTCGATAGGGGAGGGTACAAAATGAATGCAAAACTGCGAGATTTGCTCGTTACCAATTTGCTTGCAATTGTATTCGGCCTCATAGCAAGCGCCTTTATGATACTCCTGCTGGGAAAGAATCCTATTTCGGCCTTTCAGGTTTTATTTACCTCGATGTTTCGGGACCGTTATACGATCGGGGACATTTTTGTAAAGGCTACCCCGCTTATTTTCACGGCACTTGCCTTCGCGTTTACCTATAAAGCGAACCTTTTCAATATCGGGGCACAGGGCCAATTCTATATCGGTGCAATTGTGTCAGTTGCGTTATCTCTGGCCCTTCCTTCCAAAATGGCTCTTCCCGTTGTTGCCCTTGCCGTATTTTTGGCAGGAGGTCTTTGGGGTTCCTTGATCGGTCTGGTAAAAGCCAAAAGAAAAGCAAATGAGTTCTTGGTAAGTATGATGTCTACGTATGTAGCTCTTGCTATTATGAATTATTTGCTCCGTACTGTTTTAAAAGAAGCCAAAGGTGAATATCCTCAGACTGACTCTTTGGCAAAGGCTGTTTGGCTTCCCGTCCTTGTGAAGGGTACCCGGCTTCATGCAGGTTTTGTTTTCGCTGTTTTGGTCGCCATTGCTATTTGGGTTTTATTATACAAAACCGAACTCGGTTATAGGATCAGGGTAGTAGGGTTCAATTCGGAAGCTGCCAGAATGAGCGGTATAAAGCCCGACAGGCTGTATGTTGTTGCTTTCTTTATCAGTGGAGCCTTGGCTGCTCTGGCTGGGTTTACTGAAGTGAACGGGGTTCAACATATGCTCTTGCAGGGGTTCAATCCTGATATAGGCTCGGTAGGTATAGGTATTGCTATCCTGGCAAATGCAAATCCGATAGGTATTATTTTTGCCTCTGTGCTTTTCGGCGCACTTGAAGTTGGCGGCACCATAATGGGCCAGAGATCCGGCATTCCCTCGAGCATCATTAACTTGATGCAGGGATTTGTGATGGTTTTTGTAATCATTGCATTCTTTGTGCGCAATGAGATGGAGATCCGGCGTGAGAAACGCTTGCTACAGAAAGGGGGTGAGCAATGATAAATCTTTTAGCCAGAGCTTTGATGATGAGTACACCTCTTTTGTATGGTTCCCTCTCTGAGGTGTTCGCGGAACGAACAGGCATGATGGTGACGGCAATTGAAGGAATCTTTCTCATGGGTGCTTGGGCAGGTTTTGTCTGTGCCTTCCTTACAAAGAGTCTTTTTCTCGGACTATTGGCGGCCATGGCAGCTGGGATATTGGTCTCGGCCGTATACGGCTGGATTACCGTTACACTGAAACAACACCAGATAGTAACCGGTACGGCTATCAATATTCTTGTGCTTGGACTGTGTTCTTTCCTGCAGAGGGTTATCTTTGGTGTTCCGCTGACTCCCCTTACAGTTCAGCCTCTCCAGATTATCAAACTCCCCTTACTCTCGAAGATTCCAGTGCTTGGGCCTGTCTTTTTCTCCCAGAATATTCTGACATATCTGATGTACCTGATAGTACCTTTTTCTTTCTTTGTGCTATATAGGACTTCTTTGGGGTTGACGTTACGGTCAGCCGGAGAGAATCCTGAGGCTGTTGATGTTGCTGGTATAAACGTGAATAGGGTTCGTTTTTTGGCAGTATTGTTTTCTGGGGCCATGGGAGGCATTGCAGGCTCATTCTATTCGATAGGGTACCTTGGGATGTTTACTACTTCCATTATTGGAGGACGTGGTTGGATTGCCTTTGCAATCTGTTTCTTGGGGAACTGGAACCCGATCGGAGCATTTGTCGGAACCTTGGTATTTGGTCTTGCTGAGGCTGTGGCAATATATATGCAGTCGAGCAGTGGAACCTTTTTGCCCAATGAGTTGTTTATTGCCCTTCCGTATATTTTGACAATATTCCTTACAGTAAGTAGAAAATCGTTCAATGTACCCGCAAAACTCGGCACCCCATATAACAAGGAAAACTAATTTTATCTCTCATCTGGTGGTTTTCTAGATGAGAGCATATTTTTTGAGTAGGAACTCAAAAAGAAATAATTGGTTCCCGGCAGATAAAGCACGTATTCCAGGAAAAACCTGAAAAAGTATGAATGGTATGCACAATAACAGTAATGTTGGCCCCTGTTGTAAAGGGCTGTTTCTGTTAAGTTTCCCTTTCATCTGGTTCTTGTATGACAGCAAAGCGATACAGAAAATATTGCTTTGCATGAATATTCGTACCGAAGTTAAAAGGCAGTCACTTTTTCCTTGTCATGGTATCTGGGTATGCGATGCCTCATTTTCTTGTTTTCTGTCTCTCTGCTGTATTGGATGTACATGATGGTAGGAGGTTTACTCGCAAGCGTGTAACACCAGATCCCAGGTTAACGTGTAAGTATTCATCTCGGTTTCCAAGCATCGTTACATTTTTCAAAGATAGTGTGAAAAGGTAACAGCCTGATGACCAGATGAGCCGATATGACAGAGATTTATTCTCTTTTACTACATTCTACTGGGAATATAATCTAGGGATTATGCAATCCTATTGCATAAAATTGCAATATTATGTATAAGAATCAAATAATGACAACGGAGTCAGTAGCGCAAAATGCGTTGCTTCGACTCCGTTTTTTATTTTTGGAGGGAATAGAATATGGCAGAGCCAATTATCAGACTTACGGATGTATGCATGAGCTTTGGGGATTTACAAGTGCTCGAACACATCGATCTATCGCTGGCGGAAGGCTCAAAGACTGTCATCATCGGACCTTCAGGGGGCGGTAAAAGCACTTTGTTGAGATGTATTAATTTATTCGAAACGCCACAGAAAGGTACTGTCTTTGTGGATGGTCAGCAACTGACCGGGAAAAGTCGTAGGGAACTTTGTAAAATTCGCCAAGGTATTGGAATGGTATTCCAACAATTTAATCTCTATCCACATATGACAGTCTTGGATAATCTTTGTCTTGCCCCGGTTAACTTAAAAAAAGAGAAGCGAAAAGATGTAGAAAAACTAGCAATGATGCACCTGTCCCAGGTTGGGTTGAGTGAGAAAGCAACCAGTTATCCCTCACAGTTATCAGGTGGGCAACAGCAGAGGGTGGCTATTGCCAGGGCGCTCTGTATGAATCCGAAAGTGTTGCTATTTGATGAACCAACGAGTGCCCTCGATCCTGAGATGATTAGCGAGGTGTTGGATATTATGCAGAAAGTGGCTCATCAGGAAGGTATAACTATGGTAGTTGTGACCCATGAAATGGGATTTGCAAGTAGCATTGCGGACAGGGTACTTTTCCTCGATGCAGGCCACATCACCGAGGATGGTACACCCCAGCAAGTATTCAATTCTCCAAAGAATGAGCGTACCCGCCAGTTCTTGTCGAAGATTCTCAAGAGCGCTTGAAAATGGAATTGCATTTCTAAGTCAATGTAGGTTGACTTGTAGACTGCCCAGAGATGGGAAATAGGGGAGATATACGTATGAAGAAGTGCTCAATGAAAAGAATTACCGGTTTGGCTTTGATTTTGGCCTGTTCTGTTGCTGTTCTGTTTGCAAATGGCTCAAAGGAAAACTCGGATGACCCATTGGCGAAATTGAAAGCCAAGGGAAAGCTTAGTGTAGGGTGTAAGGTCGATGTCCCTTCTTTCGGATATAAAAATATCAACACAGGGGAAATCGAAGGATTTGAAATCGACCTTGCAAAGGCTGTCGCAAAGCATATATTTGGCGATGAGAATGCTATTGAATTCACTGCTGTTACTGCAAAGACCCGTGGTCCCTTGCTCGATACGGGTGAGCTTGACCTTGTAGCTGCAACGTTTACCGTTACCGAGGAGCGAAAGAACAGTTGGGATTTTTCGACCATTTATTATGTGGATGCTGTTGCAATTATGGTAAAGAAAGATTCCCCTTTTACACTTTTCAAAGCCCTTGATGGGAAAACAATCGGGGTAGCACAGAGTGCAACAACAAAGAAAAGTTTGGATGCAGGTGCAAAGGAAGCGGGAATTTCACTCAAGTATAGTGAATATGCCACGTATCCTGAAATCAAGGTTGCCCTCGATAGTGGACGTGTAGACGCCTTTAGTGTTGATTTCGCAATCCTCAATGGATATCTCGAGGATTCATGTAAGCTTTTGGACGAGCGTTTTGCGAAACAAGATTATGGTATGGCCGTGAAGAAGGGTAATACTGCATTGCTTGATGCCGTAAACGGAACGATTGACGAACTGTCGAAAAGTGGTGAATTGGATTCCCTCCTCGTGAAGTGGGGCTTGAAATAAGAAACGATGATTTGCGCTCTTCCCCGGTATTCCGGGGAGGGGCTATCTGTCTGGTAAAAGGGGCGTAGATGTTCAAAGTATGGATGTGGAAACAGTTGTTTGCTGATTTTCCTGTTTTTCTACAAGGTTTTGGGATAACATTAGGAGTTTCCTTAATTGCCCTCGCTTTGACCTTGGTAATCAGTTTTGCCGTTGGGCTTGTTCGCTGCTTCCATAACAAAGCTTTACGCAAAGTTGCGAAAGGCTATATGAGTGGTTTCCAAAATACCCCCTTGGTCGTCCAGATTTTTTTCCTGTACAACGTGCTTCCCCGTTTCAATCTTGTACTCAATCCCTTTGAAGTCGGATGTATCGGTTTGTCACTCTATACCGGGGCCTTCGGGGCAGCTATCATCGAGGCAGCCATCAAGGCAGTGCCCCATGAACAGACCGAAGCTTCCTTGAGCCAAGGATTCGGATATCTGCAGACAATGGTCCTTGTCGTTTTGCCGCAGGCCATGAAAATAGCGTTGCCACCTATGGCCAACCAAGCAGTCAACTTGATCAAGAACTCCTCTGTAATGGCTTTGATCGCTGGAGGTGAATTAATGTACCGGGCGGACTCTTGGTCAAGCGATACGTCAGTCTATGGTCCAACCTTCATTGTCACCGGGCTGCTTTATCTTTCAATCTGTCTTCCGTTGAGCAAGACTGTCCAGAAAATGGAAAGGAAAGCGAGGTAACCATGATAGATTTTTTTACTCCATTTTCAACTGGGGAAGTGTTGCTTTTCCTTGCCAAGGGTCTTGGTATGACCCTTCTGATCGCTTTGGTTTCTATTATTTTGAGCTTCTTCTTCGGATCTTTGCTTGGAATTGCCAGATTTTCCAGTAAAAAACTCATCGGAAAACTGGCTGCAATCTATATTGATTCAGTGAGGAACATTCCGTTATTGCTCTTCATCCTTAGCTTTCGCTTGATTTTGCCCTCGTATGTGTTCGGAATGAAAATTGCTTTCAAGCCTGTGGTTTCTGCAATCCTTGCAATGACAGTCTTCACCAGTGCCATGGTAGCGGAAATTCTCAGAGGAGGACTCAATAGCATTCCAAAGGGCCAGTGGGAGGCCGCTGCAAGCCAAGGGTTTGGTTTCACACAGACGATGGTTCATATAATTCTTCCTCAGGCGATTAAAAAAATCCTTGTTCCAATGATGGGCCAATTTGTCACCTGTCTCAAGGACACGTCGTTTTGCCAAGTGGTTGGCATTTCCGAACTTATGATGAATGCAACAATTATAATGGGGAAATTCAAATATTCGAGTCAGGTAATAGTCCTTTATCTAATTGTAGCTTTGCTATATTACTGCGTGAATGTCTCGGTACTTGCTGTATCGCGAAGAATCAAGTTCTGATATTGACTAACCTTGTCCCTGTATGGTAGATACTAGGTATCTATAAGGAGTCCTCCAGCCGATGAAGAATTGATGACCAGAACCCAAGAGAATTTATTCGGAATACTAGTATCATACCGGATATGTCATCAGGTCTTCAGGTTATCGGGAATTAGGCTCCAATATTATCATAGCTTTATATGTTCCTATCCTTATGGTTGCCCAGATTTGATGCTATCCCTGCAGGGAGGTGCCATATGGTGCAATCAATGGAATTCGATTCAGTCTCTTTTCAATATCCAGAACAGTCAATTTCCTTGTTTGAAGGAGTAAATCTTACCTTTGGTCCTGGCTGGACTGCTTGTGTCGGTCCGAATGGAGGAGGCAAGACTACCTTGTTGAAACTTGCCTCAGGGGTACTGATCCCCGATTCAGGAACCATACTCCATTCAGGGCGTTGCCTGTATGTTCCCCAACAGACAGAAGTCATTCCTGCAGGATTCGAGGAATTCATTGCCTCATATGACCGTACAGCCTGTCGACTTATTGGAAAACTGGCTTTGGAAAGGGATTGGTTGTATCGTTGGGAAGCTTTGAGCCAGGGCGAGCGGAAACGCGCCCAGATTGCGTATTCGCTATGGCAGGAAAGCGAAATGCTTGCCATCGATGAACCGACAAACCATCTAGATAGACAGGCCATGACATTTATTCTTCATTCTTTATCGGAATATAAGGGTATTGGGATATTGGTCAGCCATGACAGATCGTTTTTGCAAGCGCTCGCAAGACGAACCGTTTTAGTGCATGCGCCTTATATACAATCCTTCGATTGTTCTTATGAAGAGGCTATCAAGCAGTCGAATATGCAATATTCTGCAGCAAGCAAGAATTACCAAGACAGTTCTGACAAACTTAGAAAGCTCAGAAGTGAACTCATACAACGAAGCAGAAAAGCTTCTCGACAGGATTCGCTATGTTCCAAAAGGAACTTGGATCCTAAAGATCATGATAGAAAGGCCAAGATTGATGGAGTTCGAATTTCAGGATCAGATGGAAAAGCTGGCAGACTCAAGAAACAACTCGAAAAACGATATGAGCGTTCACAATCGCGTGATGTCAAGCAATATGATGCGTTGCATCAAGCACGGCTTCTGGATTTGAATTCTCCGGTAGCCGGAATTACTCTATCAGGTTCGTGTTATCATTCTGTAACGGTGTTCCGTTGTGCCGCCTCTTTCCTTTCTCTTGGTCCTCTGCGGTATTTGAGCTTTCCTCCCTTGGAAATACAATCGAGTGATCACATAGGTATTACAGGGGACAATGGATTAGGCAAGACAACTTTGCTGAAATACATGATCAATCTTCTTGGGGAAACTCCTGTCCAGGTTGCCTATCTTCCTCAAGAGATTTCGATGGAAGAATCCAAGGCAACAATGGAAAGGATGCTTCAACTGGATGAGACTGCCAAGGGAAGGGTGATTTCTCGAATAGTTCAGTTGGGCAGCGATTCCAGGCTCTTTCTTTCTTCAGGGATTTCCAGTCCAGGGGAAATGAAAAAACTCATGCTTGCACTGGCTATGGAAAGTGAGACAAACCTCCTGGTAATGGATGAACCGACCAATCATCTTGATTTACCTTCAAGACTTGCCCTGGAACAAGCCTTGAAAGGATATCAGGGAGCCTATATATGCGTCAGTCATGATGTTGCCTTCTTGCATCAGAGTTGCAGTACGGAATGGAATCTTGAAAAAGTGGATCAAGTCCAGTCAGTCTTGAAAATTCTTGATAATCCCCTGTTTTGCCAGGATAGAATTGAATGAAAGAAATGAAATAAAGAGAGATAAAAAAAATAAAAAGTGCATTTATTCTTCATCATGTCTTGATTGTGAAATGGCCGGGAATGCTTCTTTTTTAAAGAAATCGGTGGAAAATGGAATTTTTTACCAAAACATATTGACGTTTATCTATATATAATGGCATTATATCGACATCTCTCTATATGAGGTTGTTCTTATGAATACCGATTCTTTTGTCTCGATCTGCAAAGCCTTGGGTGATCCTCACCGGGTGGCAATAGTCAAATTGCTCTCTGCCGGCGAGGAGTGCGCCTGTAATCTTTTGGAGCAGTTTTCGATCACTCAACCAACGTTATCCCACCATATGAGGATCCTTACTGCATGTGGTTTGGTTTCCGTGCGGAAAGCGGGTAAGTGGTCACATTATTCACTTGACCATGAAATGTTTCATACATTTGTTCAATTTGTTGGAAGTATTGCCAACGTAGAAGATAAGGGAGAAGGCATATGTCTGTAATCACGTCGTTCATACAGAACCAGATTCTGTCCATGAAATGGCTCAATGTATTGATTGGGAATTTGTTGCAAGCGATCGGTATGGATCTTTCCAAAAGACTCGGGGGAAGCCTGCAGTTTTTCTTCTATGACGTAATCAAGATTTTTATCCTTCTGTCAGTTTTGATCTTCATCATATCCTATATCCAGAGTTATTTCCCTCCTGAAAGGACAAAGAGAATTCTCGGAAGGTTCCATGGCTTGGGAGCCAATAGCCTTGCTGCATTGCTAGGTACCATTACACCATTTTGTTCCTGTTCCTCGATTCCTCTGTTTATCGGTTTTTCCAGCGCTGGGCTGCCAGTTGGCGTGACTTTCTCGTTCTTGATTTCCTCTCCGCTGGTAGACTTGGGGTCTTTGGTATTATTGACCAGTATTTTCGGGGTCAAGATTGCCCTTGTCTATGTAGTAGTCGGTCTGGTTCTGGCCGTAATCGGTGGTACCCTGATTGAAAAACTTGGAATGGAGCGTTATGTAGAGGACTTTGTGAAAAACATAAAGCCTGTGGAAATGCAGGAAGAAGTGAAAATGACCAGAGGAGAACGGGTATCTTATGCGCAGACCCAAGTAAAATCTACAGTCAGTAAAGTTTTCTGGTATGTGATAGTAGGGGTAGGTATCGGGGCATTAATCCACAACTGGATCCCGACGAATGTCATTCTCACTGTACTCGGGGAGAACAACCCGTTCTCGGTGTTGATCGCCACCTTCGTCGGTGTGCCAATGTATGCGGATATCTTCGGAACCATTCCCATAGCAGAGGCTTTGTTTGCCAAGGGGGTAGGTGTAGGGACTATACTCTCCTTTATGATGGGGGTGACTGCCTTGTCCCTGCCTTCTATGGTTATGTTGCGAAAAGCGGTGAAACCTAGGTTGCTGGTTGTCTTTGCAAGTATTGTTACGGTCGGAATTATTATTATCGGGTATGCTTTCAATGCCTTCGGGTATCTGTTTGTTTGATTTTGGCCTAGTGCCAAATTAATTCTATTGGTTTTTTGGAGGAAAATGTTATGGGAATTTTTGGATTTGGAAAAAAGAAAAAGGAAGAGGCCTGCAGCTGTGGAGGCTCTTGTAACAGTGACAAAAAAAACGAAACCGTTGAAGTTGAATCTGCAATCAAAGTTTTGGGCTCAGGCTGTGCAAAGTGCAATTCCTTGGAACAGAGTGTGAAGGAAGGGTTGCAAGAACTTGGAATGGATACTACCATCGAACATGTTACGGACTTTACAAAGATTGCCTCTTTCGGAGTGATGACTACCCCTGCTTTGGTAGTCGATGGAAAGGTTCTTTCTATGGGAAAAGTCCTGACAAAGGGTGAAGTAGTCGAGCTTCTCAAAAAAGCTAGGCAATAATAAGGATTTCACGGGGAGGCAATCTATGGTCCAAAAACCGAAAGTCGCATTTATTTGCGTGCACAATTCATGCCGTAGCCAAATTGCAGAGGCATTGGGAAAGCATTTTGCTTCTGATGTGTTTGCCAGTTATTCGGCGGGGACTGAAACGAAGCCACGGATAAACAAGGATGCCGTTCGGTTGATAAAGGAACTGTATGGTATAGATATGGAAGAGACCCAACATTCAAAGCTTATCTCTGACATACCTGCAGTTGATGTTGTCATTACCATGGGCTGCAACGTGCAATGTCCTACGCTTCCCTCGCATTTCCGTGAAGACTGGGGTTTAGACGATCCCAGTGGTAAGAGTGATGCTGAGTTTCAGAAGATTATAGCTACTATTGAAAAGAATATTCTTGCCCTTGCCCAACGGATTGAGCAAGGCGGAATCATTCTCTAGGGATGTTTCAATGGAATCGAAAATACTCTATCGTACTATGGTGAAAGAAGACTGGGCTGCCGTTTCAAGAATCTACCAACAAGGCATAGATACCAACCTGGCAACCTTCCAGACTGTATGCCCGACATTTGATGAGTTTGACAAAGCCCATCTTCCCTTCTGCCGGTTTGTAGCGGAATCAAAGCAAACGGTGGTGGGTTGGGCTGTGCTGTCCCCGATATCCTCTCGATATGTATATCGTGGTGTTGCTGAGGTGAGTGTCTATATTGATGAAAAAGAGCGAAACAGGGGAGTGGGGAAGGCCCTTTTGCACTTGCTGGTCGAGGAATCGGAAAAGCAGGGTATCTGGACTTTACAGTCCAGTATCCTCTCAGAGAACAAAGCCAGTATTGCCTTGCATGACCGTTGCGGTTTTCGTCTTGTGGGCCGCCGTGAGAAAATTGCCCGTGACCGAAATGGGAATTGGAAAGATACCTTCCTGATGGAAAAGAGAAGAAACGAAACAGATGCTACTGTATAGGTTTCAGGACAAAATACAGGTGCTGTGATACGGTAATTCTTGCACTTGCCTCTAGCTAGTGGACATTCTTGGCAAATAACGGTATTACATAGGAGTACCGGCCTGGTATATCAGGTCGGTCTTTCTTTGGTTATACCATCGGGGAGTTTTTCCATGCCATCGATAGCGAACATAGTACGGGTCAAAGAAGAAAATGTCCCGCTGATGAATACCATGTATTTTGCCTTTTTTACCAGTGGGATGATGAGTACCCTTATCGGGGCATTGCTTCCATTTATGAAAACCGAATACGCAATGGGGTATGTACTGAGCGGAGCTGTCATCTCCGCACACCAGGTTGGGAATTTCTGTGCATTGCTGATTGCTGGGTTTCTTCCCTCCCTGATAGGCCGAAAGAAAAGCACACTCGTCCTCTCGATGGGTATTGCGATCGGTTTTATGCTGGCAACCCTGACAGCAAACCCTGTTCTGTTGCTCCTAGCCTTTGCCTTTACGGGAATTGGCCGTGGTTCGCTGAGCAACATTACCAATGTGGTGATTAGCGAGGTTTCGGAAAACAAGACTTCTGCCTTGAATCTGCTACATGCCTTTTTTGCCGTGGGGGCCTTTGTTGCCCCATTTCTGGCAATCCTGAGTACAACTGTGTTCGGGGTTCACTGGCGCTTAAGTGCCTGGATACTGGTTGCTTTTGAGATTGTTGCCCTGTTTGCAATAGGTTTTTCCTCATTGTCGGGGAAGCCAGTGGAGAAGAAGAACGACTGTGGTGCTGGCTTTGCAAAAAGCGGTTCCTACTGGTTGAATACCTTCATCCTGTTCTTTTACCTTTGCTCAGAAGCCTCGGTGATCGGTTGGCTGGTTACCTATTTCAACGATACGGGAATATTGAATACAGCCATGGCCCAGATGACTTCCTCTGCTCTCTGGCTATGCATCCTTGCAGGTCGTCTGCTCTGTGCTTCTCTTGCAACGAGAGTTGATAGGAATTTGCTATTGGTAATCCTTGGAACCTTCCAGGTGATTTTCTTTATTTTGATGATCAGTGTTCATTCGGTTGTACTGATCTATCTGTGTATCTTCGGTTTTGGTCTGGCAATGAGTGGAACGTATCCCACTACGTTGTCTACCATGGACAGGAGATTCAATAGTTCTACCTTGGCTACGGGTACTTGCATTGCAGTTGCAACGCTCGGGGCCATAGCAATGCCGATCATCGTAGGCCTTGTTGCCCATAGATCTGGCATTGCAGGTGGCTTGGCCACCATAAGTATTTCACTGTGCTGCATGTTGACCCTGATTGTATTGAAATTTGTACAATCAAGAAGGGCTGACAAGGTAGTACAGGCGGCTTAAGTACTTTTCCCATATATGATACAGTAACCCATAAGGAAAGATGATGATAAAAAAGAACGAACATATTAGGAACATCGCAATCATTGCACACGTTGACCATGGTAAGACTACTCTCGTAGATGCCTTGTTCAAGCAGAGTGGACTTGTCTCCCGTGATACACAGGACCGCATAATGGATAGCGGAGCCCTTGAACGAGAACGGGGAATCACGATCAGTGCAAAGAACTGTGCGATTACATGGCATGGTGTAAAGATAAATATCATAGATACCCCGGGACATGCCGATTTCGGTGGAGAGGTTGAACGTGGCCTGTCCATGGTCGATGGTGTCGTCTTACTTGTCGATGCCGCAGAAGGACCGCTTCCCCAGACACGGTTTGTTTTGGAAAAAGCGTTGAAACTCCATCTGGCACCGATTATCGTAATTAATAAAGTCGACCGTCAGGATGCCCGCAGTGAGGAAGTCCTGGATGAAGTGTATGACCTGTTGCTTGAACTGAGCAATGATGAAACGATGCTTGAAGTCCCTGTATTCTATGCAATAGGGAAGACTGGCATGTGTGGTAAAAGGCCTGATAAACTGGATGACAATCTCCATGAATTGATGGATTGTATCCTGGATTTCATCCCTGCTCCCCAGTTCGACGATGCAGAACCTTTCCAGATGTTGGTAAGCGACCTGTCCTACAGCGACTTCCTCGGTCGTCTGGCAATCGGGAGAATTATCAATGGTAGGGCGAATATGTATGACTCGTTGGTCTGTGTCGAGGATGGCGATGTCCGCCGTCCGCTCAGGGTAACCAAACTCCAATCGTACGATGGCCCGACTTTCCATGATGCAGTCGACGTAGAAAGCGGTGATATCATCGTTCTCGCCGGTGTTGACAATGTATCCATCGGTGACACCATCTGTACTTCTGCCAATCCGAAGGCACTTCCCCGTATTTTCGTAGACGAACCAACGGTAGCCATGTTGTTCAGCAAGAATATCAGCCCACTTTCCGGAAAAGAAGGTAAAATCGTTGCTGCTGCTAAAATCTGGGAGAGACTGCAGAAAGAAACGCTTCGCAATGTTTCCATCAGGGTAGAGAAAAACTCCGATGATACGTTTACTGTAAAAGGTCGTGGTGAATTCCAGATGGCCATTATCGTTGAACAGATGCGTCGTGAAGGTTTTGAGCTGTGTGTCGGGCGTCCCCGGACGATTTATCATACCGACGAACAGGGCAGAAAAACTGAACCCGTAGAATATCTCATGGTAGACTGCCCAGAGGAATCGAGTGGATCGGTTATGGACAAACTTGCCAAGCGTAAGGCAATGATGAGTGATATAACCTATACAGGAACCGGAAGGGTCAAGATGAAGTTCGAGATCCCTGCCCGCGGTCTGATCGGTTACCATGATGAGTTCCTTACGGACACCAGGGGTCTGGGTATCATGAACAGCTACCTGAAAGGCTATGAACCGTATAAAGGTGATTTCCCTGATCGTTTCAGTGGCTCCTTGATCTGTGACCGTGCAGGTGAGGCTGTCGCATTTGCGCTTTGGCAGCTTGAGGACCGAGGTAAATTGTTTTTGGTTCCTGGCGATCCTGTCTATGAAGGTCAGATTGTGGGCGAACGTAACAGGGAGATAGATCTTTGTTTGAACCCTACAAGGACCAAGAAGCTGACAAACCTCCGTTCGTCAGGACATGACGAGGCAGTTACCCTCACTCCTATTTCCAAGCTTTCGCTTGAACAGGCTATCCAGTTTATCAAGGATGATGAATTGGTAGAGGTAACACCTAAGTCTGTGAGAATGTGTAAGAAAATTCTTGATGGACAGCAAAGGAAGATTTTTGAAAGCAGAGGGGAGATTCCTACCTACCTGCTCAAATAGAAAACAAGACAATCCTTTACTGACTTGGTAAGGAGAAGTTCCCGATAACAAAAGCAACCCTAGGGTTGCTTTTGTTGTCAGTCTGTTGATAAGGAATAGTTATTCCAGTACGAGAACCACCGGGGCATGGTCGCTGCCAAGCACTTGGTCTTCTATGATGCTGTCTTTGATGTGTTGTTCGAATCGTTTGCTTGCCAGCCAGTAATCGATACGCCACCCGATATTTTTTTCCCGGGCATGGAACCGATAGGACCACCACGAATAGGCATCGGTTTTATCCGGGTATAGATAGCGGAAGGAGTCGGTAAAGCCAGATGCAAGCAGGGTCGAGAAACCCTGCCTTTCCTGGATTGAATACCCTGCGTTCTGTTCGTTTTGCTTTGGGTTTTTCAAATCGATGGGATTATGGGCCACGTTAAGGTCCCCACAGATA
The DNA here is from genome assembly GCF_000236685.1 of Sphaerochaeta pleomorpha str. Grapes. NCBI lineage: Bacteria > Pseudomonadati > Spirochaetota > Spirochaetia > Spirochaetales > Sphaerochaetaceae > Sphaerochaeta > Sphaerochaeta pleomorpha. The sequence goes on along the minus strand of NC_016633.1, from coordinate 770,964 downwards.
AGCACAGGCTTTTTTTTGTCCAGATCAGAGACATACTTCCTGAATGCCGCGTCCCAGTCCATTCGAAGCTCAATGCGTGCAAGTTTTTCCTGACTGTTGGGCGTATAGCAGCAGATAACAAAATAATCTTCGAATTCTGCTGTGACCGTACGCCCTTCCGAGTCAAGCGGGTGCCCGATTTCCCGAGAAACCGAAATGGGTTGGATTTTTGAAAACAAGGCAGTACCAGAGTAACCCTTTTTCTCCGCGAAGCTCCAAAAGGTATGGTACGAAAGTTTGTCCAGAGCTATCTGGTCTTCCTGAAGTTTTGTCTCCTGCAGGCAGAAAATATCGGCATCTGCACGGGAAAGGTATTCTTCAAAGCCTTTTTTCTGGCATGCCCTCAGTCCATTCACATTCCAGCTAATCAGTTTCACAGGCAGTTCCCCTACATTAGGTAGATCGATTCTTTCTTTGCTTCCAAAAGTACTTCCTCGGGCCATACTGAAGCCTGTACTTCCCCGATATGTGCTTTGTGGAGGAGGAACATGCAGAGACGACTCTGTCCGATACCACCACCAATGGTCTGGGGCAGTTCCCCGTTGAGAAGCCTTTTGTGCCAGTACAGGTCGGCGCGCTCAGGACAGGATCTGATATCAAGCTGCCTAAGGAGTGTTTCCCTGTCTACGCGGATGCCCATGGAAGAAAGTTCAAGGGAATCTTCCCTGACAGTATCCCATACGATTATATCGCCGTTCAGCCCTACATGTCCTTTATCTGTTGCAGTGGACCAGTCATCATAGTCAGGTGCGCGTCCGCCTTGGCTGACTCCATCTGCCAACGGACTACCGATCCCGATAAGGAAAATTGCGCCATATTCCTTGGCTAGGACCTTTTCCCTTTGGGGTGGTGTAAGGTCAGGATATCTTTTCTGGGCATCTTCTGCATGGATGAACGTGATGTTCTCAGGAAGTGTCGGTGTACAGGACGCAAACATTTCACCGACCAAAAATTCGCTTCTTCGTATGGCCGAATAGATTTTCATTACGGTCTGTTTGAGGAAATCAAGGTTTCTGCAGTTTTCACCCATAACCAGTTCCCAGTCCCACTGGTCTACATACAGCGAGTGGATTGCATCGATATCATCATCAGGCCTGATAGCATTCATGTCGGTATAGAGTCCAGTACCGGCTTGGAAGTCGAGGTCTGCAAGCGCCATACGTTTCCATTTGGCTAGCGACTGGACAATCTCCATTTCCTTGTTTCCCAGGTTCCCGATTTCGAAACGGACTGGCCGTTCGATACCGTTCAGGTCATCATTGATTCCTGACCCTTTGGGCACAAAGAGTGGGCTAGTGACTCTGCTGAGTTTCAACTCCCCGGACAGTTCTCGTTCAAAGGTATCTTTGACATACTTGATTGCTTTTTCTGTTTGTTTCTTGTCCATCGCAGGATGGTAATCTTTGGGAAAGAATGAAGGCATATTGTGTATCTTCTCCTTGGGTTTTTTTAAGGATACCGTATTTTTTCGACTAATAAAAGTACTAGTTTTCAATCAGATACCTATGATATGCTCAATTTCTATGAAAACAAAAATATCTATATGTTTATTTGATATGGGTGGAGTCGTTGCAAGGCATTCCGATTCCTTGATCGAAAAAGAAATACTTTCAGAGCTGGGCATTACAGGATATGACCGCCTGTTCGATATTGACGCCAGACTTGAGGCAGTCATGCTGAAGCACAGTAAGGGGAATAGTACCGAACAGGAGCTATGGAAGGAATTTACCGATATTACCAAGATAGAGGTACCTTTTTACCAGGAAAGCCTATGGGGCAAGTTTTTTCATCCCCAGCTGGATACAGCAATGCTTTTGCTGATACGTGAATTGAAAGAGAAAGGATTACGGGTAGTGTGTGCGACCAATACAGAACCAGCGCACTATGCGTTTCATAAGAACCGGGGTGACTATTCTGTTTTTAATAAGGTCTATTCCTCAGTTGATCTCCATGAGGCAAAACCTGACAAAGAGTTCTTTGAAAAAATACTTTCTTCCGAACAGGTTCCTGCTTCAGAAGCTTTTTTTACCGATGACTGCCCTCTTAATTGCGCGAGTGCAAAGGCCCTTGGTGTTGAGACGTTTGTCTTTACAGGTAGTGTGGCCTTGCGACAGCATTTAAACGATATAGGAATACTATAAAAAGAATGTTGAAATCGTAAGAAAAAGTATTGGATAAATTAAAAAATACTATAGCAGGGGTAGGATTTGCTATCTTTGTTAAAAAAAAATCATAACCTTGTTTGCCTGGAATGGAGTGTGTTACTATTTGCTATCTTACCAGGTATTTTGAGATTCCTTGGCAAACATGGTCAACTTGCATGGGGCGGGAGGGTATTGAATACAAGCCAGGCCTCGTCTTCTTGGTTGAAAATGTTTGTAAGCGGTCCTTCTGAACTGGATTTTCTTCTTGCCCGGTAGATAAATAAAATAAATAGGATAGTACTATGCAACAGGTTGCGTTTTGTGATGATTTTCTCTGGGGTTGCGCTACTGCAAGTTATCAGGTGGAAGGGGCAATCAAAGAGGACGGCCGGAAGCCCAGTATCTGGGATACCTTCTCCAAACAGGAGGGCGCCGTACTGAACGGGGATGATGGGGCTGTAGCAGCTGACCAATACCATCTGTATAAACAAGATGTCAAACTTATGTCCAAACTGGGATTTCAGGCCTACAGGTTTTCGATATCCTGGCCGCGGGTTATCCCCGATGGAGTAGGCGAAGTCAATATTCCAGGCCTGCAGTACTATATCGAACTTAGTAAGGAACTCAAACTAAATAATATCAAGGTCGTGGCGACCCTTTATCACTGGGATTTGCCCCAGAGCCTGCAAGACAAGGGCGGTTGGGCAAATAGGGATACCTCCTATGCGTTTGCTGCCTATGCCAAGACTTGTTTCACCTATCTCGGAGAATATGTCGACCAATGGATAACGCTCAATGAACCGTATTGCAGCGCCTATCTTGGGTACCTGCAGGGAATTCACGCGCCTGGCATCAAGGACCTGGGTCAGGCAAACAAGGCAGTTCACCATCTGAATCTTGCCCATGGGTTGGCTGTTGCGGAATATCGTAAAATAGGACTGTCGCAACCAATCGGTATCACTTTGAATCCCATTCTTCCCAGACCCGCTACAAGACGGGACGAAGATCGAAAAGCAAGTGAATATGCAAGGGCTTTTGAGACTGATGTGTTTCTTCTACCCTTACTGGGCAAGGGATACCCGTCTCTGGTAACAAAAGACCTGGGTATTTCCTATCCTGTTGTTGACGGTGATATGGATTGCATCGCTCAAGAAATTGATTTTTTTGGGATAAACTATTACCAGGAAAGCGCGGTGTCCTATGATGACACTGCAGATAGGAAGTATAAAAACGAGCCGGTTTGGCAGCCTGTGACGAACATGGAATGGCCGGTTACCCCCTATGGGTTGCTTAGGATCCTGCATTATTTCGATACTGTGTCAAACGGAATGGCGTTGTATATTACTGAAAATGGCTGTGCCTCGGATGATGTGGTTGAAAATGGAAGAGTCCATGATCTGTTCAGGTGCCAATATCTCAACAAACATTTGGCGATATGCAAACAGGCAATCGATGAAAGCGTGAATCTCAAGGGTTATTTTGTATGGTCTTTTATAGATAATTTCGAATGGGCCTGGGGCTATTCGAAAAGATTCGGTATTGTCTATGACGATTATGCGAGCCAACAACGAATTCCCAAGGATAGCGCCTACTTGATGAGGGATGTTATCGCAGGATATTGCGAATTCTAACGTGTATGTCAAATAAGGCTATTCCCATTTTCATTGCCGAATAGCCTTGTCTATTTCTATTTCCTATAACCTATTGCTTTGAAAGATATAAGAAAAAGTATGACACAGATATTAAAGTTATATTAAAATAAACAAGAAAAAAATCTCTTATATATAAAAAATTAGTAAAGTTATATGTAAAGCGTAAGAAATAAAAAGATACGCTATCAAAAGTATTTGAAAGCCTATAACAAAGCTATAAAAAACAATAATAACAATATAAAAAAAACATAAAAATTATATAGTAAACATAAGATAAAATATAAAATAAATAAAAAATAATATTAAAATAAATTGATAAAATATCATACTGATAGGTAAAATATATAAAAATATACTATTTATTACTTTACTGCCAGGTTCTCCAGACTGTTGGGGTGGGGGTAGCCAAACAGGGAAAAGCAGGTTCAGCCGTAACAATCGTTTTTCCTCAAAATATTTCCAAGTAAGTCATTAAAAACGATTCAATACGTAGTAGCAGCAAAGAAATAAAATACGTGCTAAAGAGAATCAAGTTAGTTCAAAGGACGTTTTAAGGTAGATAAAAATTTTTTAATGATGATAGGATTATAAAAAATTTGTCCTAGTTTATGAATAAAAAGTTATATCGAAAAAAAATGGAAAAGATATAGTAATAGATTATAATAATGTTATAACGCTATAGGAAATGTAAGAAAACATATAAAAAACGAAATATTAAGTAATATAAATATAGAAACAATATAAAAATAATATGTAAATAATGTGGTTTAGATAAACTTCACAATAATACTTGTACTATGGAATGACAGGGTATATACTATGCATTAAGGTTATAAGGGATGATAAAAACTGTTGCATTTCACCTTCAGAAAGGAGGTGTTGGTAAGACTACTATCTCTGGAACTCTTGCATGCCAATCAGCTTTGGCTGGTTTTAAGACATTGTTAGTAGATGTCGATCCACAGGGAAATGCTTCTTCCTGGTTTCTGAAAAATGCTACAAAATACGAACTCGTTGATGTAATACAAGGTAAATGTTTTTGGAATGATGCTGTTGTAGAGATACCGCAGATTCCAAACCTTTTTTTATTGCCGACCTTTGGTATTGGCGGTAATTTGAAAAACTACTCTGAGACAAAGCTTGCAGAAGAACCTTTTGTCATTCAGGATTTAATCGCGGAATTGTCCGGAGCCTATGATAGGATCATTTTGGATATGTCACCTGGGTTGGGACGTCTTGAACGCGCTGCGCTTATTGCCAGCGATGAAGTAATAACACCGATGACACCGGAAGTATTTAGTTTGGACGGGTTGGAAATATTCATAGATGAACTCGATAAGATAAAAAAGAATTTGCGTTCCAACGTGAAACATACTAAGATTGTTATTAATTCCTTTGACAATAGGATAAAGCAACACCGAGATATATATTCTGCCGCCTGTACCGGAGTTTTCTCAGTTTTCAAGATTCCTGTGGACCCATTGTTTCGCAAAGCCCAAGAAGCTGGTATGGCCCCTCAGGTTTTTAAAAAATATGGAAAAGGTTTGAAAGCAAGCACCATTGAATCATTTACCGCATTGGATTTAGCAATTTGGAGATAAAGTATGGCATTAAAGAGAAATTCGGAATCAGAGACAGAAGTATTGAATGAAAGCCTCAGTGGGCAAAAAGCAAAGCAATTGTTTTCAAAGGAAATTTCCTCTGCCCCGAAAAAGGAAAAGAAAATTCTTACAACCTTTTCAATCGAACCCTCATTTAAGCGTGAACTTGAAGAACTCTTTTCTAGTATGGGGTTGGGATGGGCCGCCGGAATCAGGTTTTCGCTCAAGGAATTTTCTAAAAAACATACAGAGGATTAAGTTTCCGCTATTTCTTCGTGTCATTTCTATTCGAATGTTTTATCGATACTTTTCTGGATGATTAACCCTAGCTATACTATTTCTACCTATAATCCAATGAAAAATGATGAGAAACTAATAAAAACAGAGAGGAATAAAGATCAAGAAACATATTGAAGAAAATGGGAACGATATAAAAAAAATATTAAATGTATATAAGAACAAATAGAAACGATTTTAAAAACATATAGTAAAAACTATAATGCATTGGCGTTGTACCAGGGGAATGCTTTCTATTTCAAGAAAAAATCAGAGACCCCCTGGCTATTGATAGTCCTGTTGTTTTGTAAAATGCTTTGCTTTGGAGGGTGAGCGGATGAATCCATGGTGGGAAGAGACTGTCATTTATCAGATTTATCCGAGAAGCTTCCAAGATAGCAATGGCGATGGTATTGGGGACATCCGTGGGATTATCAACCGGCTTCAATACATACAGGACCTGGGCGTCGGTGCAATATGGCTGAGCCCAATTTTTACTTCTCCCATGGCAGATTTCGGCTACGATATTTCTGATTACCGGGGCATAGACCCCATTTTCGGCACACTGGCAGATGTTCGCGAATTAATTGCCACAGCTCATAGAATGGGATTGAAAGTGCTTTTCGATATGGTATTGAACCACACTTCTGACCAGCATGCCTGGTTTCAGGAAAGCAGGGCTTCCAAGGATTCCAAAAAGAAAGATTACTATATCTGGAGTGATACCATCCCCAACAATTGGTATTCTGCCTTTGGAGGGAAAGGGTGGTCCTTCGATTCGGTGCGAGGGCAGTATTATTTTCATTCTTTTTTGCGTGAACAGCCTGATTTGAATTGGAGAAATGAGGAAACAGTGCTCGCAATCTTCGATGAGGTAGGGTTCTGGTTGGAAGAAGGGGTCGATGGATTCCGCCTCGATGTTATCAATTGCATCATAAAAGATGATTCTTTCCGCAGTAATCCGCCAATGGTCGGGTCTCGGTTACGTCCCTATGACATGCAACGGCATATATTCGACAGAAATAGGCCAGAAAGTCATCAAAAACTCCGCAAATTCAGAAAATGTATCGATACGTACGACGAACGTATGCTTGTCGGGGAAATCATGGTTGAGCGGCCAGGCGAACCAGAGATGGCAGCAAGCTATCTCGGGAAAAATAAAGACGAGCTGAATCTTACCTTCGACTTTTCTCTCATCGAGCTTCCTTTTGATGCCAGGAAATGGCAGACTGCTGCGCAGCGGTGGTATGAAGCAGTCGGCCGTCAAAGATGGCCTACCTGGGTTCTGAATAACCATGATGTCAAACGGTCGATCACCCGCTATGGGAACAATACGGCGAAGGCAAAGCTTGCAACCTTTTTTCTTCTTACCCAGAGAGGGACTGTTTTTCTTTATTATGGCGAAGAATTAGGGCTTTTAAATTCTGTAGTAAGCCACAAGGAAATGAATGATCCCGTAGGGCTCAGGTACTGGCCGGTCAAAGTCGGCCGTGATGGCGAGAGAGGCCCTATGCTCTGGGATGCGAGCGAGAAGCATGGGTTTACCACCGGAAAGCCTTGGATGCCATTTGCCCGTCAGTGTGAAGGGCTATCTGTGGAGGAACAGAAAAACGAACCCTTTTCCATGCTTGCGTTTTACAAAGACCTGATCAGATTGCGCGCCCAAGATAATGTTCTGCAAGAGGGGCTCTGTACGTTTTGCAAGACTGACAACCAAAAGATCCTTGCCTATACGAGAACGCTTGGAAAAGAAAAACGCTTGGTGCTTTTGAATTTTTCCTCGAAAAACCAATCTGTCACATTGCTCGAAGAACCGGATGCTACTATCCAATATTCCAGTCTCTTTTCAACGCAAATTGCAACCTCTTCTCTGTCTTCAGGGGATGGAAAATTTTCTCTCAAACCCTACCAGGGAACCCTGTTTCTCTGTGAAGGAAAAATTCCCGTGCAAGCATAAAAGGGCTGTACATACTTTTTTCGGCTTGGTATATTGACTGCTAACGGAGGCCTTGTGCCGGGCGATGGACCCTGCACCTGCCATGTCATCCACCCAAATCATTTCTCAGGAGCTACTATGGCTGAAGTTATTCCTTCAACACGTGGCAAACAGGTGGGTGCATACAGTATCCGTGTACTCAATGGCATGGCCCAAGGCTTGTTTGCTTCCTTGATCGTTGGTCTCATTATCAAACAGATCGGACATTATTCACATCTGGTACTTCTCGAGCAATTTGGACAGATTGCCCAGTATCTGACAGGTCCTGCCATCGGGGTAGGGGTTGCTGTCTCTGTTGGGGCCCCCCCGCTGGGAATCCTCTGCAGTGCAGTAACCGGAGCTATCGGTGCAGGGACTTTTGTGCTTTCTGATAACCTTGGTATTGTCAGACTCGCGTTTGGCGAACCGGTTGGAGCCATGCTTGCTTCTTTGGCCGGGGCAGAGATTGCAAAGAAAATTGCAGGAAAAACCAAGATTGACATTCTTTTGATCCCAATCTCTACCATAATCGCAGGGGGCCTTGCCGGACATTTTGTCGCACCTGCGATGAGTGCTTTTATGACTGCACTCGGTGCATTTATCAATAGCCTTACAGAACTCTATCCTTTGCCCATGGGCATCCTTGTATCTACGGTAATGGGAATGGTTTTGACGCTTCCGATCAGCAGCGCGGCAATTTGCATAAGCCTCGGGATTAATGGTTTGGCAGCAGGTGCCGCAACGGTAGGTTGCTGTTGCCAGATGGTGGGCTTTGCCGTTATGTCTTTTCCTGAGAACAGGGTAGGGGGGCTTATGAGTCAGGGCTTGGGAACAAGCATGCTGCAGATACCCAATATCTGCAGGAACTGGAAAATCTGGATTCCACCGATCCTTTCCTCAGCAATTTTGGGGCCGGTAAGTACCCTTGTTTTTAAAATGCAGAACAATAGTGCAGGCGCAGGTATGGGTACAAGTGGGTTGGTCGGGCAGTTGAATACGCTCGCTGTCATGGGGCCTTCCTCTCTGCCTTTGATAGCCCTCATGCATTTTACCCTTCCCTCTCTCCTTACCATTGCCTTTGGGTATGTCATGCGCAAAAAAGGTTGGATAGGCCAAAACGATTTATTACTGGTAAATTAGTATGCCTGTGAGCTGGGGAACGGATACCTTACAAGGTGTCCTTGGGGGTTACCGAAACGATAATGGTATCGGAATAATCGCCTGAAGGTGCCAGTGCTGCCTCGGTGGCATTGATGCCGGTAATCAGGATATTTTGCTCGTTTATTCCTTCCTTCAGTCCATTCCAAGATATGGGAACTCCTCCCAGGACATTCTGTGAAAGGAATCTGAGTGTATACCCAATAGTATAGATGGATTTGCTTCCATCGAGGCCAAGGCTGAATGTTTCGTCATGGTTTCCGTCTTCGAATTTGATAGCAACCCCATAGGATTTTTCCGGATCAGAATTGGAAAGCGTTAGCTGGGCTTTGGCTGCCAGTGTGGCCTTTGTCCCGATTGCATTGTCAACGTTGAATGTTGCTTCCTCAATGATACCGAATAAGTAATCCACTGTGGAATAGGGATGGTCTGGATCGACGTAGGGCAAGGGGACCGCATCATTGGAGATTAGCTGCAGAGGTGCCGGTTGCGATCCGTTTGAGGGGATTGCCTGCCCGTTTACTGAGATGTATTCCTTGCTATTATAGATACCATTGCTGTTTTGCGCCACTGCCACATTGAAAGACCCAAAGGTTCCTCCCGTAATGGAGTATATGGCTCCTGGCTTGAAATGGCTTGCCGTCTGATAACCGACCAGATAAATTTCTGCAACGAAGACTGAGGTGTTTATATTGCCACTCGTATCGGTGAGCGGTTGGGTTCCCGCTTGTCCCCAGATTTCCTTGTACGTGGTCTTCCCTTTGACTGTGGTTACCGCACAGATTCTACCTGTCTTTGTCTGGGTTGTGTAGACAGGAAGTCCTGTCTGCCAGTCGTTGTACTCAGTCACCGGACCGGTAAAACTGAAATTATTCGTAGCTGTCATATCGACAAGTGAAGGTGCGAACAACTGGTTGTCGGGAATGTAAAATGTCAGTGTTCCCAGGTGTGCAATAAAATCGGAGGGGGCGAAAGGGGACGATCCGATGGTGAAATAGAGATTGGTATCAGGTATATAGGTCGCGGTTATGCTTGCCCCTAGGGGAACTATTGTTACTGACAGGAGTAAAAGTATGAAGGAAAAAGGATTTTTTTTTCTCATAGACCAATAATAAGTATATTCTGTGCAAAGCGCAAGATTGAGGGGAGGGAGGATTTGAAAGAATGGATAGGGCAGCATACGTACCTGCAACCGGATTAACGATACTCTTATTTTTGTACAGTCAGTCGATTTATTGTCCAGAAGAAGTGTATATGCCAGGCATTGGATTCAATGCGTATCCTTAGGGGTTATCGTAACGGTAATGGTATCAGAATAGTCTCCTGAAGGGGCCAGTTCTGCCTTAGTTGCATCGATTCCCGTAACATAGATATTCTGGTCATTGATACCTTCATGAAGATTATCCCAGGGTATGGGGTTTGTTACTTTAACATCGGATGATTGGAATCTGAGTGAATATCCAATGGTATAGACAGATTTACTGCCATCCAGGCCAAGGCTGAAGTCTGTGCCGTTGTTACTGTCTGTGAATTTGACATCCACCCCATAGGAGGTACTCGCGCAGGGATTGCAAAGTACCAACCGAGCAGTGCCGACTTTGGTGGGATTTAAACCGATTGCATTTTCCACGTCGAAATATTCTTCGCTGATGATGCTAAACAAGTAGCCCACTGGATCGGGCTTGCCCGGATAGGGAATGGGTGCAGCGATGTTGGTATTTATCGGTATGGCAGGATAGGGTGCGCTTCCGTTTGAGGGGAGCGTCTGTGAGTTGATTTTGATGTAAAACAGGGATTTCGTAATATTTTGGCCATTATTCGTAGTAGCTCCTGCATTAAAGGTTCCCAAGGAGCCTGAAATGAGCCTGTAGCTTGATCCTTGTATGAAAACTGAAGCAGGCTGATCACTGAGCAAATAGAAATCTGAAACAATCCTCGACGTCTTTAGGTTTCCATTGGTTTCCAGTAAAGGTTGGTAATCCCTTCCGCCGTTTCCCCAGATGTTTGTGATTTGCTTTATCCCGTTATATTGAATGACTGCAACAATACACCCACTGGTATCCTGGTCTTCCTTATCTGGATTCCAAGTTGTAGGGCCGATAACTGTAAAATGGTTATTCATATTCAAGTCAATCAGATAAGGGGAGAAAAATGTATTCTCAGACGATTGAAACGTTAAAGTTCCCAGATGTGCAATGAAATCAGAGGAATCGAATGGACTGTTTCCCGTCGTGAAAACCAAATGAGGATCGGGTTCATAGGTCGCAGTAATATCTGCCCCCAGGAAAGCAGAAGAAAATGAGATAATGAGAAGAATAAAGAAAAAAACAGGAAGTCTCTTCATATTCTTAGAATAGATATAAATAGCTGAGAGTGCAAGGTTTTTATATAGTTATAAGTAAAGAAAATATGTATTTTAAAGGTACTGGATTATACGCCGGTAATCAGTTCGACGGTAATGGTAGCGTTGTAGTCTCCCATTTCCGCCTGGTCATAGTCTGCTTGAGTGACAGAGAAACCTATCGCTGCAAGGTTATTCTCGATAAGGGGCTTTACCCAGGGAAAGAATTTTATATTAGGAATAATGGTGATTCCGTTTGCCAATAACGTAAACGGTATGGTCTTCCCTGCATTGTTGATAAACTCAAAAGATGCATGCCCACTCTGGAAGAACTTGACCTGGATATTCGTTTGTCCCATATATACGTCATCATAATTGAGGATTTCCAGTTTCAAGTCCGTAATATGGATCGGATTGTCGATTGCATCGGTAAGATCATTGATCGAAACATCATTGGCGGTGAAACTGATGGAATATTCGGGAATAGCAGTGCTTGAGAAATCGTAGTAAAGATCTGTCGCTGGTAGAGAATTTATGCCTCCTGCTCCCAGCAGACCGCCTCCAAGCAAGGGAATCGGTTGCGTCGTGGTTCCAAGGTTCGATATAGTCTCAATAGGAGAATAGTATTCCTGTGGATTGAAAAAGGTGTTTGTCGAAACATATACTAGCTTACCAGGAGCATTGTAGAATATTCTCTCTAAATCCGAATTGTTGAAAAAAAGATAGAATTTTACCGGGTAATTCCAGTTAATTCTTGTCAAGTTGTAGGTTCTCGAACTGGAAGCCATAATAATTTGTTGCGACCCAAAGTCTCTGGTATAGGTAACATAGCATACTGCATCGATCGTACGTGTGTAGGTAGTACCATCGTTCTTGAGAAAGGTAAATGTTACCCCGTTGTTGTTTAGAGCAGAGCCTGAAAAATTGAGGGAACTGGGTTCTGTGCCATTACCATCGTAGCTAAGAGTCCCCACCAATGAACCGAGAGAGCCATAACCACTATAATAGCTGTAATAACCATAACCATAGCTAATGTCAATCGAAGATTCCGTCGAATAGACCAACTGGGCAAACACAGGGATAGTGACAAGAGATACCATACATATAACAATAAATCTCTTGGAAAAATAATTAGATGTATGGTTTTTTTGCATGTTGTCCCTCTCTTGTCCTTTTTTATACCATTCTTAGAAAACAAGTAAAAGAAAAAAATGTACTTTAGGCAAGATTATAGTTTCTTTGGTGAAAACCTAAACATGCAAGTCAATCTGTATAGGGCACTACTGAGTATGCCTGGATGACAACATCATTTTTTCCTTGCCTCCAGTTTCTCCCTGAACAACCGGAGTTTGTCCGTTACCTCATTTGCAGAGAGCTCCCTGCTTGGATCTTCCTCATCGAAAAGTTCCTTCGGTATTTCCTCAAGGAAGCGCGAGGGGACACTCAAAATCTCATCATGGCCACGCTTCCTGCGTTCACACGATGATATTACCAGCACCCTCCTGGCGCGGGTGATGGCCACATAGAAGAGTCTTCGCTCCTCATCGATGTTTGCCGGATTGTCTTCAATCGCCCTGGCATGGGGAACATATTGGTCTTCGATACCGGCAAGGAATACCGTATCGAATTCCAACCCCTTGGAAGCATGCATAGTCATCAGGGCAACCTTTCCCTTCCTGTCACCTTCGCTGTCTTCCTTACCTGCGATGCTTATCCTGTTTATGTAATCGAATATTGAAGAATTATAGTTGTCAGGATTGCGTTCCCACCGTGCAAACATATCACAGAGGATTCCGATTCCCTTCATTTTGAAATTGACGATATTCTCATTGTCCGGGTGTTCCTCAGCGAGGAAATCCTTGTAACCGATTTCGTGGATCAGACTTCTGAGAATCATATTCTTATTTGATTTCGCCTCAAAAAGCTGCTGCTGGTAATCATCGATCATGGTGACAAACCGCTTAATTGTCTTCTGCATCCCTTCCTTGATCTGGCCATCTGTAGCTATTGCCATCAAAGAGAGGGCAGAGTAAAGCGAACACTTGTGGTCGTCGGCTACCTTGCGCATCTTTTCGAGCGTTACCCGGCCTATGCCTCTTCTTGGGGTGTTGATGACCCTGAGTAGATTGATGTCATCATCTTGGTTTGCCAGGACTTTAAGATAGCTGACAATATCACGGATTTCCTTTCGGTCGAAAAAACTTTGTCCACCCGATACCTGGGTGGGGATTTCCTTTTCCATAAAACGTGTCTCAAGCGTAGGGACAAGGGAATTGGTACGGACAAGTACCCCGAAATCAGAGAACGGGCGGTTCTCCTTACGATGGGCCATCAGAATCTGTTCGGCAATGACCGCGGACTCATCGTCCTCGTTTGCGGGGTGGATGAGACTGATGGAACTTCCCTTACCGCTGTCAGTCCAGAGTTTCTTCTCTTTTCGTTGTTGATTGTGTACGATGAGCTTGTTGGCAGCCTCAAGGATAGTCCCGGTGGAGCGGTAGTTCCGCTCCAGTTTGATTTCCAGCCTTTCGGGGAAGTCACGCTCGAACATCACAAGGTTCTCGTAGTTTGCCCCTCTCCAGCTATAGATGCTCTGGTCATCGTCGCCGACCACACAGAGATTTCGGCTTTCCTGGGCTAAAAGCTCTACAATACGGTATTGGGAAAGGGAAGTATCCTGAAATTCATCCACCAGGATATGGGTATACCTGTTTCTCAGGGCCGCAAGGACCTCAGGCTTTTTTTCGAAAAGATCCAAAGGCTTCATGATCAGGTCGTCGAAGTCAACGGCATTGTAGGCTTTCAGGTGTTTCTCATACTCGCTGTAGAGGTTCCTGATCTTATCAGAGGCCCCGGCAGCAAAAACAGATCGTTTTGTCTTCAAATCGGAAAATAGGTTGGAAAGCTCATAGAGATCGAAGGTATCGGGGACATAATCCAGGTTGATAATGACTTCCTTGAGCAAAGCCATCCGGTCGTTGCTATCATAGACGGTAAAATTGTTCTTGAACCCAAGGTGTTGAATATATTGTTTGAGAATGCCCATGCCAAAGGAATGGAACGTAGTGGTAGTCATTTTTTTAAGGGGAAGGCCAGTCAAGGATTTGATTCTTTCCCCCATTTCCTTGGCAGCCTTGTTTGTAAAGGTCAAGGCAAGGATATTGCTTTCGTCTATTCCGCTTTCCAGCATATGGGCAATACGAAACGTGAGCATGCGTGTTTTTCCACTGCCTGCCCCCGCGATGACTAAAAGCGGCCCAGAGAGGGTCGAAGCAGCTTTGCACTGCTCTTTATTGAGTTCCTTTTCTAGATTGAAATGCATATTACCTCAGATTTTCTTTATAAAAACCGAGTCCAGCCCAACTCCCAGGGCAACCAGTGAAGTTACGATAAGACCCGACACGATGACACCGCCGAATACTGCCATCATGGTCTTTCGCTTGTCAAGTCCTAGAATCCATGATCCGAGGGTCCCTGTCCAAGCCCCCGTAACCGGGAGGGGAATGGCAACGAACAGCATAATTCCCCAATAGCCGTATTTCTCCACCTTGGGGGCTATCTTGTGCTGGGCCTTGGCAATGAAATGGTCGAAGAAAGATATATACCATGGCCAATGGGCATAGAAAATCTTATGGAACGTTGCAAGGAAGGTATAGCAGATCGGTGCAACAAGCGCATTGAAAAAAATGCACAGGGGAGCGAGATATGCCAGATTGAATCCATTGAAAAAGGCATAGGGTATACCTCCCCTCAATTCGCTGATAGGCAGAATCGAGAGCAAGATACTGATGAGCAGGTGCTTTGCATCCATTATATTTTTCCCTTATCCCTTTGTGGTTCCGGTTTATTTGGCATGTTCGATGGAAATTGCATTGGCAGGGCAGATTTCATGGCAGCAATAGCAACGTACACACAAAGAAGTGTCTATCTCAATATGCTTATCAACAAGCGAAAGAGCCTCTACCGGGCAGATCTCTACACATCGTTTGCACTGAATACAAGGATCGGGTAGGAACGTAGGGGCCTGACGGTCCCGCACAGCCTGTTGCTTCTTGAATTTCCGCGGAAGGAAAGGGGCTACCAAAGAACCGAAGAACTTGGTCTTCTCTTGTTGTTCCAGTCTTAAAAAATCCTTGATTACCAGATCAGAGGCATCTAGAAGCGGATAGGTAGGGGGGCAATTCCCCAAGTCCCGTTTTATCCCTTCCTTTACGATGGGAATGGTCATGGGGTCATAGCCCATAATCTGGGCCTGGCTGTAGTCGAGTGCGATGAGGTCTTTTGAAGCCAACAGATACCCTACCTTTCGCTGAATACCGTTGGCAGGCCCGGCCCCCTCCATTCCCATTATCCCATCCATGAGGGCAAATGCCGGTTTGACTGTGGCGAGAATCCCCACGATAAGCGAGGCAAACGATTCCCGGGTGGGGTAGAGTACATGGCAGGGACTTTTATAAAGGCCTGGTACCAGACCGAACAGGTTCTTGGTGGCCCCGGTGGTATACATAAGCTGGTGCGTCTTGAATTTCGGAAGGCTGATAACCAGATCGACAGTTTCCAGCACTGAGGCCAGTTGCAGCTTTCTTCCGTGGGTAAAGGGAATGATATGAGTCTGGGGGTTTTTGGTGAAGTCCACCCATCTGACCTGCTCGTCTTTGCAAAGCTGTGCTATCCCGCAGTTTTTAGCAGAAAATGAAGGACCCTGCAAACCCGGGGAATCGCCAACGAGGATTTCCTTTGCCCCTTGTTCTTTGAGAAGATGGATCATTGCCCTTACAACTGCAGGGTTCGTGGTGATGCATTTGTCTTGCTTGGCATCGGAGAGAATATTGGGTTTAAGGAGAACCGTTTTTCCTGATGCGTTAGGCATGGATGCAGAAATACAGGCTTCCTTTACCTTCTCATCAAGAATATCCTGGTCATAGCTATCACATTTGACAATGGAAACAGTACTCATGCAATTCTCCTTATCAGACAAAAATAGAGGGGCCCTTTGCCCCCGGAGGTATCGGGAAGGATAATGGACCCGTAGGTCCGTTTTTCACTGAACGGTGCTTCGATGGGAACCAGCTCGAACCGGCCTTCCCGTTTTGAAAAGAGCTTTTCGATGACCAGTTCGTCTTCCAAAGGGATGAGGGCACAGGTACTGTAGAGGATGTATCCCCCGATTTTAACCGCCTCAAGGGCAGCGGCCAGCATGGCAAACTGCTGGATGGCTAGGTGCTTCGGCCTGGAAGGGGTCCACTGCTTCAACGCAGCAGGGTCGCAAAGCACATGCCTTTCACTCGAGCAGGGAGCGTCAAGGAGGATTCTGTCATACATTTCCTGCTCGTAGAGACCCCATTTGGACGCATCGTGGCCGGTAACGGAAATAGAAGCTTTCCAAACCTCTGGGACATGGGAATCGATAACATTGCGAAGCCTCGAGCGTCTGGCTGAGGAACGGTCGTTTGCCGTAAGGGACCCTGTGCCCTTGAGCAGGGATGCCAGGACAAGGGTCTTTCCCCCGGGAGCCGCACACATATCCAACACTGAATCCTTGCTCTGGACATCAAGGAGTTTAGCCGCAATTACCGAGGCCTCATCAAGATAGTATTCCGCTTCCAGGCCATCCTTGTATGCTATCGGTTTTCTGTCAACCAAGAGGGCTTCTTTCAAAGCAGGCCAACGATCTTCAAATATTTGCCGGTAATAGGACTCAAAGAGGATATCACCCCCCTTATCCTTTTGTTTTTTTCCCATGGGAACACTGTACTTGATTTCATTGCCCTTGTGAACTACTTACTGAAATGCTATGCTTCAGCAATGGCATACCTAACAGCATTTTTGGAAGGAATCATCAGTTTTATCAGCCCTTGCATTCTCCCAATTCTCCCCCTGTATTTCTCCTATCTGGCAGGAGGTGTATCCGATGGAGAGCATAAGGGGGTCTTGATTCGCAATAGTCTGGCCTTTGTGGCCGGTTTTACCCTGTTGTTCGTAGCCCTCGGGGCGGCTTCCACAGCTGTCGGGCAATTTTTAAGCGAACATCTCTCCCTCTTGAATAGAATCGGAGGGGTTCTGGTAATACTCTTTGCCTTGAATAACCTCGGGGTGTTTTTTATTCCTGCTTTCAACGATACCCATAAATTCCAGCTCAAGAGCATGAAAAACATGACGGTGGGCAAGTCGATTCTCTTTGGGATAGTCTTTGCGGTAGGTTGGACTCCCTGTGTAGGCCCGCTTCTTGGCTCTGCCTTGATGATGGCTGCCAATGCATCGCTTCTGTGGAAAGGAATGGCAACCCTGCTTTGCTATGCTCTTGGCCTTGGGGTTCCGTTTTTGTTTGCAGCATTGCTTCTTGAGCAGCTTGAAGGTGTATTCCAGGCAATTAAGAAGCATTCGAAAGTGATTTCCCTGGTAAGCGGCCTGCTTTTACTAGCTTTTGGAATAGTACTCGTCTTGGGTTTCAACCCTGCCGCCCTTTTTTTATAGGAGTAATAGAATATGAAAAAAAATATCCGCAATCTGATAATTTCCGTTTTGGCATTTATCATCCTTATCCTTGCAGCTTCCCTTGCCTACAATAGTTTGAAGGATAGAAATGCAGAAGTGGCCTACAAACCGGAGCTCAAAGTTCCTGTAACAATCGAAACGACAGAAACTGTCCCCGAGTTGCCAGCAGTGCCTGCGCCTGAACCTCAGGCGGTGACTGTATCAGCTGCAGCGCCTGCCCCAGATCAGGATATAGCAGAACCTCAGGCGGAGCCGGCCCCCGAGCCAAAGATGCCCGATATCCCTTTGACTCGTCTTGATGGGACGAAAACCTCTTTTGACGCGGTTCGCCAGGGAAAGCCTGTAGTTATCAACTATTTTGCATCCTGGTGTCCACCCTGTAAGCAGGAGTTGCCGTATTTCTTGAAAGCCTATGAAAAATATAAGGACCAGGTTGCATTCATTTTTATTGACAGCCTCGATGGAAGCAGGGAAACAGAAGCCACAATCAAAGCTTTTGTCAAAGATTTCCCCTTCACTGGCCCTGTATATTTTGATGACGGCATATTTGCCTACATGTTCCAGACAACCTCTCTTCCCACCACTGTGTTTTTTGCCAGTGATGGGACAGTGGTAAGCGGTCATCTGGGGTTGGTGAGCGAAGAGGTCTTGATCAAAAGTATCGAGGCTATCCTTCCCTAATAGAGTAGAAGCATATATCCAATGAAGAAAATGGCACTGCCCCCGATGCAGAAAAGATGCCATATTGCATGGTAATGGGGGATTTTCTTGTTTGCGTAGAAAATTACCCCCAATGAGTAGGTGATACCAGCGGCAAAAATCCAGGTTATCAAACCTTCAGGGATGAAAGGGGCGATATCTTTCCAGAAGAATACGATAAGCCAGCCCATTGCCAGGTAGAGCATTACATGCAGGGCGCTGAGTCTTCCCCAGAAAACCAAGGTGAAGATGATGCCCAAAACAGCTATACCCCAGACCAAGGCAAGAAGCCTATAGGCAGTTGGGCTACCGATATACATCATCATAGGGGTGTAGGTACCCGCTATCAGAAAATATATGTTGCTGTGGTCGAGAATGCGGCAGAAGCGTTTCGCATCCCCATGGGGAAGATAATGGTACAGTGCTGAAGCACTATAGAGCAACAACATGGTGAGGCCCCAGATGACCATGCCAGCTTTCAGTGCAGTCGTTGGCAACTGGGAAGACCTTATAAAAATGATGACCAAAGCGGCAAGCGCCAGAAGGGTGCCAACGAAGTGAGTCATTGCATTTGCTCTTTCAGCTTTCGCATCATCATAGGAATGTAAGGTAATATGGCGTTCAAGCCATGATTTTTCTTCAGTTTTCATTAGGGTGCTCCTTAGGGAAAACCTTACAGTCCCTTGGGGATTAAAGACAACAGGTATTTGCAAATAATTTCAACTAGTAGGTTTTTACCAAGGAAATAAGGATTTTGGTTGCAAGGAATAATAAAAAACAGGGCCGAAGCCCTGTGGTTTGTTTTCTAGAGAATATGATCGAGAAAGAGTTTTGTACGTTCGCTTTTTGGATTGGAGAACATCTGCTCAGGTGTCCCTGACTCAATGATTTCCCCTTCGTCCATGAAAATCACCTTGTCCGCGGCAGCTCTTGCAAACCCCATCTCATGGGTGACCAGAAGCATGGTCATCCCGGTCTTTGCCAGTTTGAGCATGACATCCAAGACTTCCTTAATCATTTCAGGGTCCAAGGCACTGGTGGGTTCGTCAAAAAGCATTACCTTGGGTTTCATGGCAAGGGAACGGGCTATGGCAACTCTCTGTTGCTGTCCTCCTGACAGCTGGTTTGGATATACATCGGCCTTTTCTTCCAATCCAACCAGTTTGAGTAATTCCCTTCCTTGTTTCTCAGCCTCTGCTTTACCGATTTTCTTGACTTTGATCGGAGCAAGGGTGATGTTTTCCAAGGCAGTGAGATGAGGAAAAAGATTGAAGGATTGGAATACCATTCCGACTTCTTCCCTGATCTTTCTTAAATCGACCGCAGGGTCTGTGACATCGTCATCATCGATAAAAATATGTCCGCTTGTAGGGATTTCCAGTTTGTTCACCGTCCTGAGGAGCGTGCTTTTCCCGCTTCCCGAAGGTCCGATAATAACGACGACCTCGCCGTTTTCTACCAGCAGGTTAGCATCCTTTACAGCCCGTACCGGCTCATTTTCTGTCATATAGTCTTTTGTAAGGTTTTCTATTCGTATTCTAGCCATTCTTGTGCAACCTTTCCTCGAGCAGACCTACGAGGCGGGAAAGTAAGAGGGTAATTACCAGATAGATCAAGGCAACGATCAACATGGTCTCCAATGATAGGAAGGTCCGGGAAATATATTCCCGGCCTTTGCGGAGAATATCACTCAGTGCAATCGTCGATACCAGCGAAGAGTCTTTCAACATGGAGATGAATTCGTTTCCGATTGCAGGCAGGACGACTTTAACCGTCTGGGGAAGAATGACATACCGGAATGCCTGGCCTCGGGTAAGGCCCAGGGCAATGGCCGCTTCCATCTGTCCTTTTGGGATTGCCTGGATACCGGCTCTGATAATTTCGCCCATATAGGCCCCGAAACAAATCGAAAGGGCAATGACTGCCGCAACCATGCCTTCAACGTGGAAGAATCTTCCCATCGCATAGTAGATGAATATCAATTGGACCAGTAGCGGGATTCCCCTGATAAGTTCAACGTACACTCCGCTGACCATATTGACCCAACGGTGTTTGCTGACCGAGCCCAACCCAGTAAGGGTTCCAATGACAATTGCCCCTAATATTGCAAAGATCGTAGCTTCAAAGGTAACCGGAGCCCCCTTGATAGTGACCATGAAAATATCACGGTAGGGATCTGGTTTGAAAATAACCAAGCCTGCAAGCAATAATAAAGCACTGAAGAATGTAATTCTCCAGGAATTGAGCACATGGCCGTCATCTTTGCGTGGTATAAGCACACCATCGGTCATCTGGATGGTAAAGTTTTTTTTCTTAACTGCCGTAGGGTCTATCGAGACCACCCGTTTTTTGGCAACTTCTCGTTTTGCATCGGCTAAATCGTCTGTTTGTCTGTCCATTATAACCCACTGTAAAAATAATAAATTCAACTTCAATTACTACATAATTATACATGTTTTGTCAAGGTTGGATGTATATTTATTCATGATGGAACGAGTGTATCCTTACATGCCAAACAGGTTCCTTGCAACCTCCTCAGGAAGCGTTCGAGCGCTTGGTTTACCTGCATTCTGCAACATGAGAGAACTTTTTTCTTCAACGGTCCTTTGTAGCAAAACAGAGAAATCCATGGAACGGAGCGTGAAAAAATGTAAGGGATCCTCGTCAAGACGGCTTCCTACCGCATAGAGCACCGCTGCGGCATGCTTGCAGAGAATTGCCCAGTCTGGGCAGTTGCAGTCGATATGGATTTCCTTGGGGGCCGGGAAAAGGCCATAGGATAGGTCGGTAAATAGCATTTCCAGTTCATGGGGAAATTGCCCCTCCAGCAAGGCATCCATGGATGCAATGCGATGGGAGCAAGCTTTTGTAATAGCGTCCCAACGTATGGGGGAAAGCGCGTCGATGCCTATCGTTACCGAGTAGGGTTTTGAACGCGAACCTTGCACCAATGCCTTTATCAGTCCTTTTTCCATCTGCAAATCCAAGACAGCCCCGCTACGGACATACGACCGGCCCCTTCCTATGCGGTTTGCATAATCGCTGTATCGCTCAAGGTTGTTACACCAGGCTTTCCCCCACCAGGTCTTTGCTATTGTGCGGCCTTCCAAGATTACCGGATGAAGGGTTTTCTTGCTCTTGGCAAGGGTTTTTCTCGCATTTGCCTTGACCTCGGCAGCTGAGGTGCTGTGGTAGGAAGGAAAAGAATTGTCATAGGGGTAGTTGCCCATCAGTACTGCTCCTTTTCTAGACGGAATAAATCCAGGATTGCCCTGTCATCCAGCTTGGCCATCCAGCTCTCTCCGTCCGAGGAACCGATCACCTCTTCCTGAAGAGCCTTCTTGCTCTCGATCAAGGCTGAGATTTTTTCCTCGACGGTACCCTGGCTGGTAAATTTATAGACATTGACGTTTTTTCTTTGTCCGATCCTGAAAGCCCTGTCTGTCGCTTGGTTCTCTACCGCGGGGTTCCACCAGCGGTCGAAATGTATGACATGGTTTGCCCCTGTCAGGTTCAATCCGGTTCCCCCCGCTTTGATGGAGAGTACCATGAAGGGGATGTAACGCTCACTGTTGAATTGCTCTACCAGGTCACCCCGTTTCTTTGGGTCTACCTTCCCGTCGATTATTCCACCGGGGACTTTGAAGATCGTTTCGAGAAATGCGGCCAGGGGGGCTGTCATTTCCTGGAACTGGGTAAATACCAGCATTTTTTCATGTCGAGAGGCCACAGTCTCTGAAATCTGTCTCAGTACATTGAATTTCCCGCTGGCATTCTCCTTGAAATCGGGAATCCCGAGAAATTGCGAGGGGTGGTTGCAAATCTGTTTGCATTTGAGGATCGTAGATAATACCAACCCTTTTTTCTTGATCCCCTCAACCTCGGCAATGGCTTTTTCCAGATTTGCAATGACATCCTTGTAGAGGACTATCTGTCTGGCTGCAAGGTGGACTGAAACTTCGCTCTCAATCTTTTGCGGAAGGTCTGCTATGATTTTCCTGTCAGTCTTGCATCGGCGGAGAATGAAAGGGGCAATGGCTGATCGAAGCAAAGCATACCGTTGTGGATGGTCCTTCAAACGGTCGCTGATCATGGAAAATTGCTTTTTGGTGCCAAGCAGTCCCGGATTGAGGAAGTCGAACAGCGACCAAAGGTCTGAGAGGCTGTTTTCAACAGGGGTGCCTGTCAATGCAATGCGGTTCCTGCACGGTAGGGCCTTGATGGCCTTTGTCTGTTTTGTGCCGGGGTTCTTGATTGCCTGGGCTTCGTCGAGTATCAGAATGTCCCAGAATGTGTCACTGATCGCTTTGCGACTGGAAACCATTGCGTAGGTGGTGATATACAGGGCTTCTTTCGTGCAATCGGTGCTTGCCAGTTTTTCCTCACAGGCATGCAGGGTAATCACCTTGAGTTCAGGGGCAAACTTGGCCGCTTCTTTCTGCCAGTTGCCGACTAGTGAAGCAGGTACAACCAGCAAAACATTTTTTAAAGTTCCCTGTTTCAGGGCGTGCTGGAGAAGCGCAAGCACCTGGATTGTCTTACCCAGTCCCATATCATCAGCCAGACAAGCCCCGAAACCCATGGAAAGCATGGAATGTATCCAGCTTAGTCCTTGTCCCTGGTAGGGGCGCAAGGTTGCCTTGAAATCTTCGCCAACGGCTATGGAGCCTGCATTGACAAGGGAATGGGAGGCGAATTGATCCAGCCAGGTGCCCATCTCGATCCCGAGCGATTCCTCGGCCAATACTTTTTTGAGAAAGGCATCCTCTGCATTGCCTTGTTGCATTTGCATCCATTGGCGGAGCGTAATTCCTTCGCCGAGGCGCGACTGCAATTCAAGATACTGAAAGAGGGTTTTCTCAAGTTGCCCATGGTCGACTTCCACCCACTTCCCTTTGAAAAGACGCAGTCCATCCTGCTCTAAAAGCAATTGCTGCAATTCCTCTATCGAAATATCCTGTCCATTGAGTTGTAGGGATACCTCATACGATAGGAGGCTGTCGAGCCCGAGAAGGGATTTTGCCTTCGTCCCTATGGTGAGGTTTGTCTTGCTGGTGAAATGCCTGTTTTTCCACCATTGGGGAATCCTGCACCCTATGCCGCATTCCCGGTACATAGGGGTTTCCTTGAGAAAGGTATAGGCTTCTCCATTGGTTAGCTTGATTGGGCTGAAGAGTTCCCCGCTTTCCATGAGGGAAGAGATGAAACTGCTTTCTCCGGATGCCTTGAATAGTGATCCCATCAGGTGGAGCAGTCGTTCATTGTCTCCCTTGAACTCCTCAAGTGCATATTTGAGGGGCATGTGGCGGATCTCGGTGCCAAGCTTGGTTGCGTAGGTACAGAGAAATGCGAAAGGGTAGGGTGTTTCGGGATTTTCAACCAAGTGAAAATACAATCTTCCCGCAATATGGAGATCGGGACGGTATCGTGCAATGCAAGCCTCAACGCTACAGTCTTCCTTCTCCAGCTTGCTGCGTAGATACCCATTGCAGGCATCCCACATCAAAGAAAGCCATTGTGGTGTAACCTGTTCGGTTCCTTCGCACAAGGGAACTGAAGCTAGCAGGGATTCCTGTGCGGCATTGTCCAGGGGGATTGCCTTCTTTGCCCTGGTAAGTTCAATGTCGCTCTGGCTGGAGGCTGTTTCCAAAAAGATGTTTGCAATCTGGATAAGATAGCGGAGACTGGGAATATCCGGAGTTTCCTTTGCACAGTAGGAAAACAGTGTTTCCATGGGATTGTCCAAAAATTGTGTTTCCCAGGTATCGGTGCCTTGTGCCTGAAAGCCTGTATCGGTAAGCCAGAGGGTGTTCGTTTCCATGGGTGAGAGTATATATGATTGGATATGATGATTCCAGATAGAGAATCTTTTTTGTATTATTTGACTCGTAACAAATAAAAACCGCCCGAAGGCGGCTTTCTGTGGTGTAATAACAGGGTTTGGCCTAGAGAATATTCCACTTGGTTCTCAAACTCTGCATGGTCCCGTTCTTTTCCAAGGTTACGAGACTGTCATTTACCAGTTTCAAGAGGGCTGCATCACCTTTCTTGATTGCAATCGCAATCGGTTCGCCAACGTTGCTGGCAGTTCCCGTGACATGGAGTTTGCCTGAATAGTTTGCATTGGCAAGGACATAGTCACTTGCGATGACAGAGTCCGTAACTACACAGTCGAGATTGCCATTGAGAAGATCTTCTACGCCGAATCCGATTTCATCATAGGCCATTACGTTGATATTTGCCTTCGGGTTTGCCTTAAGGTAATCCTCGAAGTAGATATGGCCGGTGGTTCCAAGCTGTACGCCGACGGTTTTGCCATGCAAAGAGGTGACATCGATGAGGTCATTAACCGACTTTGGTGCAATGATAGCCTGGGTGATGGTCATGATCGGGGTGGAGAAGTCCATGGAAGGCTTTCTTTCCTCAGTGACGGATACCCCTGAGGCAACTGCATTATAGGCACCGTTGGCCAGCCCGGCAAATATGCCGTCCCAGGCAACGTTTCTGATCGTGATGGTTTTGCCGGTAAGCTTGGCAATTTCGTTGACCAGGTCGATTTCAAATCCTACGACATCCCCGTTCTCGTCAACGAATTCAAGGGGAGGCCAAGCACAGTTGGCAGCAAATACATAGGAATTCTGCTCGCCGGTCTCTTTCTGGCCTTGGGCAAATACGACTGAGGTACAGCAAAGCAACAAAGCAAGTAATACAATTGCAATTTTTTTCATATTGGTTTTCTCCTTGAGATATACGAAATATTGCATAATCATACATTATATGTCAAGTATATAGGAATAAATATGCATAAAAATTCATATTGTTTCTGCCCTGCAGCAAAGAAAAAGGGGACCGAAGTCCCCCTGGAAAAGATGTAGCGAAAGGCTTACAGAAGATTCCATTTCTGCTTCAAGGCATCGAAAGACCCATCGTCTTTCATCATCTGCAGGCCTTTGTTGACCAGATTGAGCAATTCTGTATTTCCTTTCTTCACTGCAATGGCGATATCTTCCTGGGTGAAGGGTTCGCCGGCTACCGTCAGTTTGCTGCTATAGTTGGCATTGGCAAGCACGAAATCACTGGCAATGAGGGAATCACATACAGCAGCATCGAGATTGCCGTTCAACAGGTCTTCGATGGCCAGTCCGATGTCATCATAGACTTTCTTGGTGACCTGGTAGTTTTCCAAAGCAAAATCACCGGTAGTTCCGATCTGGACACCGATCTTTTTCCCGGTAAGGTTTTCAATGCCCTTGACTGTCGATTTGTCAGTTGTGCGGATGATTACCACCTGACCTGCCTGGAGGATTGGGGTAGAGAAGTCCATGGAATTCTTGCGTTCCTCGGTAACCGTTACGCCTGAAGAGACTCCGTCATAGGCCCCATTGGCAAGACCTGCGAAAATAGTATCCCAGGGGATGTTTTTCACGGTCATGGGAACACCGACTTTCTCGCCGATGAGAGGCATCAATTCAACTTCAAAACCGGTCAGAGTGCCATTGTCGACGAATTCGAGGGGAGGCCAGGTGGCATCGGCGGCGAAAACATACCCATTCTTTGCTTCTTTTGTCCCGCCTGCGAACAAACATCCAATACTGACCAATGCAATGGCCAAAAACATACCTGCTTTTTTCATGCTATTTCTTCCTTCCTGAAATTATGTAAATTCCTGCAACCTTCTGGATAATGCCTTTCCCTAGCCAAAAAGTCAAGAAAACCTTTAGTGGGCGAGAATGTATCCTGTTATCGAGAACCCTACGACAAGGCCTACGACAATCCCCCCGACAACCTGGCTGAATGAGTGACCCAGCATAGTCTTGAGGTTTTCCGGGGTGAATTGGCCTTCCCTGTGGAGATCACTGAGGATGCGGCTCCATTCATTGATGACCTCTGCCTGTTTTCCAGCTTCCCTACGCACTCCCATGGCATCGTGGATGACAATCGCGGCAAAGGTCATGGAAATGGCAAAATCTACAGTCCCGATCCCTTCGGTCATTCCTATACCGGTCAAAAGGGCAATGACTCCCGCTGTATGGCTTGAAGGCATGCTGCCGGTACTATGGAGCAGTGACCAGTCAAATCGGTGGTCAACGATTGCGTTTATGAAGGGTTTCGAAGCCTGTGCGATAATAACGGCCAAGGCAGCCGCAATAAAAGGTATGTTATGCAGGATATCGTTGTTCATGATCTTACACTACCTACTTTTTTTCCCTTGCGCAAGGATACTTCTTGCTCAAGTGGGTATAAAGTTGCTATACCTTTGCTACCGGGAGAGTTTCATGGAATTCACAAAAGAAAAGACTGCATCCATACAGTTTTGGGTATTGAATATTTCATCCTTTATCGCCCAGTTGACCATTGCGATGGTCAATTTGGCTATGGTATACCATCTGAAGGCTTTTTTCGGTTTGACCGCCGATAAAATCGGTATTGCCACGTCGATCAGTACAGCTACCTATCTGGTATTCTGTATCGCAGGGGCCTCTTACTGTACCAATTTCCGGCCAAGGAACCTCGTTGAAATATCCCTTGCCGGGATGGCTGTCTCGGTAGCGGTTTTCGTCTCAGCTACCAACCTTGCCGTTGCCTATGTGAGCCTTGCCTTCTATGGTGCCTTCATGAGTCTTCTGTGGCCCCAGATCGAGGGGTGGTTTTCTCGGGGAAAGGAAGGCAGGGAACTGAATCATGTTACCAATGCTTTCAATTTTTCCTGGTCGTTCGGGGTTGGCTTTTCTTCATTTGTCGCAGGAATCCTGGTTGAGCGTTCCACGACACTTCCGTTCTACACAGCCCTTGTCCTGTTCGGTTTCGTGTTTCTGGTAATCTATCTCAGCAGTGTACTGGTTCCCGGTATACGCTCGGTTGCAAGCGAGAAAACCGAAAGGCAACAGAGCCAACTGAAGGACAACAGCACGATTCTGCGGTACTACTGTTGGATCGGCTTGATAATAGTATATTCAGGGATGAGTCTCATCCTAACCATATTTCCGCTCTATGCCAAGGAAGTCCTGAAAATCAGCGAAAGTACGACTGGCCTTCTGCTGCTCATTCGCGGGGTTACGACGTGTTTCAGTTTTATGGCTTTGGGACTCACCGGTTTCTGGCAGTTCCATAAACGGTATATTTTCCTGACCCAGATTCTCTTTTCAATCCTTTGCCTGGCGGCAGTCAAAATCGAATCTATCAGTGGGTATGCCGTTTTCTTCTTTCTCTTTGGCATCGTATTTGCGGCAGGCTATGACCAGAGCATGTTCCATGGGGTAAGCGGATGTCTCAATCGATCAGAGAGGATGATTGTCCACGAGGTCCTGCTTACCGTAGGAACTATCTTTGGTGCCGTTTTCGGTGGTTATATATATGAGCGGTTCTCATTCCAGACAGTGCTGCTTCTCTTTGGGGTAATCGCAGGTTCTGTGGTGTTCCTTGAAATGGCAGTGGCCTTGGTCTTGCAACGAAAACAAAGTGTTGAACAAGCCTAAAACCAGGGTTTTGCAAAAAACGATATAATCGTATACAATAGAAAGATAATCATATATCAGGAGCACCTATGGGTAAGACACTCACCGAAAAAATCCTCTCGTCCCATCTTGAGGAAGGCTGTATTGAAGCGGGGAAACCGATCGGGATCCATATCGACCAGACCTTGACCCAGGATGCAACCGGTACAATGGCCTACCTGCAGTTTGAATCAATGGGGTTGGATCGAATCAAGAATGAACTGGCAGTCAGCTATGTCGACCATAACACCGTACAGGTAGGTTTTGAAAATGCAGACGACCATCGCTACCTGCAGAGCGTTGCAGCAAGCAAAGGTATTGTATTTTCCCGTGCCGGAAACGGGATTTGCCACCAGGTACACCTCGAACGGTTCGGAGCCCCAGGGAAAACCCTCCTTGGCAGCGACAGCCATACACCTACCGGTGGTGGGCTGGCAATGATAGCCATAGGGGCAGGCGGTCTCGATGTCGCAGTAGCCATGGCCGGGGGACCTTTTCATATCATCAGCCCCAAGGTGGTTGAAATTCGCCTCAGTGGCAAACTTCGTCCCTGGGTGTCTGCAAAGGACGTCATTCTTGCTGTCCTCGAACATTTTACCGTAAAGGGAAACGTGAACTGTGTATTTGAATATACAGGGGAGGGCGTGAAGACCCTTCAGGTGACAGACCGTGCAACCATTTGCAATATGGGTGCAGAATGTGGTGTAACCACCAGTTTGTTTCCTTCTGACGAGAATACCCTTGCCTTCTTGCAGGCACAAGGGAGAGCCCAGGATTACGTACCTCTCTTGGCAGACAGCGATGCCGTGTATGACCAGTTGTTTGAATTGGATCTTTCGGTGTTGGAACCACTTTGCGCTTGTCCCCATTCTCCTGGAAACATCGCCAGGATGAAAGACTTTGCAGGCAAAAAAATCGATCAGGTGCTCATCGGGTCCTGTACCAATAGTAGCTATACCGATATGAAAAAGGTAGCCGATATTCTTGACGGGCATACTGTCAGCGAGCATGTAAGCCTTGGCATTGCGCCGGGAAGCAGGGAAGTCTTGCTGATGCTTGCCAGTGACGGATCGCTTGCAAAGATGATTGCCAGCGGAGCCAGGATTCTCGAAAGTGCCTGTGGTTTTTGCATCGGGAATCACCAGAGTCCCAATACAAATGGGATTTCGCTGCGAACCAGCAACCGTAATTTTGAAGGCAGGAGCGGTACGAAGAGCGGTCAGCTCTATCTGGTAAGCCCGGAAAGCGCAGCCCTCAGTGCCATTGCGGGAACCTTTGTCGACCCCCTTGGCAATCATGGGATAGCCTATCCGCAGGTTTCGATGCCCGAAAAATTCATAATCGATGACCGTATGTTCATATTCCCACCCCTTGATGGGTCTCAGGTGGAAATTGTCAGGGGACCGAATATCGGCAACCCGCCAATAAACACCCCGCTGGCAAAAAATCTCAAAGGGGTAGTGGCAATAAAGGTGGGAGACAAGATAACCACCGACCATATTATGCCTGCCGGAGCCAGGCTGAAATATCGCTCGAACATTCCCGAATATTCGAAATATGTTTTTGAACCTGTCGACCCGCTCTTTCCTGCGAGGGCGGCGAAGAACAGGGATGCGGGTGTTGGCAACGTTATCGTTGCAGGCGCTTCGTATGGACAGGGTTCAAGCCGGGAGCATGCTGCCATTTGCCCGATGTTTCTGGGCGTAAAAGCTGTTGTTGCCATTTCCATCGAACGTATCCACCAGAATAATCTCTGCAACTTTGGCATTGTACCTTTGACTTTCAAGGATGAAAAAGACTATCTGAGGATTTCTGAAGGGGATGAGCTGGTAATCGATGATATTGTCAGCCAGATCTCGACCGGTACGGTCGTGCTCACTGATAAAACCGCCAACCTTGCCTTCTCGCTTGATTGTCATTGTACCGAGGACCAGAAGGAAATGCTGCTTGCCGGTGGGTTGCTCAATGTCCTCAAGGGAGAGAAATAATGCAAACACACATCAGTATGGAAAACGGTAAAATCATCGTTCCCTCCCATCCGGTCATCCCCTTTATCGAAGGGGATGGAGTAGGCAAAGAAATAACATCTGTTATGAAGTCGGTAGTAGATGCCGCCGTTATGAAAGCCTATGGCAATGAGCGAAAGATC
The DNA here is from genome assembly GCF_000236685.1 of Sphaerochaeta pleomorpha str. Grapes. Classification (NCBI taxonomy): domain Bacteria; kingdom Pseudomonadati; phylum Spirochaetota; class Spirochaetia; order Spirochaetales; family Sphaerochaetaceae; genus Sphaerochaeta; species Sphaerochaeta pleomorpha. The sequence continues at coordinate 740,941 of NC_016633.1, read as the reverse complement.
GAATGGAAAGAAATCCTTGCCGGGCAAAAAGCCCTGGACACTGTCGGAACTTTCCTTCCCGATGAAACCCTTGAGGCTATCTCTACGTACAAGGTTGCTATCAAGGGACCGCTTACCACTCCTGTCGGCAAAGGCATGCGTTCCTTGAATGTCACCTTGCGCCAGAAACTTGATCTGTTCGTATGCCTTCGCCCTGTCGAATATTTTACAGGTGTTCCTTCACCAGTTAGACACCCCGAGAAAGTAGATATGGTCGTATTCAGGGAAAACACCGAAGATATCTATGCAGGTATCGAATGGGAAGCAGGGTCTGAGGCAGTACAGAAAGTAATCGCTTTTTTGAGTGATGAAATGGGGGTGAGTGCCATACGGTTTCCCCAAACCAGCGCAATTGGCATCAAACCTGTTTCGAAGGAAGGGACCCAGCGCCTGGTACGGTCCGCTATCCTCTATGCGCTGGAAAAGAAACGCAGGAATGTTACCCTTGTCCATAAGGGTAATATCATGAAATTTACCGAAGGCGGCTTCCGTAAGTGGGGTTATGAGTTGGCCGAGAAGGAATTCGGTGCCATCAGGGACGAGAGCGGGCGCTATTTTATCAAACGCGAAGGCCTTGCCGACTTGGAGATCAAGGACTGCATCTGTGATGCCTTCCTTCAGAATATTTTATTGAAGCCTGAAGCCTACGATGTCATTGCCACCATGAATCTCAACGGGGACTATGTTTCCGATGCCCTGGCTGCCGAGGTCGGGGGGATCGGGATTGCCCCTGGTGCGAATATCAACTATGACAGCGGCGCTGCAATCTTCGAGGCAACCCACGGGACAGCACCCGATATAGCCGGAAAAAACATGGTTAATCCTCTCTCGCTGGTACTGTCGTCTGAAATGATGCTTCGGTACCTGCAATGGGATGCCGCTGCCGATCTGATACGGTCGTCAGTTGCACGCAGCATTGCAAGCGGTAACGTAACGCAGGACTTTTTCCGGTTGCTCCAGAATGAAAAAATGCCTTCTGTGCTGTTGGGGACAAAGGAATTCGGGGATACTCTGATAGAAAACCTATAGGTTGAATTGATTGAAATCGCTGAGAAGGCCATGGACATGTTCCATGGCCTTTATTGTCTCAATGTCTGCCCCGTTGCTTGCAATCGCGTAGATTTCCGTTATTCCCGCATTGATTGCGCTTTGGATACCGCTTTTCGTATCCTCAAACACGATACAGGAAGACGGGGAGTAACCAAGTGCCTTGCAGGCCTCGAGGTAGATGTCAGGTTCCGGTTTCCCCCTGCGTTTCCCGTCATCGGTAATAATGAGATGCTCGTCAAAGTACCTGCCAAGGGAGAACCACTGTTTGTAGTGGTCCATGTTTTCCTTTCCTGCACTAGTTGCAATAGCCATAGGGATGCCAAGCAGTTTGGCTTTTTTCAGCAAGGATTCCGCTCCGGGCGCAAGGTGTAGGGGGTGATGGTCCTCGCATATCTGTATGTACAGAGCTTCCTTTTCCCTGGCTATCGAATCGGCAGTCTTTTGGTCACAACTATAACCTAGAAGGTATGCTACCGTCTGGTAGTTTGTCCTTCCGTTGAGCAGGTGCATTTCCTCGTCAGTAAATGGTTTGTTCCGATATTTTTTGGCAATCGCCCCCCAGGCTTCCCTGTTATAGGAAGTATCCCAGAAGAGCGTGCCATTGAAATCGAAAATCAGTGCTTTACCGGTCTTCAAGCGGAACAACCTTCCTGACCTGTGGGCCTGAATAGACTTGACGTGGGCGACCGATTTTCTGATACGGGTCATGTCTCCATTCCAACCAGTGGGAAATCCAGCCGGGAAGTCGTCCGAGTGCAAACAGAACCGTAAACATCGATTCGGGAATACCCATCGAGTGGAAAATTATACCGGTATAGAAGTCTACGTTCGGGTAGAGATTCCTTTCGATGAAATAAGGATCGCTGAGGGCAACTTTTTCAAGCTCGAGGGCAATCTGGAGCAATGGATCATTCTGGCTTTCGACACCCAGTACCTCAGTGCAGATTTTCTTCGCTATCTTCGCCCTTGGATCATAGGTCTTGTATACCCGGTGACCGAATCCTGAGAGCCTGAAGGGATCATCCTTGTCCTTGGCTTTGCTGACTACTTCCTCGATGCTCATGCCATCGTTATAAATCTTTGTCAGCATTTCCAGAACGGCCTGGTTTGCTCCCCCGTGTTTGCTTCCCCACAGTGCACAGCACCCTGCAGCAACAGAGGCATAGAGGTTGGCTTCACTGCTTCCTACCAGACGGACAGCACTTGTCGAACAGTTCTGTTCATGGTCGGCATGGAGGATCAACAGTTCGTTGAGAGCCTTTACATGCACTGGATCTGGTACATAGGCGTTGACAGGGGTCTTGAACATCATGTTCAAGAAGTTTTCACAATAGGAGTATTTGTAGGTGGGTTCCACAAAATCGAGCCCGTTCATCTGTCGATAGCTGAAAGCTGCAATGGTTCTCATTTTGGAAAGCAGACGCGTGACGGTCAAGTCAACATTCTCTTCTGGATCGACGTCTTCCAATTCCGGATAGAAGGCGGAAAGGGAAGCAACCATTGCCGAAAGGATTGACATGGGATGGGCTTCCTGTGGGTAGTCACGGAAGAAATTCCTCATATCGACATGCAGGAGTGAATGCTTGTTTAGCAACTCTGCATAGGTATGCCGCTGTGGCAGGTCAGGCAATTCGCCTTTGATCAAGAGATAGGCGACTTCAACGAAGTCACAGGTTTCTACAAGGTCCTCGATATCATATCCACGGTAACGGAGGATTCCGTTTTCTCCGTCAACATAACATATGGAGCTCATGCAGGATCCTGTGTTTACAAAACCAGGGTCATAGGTTATGTAACCGGTATCTTTGCGTAGTTTCGTTATGTCGAGTGATTTGCCCCCCATATTGTCAGTAATTACGGGAAGGTTTACTTCCTTGCCCTCTAGGACAAGTTTTGCAGCTTCTTTGTGAATGTTCACCTCAAACCTCCTGGTTGGTATAACAATGTGACTGGCTCAATCTGTCCAGTGCCGATACTAATGCTTATATGCCTGATTTTCCTTCTCCTGAGCCTTGTGGAACGATAAAAAGCTACAAGGCCAATGCAAGGGTAGGGAGGCATAATCCCCTGTTTTCTGATTCTTCCAGAGCTATTCCACTGTCTCTGGCAAAATGGTCGACAGCGAGGCTTGGTTGAAAATTACCATTCAATATCTTTGGAGCGAGATTGCCAAAGTCCAGCAATCCGCTGAGCCCTTGCCAATCGTCTCGATCATCCGAGGTCTCTCCGACATCTTTGGGTGCGTTCCCATCGAAAAAAGTATATCCTTTTTTTCTGCTTCCGTTGGCTCGATGCCTAGGCTGCAACTTTCTTGGGCAAAGGTTCGGTTTTCGATGGCGTCCTGTCATATACGGTTACCCAGTGGCTGACAACAAGGATTTGATGGGCCATCCACGGCCCATTACACCAGTGCCAATCCATCCAATTAAGGGTTTGCCCATGTATGCTCCAGATTTATATGCTATCACTGTACTGTATTTTACAGAAAATGAGAATATATCTTGTACCGATTGTATTTCCCAAAATTAGATATGCTGGTCTTTTCCTTACAGTGTCTGTATACTCGAAAAAGGGAGGTAGCCATGCAAGAGTTATTAATTCCTTTAGAGGAAGAAATTGTCGATATTGCAGAGTTTTTCAAGGTTTTCGGGGATCCTACCCGTCTAAAGATATTGTTTCTCCTTGAAAAAGGCGAGCTGGGGGTAAATACCATATCAGAGTCCCTGGGGATGCAACAGAGTACCATCAGCCAGCAACTGAAATTGTTGAGGGCAAGACGTTTGGTCCGATTCCGAAAAGAGGGGCGTAACGTAGTCTATCGACTCAATGATGAACATATCCATAGCATTTTGGCATTGGGTATGGAACACTACGAGGAATTGTTTTGAACATTGCATGTATCTGTTTCAGTCCTACTGGCCATAGTAAAACCTGTGCCCTTGCTGTGGCACAATCAATGAAAAAAGGCTTTGACCTATTTGATGTCACCCTTGTAAAAGACCGGAAGGATTTTCTCGTTTTCAAAGAAACGCTCTTGATAATTGCCTTTCCCGTATATGCAGGAAGGGTACCTGCTCTGTTTGCATCCTACCTTGTAAGCCATCTTACGTGCCAGAACTGTTCGGCTTTGGCTATTGCAACCTACGGTAACCGTGATTATGATGATGCACTTGTTGAAATCGAGGATATTCTCGCAGGCAAGGACGTTCCCCTGCTAGGGGCAGCAACAATCGTTACCCAACATAGCTTCACTGATAAAGTCGGCTTCAAGCGACCTGATATCGAGGATTTCCACGTGCTCGACAAGCTTGCTGCCTTGGCTCCCAATCTAAGTGAAAAAGTCCTTCTAAAGGGAAACAGACCCTATCGCACGGGAATCGTTTGTCCAGACCCTCCTTATATGAGCGTAGCCAATGATTGCTGTATCCATTGTAACCGTTGCCTGGCTGTATGTCCCACCGATGCTTTGAAAACCAAGGATCCTGCTCTTTGCATCCATTGTTGTGCGTGTGTGAAGAGCTGTTCGCGTCAGGCAAGAACGTTTGTCGATGAACGGTTTTTAGGTACCGTGCAGCGTTTGGAAACAAATTGTCAAAATCGAAGGGAAAGTGAGTTGTTTACAAATTGAGATAGAAAACCCAACCAACTTGGATCTATATAGCAGGGGCACCCTATATATAATATAGGGTGCCCCTGCTATGTCCTTGTTGGAATGGTTATGAACCAACCTACCTAGTATAAGCCTGGGTTTGATTAGTAGTTTTGCTCTTGGCAATAAGGGAAAATGTTCTTATTTGCAATTCAATAAAGAAGATAAAAAAAATTTTTCTTGACAAAAATAGAAGAAAGGGTTTACTTTTAGTTAGTACAAAAACATACTAACTAGCCGAAGGAGCCTGAAAATGTCCCTTCCCAGAAGAACAAGGATTATAAATTCCTCCCGGGTTATCAGACAGCTTTGGATCGAGGAAGAGCTTAGCAGGGCAGAGCTGGCAAAACGGCTTGGCTTGAATAAGTCGTCGATGTCAAGCATTGTCAATGACCTGATAGAACAGCAGGTCCTGCTCGAATGCGATGAAAAGCAGGTAGGCCCGAAAGGCGGCCGGAAAGCTACTGGCTTGCAACTGAATAAAGACCATTTCTTTGTATTGGGCATTGAAATCCGTTCAGATTCCTATACTGCCCTTGCTGTTGATCTTGAAGGGGCTATCCTCTTTTCGGAGACCCTTCCAAAAGGATTTGTTGCAAAATCCTTCTGTGAGGATATTACTGCCTTGCTTGATGGGTTGGTAGGTAGGCTCAAATGGCTTGAACGCCCTCTTTTGGGTGTCGGGATCGGGTTTTCGGGCATTGTCGATGGTGACAGCCAGACAATCACGCGTTCTGTATCCTTGGATTTTACCCAACCGTTTGATTTTGCAAAACAACTGGCTTCCCGGTTTGATTTTCCTGTCATCTTGGAAAACGATGCCAATTGCGGCGCCTGGGGAGAAGTTGTTTTCCAGAGAAAACGGCGATTGAAAAATTTCTTGTTCGTACTGATTGAATTCTGGAAATGTTATTCCGACATAGATGGCTCAGCGCAACCGACAGTTGGTATTGGCTTTGGATTCGATGGGAAAATCTACCGGGGAAACCACTCGATGGCGGGAGAATTCAAAAGTGTTTTCAACCGTGAATCCCAGGATAAACACCAGATAGTTCTGAAAAAAGGGACAAGTCCCAATTATCAGCTCGCCGATGACCTTGATGCACTACAGGATTATATAAGGGAAGTATGCGGTAACATCGCTTTTCTTGTTAACACACTCGATATTGGGAATGTTTTTATCGGTGGGGATATAGAAAAATTCCGTTCCTTTATGCCGGAAATGTTGAAGCTGGCACTCATGCAGAACTCTCTGGATGGGGACGACAATGGCTGTCAGATTCAATTTTCTTCGCTCGGGTACCAGGCGGTCTCCTTTGGTGCGGCAGCCTTGGTTCTGGATAAAGTCTTGATGAACCTGGAACCTCTCGAGGATGCTGCACTTTCTCCCCATTTTCCGCTTTTTTTTGTAAATACGTGAAAAGCTCTCTCCTAGGTTCTAGGATCTCACATATATTTCTGGAGGCTAATGATGAAATCGAAACACATGCTCTTGACGCTATTCGTGTCTCTCCTTCTGTTCCCCCCATTGCTTTTTTCGGCAGGGACAAAGGAAATGACTCCGAACAAGACCGATGCCAATGGGGTGACAACCCTCTCTGTCTACCATTATCTTGATCAGACGGATAAAACTACGGCCCCGAACTTTGCCTTTTTGGTAAAACAGTTTGAAAGCGAAAATCCCGACATCAAATTGCAATTTGAATATGGCTTCGGCGAGTCTTTCCATGACAAGCTGCAGACTCTTGCCGTATCCGGCCAGTTACCTGATATTATTCTGCTTTACCCAGGTAAACGAACCTCCCAGGTAACCAATGCCGGTTTGGTCAAGGACCTTCGGCCGTGGCTGAAAGGACATGAGGCAGAGTTTGCGGATATGGCAATGCAGGGGCAGGGGAATAATGGTGAAATCTGGGAGCTGCCTGAGGATATCAGCATTTGCTCGATTATGTATACCAATACCCGTTTGCTCAAGGAACTAAACCTGACGATGCCCAAAACCCTTGACGAATTGATCGCCCAGGGGCCTGCCATCAGAGCCGCTGGCTTGATACCTATCTCCATTGCCAATAAGGATGCTTGGCCGATGCAGTCCTGCGTTGCAGGAATGCTCGTTGAAAGAACCTGTGGCCTTCCTTGGTTCGACAGTGCCATTGCAGGTACCGGTGCAAAATTCGATGACCCGCAGTTCGTTGCAGCCATGGATATCATCAAGCAACTGTCTGATAAGCAGATGCTTTCGCCTGGTACGAACCAATTGGCCTATGGCCAGGGTCTCGATGATTTTGTAAACGAAAGAGCTGTTTACTTCATTGATGGCGGTTGGACCGTAAATAGCCTTGTTGGAGAACTTACCGACGAGCAGAAGACTTACATGACGCTGGAGTCTTTCCCCGATGTTCCCAACCAGATAGGCAAGAGCCAGTCTACCTCTGCCACTGCAGGGCAAGGGTTTGGTATGAATGCAAAGCTTACCGACAAACAGGCAGAGGCTGCCTGGAAATGGATCTGGTTCTATTCGGGTCCTGAAGGTTCTGCCATCAGGCAGAGATTCGGAAGATTGCCCGCATATAAACTGGCAGAGCCTTCCGATGCAGATCCTATGGTAAAGAAACTGATTGCCTATGCAGGGAAAGTGCCCATGGGCTACGTCATGGACTCTGTCCTTGGTGCAGAGCCGATCGGAACCTTCAATGTCAATTTGCAGAACATGATGTTTGGAACCATGACTCCCTTGCAGGTTGGTCAAAGCCTGGAAACGATGGTTGATAAAATCGACCGTGGAAACAAATAAACGAGTTTTGTAATCAGGGTTGCTTCTGTTTCAAAACGGAAGCAACCCTTTGGAAGGTAAGATACCAATGACGTTCAAACAACAAAAAATGGCAAGCTATTGGGTTCTGGTAGCGCCAGGATTAATCCTTTTTGCTGCAATTATCGTGTTTCCTGTCCTGTTCAGTTTTTCTTTGAGCTTTACTAAGTGGAATGGCTACGGAATCCCGGCATTTTCTGGCCTGGAGAACTACCGGACCATTTTTGTTGACCCTGTTTTTCTCCATGGTCTCAGAAACAATCTGCTCATTGTTGTAATTTCAGTATTCGGCCAGATTCCTTTAGGTTTTCTGCTGGCTTTTATGTTGCATCGGAAAATGGTGAAGGGAACTCAGTTTTTTCAAACCATGATATTCCTTCCCATAACGATATCGCCTGTCGTTGTTGCACTGCTCTGGAACCAGATTTTCTCTTCTTCCGGTTTGCTGACAGCTCTCGTTCGGAATATTACAGGCAACACCCAGTACGTGATGAAAATTTTTGAGAACAGGAGCCTTGCCATAGTTCCCATCCTGTTCGTTTTGCTTTGGATGTATACCGGAACCTATATGATCATCTACCTTGCAAACCTCCAGAAAATTTCACCCTCTATTTTGGAAGCGGCGCAGATCGATGGGGCTTCGGAAGGCCAGATGTTCTCCAGGATTATTCTTCCCAGCATGGTGGGGGCCATCGCGACTACCGCAATCTTTGCGATTTCAGGCAGCTTGAAAGCCTTTGACCTGATTTTTGCAATGACAGGTGGTGGACCAGCCCATTTCACCGAGGTCATAGCTCTCTATATGTATACCAATACGTTCAAATATTACAAATATGGGTTTGGGAGTGCTGTCTCCATTATCATCGTATTGCTCAGCGTTGGTTTGATCTTGGTTTTGCAGGCGGTGAGCAACCGCATAGAGCAAAAATACGAATAAGGAGAAAGCCATGAAGAAACATAGGCCGTTCTGGAAAGGTATTGCCTACCTTATCATGATAGTTTTTACATTGTTGACTGTCGTCCCCCTTGTCTGGATGTTACTTAATTCCTTCAAACCCCATGCCCTGATTGTGCGAAACCCCCTGTTGCCCCCAATGTTTCTGTACCTGCAGAACTATGTGTTGTCCTGGGTCCAGGGACATCTGGGTGTCTACTTCTACAACAGCCTTCTCTATTCCTTGATAGCTACGCTTTTTACCGTAGTGTTTGCAATGGGCAGTGGGTACGCCTTCTCGAAATTCAGATATGGTTTCAACAAGGTGCTCATGATGTTCTATACGCTTGGGTTGCTGATTACCGTCCATTCTGTCATCGTGCCATTGTTTATCATGGAGACCAGGATGGGGATAGCCAATACGCGGCTTGGGGTAATCCTCCCGTATATCGCCTTCGGTCTCCCTTTTCAGATTTTTTTGTCAACGACCTATATCAGGGGTATTCCCGATGCAATGCAGGAGTCGGCGATCATCGAAGGTGCGTCGTTCCTCCAGGTCTTCTTTAAGATAATCATTCCCGTTTCGACGCCAATTATATCGACAATGTTCATCTATACCTTTTTGGGTAACTGGAATGAATTCATCCTGGTGCAGACGCTTACCAGTGATATTGCGATACGGTCGTTACCGGTAGGAATAAACAGTTTTGCAGGGGGGATGTCCCGTGATTACGGGCTCCAATTCTCTGCCCTCGCAATAGGCACTGTCCCCATGGTGGTCTTCTACCTGATTTTCAGGGACAAAATCGCACAGGGCTTTGCTGCCGGATCTACAAAGGAATAAGTATTACTCCCCATGAAAAAAACTCTTTCGATCATTCCCCGACCCAATGGCTCTGTTTCTCTGACCAACGGTACTTTTTTGTTACCGGACAAACTGGATATTCTCATTCCGTCAATGCAGTATTTTTTTGCCGCCACGCAACTGGCTACATTGCTTCGCTCTTCGTTTGGTACCGTTTGCTCGGTAGGGACTGGGAAAAAAAACGCGGCAATCCAGTTTATTGTCTCAGATGATGCCCAAACCACTGATTCCTATCACCTTAGGGTTTTTCCAGGTGGGTGCTCGATTACCTGTAAGACACCTGGGGGTGCCTTTTATGCAATCCAGACCTTGCGTCAACTTGCAGATTGTCCATCGCATTCTTTCCCCTGCTGTGAGATCGATGATTACCCTGCCTTTTTCTGGAGAGGCTTTATGCTCGATGCAACCAGGAGTTTTTGCCCGGTCCCGGAGCTGTTGCGTCTGATGGATTTGCTTTCCCGTTTGAAGTTGAACGTGTTCCATTGGCACCTCAGCGATGACCAGGGATGGCGTATTGCTATAGGTGCCTATCCGCTTCTGACAAGTAGTGATGCTCCTTTCTATACGAAAAAACAGATTAAACAGGTAGTGGCATATGCTTCCCAAAGGAATATTACCATTGTTCCGGAGATTGATATGCCTGGCCATTTCATGGCTGCCTTGGTTGGGTATCCCCAGTTCAGCTGCACGGGCGGTCCTTTCTCAGTACCTAAGGGAGGCGGAATTTTTTCGGAATTGCTGTGTATGGGTAATGACGAGGCACTTGTCTTTGCCCGCACGGTAATCGCTGAAATATGTGATTTGTTTCCTGGGCCGTATATCCACCTAGGGGGAGATGAAATTCCCCTTACCCGGTGGAAAACCTGTCCCAAGTGCCAGAAAAGAATCAAAGAACTGCAATTGCAGCAAGAAGAGGGCTTGTTATCCTGGTTTACCAACCAGATGGCGGTATCTGCCCGGGAAAAAGGCAAACGGGTGATTGTGTGGAATGATTCCGTGCAGGAATCCTATGATCCGTCAATAGCCTGCCAGATCTGGTCTCCGCTCGATTTTGGCCGTCAGGGGGTCCTTGCAGGTCGTATATGTATCATGTCGGATTATTTCCATACCTATTTGGATCTGCCCCATTCCATGGTAACTGTCCATGATGCCTACCAATATGGGCATTCGATCCAAAATCTAGCCGGGAAAAAATATACGGTTCCAGGGTCGGAATTCCTGCTCTGGACTGAAAAAGTCTATACCCGGAAACAACGGGACAAACATATGTTCCCCCGTTTGGTTGCTGGTTCAGAGGCCCTGTGGACGGAAAGCGGATTGCTTGACTGGAAGCAGTTCAGAAAAAACCTCAAAGGAGGTTCGAAAAAGCTCTTTCCTTCTGGTGTCTCAATGGCAAGCCGCCTTTTCTGGAATCCCCCTGTCTGGTATTCTGGGCTCAGAAAAAAAATCCAGCGGATGCGGGTAAGGCATCACAGCCGGAAATCAGGGATTGTTCAATAGATTTCTTTGTCCATTTTAGCATATGCCTCGAAAAGGGGCAGGCATATCTCTCGTTCTGCTGCATGTATTGGCAGTACCGAGGCATCGGTGCAACCTCCATTGATGAAGGAATAGATAAAATCGTCCCTGAATCCTATAGCTGCGGCATCCTTGGGGGTACAGCCATAATAGACTTCCTTGATATTTGCCCAGATGCATGCAGAAAGGCACATGGGGCAAGGGTAACAGGTCGTGTAGACGACACATCCTGTCAGGTCATGGGTTTGTTTGTCCTGGCAGGCTTTGCGGATGACATTGATCTCCGCATGGGCAGTGGGGTCATGCCCGCCTAGGACGCTGTTGGATGCAAGGTATACTTTTCCTTCACCGTCTACCAACGCTGCCCCGAAGGGTCCTCCGATATTCTGTTCCATGGTTTGCATTGCCGTTTCTACGGCTTTCATCAATAATTCTTTCGTTTTCATAGGTTTTCCCCCAATTTTTAAGACTACCATAAGATGGGTCCTTTGTGAATTGACAAAGAAAAACTGCCTCGTTTCCAAGGCAGTTCCCAGACAATTCCCTAGGGGGTTAGTTCCGGCTGGAACTAGCCATCAGGCGAATAGCATTGATATTGATGAATCCTTTACAGTCGACTGGCTGATAGCCCCCGGCCTTATCCATGGAGCCGAGTTCCTCATTGTAGAGGGAACAAGGGCTGGTTACCCCTGCAAAGGTTACGTTGCCTTTGTACAATACTACTTTGGAGGTTCCTGTTACCTGTTTCTGGCTCTGCTCAAAGGCAGCGGTGAGCATGTTGAACTCAGGGGCAAACCAATACCCGTTATAGATCAGCTCTGCATACTTGGGGGTAAGGCCATCACGAAGATGCATTACCTCCTTGTCCATGGTGATGCCTTCCAGGTTATGGTGGGCTTTCCAGAGGATCTCGCAACCCGGGGTCTCGTATACACCGCGGCTCTTGATGCCGATGAACCGGTTCTCAACCATATCGACCCGTCCGATAGCATTGTCATGCCCTACTTTGTTGAGGTAGAGGATCATTTCCAGCGGATCGGTGACTTCAGTCCCGTCATTCTCGTTCTTGACCGAGAGGGGAATGCCATCTTTAAAGGTAAAGGTGAGCAAAGTCTCTTCGTCAGGAGCGTTCTTGGGGCTGACTGTGAGGCTGTAGACATCCTCAGGGCACCTGTTGGCAGGGTTTTCCAGGATACCGGCCTCATGGCTGATATGGATCAGATTCTCATCTTCGCTATAGGGTTTCTTGGTTGAGGCTTTTATGGGAATGCCATATTTCTCAGCATAGGCAATCATGTCAGAGCGGCCTTCGAACTGGCTGAGCCACTCAGGATCCTTCCAGGGGGAAATGATTTTGACCTCAGGCATGTTCATATAGTAACCGAACTCAAACCTGACCTGGTCATTGCCCTTGCCGGTTGCCCCGTGTGCTACATAGACCGTGCCTTCCTTTTTCGCTATCTCAATCTGCCTCTTGGCGATGATAGGGCGGGCAAGGGAAGTGCCAAGCATGTAGGTCCCTTCATATATGGTATTGGCCTTCATGGCAGGGAATACATAATCAGTGACAAGTTCTTTGCGAAGGTCTTCGATATACACTTTGGAGGCACCGGTGGCAAAAGCCTTTTTCTCGATAGCCGCAAAGTCTTCATTCTGGCCTACGTTTGCAACATAGGCGATGACATCAAAACCTTTGTTGCTAAGCCATTTAAGGATTACCGAAGTATCCAGGCCACCACTGTATGCAAGAATAACTTTCTCTTTTTCCATATCTTCAATCCTCCAGGGTATTTGCTTTTGTTGTATGGATGGAGTGTAAATAAACTATAAATAATATTCAAGTATTTATGCATAAATATTCTTAAAAAAGGCTGATATTAGCAAATTGTTTGTTATTAAGTAATTTTTATGCATAAAAGATAAATAATTTCTAGTTAGATAGAATTCGAAATAGTTCTTGCTGATTATGATTCTTTGCCGTATACTGCTAGCGGAGAAACGCATGATAGAAATAACGAATGTTACAAAAACCTACACAAAGGGAACCAAGCCTGCGGTTCAGGATTTGACGCTTACTATACCTGATGGGAAGATCTTCGGCTTTCTCGGTCCAAACGGGGCCGGAAAGAGCACCACGATCAAGATGCTGGTAGGAATCCTTGCCCCCGACCAAGGGTCCATCACTTTCGACAAACTGGATATTGTCTCTGAGAGTCTGGCGGCAAAGAGGATGATCGGGTATGTACCCGATGAACCCCGGTTCTATGAAAAGATGACGGGACGAAGGCATATCCAATTTATTTGTGATATCTATGGGGTTTCGGATAGCGAACGCGATGAAAGGCTTACAGACCTTGCAACACGGTTCAGCCTGGTGAAGGCCCTGGATGATGAAATATCTTCCTATTCGCATGGTATGAAACAAAAGCTTGGGGTAATCGCTGCCTTGATCCATCGACCAAAAATCCTGATTCTCGATGAGCCAATGGTCGGGCTTGACCCGAAAGCCTCCTTCCTGCTCAAGGAAACCATGAGAGACTACTGCAGGGAGGGGAATATGGTTTTCTTCTCCACGCATGTCATGGAGGTTGCCCAGGAACTGTGCGACAATATCGGAATCATAGCCCAGGGGTCCCTGCTCTTTTTTGGAACAGTGAAGGAGCTGCAGGGAAAACGGGGTGACCAGGACAAAACCTTGGAACATCTGTTCCTTGAACTTACCGAAGGAGCGTCCTCCCTATGAGATGGTCAATTGTCTGGACACTGGTCCAAGCGTTTTTCCAGGGAACGAAACCGGTAGCAACCTATATCTCCAGGATTGTGAACAAGCGGGACAACCTTGGGGGAAAAATCCTCCAGATTTTCCTGATGTTGCTGCTAGGGTTCAGTTTTTTGGTTTTCGAAGGCATGTTCGCCGTTAATTTCTATAGCTATCAGGTAATGGGGATGATGATCGATATCCCTGATCTCGGCATGTTTGTAGCCTGCTTTACCGGTTTTATGTTTCTGATGGTATTCAGTTTTTCCAGTGTAACCTCTATTTTATACCGGGGTAAGGATGAGCCTATGGTTATTTCCTTTCCGGTGACGGAGAAGGAGATGGTTGCCAGCAGGCTGGCTATTGCCTACCTGGGTAATGTGGCAACGTATGCATTCGTAATTTTCCCTGCCTTGGTTGCTTCCTCTTTGGTCAAAGGGGTGACTCCTGCCTTGGTCGGGGGAGGGATCCTGTTACTGATAACCGGTCCCTTGCTTCCCCTTTCGCTGGGCATATTCATCTCCAGTATCACCCTCAGGATAACCCGGGGAAAGCGGCATATGCTTTTCGAGCAGATTGTTTCCCTCACCCTGGTTGTAGCTTTGATGCTTGCAATGACCGGGAGCTTTTCGCGCAATCTTTCTCCTGGTGACACCTTTGCAATCGATTACCAGTCTATGCTTGCCAATTCAGCCGAGATCCTCAGACGCATCTACCAGGCACTTCCTTTGTTTGCCTGGCAGGGCAGGGTGGTATTCCAACCTGTATATATTGCCCCCATACTTCTGGGAAGCCTTGCAATTGGCGGCCTCTTGGTCATATTTGTGGCAAAGGGGTTCAACCGGTGTTTTTCCTTTGCCCAGGGAAACCAGATACGGCACCGGCAAAGAATTTCCCAGAAACCCGTAAAAAGTACAGGCCTTACCGCTTCCCTGATGAGAAGGGAACTGGAATGTATTTTTTCCTCCTCCGCTTTCACCTTTGAATTGGCCGGGGAGTTGTTTATTCCCGTTATCCTGCTTGGGGTCTATGCTTTATCCGGGGTGCTCTCTGAAATGGAGAGTCTTTCAGTACAACTTTCATCTTCCCCTTATTTTCGCTATATTCTCTTTCTTATTATTTCCTTGTTTTCCAATATAAGCATGCTGTCTTCGACAAGCGTCAGCAGACAAGGGGCAATGTTTGAGATGGATCGGACATACCCTATAGAGGCGAGTCAGATTGTGCGATCAAAGCTCCTGTTGCATTTGGTCTTGGTTTTTTGTACCAATATCTTATACCTTATCGTTTCGCTTGCCTATTTTGATTTGCCGATGTTCAACCTGCTGTGGATGACACCTCTTTCGCTGGGAATCATCCTCTGTTGTGCAGCGTTCGGGCTTGGCCTCGATTATGGGCATCCCCTGCTGGACTGGACGATTGCCCGCCAGGCCGTGAAGAGCAACCTGAACGGGTTGTTCGCAATGGTTTTTTCGCTGGTGGTTATTGTCCTGGAAGCGCTTTTTCTGGTAGCCCCGCTTTATTTGGGATTCAAAGAAGGCCTTGGCATTGTCCTTGCCCTGTTTGCCATCGGTATCTTTGCTTCCCTTTCTCTAAAATTCAGTATCAAGAAGGCCTCTGAGGCGCTTAAGCCCCGTTGATAAACAAATTTGCCTTCCTGCAGGCGTCATCCAGGGAGGAGAAGGTTTCAAACGGGTAGCTGTTGCCTTTTCCCTTCCAGTCAACAATGAGTCCGAGGTCGGCAGATTGCAACATGGGGATGTCAGTGGGACCGTCCCCGATTGCAATCGTCCGTGCATAATCCTTACCCAAAGCATCAAGAACCCTTGCTTTGTCCTGGGGACCCTTTACATGGATTTCCATGGAGGTTTTTCTGTCCTCGGAGAAATGAAGCCTTTTCCCCCATATTCCGATAAAAAGATCGGAAATTCCCAGTGCCTGTAAAAATGCCTCTACAAGGTTTTCAGTCCCGCAACTGATAATGGCGAAGTCTGATCGGGACGAGAGTTGCCTGAGCGCCTCAAAATCGGCTGGGTGTACTTTTCCCAGTAAAGCCTTTGTGACAGATTGTATCAGGTCTTCATTACATGATTTAGTATGGAGACGATAGGAAGCAGTAAAGGCGGCCCAGTCCATATTTCCTTTTTGATCCTGCCTGACAGCCAATTTTGTCCGTTTACGGTTCAAGGTTCCCTTTTTGGCGGAACAGGCAAGCATAAGCAACTGTTCACTGTCATAGGGATCGATAGGGTAGAGCGTACCATCGAAGTCGAAGGCGATAAGGGTGTCTTTTTCCATGGGCAGAGTGTAGCTTGCAACATAAAAAAAAGGAAGGGATTACGAATAATCCCTTCCCGGAAAAACAAGTCTGTTATGAACTATTTCTGCTTATTAATCCCATAAAGCATGTTGAAATACTGCATGTCAGTGCTCAACACCTTGTTCAAGGATGGAACCGTTTTCTTGTACGACTCCAAGGTACGCCAGAATTCGAAGAACTCAGGGTCTGCCTGATAGGCTTCAGAATAAATCGTAGCTGCCTTGGCATCGGCGATACCCTTGATCGTCTCACTCTTAGCATATGCCTCGGAGAGGATTACCTTCTCTTCGTTTTCCGTCTTGCCTTGCCACTGGGCAGCCTGGCCACGTCCATAGGACCTGTAGGCTTCTGCAATCTGGTTACGTTCTTTGATCATCCTCTGGTAGACACTCTCGGTAAGGTCATCGCTGTAGCGGATCTGCCTTACGACAATGTCGATCATCTTGATACCGTAGGCATCGGTGAACTTCTTTGCCTGATTGAACATCATCTGGCTCAGCCCGTCACGACCGATACTGATCGTTTCCTGCTTTGCCTGGGTCTTGGTCAGGTTTCTCAATGTCTCGGCATCTTCGTTGCTCTCTACATTCTGGACCTGCTCAATAACCTTGATGTCATTGATCTGGTTGGTGTTCCTTACTGCTTCATTCAGGTAGTTCTCACTGATGATGGTCCTGATCGAGGAGTCGAGGACATCGTTGAGCCTGGAAAGACCATTATTAACCGTATTGACGGTTTCATAGAACTTTGCAGCATCTTCGATTACCCAACGGGCAGTGGTGTCAACCCAGATAAACTGGTTTTCCTTGGTCGGTATACGCTGGGCGTCCCCGTCCCAAGAAATAATTTTCTTTGGGTAAATCACTACATTGTCAACCAAAGGCATTTTCAGTTTAAGCCCTGCATCAGATTCCGTGTTAACAATTTTACCGAATCTGGTGATAACCGCCTGCTGGCCTTCATACAGGATGTAAAAGGGTCCGAGCAGAAGGAATATAATCAGGATGACCGCTATAACTACCAGTGTAGTCACTAGTTTTTTTGTATTGGTTGCATTTCTCATTTCGTATTACCCCCCAGCATCTGCAAAGGCAGGTAGTTTTTCAAGTTCTTATCAACCAAGGTGACAGATCCGCCTTCCGTTGGATTGACGATTGCTTCCATAGCCTCGATGTAGAGTCGTGTTCGGGTAATGTCCTTGCTCTGTTCATAGACTTCGCGGACACTGTTGAAACGGGCTACGTCACCGGAGGCTTGGTTGACACGTTCGGCAGCATATCCTTGGGCAATCTGGATAAGCTTGTTGGCTTCACCGGTAGCCGAAGGAATTACTTTGTTGTAATTCTGCTTCCCTTCGTTGATAAGCCGGTTCATGTCCTGTATTGCCTTGTTTACATCCTCAAAGGCATCCTGGACTTCTCCGACCGGGGGAACGATGTTCTGCAGTTTTACAGTTACTACCCGTACGCCCAGATTGTAGTTGTCGAAAATCGTCTGGGTTTTTTCCTGGGCGATTACTTCGATACTTGTTCTCTCGCTTGTCATGACAGAAAGAATCGGAAGGTCTCCGACTAGCTGGTTCATGACACTCTGGCTGATATCCCGGATTGTGGTTTCCCTCGATTCAACATTAAACATCCATTTTACAGGGTCTTCGATTTTGTACTGTACAATCCATTCTACATCGATGATGTTCAGATCACCTGTAAGCATCAAAGATTCATTCGGATAGTCGGAACTGCCGAATAATGGGGTATTGGATGCATTTGCACGATATCCGAAGGTCATAGTCTGCACTACTTGAGTCGGAACGTTGTAACTTGATTCGATGCCCAACGGGATTTTTGTCTGAAGTCCAGGCCCGACGGTACGGTTGTATTTGCCTAAGCGCAATACAACGGACTGTTCGGTCTGGTCTACCACAAAGAAACTGCTGAGAACCAACATGACGAGCACGATAGCGACGATAATCCAGACAACCAGTTTGGGGCTGATGCTGTTCGTCTTACGCGCAGGCCTTGGTGGCTGCTGCATGGTATCCATGGTCTCTCCTTAATGTGCCAGGAAGGCACATCTTCAATGTACTTTCTCCCTGTCGTATCGTCAAGCTTGTCAATAAAAGAAAAGTCACCCACAAATCCCGGTTTCCCATTGAAATTAACAAGGAGGCGGTCTATTATAACCTCTATGAAAAAAAGACTGGTTACCTCTGCATTACCCTATGTAAACAATATTCCACATCTAGGCAATTTGACCCAGGTGCTTTCTGCTGACGTTTTCGCCAGGTTCTGCCGCTCCAAGGGGTATGAGACCCTGTATGTCTGCGGTACCGACGAATATGGAACAGCTACTGAGACGAGAGCATTGAAAGAAGGGGTTTCCCCTCGTGAACTTTGCGACCGCTACCATGCAATCCATCGCGATATATATACGTGGTTTTCTATTTCATTCGATTATTTCGGCAGAACGAGTACCCCTGAACAGACGCAGATAGTACAGAAAATTTTCAAGGAGGTCGATGCCGCAGGATATATCAGCGAGCACGAACTTGAACAGCTGTATTGTCCCCAGTGCGAGCGATTCCTTGCCGACCGTTTCGTTGAGGGCACCTGTCCCCATTGCGGTTCTACCGGTGCGAGGGGAGACCAGTGTGACTCCTGCCAGACTCTGCTTGACCCGACTGAATTGATCGAGCCAAAGTGCGGTGTCTGTGGTACGAAACCTATCCCCAAAAAGACGAAACATCTTTATATAGACCTTCCCAAGGCTCTTCCCCTGCTTGAGTCCTGGATGCAAAAAGCCAGTGTGGATGGTTTTTGGGCAAACAATGCGATTCAAGTGACAAAATCCTGGATTCGTGACGGTTTGAAGGAACGGTGTATCACCCGTGACTTGAAATGGGGGATTCCTGTACCGAAAGAAGGGTATGAAGGCAAAGTCTTCTATGTCTGGTTCGATGCCCCTATCGGATATGTTTCCATCAGTGCCAATGCAACCGAAGACTGGGAGAAATGGTGGCATGACCCGGATAATACGGAATTGTTCCAGTTTATCGGAAAAGACAACATCCCGTTCCATACGGTTATTTTCCCTTCCTGCCAGCTCGCCTCGGGTGAAAACTGGACGATGCTTCATCATATGAGCAGCACCGAGTATTTGAATTACGAGGGTGGTAAATTCAGTAAGAGCCTGGGTGTCGGGATTTTTGGCAATGATGTGCAACAGACCGGGATTCCCGCGGATGTATGGCGTTTTTATATGTATTACAATAGGCCCGAAAAGAGTGATGTTACGTTTACTTGGGCTGATTTCCAGGAGAAGGTTAACGGTGAGTTGATAGGGAATCTGTCAAATCTTGTGAACCGGACCCTTACCTTCGTGCGTCGTTTCTATGATGGGAAAATCCCCGAGGGCGACCTTGACATGGATCTGTACGCGGCAATCATGGAAAAAGAAAAGGAAATCGATTCTTTGATGGAGCGTGCGGAGGAACGGGAAAGCCTGAGGAGAATACTTGCGCTCTCTTCCATCGGAAACAAAGCGTTCCAGGATGGCGAACCTTGGAAGATGCGTAACGAGAATCCAAAAAAAGCGGCTTCCTTGCTCAGGACCTTGGTTTACCTTATCAGGGACCTTGGAATCATGATTGAACCGTTCATGCCTACAACCAGTGAGAAATTGCTCTCGTTCTTGAACAGCACCGATGCCCGTTGGTCATCTCTGGGAGACTATTCTGGAATATCCGGGATAGGGGAGACCGAGTTGCTTTTTGCAAAACTGGATGACGACCTGATTGTCGATCTACGGGAGCGTTTTGCCGGGTCGCAGGAAGAGCGTGCAGAGAAAGAACAGAAAAAAGCTTCCCCGAAAGAAGTAAAGAAAGGACCGGAGAATATAATGGATCAGAACAAAACAGTTACAGAGGAAACAATCGCAGAACAATTCAACCGGAAGGTACTCCTTAAGGTTGCTACCATAACCCAGGTCGAAAAACACCCGGCAGGGGATAAACTCTATATCCTTACCCTTGATTGCAAGGAAGAGGAAAGCCGGACGATTGTCAGTTCAATCGTTCCCTATTATACCGCAGAGGAGCTGCTGGGACAGAATATCGTCTTGGTGAGCAACCTCAAACCAGCAAATTTCAGGGGAGTGAAGAGCTATGGGATGCTTTTGGCTGCCAGTGACCCTGATGCCGAGGAGCACAGTACCTGTGAGGTTCTGTTTGCACCTCAATTTGAGACAGGGACAGTCTTGGAGCCAGAAGGATTTACACAGCCTGAGGGAGTAATGACCTATGTGAAGGCAGATCATTTCTTTGCTATGCCAATATATGCAGAAAATGGAATAGTAAAGGTAGATGGAAAGGCCTTGCAATCTGAAGGTGTATTCCTTACCTCCAAAAAATACCTGAACGGACCTGTCGGTTAATATCTCCCAATTTGTAGCGGATCGGAAAAGGGAGCCGAACAGGCTCCCTTTGTCATAGCATATTGTTTATCAGGATGGAAAAAGGTGGTTGTACTTACAAAAATAGACTATAAAAAATTCCCTTGCCAGGGGTCACCTTTCCAAAGTAGTTTCTGGGGTGCGATCAAGCATGCCTCGGGTTGGAATGCCCATGCTTTTTCCCTAGAGGTGGAAGGATGGCATTCCCAGGTCCTAGTCCTTGTAAAGAAATTATTCCCTCTTTGTTCCCTGGCGTATATCCCCTTTGGCCCGGATGTATTCAATTGTCCCACCCTTGGAATTTCCGAATTTATCAAAGAATTGTCCAGGGAGTTGAGGCGACAGCTTCCCAAAAGCGTGTTTGCGATCAGGTATGATCTTCCCTGGGATGAAGTAAATGATCCCAATGTGATGAAGCTTGAAGGAAAAAGATTTAGGACCGCAAAGGAAAGCGTTCAGCCGGATGGTACAGTGCGCTTAGATTTGCAGTGGGGCTATGAAGCGGTAACCTATGGATATAGGGACCGTGCCAAACGTGCGCTTAGAAAGAGTTCCCAAGTCGTTGATGTGTCTCTTTGGAATGGCGACACCAACGATTTCAAGCGTTGGTATAACGTATATCTCGAGACAGCCCGACGGGATGGGTTTTCGGCCCGATCAAGCAAGTATCTCAAAGCACTGCTAGCCCTTGATGGCAAGGTAGCCGGTGATGTGAAATGCAAGCTCATCCTTGCCTGGCGGGAAGGGATTATAATCGGTGGATGCATAATCCTTATGGGTTTTTCTGAGGCTGTCTATCTTTTCGGTGCCTCGCTCAGACTGGATAACATTACCTGTTCCCACGTTTTGCAGGATTTTGCTATTTCGCTTGCCTGTGAGAATGGATGTAAATATTACGATTTCTTTGGGATTCCCGGGCCGATGGGACGGGGGCTTCATTTGAAAGGGCTTGAATTATTCAAGCTTTCTTTTGGTGGGCAACCCTACTACAGGACTCCCACTACCGATTATGTCATTAGGTTGGTAGTCTGGAAAATCTATTCGATTACAGAAAATATCCGCTATAGGCTCAATCGTCAGGCTTGGAATCAAGAAGGGTATTTGCCAAGTTCCTGAATTGGTCCCCCCGGTCATATTCATTGACGAACAACTCAAACGAGGCAGCCCCCGGGGAGAGTAGGACAACCTGGGGAAGCTCCGGTAGGTTTTTTGCTTTTTCAAACGCTTTGCTACAGGCATTTCCCAGGGCCTTCTCCATACTGGAATAAGGACCTGTATACGGTATGTTTTTACTCTTCATAAGGGGAATGAGTTTGTTTCTCGTAAAGGAACCATCAAGCAGGGAAAGACTGGATGCATTTTGCAATTCCTCAAGCATCGATTCTGCCACAAGGTTCTTGTCCGTTCCCCCACAGATGAGGTGTATTGGCATCAGACGGAATTTTGCACACGTAAAATGAACCGCTTCGGGTATGGTCGCCGCGCTGTCATTTACCAGCATAATGTTGCCGATCCTGCCAACCTGCTCAATTCGATGGGGAACCCCGCTGAAACTCTGCAGTGCTTTGAGGATTGTCTTCCATTTGAATCCCAAAGCAAGAAGGATTGCATAGGCGCTCTTTAGGTGGGGCATTTCTTCCAGCACCTTTGCACAGGATCTATCGATGCCACTGACATGTTTACGGTCCAAACCGGTAAGTTTTTGTATTTCCTTTATCAGGGCATCGGGTACTACGGCTTTTTTGGTATGTGGACCGAAGAGTTCCAGTTTCTCTGCCAGGTATTGGTCTGTTGACTTGTAGGCATTCAGGTGGTCTGGGTAAAAATTGGTAAGGGCACAGATTTCCATAGGGGGGAGCAACCCGTGCATTGCCGTGAACGTGTCCCTGATTAACCAGGAAGAGAACTCACAGACAAGGTAGTCAGGCATCTTTTTCCCTTGGGCAACCCTGGTTTCCCAATCTTTCAGAACAGAAAAAGCGCTGATTCCCATATTCCCACACTGCATAGCCTCGAATCCCATTTTTTCCAGGACATGGGCAACAGCCGCGGAGGTTGTGGTTTTACCTTTTGTACCCGTGATTGCAATGATCTTTGTCTGTTCGCACCAAGGAGAGGAGAAAAGCCAGGCAAAATCATTGACCACCATCCTGGCTGATGCCAGAAGGGGATTGTCAGGAGGAATCGCAGGATTTTTGATGACGATGTCAGCCCAGCTAAAATCCTGGGCCCTGTGGTTTCCGGTAATGCATACGGCACCTCTTTCGGTAAGGGTCTGTACTTCCGATCCAAGCTGAGAATCACCTTTGAGATCTGTTACCCTGACCTCGTCTCCATGGTCCAGGAAATAGGAAGCGGCTGAAAAACCACCCCCATGCATTCCAAGCCCGAAGATTAAAACCTTCATCCTTCCCTCCGTGATATAGGAAATATAGTAGTGAAGATTAGACAATCGGGGCAATACGGAGTTACATAAATCATCAGAAAAAAAACTACGATTTTCGACTATTTCCTTTATTGCAGGCCTGAAGGCGCACGTATTTCTTTCATCAGCTACTTGACGCTTGCAGTGCAACTTTGCATAATGATACGGTAATTACAAAAATCAATCGGAATCAGCACGCGCTGATAACTTAGCCGGTTGATAAGGAGCTCTATAGTGCCTTGTGGAAGAAAAAGAAAAAAGCATAAAATTGCTACTCATAAGAGAAAGAAAAAACTCAGGATGAATAGGCATAAGAAGAAATAGTCTTCTTTGTTGCAATTTTATCTTACTGCTACATGCAGTTCACAAATGCAGAAACCGCCGGTCGCTCCGGCGGTTTTCTATATCTTTGGCATTCCTGCGAAAAAGGAAAACTGCTGGCAGCATCCCTGTAATTGTGTTTTTGACTGATTATTTTGAGTTGCTCATTTTCTTTTCTCTTTTGCTTGCAAGAAAGTAATGCATTTTAGGATATGGGCATGGCCTTTGTTGACTGTCTTCCCTTAGTTGTGGTAATGTAATGGGAACCTCTTTATCCGCTTTTTTGGCGGATCATCTAGTCCGTAAGGAGGAACCATGAGAAATTATGAGTTCACCATCATCTTCGATGCAAACGAAGAGAAAACACAAGCTGGTCTCGAAATTGTAACCAGCGCATTCACCGCTGCCGGTGTAGAAATCACCAAGCAGGACGATATGGGCGTCAAATACCTCGCCTATGACATCAAGAAACAGGAAAAAGGACATTATTTCTATTTTGAAATGAAAGCAGATCCTACCTCAATCCTTGGATTTGAGAAGACCTTTTTGCTTTCTGGACAGATTTTGAAGTTCCTGTTTGTCAACACGGAAAAATAACCCTAGAAAATAATAAGAGTATTGGAGCACAAGAATGGCAAATGACTTGAATGTGGTCGCGCTGGTGGGCCGTTTGACTCGGGAAAGCGAACTTCGCTACTCGAGCGGCGGTATGGCTATCTGTCGTTTTTCCATCGCTGTTAACCGTAGGAAGAGGACGGGAGACAACAAGTGGGAAGATGAGGCCAACTTCTTCGATTGCACAATGTTCGGTAAAAGTGCCGAGTCCCTCAACCAGTATCTGGAGAAAGGCAGGCAGGTATCGATCTTGGGCGAATTGAGGCAGAGCCGTTGGGAACAGGATGGACAGGCCCGCACCCGTGTAGAGATTGCTGTCAATTCGTTACAGCTCCTTTCCAGCCCGAATGGTGAACGTTCCGAAAGCCGTCGAAATGACGCGGGAACAAGAAACCAGGGATCGTATGCACCAAGGCAGACTTCAAGTGCGCCGGTAAACGCCCCCCCTTCAATGGACATGGGTGGACCGGAACAATTTGATGATGACCAGATCCCGTTCTAAAACCTGCTTTATGCAGAAGATGATGTAAGGAGAAAAATTCATGCGTGATGACGATAATGATTCCATGAACAATGATGACAACAAAGGTGGACGCGAAAGAAGAATGGGCGGACGTAAGCCTAGCTTCAGAAAAAAAGTTTGCAAATTCTGTACGCAGAACGCTACCCCCGATTATAAAAACCCCGAATTGCTTCGCCGTTATATAACAGAACGCGGCAAGATCCTTCCTGCACGTATCACTGGCTGCTGTGCAAAACACCAGAGAGCTGTGACTGCAGAAATCAAGAGGGCTCGTGTTTTGGCATATCTGCCCTTCGAGAAGAAATAACCTTTCGGGAGCGTTATGAATCAGAGTGAAACGGTATTTTTAAGAAATTCTGCTATTATTGTAGGGATAAGTTTCTTTCTTTCCCAGATGGTATTCAGCAATTTTATATTTACAGTTCCCCTTTTGGTTCTTGCTCCAAAGTTTTCCAAAGGAGAAAAAGCCCTGGTACCTGTCGGTGCAGTCGCTTTTCTACTGTTGGCTTCCGAATTGTTCAAGTCGCGTGAAGCGCTTGGCAATCCAGTCGGAAGGACACTTCTCCTCATTGGGTTGTTCATCCCGGTTGTTTTGTTGGTTTCCTGTTCCATTTGGATTCTTTTGGAGAGGGAACGGTTATTGGTTCGCTATCTGGCTTCTACTTCGTTTGGGGTGGTTGCTTCTTTGATTCTTGTGATTTGGTTTTCGATGGGTTCAGAAACCATCCTGGATGTCGATGCAACTATGTTGAAGACATTTCAGGTACTTTTTGGCCAATTGGAAAATAGTGGCATAGAGAGTTCGCTCAGCCCTGCGGTTATCTCCTCAAAGGATACCGAATGGTTGTACCGGATGGTTGTGAAGTTGAGTGGGGCTGTGCTTGTTCCCTTTTGTATGGGACTGAGTGGATTTGCTTCATTTGCTTCCTTGGGCATTATGTTGAAACGGGAAGGTACCTTTGGGAAGCGTATTTCCCTGTGGCGGGTTCCAGAGCTTACCCTATGGGTGTTTCTTGGTTCCTGGACAGTGGTCCTCCTGACAGTTTTGCTTAAGACCGGCTATTTGCCTAGGGCTTTGTCTTTGAACATTGCTTTGGGAAGTTCTGTACTCTATGCTATTCAGGGAATTGCAATTGTGGTGCATTTTATGCGCCGTAAAAGTCCGACAGTCAACCTTGGTAGGTTGCTCTCGCTCTTGTTTCTGATAGCGATTTTGCTTCCGGGTCTGAACATATTGGTTGTTTTCGTGTTACCCCTTTTGGGAGTCACGGAGACTTGGATTGTGTATAGAAAGAACGAGTAAGGAGTTTTCCATATGAAAATCATTCTCAATCAGGATGTCGCCAACCTCGGAGAAGAGGGAGACGTTGTAATTGTAAAGGACGGGTATGCCCGTAACTACTTGTTGCCAACCGGTACCGCTGTATTGTATTCCAAGGCAAACATGTCATTGTTTGCTTCACGTACGGCTGCCATTGAAAAGCGCAAGATCGAGAAGCGTGCACTTGCTGCTTCCTTGAAGGAAAAGCTCGACGCCACTGTAATCACCTTGGTTGTATCAGCCGGTGAAAGCGGGAAATTGTTTGGTTCAGTAACTTCCTCCATGATTCAGGATGCACTTGCCCAGAAAGGCATCGAAATCGAACGCAAGCGAATTGAAGTTGCAACCCATACTATCAAGATGGTTGGAACCTACACGGTCAGAATCCGTCTCTATGAAGACGAGAGTTCTGAAGTAAAGCTTGTTGTTGAAAGTGATTCCATGGTCAAGGCTCGTCAGGCTGAAGCCGCTAAAGCTGCTGCTGAAGCTGCAAAAGCTGCTGCCAAGGCAGAGGCTGTTGCCAAAGCTGAAGCTGCAAAAGCTGAAGCTGCTGCAAAAGCTGAAGCAAAGACAGAGTAGTAATAATGGCGTCGAATAGTATGCTCGGTCGTGTTCCGCCCCATAATGAGGAGGCGGAGCGCGCTGTTCTCGGTGCAATCCTGCTCAATGACAAGGTTCTTGTAGAAGTAACCGATTTTTTGAGCAAGGATGATTTTTATAAAGTCGGACACCAAGAACTATTCGATGCCATCATCCAATTTCGCCAGGATAGTACCGAAACCCTCGACCTAATCACCTTAAGCTCCTTTCTCAAAAAGAAAGACTTGGTCGACAAGTGTGGTGGTCTTTCCTATATTTCAACCCTCACAAGTGATGTCCCCACTACAACGAATGCAGCCTATTATGCAAAGATTCTCAAGGCACTTGCCCAGAGAAGAAAACTGCTTACTTTTTCATCAAAGATAAAGGATGCGGCATTCGATGAGTCCCAGGATATCCAGAAAGTCATTGATGAGGGTGAACAAAGCCTTTCCAAACTCAATAACGAAGCTGCAGGAAGCGATAACTATTACAGTATCAAAGACCTGATTACCACTACAATCTCGGAAATCGAGGAACGCAGTACCTCTGGGTTGAAAAGCGGCTTTGACAGTTGCTATGCTCCCCTAGATTCTATCACAGGTGGTTTTAAAAAACAGGAGTTTATCATTGTTGGGGCAAGGCCCTCCATTGGTAAGACTGCTTTTGCCCTTTCCGTTACCTTGAATATGATCGTTAAGAAGAAGTACCGTGTAGGATTCTTTTCACTGGAAATGAGTGCCTCCTCTTTGATGGAACGCCTTATAACCGGCCAAAGCCATGTAGACTTTTCCCATATAAGGAAGGCCACGCTTAAAAACAGTGAGATGAACTCTATTATCGATGCCTCTGGCGCTTTGTATGATGCAGAACTCTATATCCAGGATACTCCGAATATGAAGTTGATGGAGTTGCGTGCCCAGGCAAGGAGAATGAAGCTTGAGCACGATATCCAGATTATTTTTATCGACTATATCGGGCTTATTGATGCTGAGGCAGATGCCAGAATTCCCCGTCATGAACAGATTTCCATTATTTCACGGTCGTTGAAACAACTTGCCCGTGAGCTCGATCTTCCTGTTATCTGCCTTAGCCAGGTAGGCAGGCAAGCAGATGGTGTTGAACCGAAACTTGCAGACCTCCGGGACAGCGGATCTATCGAGCAGGATGCCGACGTAGTTATACTTTTGCATCGTGATGTAGGCAAGAACCGGACTGATGATGATGCGGAACGGGAAAAGAATAACGTGCAGGAAACAAAAGTCATCATGGCTAAGAACCGAAACGGTGAGACAGGGGTGTTCTCCCTTGCGTTTATCAGCAATATTGTTCGGTTCGAGGAAATGGAATTGAGCAGGAAATATGTGGCCGGAAGCAACCCTAATGCCTGATTAGGTAGAGATGGTGCAGGTCCACGTACGTCATAAAGCCAAAAATCAGGATAACTGCAAAGAAACCGATTAATTGCAGTACCCAATAATGTTGGGGACGTACCCGTTTTCTGCTGATCGTTTCATAGAGCCCTATAAGCATCTGCCCCCCGTCAAAAGCAGGTAGGGGGATCATATTCCCAATAGCCAAGGAAATACTGACTATACCGAGCAGATAGAGTAGGGCACGCAACCCACTGAAAACGTTGCTTTCGAGCCCCAGTGAGGTAATATCCCCGATCATCAGTGCAGCCCTAACCATCCCTGTAAATTCTTGACGTACATCTTCAGCCTTTCCAGTAAGAATCATAGCAAGTGCCTTAATCGTATTGAAAGTCATCCAATAGGTGGTTTTTATACCTGTCATGAGACTGAAAGGGCTTCCTTCGACTCGTCTGGTGTCTGCATGGAGTGAAAATGCCCAGTCGCCGTTTCCTGACTCATCGGTATTCGGTTTGAATTTTATTTCCTGCTTGATCCCGTTGCGAAGGACCGTCAATGAGGTTTTTTCTCCGGTTGATGAGAGCGCGACCATTAGGTCCAAGTCATTTGTGATAGTCAGACCATTGCAAGCGACTATTAGGTCCCCGGCCATCAGTCCAGCTTTCTTTTCGGGAGTGTTGGGCCTTACGCTACCAACGATCGGCAATTGGCTGCGTGATAGGCCGAAGCGGATACCAGTATCGGATTTCTCGGGTGTGATAGTGAACAAAAGCCGTTCTTTGTCACGTTCCAAAAGGAAAGTATGTTGCCCTGGTTTTCCATTGGCTAGCAGCAGTTCCAATTCTTCCCAGTCTCTTATCAGTTGCCCGTCATATTCGAGTATTTGGTCACCTGTGCGCAATCCCGCATCATAGCCTGGGCTTGAGACTGCTCCAAACAGGGCAGGATAGTCGTTTACCGTGGCTATGACAGCTTTTGTGGAGAGCACCGAATAGGGGACCGATGCAAGCATAGCGTACAGCAGGATGGCAAAAAGGATATTGGTAAGGGGACCTGCGGCATAGGTGATAAACCGTTTGATGGGATGTACGGAAAACAAGGAGCCGATTTCCGTGTGCTCGAAGGTTTTTGTATTCCGGTCGAGGGCTCGGGTAAGGTCGTCTGCCCCCTTCATACGGCAATATCCGCCAAAAGGAAGCAGGCTTATCCTGAACTCCGTTGCATGGAACTGTATCCCCCATATGCGGGGACCGAGACCAAAAGAGAAAATTTCCACAGAAATTCCGCTCAGCCGTGCTACGGTTAGATGGCCTAGTTCATGGATGATTACAACAAAGCCGATACCGATCAAACCAATCAGGTATTTACCGGCAAGGCTCACGATGGCAGTCATAGGAAACTTCTTGCGAGGGCCCTCGCTTTTCTATCAATTTCGACTGTCTCTGCAAAATTGGAAACATGCAGGTCCCAGTCGTTATCCATTGTTTTCAATACGCAGGAAACCATTTTTGCATAACTGCATTGCTTGTTTAGAAAAGCATGCACGGCAACTTCATCTGCTGCATTGAAAGCAATCGGTGTCGAACCCCTTCGTTTCAAGATGGAGAAAGCTTCGGACAGAAGGGGAAATCTCTTGAAATCTGGCTCATCGAAGGTAAGTTGCAGATGGGAAAAGGAGAGTGGTTTTACCAACCTTTCTGACCCATCTATGAGTGCATTTACGATTGGCAAGGTCATATCAGGGGTCCCGAGCTGTGCATAGACAGCCCCATCCTTGAGTCTGACCATAGAATGGACAATACTCTGTGGGTGGATGACTACTTCGATTTTTTCGGAAGGGAATCCAAAGAGATAGGAAGCCTCGATAACTTCGAGGGCTTTGTTAGCCAAGGTTGCACTGTCGATGGTAATCTTCCTGCCCATATTCCAAGTAGGGTGTCTGAGTGCCTGTTCGACGGTTATGGTATCGAATTCATCATAGGGCAAGTCTCTGAAGGGTCCTCCGCTCGCTGTAATGATGAGGCTCTCTATGTCATCCTTTGATCGATGTTTCATCAATTCATATAAGGCACTATGTTCGCTATCGACAGGAATGATGTTCACGCCATGTTGTTTTGCCAGGTCAAAAAGGAAAGACCCTCCGCAAACGACACTTTCCTTATTGGCCAAAGCGACGTCTCTCCCGCATTCTATGCAGGCAATAGTTGCCTCCAACCCATCAAAACCGGCGATGGCATTGAGAATTATATCTGCTTCAAAAGTACGAAGCATTTGCTTCAGGCCTTCTGTGTGACTATAGGTTTTAAAATGCGAAGAGGGAGGACAATTCCCTCCTGTCAGGCAAACGGCTTCAACAGATAGGCTTTCAGCCAGAGAAAAAAGCTTAGGGGCATTTGTATGTGCAGATAGCGCGACCACCTGAATGTCAAGGTTTTTATCGCGGATTGCAGTAATGGCCGTAGTGCCTATACTTCCGGTACATCCGAGGAGAATTGCCCGTTTCATATCAGAAGAATCTGAGCAGCACCCAGAAAACCGGTGCGCTTGCAAGGATTGAATCGATGGAGTCGAGAAGACCACCGCGTCCGGGGATGATGGTGCCACTGTCTTTTACCTTTGCAGCGCGCTTGAATGCACTTTCTATAAGGTCTCCGATATTGGCACTGGTATTGGTAGCCAATCCAAGAAGGATTGCCTCCAAAAGGGAAATTTCTTCTCGTACCCCTGGTATAAAATAGCAGTAGATAACGGAAAGTACTATTGTCATGGCCAATCCGCCGAGAAACCCTGCGATGCTTTTATTGGGACTGACCTTGAAAATCCCCTTATTGTTTTTTCCAAAGCTCATACCAAAGATAAAAGCAAATACATCGTTGCCAAAGACCAACAGAAAAAACAGGATAAGATAAGCTGACGCATGCGGAAATGCTGCTATGCGGATGAGGAACGTCATCAAAAGACCAGGATAGATGATCAAGAGACTTGAACCGCCGATACGGGAAAGTGTTTTTGAAAATGAATCATTGGGACCGGTAAATAATTCCGTTGCATACACAAAGATTGCAAGCACTACGATCGTAAGGTCAAGAAGGGGAAACTGCTGGAAATAGGCGATTTCCAACCATTTTGCAAGCGGTAGGAGTGCTACCATCCAGGTATGGATATGAAGATCGGCATTTTCCGCTTTCGTATAGAGTTGTTTCAATTCTCGTGCACTGATGACTGCTGCTCCCATAACCAGCAGAGTCAAGGCAAGGTAAGACTTCTGGGGAAGAAAGAAAATGATGCAAAAAATCGTCGGGACAGCAACTACTGTTGTTAAAACCCGCTTTCCAAATGAACTCATTGCACACCCCCGAATTT
Source organism: Sphaerochaeta pleomorpha str. Grapes (assembly GCF_000236685.1). Lineage (NCBI taxonomy): Bacteria > Pseudomonadati > Spirochaetota > Spirochaetia > Spirochaetales > Sphaerochaetaceae > Sphaerochaeta > Sphaerochaeta pleomorpha. Next base: position 710,027 of record NC_016633.1, on the reverse strand, counting down.
CCTAACCCTAGCAGAAAAATCAGCACAAATTCTCTGCACGTCTTCACTATCCCAGTCAGGCCAAAGTTTTTCGTAAAATCCCAGTTCGGCATAGGCACTGTCCCAAAGAAGGAAATTGCTCAGCCGTCTCTCGTTCGCACTGCGTACTATCATATCGACCGGTGGTATTTCGGGCAAGTCCAAATGATTGCGAATGTCAGTACAGGTAATGGTTTTTTCCGTGCCTTCGGAAAGGAGTCGGTTTACGGCCCGGCAAATTTCATCTTGTCCGCCATAGTTTATTGCAAGGATGCATGTTATCCCCGTGTTGGCGGAAGTGGCGAAAATAGTGTCTTGGATAACCTTGGATACATCAGGCGGCAGTTTCGACAGTTCGCCTCTGACCAAGATGCGTATATTATATTGATTGTAAAAGGATAGTTCTCCATGGAGCTTGGAAACGAGCAACCCCATAAGGTAAGAAACCTCTTGGTTGCTTCGTTTCCAATTCTCAGTAGAGAAAACATAGAAGGTGACAAACCCTATACCTTGTACCGATGCTTCCTTGATAACTTTTTTCAAGGCTTTAAGCCCTTGTAAATGTCCTGCGGTCCTGGGGAGTGAACGTTTTTGTGCCCACCTGCCATTTCCATCCATTATAATACCAAGGTGAGTAGGGACAACGGGTTTCTCTTCCATGTTAAATCTCCATAATTTCCTTTTCCTTTTCGTCGGCAAGGGAACTCACCTGTGCGATATAGGAATCAGTCATTTTCTGGATTTTAGCTTCACCTTCCTTCTGCTCATCTTCGCTGATATCACTGCTTTTCTGCATTTTTTTCAGCTCATCCATAGCCTCACGGCGAACATTGCGAATGGCAACCCTGGCCTGTTCTGCATTGGCTTTGGCAGATTTGACCAACTGTTTGCGGCGGTCTTCATTCAATGGGGGGAAGTTCAAGCGAAGGAGTTTTCCATCGTTGTTGGGGGGTAAGCCCAGATCGCTCTTGAGAATTGCTTTCTCAATGGCAGGAAGCAGGCTTTTATCCCAGGGCTGAATTACAATCATCCTGGCTTCGGGAACACTGATAGTAGCTACCTGATTGATCGGGGTCTCGTCACCATAGTAATCGACCCGAATCTTGTCGAGCAGCGAAGCGGAAGCACGTCCGGTGCGCAAAGAGGAGAAATCCTTGGAAAGACTCTCCAGGCTTTTCATCATCTTGTTTTCACAATTATCAAGTACCTGTTGCATAAAAATCTCCAATAAAACCACCGCTCACAAAACTGTGAGCGGTGAATAAGAATCGATTTACCTTAATTGGCACAGGAAGCTGCGCCTGCCCTGAAGAAAGTGTAACTTACGATTTCAAGTTTACCACCTGCTTCCTTACCGACCTGTTCAAGTTTCTTCTCGACACTCATCGAGTCATCCTTGACAAACGGCTGTTGCAGGAAACAAATTTCGCTAAGGTGCTTGTTGAGCTTTCCTTTCACGATCCCTTCGATAACCTTTGCGGGCTTATCAAGGTTAGCGGCCTGGGCCTTGAAAATCTCAGACTGTTCTTCAATGTAAGATGCATCAACAGAAGAAGCCTTGAGGTAGGAAGGAGTGAAAGCAGCGACGTGCAGGGCACAGTCGTTTGCAAATTCCTTCACTGCATCGGTAGCAAACATCTCAGGCTTGTCTGATTTGAATACCACGATGACACCCAAAGAACCTTCTCCATGGATATAGCTGGAAGCAAAGCTGTTTGCATCAAGGGGAAGAACCAAGACTCTTTTAATAGCCATGTTTTCCTTGATGATCGAAATCAGCTCATTAACCATTGCAACGAGTTCGTCATTGATTTCGGTATAACCTTTCTCTACGATAACGTCACAGATGTTATTCCCGAGTTTTGCGAATTCCTCATTGCCAGAAACAAAGTCAGTCTCGCAGGAGAGTTCAACCAAAACAGCCTTATCAGCGGTGACTTTGACGAAAATGCGGCCATTGTTCGTTGCACGGTCTACACGCTTTGCAACGGCTGCCAAACCCATTTCCTTGAGAATCTTATCTGCTGCATCAAAATCGCCATCTGCCTTGATCAACGCTTTCTTGCAGTCCATCATGCCTGCGCCAGTAACCTCGCGCAGTCTTTTTACGTCTTCAGCTGTAATTGCCATGCTTAAACTCCTTAGTCCTTGTACAGTGTCTCTTCGTCTACGACTATACCTTTTTTCTCGGTTACAACCTCTTCGGGGGTTGCTGCTTCTTCCTTGGTTTCTTCAAACTTGGAAAAATCAGCGGATTCATCGGTGGAGAAAACAATAGCTTCCTCAGCTTCTTCAACTACTGCAGGAGCTGCTGCTTCTTCAGCAGTCTCTTCTTCGTTTCCGAGGGTCTCGATGATCTGGATTCCTGCTTCGTTATCGGCGTCAACGACAGCGTTGGCGATGATTTCGACAAACAGGCTGATAGCGCGGATAGCGTCATCATTGCCAGGGATGGGGTAGGTGATGTCAGTGGGGTCACAGTTCGTATCGACAACAGCAATAACAGGGATTCCGAGGCGCTTGGCTTCTTCAACCGCAATTGCTTCCTTCTTGGTATCGATGATGAACAGAGCTCCGGGGAGGTCCTTCATATCCTTGATACCGCCAAGGTTTTTCTCGAGTTTGGTCTTCTGCTTGGTGAGCAGGGAGACTTCTTTCTTTGTAAGGGATTCGAAAGTACCGTCGATTTCCATTTTCTCAATCTTCTTGAGTGTGGCGACGGATTTCTTTATTGTTGAGAAGTTGGTGAGCATACCACCGAGCCAACGATTGTTGACATAGGGCATCCCACAACGTTTTGCTTCGTTCTCGATAGCCTGTTGTGCCTGTTTCTTTGTGCCGACAAAGAGGACGGATTTGCCCTGCTTTACAACAGCACGAACAGCATCATAAGCTTCTACGATACATGCGGAAGTCTTCTGCAAGTCAATGATATGGATACCATTTCTCTGGCTGAAGATAAAACGAGCCATTTTTGGATTCCACCTTTTTGTCTGGTGGCCGAAATGCACGCCTGATTCGAGCAGGCTTTTCATGGTTACTACGGACATAATCCTCCTGTCTGACGACAAATCCCACACACACATTGTGCAGATATGTTGACGTCACCCTTCATCTGTTACTCACCCCCGCGGGGGCGGAAATTCTGCGCCATCACTAACGGGCACAGTCAGCAGTAGTATTTCAGAAATCTGGGAAAGTGGCAAGCCTATAACAGTAGCAAAATCTCCCTCTACCTTACGTACAAGCGAGCTTCCCTGCTCTTGTATCCTGTAGGAGCCCGCTGCACCGACCCATTCCCTGCAGGAAAGGTAGGACTCAATGGTTTCACTAGTGAGTTCTTTGAAGGTGACATAGGCCGTGTCAGAGGCAGAAAGCACCTGGTCGTTGTACCAGAGAGCCCATCCCGAATGGACTGACTGGGTCTTTCCACTGAAAGAAGCCAGCTGGGCAAAGGCCTCTTCCCTGTTTTCGGCTTTGCCAATCAGTTTTCCCCCGCAAAAGACCATCGTGTCACAGCAAAGTACAGGATCTGTATACCGGGGATGTCTTTTCCGGAAGGTTTCCAGCTTTCGCAAGGCTAGCATGGCTACTACCTTGTCTGGGGAATTTTCTTCATAGCTTTCATCGCAATCGGTAGGGATGACGGTTACAGCGATTCCCAGGTCTTCAAGCAGGCGCTTCCTGGCCGGGGATTGTGATGCCAGAATAATTTTTGGGAGCAGTTTTGTAAGTTCAGGCAAGTTCAGCCTCCAAAAGCTCAATCTCATCGCAGAGGAGGAACCAACGTTCCTCGCTTTCTTCCAGTTCTTCCTGTCGTGCCTGTTTTTTCTCGATGAGGCTGGTTATTTTCTTTGCATCGCTGTAATTCTCTATCATTCCCATTTGTTCGGAAAGTTGTTCGATTACAGCTTCTATTTTTTCATTTTCCAGCAGGATCTGCTCGCTCTGGCGTTTCAGGGACGTGAGCCTGTTCCGTTTTTTATTGGTTTCCTTGTAAGAAAGGGCAGACGTAGCCATTTCTTCCGTCGTATTGCCAAAGGACTGATTTTTTACCTCGACTGCTTCCTTTTGTTCCAGCTTGTAGGAAAAATATGAGTAGTCACCATCAAAAAACTCAGGCGGGTTGTCGTTTGTCAAATAGAGGATCCTTGTAGCGATATGCTCGATGAAATAGGCATCGTGACTGACAAAGATCATGGTTCCATCATATTTTTTCAGTGCCTCGAGCAACATTTGTTTGGCATTGATATCAAGATGGTTTGTCGGTTCGTCGAGTATCAAGAGGTTGGCTGGGTGCAACAGGATTTTCAGCAGGGCAAGGCGGCTCCTTTCCCCTCCGCTTAGTACCGAGACGCTTTTGAAGACATCATCCCCGGAGAAAAGGAAAGAACCCAGGTAGTTGCGCATTTTGGGCAAATCGGCAGTAGCCGCGATTGAGGAAACTTCGTCGAGAACCGAGAGTTCTGGATTGAGGGTTTTTTCGGTGTCCTGTGCAAAATACCCGGTACATACCCCGCTACCAAGGCGGATGACCCCTTCATATTGGTTGTCAGCATTGCAGAGCATTCGCAAAAGGGTGCTTTTTCCTGCTCCGTTTCGTCCCGTTACTGCAAGTCTTTCACCTTTTTTGACCAACATCGAGAAATCTTTGAATATAGTCTGTTCCCCGTAATGCTTGTTCAGGTTTTCTACTATCACGACATCGTTGCCACTATGGGGGGAGGGGGGGAAGGAGAAGGAAAGTTGTTTGAGGTGCGAGGGAACCTCGACAACCTTGATTTTCTCCATTTGCTTGATCCTGCTCTGCACCTGCTTGCTCTTGGTGGCCTTGTACCGGAACCGTTCGACAAACTGCTCGGTTTTTTCCATTTGTTCCTGTTGCTGGCGAAAGGTAGCCTCTAATTGAGCTATCTCCTGCTCCCTCTGAACCAGGTACTGGCTATAGTTCCCGCTATAGCGGGTAAGTTTGCCGTTAAAGAGCTCAAAAACCTCATTGATGGTCTCATCAAGGAAATTCTGGTCATGCGATACAATCATCACCCCGCCATCGTACACTTTGAGATAATTTTTCAACCAGTACCGGGCCTCGATATCGAGATAGTTGGTTGGTTCGTCGAGGAACATGACTGTTGGATGTTCCACCAACACTTTTGCAAGAGCAATGCGCATCTGCCACCCACCCGAAAACTCAAGGCACTGTCGGGAAAAGTCGGAAGAAGGGAATCCCAGTCCTGCGAGGATTTGTTCAATCTGTTCCTTTCTCCCGTAGAATCCCCCGTCAAGCAATGCCTCATCTATTTCATGGAGCCTGAACAAGAGCCTTTGGGTATTTTCATCCTCGGTGCAGAGGGCAAGACGATTTTCCAATTCACTTTTTTCTTCCAGCAACAAGGAAAAACGGGAAAACCCTTTTTCAACTTCACTATATACGGTACCGGCATCGAAAACGATGTCGCTCTGTGGGAGATACGCAATCCTCAGATCTTTCGTAGAACTGATGGAGATGCTATCGGCTTGCATGAGCCCGGCTATAACTTTCAGAAGCGTACTTTTCCCGCTTCCGTTTCCTCCGCAGAGGGCACTTCTACTTTTTTCGGTAAGCGTAAATGAAATATCATCGAGGATATCCCTATCTGCGAATGCCAGGTGCACGTTCTGTACCTGCAACGTTGCCATTGTACGACCCCTTTGATGTAAACGGGTGTTGATATGCCCGTTATTTGACGTTATTATAACTTTAACACATGCATGTGTTCGGTGACAATCCACCCAAGTTCAGGAGGTCCACGATGCTTTGCCTAACGCTAACCGGTTCTACCCTAGAAGAAGACCGGGCCCTGGTCGTAAAAAACCGAAAGTGGATATCCCTTGCGGAATTGCGCTTGGACTACCTAAATCCTGAAGAACAAGAGGAAGCCGCGGTTTTTCCCAATATGGTGGACATTCCAGTCATTCTCACGCTCAGGCGGGTAAGTGACGGGGGGCGCTGTACCCTTGGTGAAAAGCAACGCCTCCAGTTGCTCTACAATACGGCAAAAGGTGATTTTGCCTATGTAGATATTGAAGAAGATATCAAAAAATGTGATTTGAAATTCAAGGAAAGCGGAACGGAAATCAAAGTCGACCTTGAGTCCTCGCTCAGGATGAGAAATATCAAGATTATCAGGTCTTACCATGATTTCGAGAAAGTGCCTGCCGATATCTACGGGCACATCTCCAAACTCGCTGCAAAAGGGGATATCCCCAAGATTGCGGTTACCCCGAAAAGTATGATTGATGTAATATCTTTGTTCAGGGTCCAGCAGGAACTGCAGGGGATCAAGGATAAAATCATCATCGGGATGGGGGATTTTGGGATTCCTACCCGCATTCTTTATAAGAAATGCGGGTCGATGCTGACTTTCTGTACCGACAGTTCAGAAAAAGTGCCTGCACCCGGTCAGTTGAGCGCCCAGACAATGAGTGAGCTGTACCGTAGCGATAAACTTGACGACAGGACGCATATCTATGGCATTATCGGTAATCCGGTATATCATACGTCTTCTCCCCTTATTCATAATCCTGGGTTTTTGGCAATCCATTACAATGCAGTGTACGTGCCGTTTCTGGTAGATTCCGTGCGCGCATTCTTTAAACTTGCCGAAATGCTCCAGATCCATGGGTTTTCGGTAACCGTTCCCCATAAGCGTGATGTACAGCCCTATCTAGGGAGGATAACACGCGAGGTGAAACAGATAGGGGCCTGCAATACAGTTACGAGAATCCAGAATATGTGGAAGGGAACCAATACCGATTATTATGGGTTTCTTGCCCCCATTGCAGAAGAAGTCTCAAAGGGAACCATCCACAGCGCCCTGGTTATCGGGGCTGGCGGGGCAAGCAGGGCGGTAATCTGGGCCCTTCACAACCATGGTGTCAAAGTGACTGTCATAAACAGGAGCCTTGACCATGCGAAATCAATCGCTTCCGAGACGATGAGCTCCTATGATTCCTTGGAGAATTGTTCGCGTTACAGCGGTAAGGTTGACCTGGTGGTGCAGACGACCAGCGTAGGCATGACCCCCAACGATACAGAGGACCCTGTACCAGCCTTGCGGTTTTTAGGGAATGAACTCGTATATGAACTCATTTACCATCCCCGTGAAACCGTATTTCTCAAGCGGGCAATCGCTGCAGGTTGCACTGTTGTCCAAGGGAGAGACATGCTCATGGAACAAGGGAAACTGCAGTTTGAGGCTTTTACCGGGTATCATTATCCCCATTGGATACATCCCGAACTATAGGCTCAGCACAAATAGTAGCGAAGTTGCCTTACCATGAAAATCTTGCTTACCGGAATTATTTTCACTTCCATGGTAGGCATGACTGCAGCTTTCAACAGGGCTTCTTTTTGGGGGGTATAGGCAACTTCCAGAGCCTGAACTACCAATTCCTGGTCTGTCAGCTGCAACTGGAGTGCTATATTGTCTTTTCCTGCAGCTTGCCTGCACAGGCTGACCTTTCCCTGGTAGTCGAATCCTCCGGCCTCTATGACTCCATTTACAATCTGGCCAATAATCTGCGTTGTGCTGAGGATCATCCTCGCGTCATATCTTTGGAGAAGATCCTGCCGCTGGGAAGGGGTAAGGTTTGCGTTTTCGATAACCTCACGGATTGAGGTATCGCTATCCATCTGTTTTTCCTGCCGCTCTACCTGCATGGTGAGTTTTTCTTTGCCGATATGGCTGAGCTGTATCAGTTCGTTGAACAGGGGATGGTCTTCCTTTTGGATTAATTCCACCTGCTCTTTGGCAATGGTTGCGGGAACGAGTGATCCTGATGAGACCAGAATCTGCCTCCAGGTGTTCTCGCTTGAGCGCTTCATAAGAAAAACGCCATCGGAAAGTTTTTTCAGGCAATGTTCCTGCAGGCTTTCCAGACTCTCGATCAATCGCTCGACCCTTCCTGAGGTACACAGCACAATGCCATCATAAATCGAAACCTGACTATAGCGTTCGAACGTTATTTCGAGGATTTTCACCAACGATTGGCTCATGGAAGGATAACTGTTCTGCAACAGGTAGTTTTTGATAGCATCGAAGGGAAGCCCATTATCCAAGGCACGGCAGAAACTCTGGGGCGATACCTTATAACTTGTCTGCCGGTCGAGGATACACAGGTCTGAAAAGCGATAGAGAATGTCTTCAGGGGGGCAGGTACCGTTATAGCTAACGGTATGGTCACTATCCATTACCAATGTTGATCGCTCGAATTCCTCTGCTATGGTATTGGCGTGCCAGACTCCATCCAGGGTTACGATTCCCCAGGTGCTGAGACAGTCAAGGATGGATGATTCATATTCAATGCCATATTTGAGGGCCATGGTCTTTACCAGCAGTTTCAATGAACTGGTATCAAAGGAGCCGATGCTGGAAATTACTTCTATCAGGTTGTTTGCAAAACCTACTGCGTTGCTTTTTGCCTTATCCGGCAATTCCCAGGCAAGGAGGAAGCACAAGAGCTGCCGGTCATTGAGAGCAAGCAGTCTGTCTGCTTTTTCAAAATCTATCGATATTCTTTTCTCTTTTCCTGTTTCCAAGACACCCATAGCAAGAAAGAGTTCCCCGAGACGGGAAAAAATCTGTTTCAGCTGTTCTTGGTTATAGGCTGGAAAAAAAGACCCGTATTCGTCTTTGAACCCAACCTTGGCCTCTTTGTCGACCAAAGAAAGATAGGCCCGGAGAAACTCACCTGAGCAATAGGGCCCATTGTGGGCTTTGCCCTTTACATTTCCCAAAAGAGGTTTGAGGCTGGAGAATTCGTTCAGTCTGGATTCAAGCAGGGGATTGAAAATCAATTTGCCGTTTTCATTGAGCAGAATCATCCGCTCCTGCAGGTTTGCTACCCGTCTCAGCAGGGTGCCATAGCTTCCTTTTGCTTTGAGAAGCGTGGTGACCTGTTCGGCTTTGACCGGTCCGGCGAGTTTGATGTAGCTCAGGATAAAACAATCAAGTTCATCAAGCAAGTCGATTATCTTGTCCTGTATGGCTGCCTGGGAAAAGAAATTGCACAGTTTCGTGGTCAAGGCCGGCTTATGGAACGGGGTAGGGATAAGGCCGAGATAATTCTTTGCAAGATAGAAATAGTTATCTTCCGAATACCTGCTGATAATCTTTTTAAATAATTCTTTTTCTACGTCTGTCAATTTTCCCATACCTCTATATCATAGGAATAGCCTTGCTCTGCAAGGAATTTTTGACGATTTGCCGCAAATTCCTCTTCCGTGGAATAGCGGGTAACTACCGAGTAGAAGAAACTCGAACGGTTTTTAGGCCTGAGGATTCTCCCCAGGCGCTGGGCTTCCTCTGATCGGGATCCGAAGGTCCCTGAAACCTGAATGGCAACGGAGGCGTCAGGAAGGTCAATGGCGAAGTTCGCCACCTTGCTTACCACCAGGATGTGGGATTCCCCTTCTTTAAAAGCCCTGTACAGTTCCTCCCTTTTTGCATTTGGAGTGCTTCCGGTAATAATGGGGAGCTTGAACTCAGCGGCAATGCTTTCCAATTGCTTGATATATTGCCCGATAATCAGGATGTAGTCATCGGGATGCCGTGCAACCAATCCTTTTACCACATCCAGTTTCAAGGGGTTCTCGCTGGCAATGCGATATTTTTCCCGTTTGTTTGCTATTGCATAGGGGATTTCCATATCGGTGGGTAGATCCAGGCGGATCTCGCTGCAATAGGCTGTTGCGATGAAACCCTGCTGCTGCAATTCATTCCAGGGAACATCAAATCGTTTTGGCCCTACCAGAGAGAATACCTCGTCTTCCCGGCCATCTTCACGGACAAGGGTAGCTGTTAGGCCGACACGGTACACTGCCTGCAATTCCGCGGTAATCTTGAATACCGGGGCAGGGAGCATATGTACTTCGTCGTAGATAATCAGGCCCCATTGGCCTTTTGTCAAAAGCTCGAGGTGCGGGAACGGTCCATCCTTATCCGGGCGATAGGTGAGTACCTGGTAGGTACAGACAGTTACTTCCCTGGGGTCTTTCTTTTCCCCGGTGTATTCTCCGATCTGTTGTTGTGTCAAAGTCATCTTGTCGAGGATTTCAGAAATCCACTGGTGGACAGCCGCAACGTTGGTCGTAACAATGAGGGTACGGGTCTTGAGCTGGCTCATGATGGTCATGCCGACTACTGTTTTCCCTGAACCACAGGGGAGGACGATTGTGCCATAGCCACAACCTGGCCCTTGGTCCCCGAGCAGAGCCTGGGCTGCCTGGGTCTGGTATGGACGAACACTGAAGGTTTTTCCCCCCTTTGTCTTTTCGCACATTGCCATTTCAACAGGGATTCCCTTCTCAAGGACAATCCTGTCGTCAACGGGATATCCCATCTTGATCAGTTGGAGTTTGACCTCACCCCGATTGTATTTCTCAATGAGGAAAGAACGGTTGCTTTTTACAATCATGAGTTTCGCGATTGCTTTTCTGGCCATAATCTCGCTACGGATTCTCTCGGTTTTTACCTCGAGCTGGTAATACTGAGGGTCTTCGCTCTCGGTAAGTACTACCTTTCCAAAACGGGAGGCTATGTCATTGATATAGAACAGTACGCTTTCACTGATAGGGAATCGCGACCAGAACGTGAGTTTTTCGCAGATTTCCTCGCTTGTTACCCCGCTAGATGCAGCATTCCAGAGGGAAATGGCGCTCAAGGCATAGGTGTGGACATGCTCCGGGCTTTTTATAAGTTCACAGAATCGTACCAAATCGGCCCTACAGGCTTCAGCCTCACTGTGATGAACGTCCAAAAGCATTGTTTTGTCACTTTGGACTATGAGTGGTTTATCGTTCATTTTTGCCTTCCGAATGCGCAATAGAATAGGTCGAGAAGCGTAAGGGCAACCATAGATTCAACGACTACCACGGCCCTTGGGCAGATGCAGGGGTCATGGCGGCCCTTTATCTCCAATATGCGTTCGCAATTATCGGTATCGACTGTTTTCTGTTTGAGGGAAATCGACGGGGTGGGTTTTACTGCAGCCTGCAGGATGATTTCCTGCCCGCTGGAGATGCCGCCAAGGATTCCTCCGGCATGGTTTGATAAAAACCCATTGCGATCGCGCTGGTCGTTGCACTGGCTTCCTCGCATTGAGGCGCAGGAAAAACCGTCTCCGATTTGAACTCCTTTTACCGCCCCTATACTCATGAGCGCATGGGCAAGCAGGGCGTCCAGTTTATCAAACACAGGTTCGCCTAGTCCTGCAGGTACTCCTTGTGCACGACACTCGATAATCCCGCCGATGCTATCCTGTTCACTTCTGACCTGTTCTATCAGAGCTTCCATTTTCACAGCAGCCGAACGGTCGGGGCAACGAAGGAAATTGTCGGATTCCTCCCAGTTTCTCTGCTCAGCAACTACAGAACCCACTTGAACGGTTCCGGCAAAGATTTTAATCCCCTTGCTTTCCAGTACTTGTCTGGCAACTGCCCCAGCAGCAACCCTGGCGCTTGTTTCCCGGCCAGAGGAACGGCCTCCGCCCCGTACGTCACGAATGCCGAATTTTTGTTCGAACGTCCAATCTGCATGGCCAGGCCTGTAAACCTTTTCCAGTTCAACGTAGTCTGAGGAATGCTGGTCATTGTTAAATAATACAAGGGTAAGCGGTGTTCCTGTAGTCAATCCCTGGTAAAGACCAGAGAGTATAGTGACGGTATCTTTCTCATTACGTTTCGTGCCAAGCGGGTTTGAGCCGGGCCTCCGGCGATCCATTTCTGTCTGGATTGCACCGCAATCCAACTTGATCCCCGCCTCAATGCCATCAATCACCACCCCGAGCCCTTCGCCATGGGATTCCCCGAACGTGGTGACAGTGAGTGCCGAACCAAAACTGTTGTGGCCCATAAAAACTCCTACCTATAATCTGGCAAAGAGGTACCTTGCCGTGTCCTGAACATCAGGATAATCAGGCAAGTTTACCACAATGTCACATTTTTTGCCATAGCATTCATTTCGAATGGCATACAGGCGGGAGAAGGAACCTTTCGGATCGGAAACATCAAGGAAGGGAGGAACCCCGTCTACGAGAATGCGTTTCAACAGGACTTGTTCACTGACCTTCAAGTATACGCTCTTGCCATAGTATTTGATCAGCTCCATCAAAGGTTCGTTGTCACAGGCACCCCCGCCGAGACTGACGATGCAAGGTTCCTTGTTTTCTTGGAGGAACAAACGCAAACCTTCCACTTCCTTCTCCATGAAAGCCTGTTTTCCCTGTTCCCGGAAAAATGTACGGATGGATGGATAGCCTTCCATGAGGGCATAGGCAAGGTCGTCATTGTCTATGCATTTGCATCCCATCATGTCTGCAATGATTTTTCCCAGTGTTGTTTTGCCGCAATGTTTTATTCCACAGAAGAAGAGGTATTCTTTCATCATCAGAATTGGTCGAACAGGTCTGTCCAGTACTGGCTGTACGTATTTGTTACAGGAACCCTGGCAGGTGCCTTGCTGTAGTAGTTTTTCTGGCGGGCGATTCTCCGCTCATAGGTCGCTGTTTCGACTTTCTGCTGGTAGCGGGCCTCATGGAGATTTTTTTTGACCTGTTCGCGGTGGTAATTGCTGGTAACGGTTTTCTTGAGGGCATAATGAAAGGTCACTATCATCGTGTACCAGAACAGGGATAGCATAACCGGTTGGAATTCCTTTAGATTAAAGGTAGTGGCAATTCCCTTTGGCTGGGAGGCAATAGCATAAAGAGTCTGTGCATTTGGCCAGATCAAAAAGAGGGTGACCAGCAACGGTACTACCCAATAGAATCCCTGGCGGGAGAATAGAAACCGCAGACATGCCGTAAAAGCAAGGAAATTGAGGAGCAGGCAAAGGAGAGCCAGCCCGTATTTTTCTATCATGACGCCTCCGCTATCCAAACTATCTCTTCCTATGATACCATAGGTACACTATTTGGGGAATAACCATGGAAATGCAAAATGAACTCTCCGATTTGGAATTAAAATCACGGTTGCAGGAACGCAAAAGCGATGTTCGGGGTGCTTATTACCGCGATACCACTGCCATTATCCACTCATCACCATTTCGAAGGCTCAAGCACAAGACACAGGTCTTTTTTGCCCCGAGCAATGACCATATCTGTACCAGGATGGAACACTGTCTCCATGTTGCCTCGATTGCCTCTACCATTTGCCGGGGGTTGGGACTCGATACCGAATTGGCCTGGGCCATTGGTATGGGACATGACCTCGGGCATACTCCTTTCGGGCATACAGGAGAAAAAATCCTATCCGGCTTTATGGTCGAGGATGGTTTTGCCCCCTTTGAACATGAAATTAATAGTCTCCGGGTAGTCGATTTTCTCTGTGAGCATGGAAAAGGGTTGAATTTGACCTATGCGGTACGCGATGGGATAGCGTGCCATAACGGGGAGTCTTTGGTGAAAACCCTCAAACCGGAATTCAAGGTAAAGGACCTTGCTGCTTTAAAACAGCGGAAGGGTTTGGTCCCTTCCACCTTCGAGGGGGTGGTTGTCAGGTTCAGTGATTCCATTGCCTACCTTGGCCGCGATTTCGAAGATGCCTCCCGTCTTAATATTGTGCGCAGCGAACAGCTTCCCCCTATCGTGAATGAGAAACTGGGATTTTCCAATGCCGGGATAATCGATGCACTGGTAAACGATGTCATCGACCATTCCAGTTTCGAAAAGGGCATAAGTTTCAGTGATGAGCTGTTCCCCTCAGTGCAGGCTATGATCAGGTTCAATTATGAGCATATTTATAAAAGTCCGATGCTTGAGGGGTATGAGCGGTATTTCTCCCGCCTGTTGCGTCTGATCATCGACTATCTGAAGATGCTCCTTGAGGTCAATGGGTTTGACGAAAAGGGGTATGCTTCGGAGAAAAATATGCTGGCGATGGGGTTTTACCACCACCTGGTGGATATGAGACAACCCTATGTCGACCATGATGGTTCTCTCAATCGGTTGATCTACGACTATGTGGCAGGGATGAGCGACAATTTCTGCCTTGACTGCGCAAATGAGATACTCAAGCCTGAACATCTCAATGACAGTATAGAGCAATCACTGACCGGAAAATGGTTTGATGCCCGTTAGTGCTGTTCCTTGCCAAGCTTCTCGATTTCCTGGATGAACTGGCCTAGGCCATCGAAGGCCTTGTACACTGCCGCAAACCGAACATAGGCAACCATATCGACATGACTTAGCTCCTGAAGTGCAGCATCCCCGATATCGGAGGAGGCGATTTCTCGTTTCGAACCGGCTTTGAGCATTATCTCATCCTCGATATGTTGCAGCAGCGATTCTATCGTGCTTTCACTGATTTTCAGCTTTTCGGTACAGCTTCTGATGCCTCTTCCCAGTTTCTTTATATCGAAGGGTTCTCTCCTGCCGTCCCTTTTTATTACCATCAGGGGTTTGTCTTCGATTCGTTCGTAGCTGGTGAAGCGATATCCGCAGGAGAGGCATTCCCTTCTTCTTCGAATCGAACTGCCACTGGCATTCTGCCTCGATTCCAGTACCTTGTCATCCATATTTCCGCAGTGTGGACAATGCATTTTCGCACCTCTTGTAGGAGAGAATACTGCGAAATGATTCCCCTTACAATGTGTCTAGTGTTAGTATCTTTGATATTAGCAATAATTTTGTGTTGTTTTACACTAAATATAGGTTTCTGTTGAAAATCTCTACATGATACCATTCTGTGTAAAAAATATGCAATTTGTAGTTAATTTTGTATATATGTAGTAAAAATGTTGCAAAAAAACTTGAAATGTGTTTATTATAACACAGCGAAAAAAGGAGCATCAAATGGCAGATTCTGTAAGCAGTTGCGTGAAGCGGGTAGTGGATAAATCTCCATTCATCCACGATATGCTGATCAATGGTATTCTGTCATTCAGCAATTATGCAGATTCCATCCAGGCGGAAGTCCAGAAAGTCTATGGCAAGGAAGTGAAGAGCTCTGCCATCGTAATGGCTTTGAGACGTTACGGTGAGGAACTGAAAAGCCGTGATATACGGTGCAAGGCAAACAACGTCGAGTATGGGATTGTGATGAAGACCAATATTTTCGACCTCAATCTTGTCCGGCGTGATAGTTTCATTGCGAAGCTCGGAGTCCTTTATGATCAGATTTCCACGGAGAAAGGTGATTTTCTCAATATAACCCTCGGTAGCCATGAGGTTTCTCTCTCGGTGAGCGAGAAGTACCGTTCCCTTGTCAGCGAATTGGCAAAGGACGAGGAAGTGCTTAACCAGATGGACGACCTGGTTGCCCTTTCTTTGGTCTTTACCGGTGATTTTCTCCAGACCCCGGGCATTGTATATGAAGCAGTCCGGCGCTTGGCCTGGGAACAGATCAATGTCATCGAACTGGTTTCGACCATGAATGAGCTTACCTTTGTAATCAAGCGTGAAGATTCCATGAAATCTTTTGATGTACTGCAGAGTTTCCTCGGTGGCAAGTAAGGTAATTGTCATAACCGGTGACATAAACGGGGGCAAGACAACCACCTTGCTCTCCTATCTTGCAAAATACCGTTCCTCTTGTCTTGCCAGTGAAATCTGTGGATATATATCCCTTGCAAATAATGAAAAAACCTGCTATAGACTGAGAGACTTGTCGAGCGGGGATGAGCGAATAGCCCTGAGTGAAAAGGAATTGCCCTCTGCACGTCGCTGGGGTCGTTTTTTTGTTGACGATGAAGTGTTTTTCTGGGCGAACCAGACCATCGAAAAGCATCTGGGGACTGCGAATCTTGTTGTTTTCGATGAACTCGGGCGTTTTGAACTTGCAGGGTCTGGGTTCGATAGGGCATTTCGCTTAGCTCTGGATACCCCTGACCTTGTGGTACTTGTTACTGTGAGAACACAGTTTTTACCCCAGATCCTGCAACGATATGGACTCACCGATGCGATGATAGAGCTAGTACGGTGTCAAGAATGGAAATCCCTACATGAGGAAGGAACTATAAATTGTTTGGAATGAATGAACTATATTGGGTTTTGTTGCTTGTTTTGAATTTTATGGCCATCATGGTCGCTTTTCGTCTGTGGGGTAAGCTTGGCCTCTATATCTGGATTCCTATCAGTGTAATAGTTGCCAATATACAGGTAACAAAGACCATTTCGCTGTTCGGTCTCGAGGCTACCCTTGGCAATATTGTCTACGCCACCAGTTTCTTGGCTACCGATATCCTCAGTGAATTCTTTGGTAAGAAAGCTTCCAAAAAAGCCGTGGGGATTGGGTTCTTCTCCCTTCTTGCAATGACCATTCTCATGCAGGTGGCGTTGTTGTTCGAACCGTCTCCCGCGGATATTGCCCAGGGGGCCCTCTCTACGGTTTTCGGTTTGATGCCCCGCATCGCAGCCGGTTCCCTGATTGCCTATGTGATAAGCAACTATCATGATATATGGGCTTTCTCCTTTTGGAAGGAGAAAAAACCTGGTCGCAACACCCTATGGCTCAGAAACAATCTCAGTACGTTCGTCAGCCAGGCTATCGATACGTTGCTTTTCACCCTTATTGCTTTCTGGGGGGTTTTCCCCAAAGAAGTGCTTATCCAGATTATGATAAGCACCTATGTGCTCAAGTGGGTGGTTGCACTTTTTGATACGCCGTTCATCTACCTTGCCCGCCATTGGGTTGAAGCAGGTAAGATTTCCGATACTAGCCTCTAGGGGGCAGCACCTTTTTAAGGTTCTCGATGCAGGCTTTGTTCCCCCCATACAGGGAAAGCGGAAATGGTTTTCTCTGTATGGTGAATTCATCGTCGTAGATGAACTTTGCCCCATTGATATACTCGATATCCATTCCTTCGTGGAGCATCACCGCGTGGCTTGCCGCAATATCCCAGATATAGCAGCTTTGGTTTACGCAGCCTTCGATGTGGTCATAGAGCACAGGGCAGAGCATATGGATGATACTGCTCCCGTAAATCCTTACTTTCCCCTGGAAATGGGAGAAATCCATCAGACGCTGGCCACTCGAACCCATGGTAATCTGGTAGGGGAAGTCCTTTGCTGCTCTGGCGGTGAAGATTTCGTCGTTTACCAGAAGCGGTCCGTACGGGTCAAGCCTTACAAACAACTCTTCCTTGCCGATACCCCACCGCGGGGCACTGATATAGGCTCCTACGGGTTTCCTTTCCTTGTCCAGGATTGCGAGGGCCACGGCCCAGGACGGGAATCCCTGCGAATACATATCCGTCCCGTCGATCGGGTCGAGTACGAAGGTACAAGGGGCATTGTCGTCGAACGGGGTAAGTGTTTCCTCACTGATGATATTTGCCTCTGGGAAAAGATTCCCGACGAGTGCAAGGATCCTTTTTGATATTGCCAGATCGGTTTCGGTAATTACCGTACCGTCTTTTTTATAATCCCGGTGTATCAACGATTGCTGCTGCTTTGCATATTGTCCTGCTGATCGAACCTCATTTGCCAGGATGTCAAGTTTTTCTCGGTCAAGTTGCAAATCCATTCTCTTGCATAACCTTCTCTCTCGTGATAGGGTAATGGCGCTTATGCAGATGCCAATCGCCACTTCCGTTCAATCGTATATCAAAAGCAGTCCTGCGTACAAGGCGTACGTGCAGGGAGTCTCCCCACTGAATGTTCAGGGTATCGAAGGATACCCTCTATCTGTCTTGCTGAGGTTGCTCAGCAGGCGTGAGAGAGGACGTCTCTGGGTAGTCTGCCCTACCGAGGACAGTGCCCTGCAGTTGCTCAAGGACTGCGGTTTCCTTGTCGGTGCAAAATCAGTTATGCAGACACCTCTTAGTAAGGAGGAGGTCTCCATCATCTATCTTCCAAGCCATGGCCGAAAACTATACACACCTTTTACCGGGGACAGTATCGAATATAGCCAGCTGGAACGACTTAATTCTATCCTGGAGAGAAAAAAAGGGATAATCATCACCCATCTGAGACCCTTTGTAAGCCAGGTTGTATCCCCCAAGACACTACAGGATGCAAATGTCCTGTTGAGGGTAGGGGGTGCTTTCGATTCTGCAGCCCTTTCAGAAGAATTGGCCAAAGCTGGCTATGACCGGACGGTCTCTACCTCCACACCTGGTGAATTCACTGTCCGCGGCGAAGTCATGGATATCTTCCCCTATGAGAGCGAGATTCCTTACCGCATCTATGCAGACTGGGATAAGATCGGGAAAATCAGGGAATACAATCCTATTACCCAAGAGTCGTCCCAGAATGTGGACAGATTGTCCATCTCCCTTGTCGATACAGTCGGCTCCGCGCTGGGAACTACGACAATGGACCAATATTTCGAAAAAGATGACTTTTTCTGCTTCATCGGGGACCAGAGGCTCTCAACCAGTTTCCATAGTCTCCAGCTGGAAGCAAAATCCCTTTACCGGGAAGCTTTTTTACAGGACCGCAACTGCCTGAAACCCGATCAGCTTCTCTTTGATTTCCCTTCTTTCAAAGAATCGTGTCCCCGTAGCCTTACGGTCTTGGATATTTCAAACCAGAAGGAGGGGGCATTTTCTTTCGATATAGATGGTCCCCGTTCCTATTTTGGCAATTTTACGTTGCTGCGTGATGAGCTGAAGGTGTTGGAAAAAGAGGGTTGGGCAGTGACGGTATTTACCGACAATCCCCTCCAGAAACAACGGCTCATGCAGATGCTCAGTGCATTCAACACGCTCCAGTGGGAAAACCAGGAGATTTCCGGTGGCTTCTCCATTCCTTCCTGTAAGACGATAGCCTTGTGTGAGCATGAAATTTTTGGACGCCGCCGCCAGGTCGTGAAAACCCTGCAGCATACGCAGTCAACCCCGCTCGATTCCTTTGTTGACCTGAATGAAGGCGATTATGTCGTGCATGTGAACTACGGGGTAGGCCAGTTTGTCAAAATTGACCGCGTAAAGAGCTTTGACCGGGAACGTGACTTTATCAAGATAGCCTATGCAGACGGGGAAATGCTTTATGTGCCCATCGAACAGGCCAACCTGGTTCAGCGCTACATCGGAAGTGAACAGGGAACACCCCGTAAGGATAAGCTTGGCGGCCAGGGCTGGGAAAACAAGAAAGCGAAAGCGCGGAAGAACGCTGAGGACTTGGCCAAGCACCTCATTGCCCTGTATGCAAAACGCCAGAATAGCATTGGTTTTGCCTTTCCCAAGGATACGGACTGGCAATTGCAGTTCGAAGCCGCCTTTCCCTTTGACGAGACGGTGGACCAGCTTACCTGTATCGAAGATATCAAGGAAGACATGGAGAAGCCGATAGTCATGGACCGCCTTGTCTGTGGGGATGTCGGGTACGGAAAGACCGAAATTGCTTTCCGTGCTGCCTTCAAGGCAGTGATGGGAGGCAAACAGGTTGCTTTTTTGGCTCCTACCACCATCCTTGCCGAGCAGCATTATGAGAACTTCATCAAGCGTGTCGCCGATTTCCCTGTCAGGTGTGCCCAGCTTTCCCGCGTTGTTCCCAAGAAAGAACAGAAACAAATCCTGCTTTCGCTTGCAGAGGGAAAAATCGACATTGTGTTCGGTACCCACCGGATATTGCAGAAAGATCTGCTATACCGGGATCTTGGTCTCTTGGTCGTTGATGAGGAACAGCGTTTCGGTGTCAAGGACAAGGAAAAGATAAAGACTATGCGTACCAGCATCGATTCGCTTTCTCTCAGCGCAACCCCCATACCAAGAACCCTTTATATGTCCTTGCTGAAAATCAGGGACATGTCCCTTTTGAAAACCCCTCCTATCGCACGCCGTCCTATCGAGACGAATATCGGTGAGTACGACGAAAATCTGATAGTTCGCGCAATCAGGGCCGAGGTCGACCGTGGCGGCCAGGTTTTCTTTCTCCATAACCGTATCGAAAGCCTTGACGAAGTCGTCATGCAGTTGTCAAACCGGCTTCCCGATCTCATCATAGAAAGTGCCCATGGCCAGATGGATAGTAGTGCATTGGAAGACACCATGCGCAGGTTTGTGCATGAGGGCATCCAGGTTCTGGTCTCAACGACCATCATTGAGAACGGCATCGATATCCCCAATGTGAATACCATCATTATCGACAGGGCAGACCGCTATGGGTTGAGCCAGCTTTACCAGTTACGCGGAAGGGTAGGCAGAAACGACCGGCAGGCCTATGCCTATCTGTTCTATCCCCAGGGCAGCGCCCTCAGTGAGATTGCTGTCAAAAGGCTCAAGATTATCAGCGAACATACAGAATTGGGCTCGGGGTTCAAGGTTGCCATGAAGGATATGGAAATCCGGGGCACAGGCAATCTGCTCGGGCGCGAACAGAGCGGCCAGCTCTCCTCTGTCGGCCTGGATATGTATATCCGCATCCTGGATGAGGCTATCTCCGACCTGCAGCAAACCGGGGAAGCCGACCGCGAGAAAGAAGTGTTTTTGGAATTGGACTACACAGGATTCATTCCTGACAACTACATTACCGCTCCATCGGTAAAATTCGATATCTACCGCAAGATATCCTCCATATCGAATGAAGAGCAATTGCAGTCTTTGTCCTCCGAACTTGCCGACCGGTTCGGGCCTTTGCCCGAAGAGGTGGCAAACCTCCTTTATATTGCAGAGATCAAGATTATCTGCAGGAAATTGTCCATCATCCATCTGTCAGAACGAAAAGGAACCGTTTCGGTTGAGTTTGGAAAGGTAGCCGCCCTGAATGTCAACAAGGTGATGGCTCTCATTGGCCAGAGCGGTAAGACAGTCTGGCTCGATATGAAACGAATGAATGTCATGTATTTGAAAACCGATGCAGTTTCCCTCAAGGATAAGTCTCTGTTCCTGATGGAAAAACTGCAACGGCTGCTATAGGAGTTGTAATGCAGGAAAACCAAGATACGATTTTTACAGATATCCCCGAACTCAAGTGGGTTGAAAACAGGGCCGAAGGTTCTCCGCGGGAAATAAAGAGCTATGTGTTGAGATCCTCCTATCTGAGGACTTTTCAGTTGGAAGCAATCAGGAAGTACTACCATACCTATGGGTTGCCTTTCCAAGATAAAAAAATCTCTTTCAGAGAAGTTTTCGGAAATGACAAACCGGTAATCATCGAGATTGGCTTTGGGATGGGAACCTCAACAGAGCGTATAGCCCGGGAACGCAGCGAATACAACTACCTGGGTATCGAGGTTTTCCTGTCCGGCTTTTCCAAACTTATGGATAGCGTAGGAAAACAGGGCCTTGAGAATGTACGGCTCATGCGTTTCGATGCAGTACAAGTGCTCAACAGCATGATTGAAGACGGGTCAGTCGCCGGCTTCCATGTATTTTTCCCTGACCCCTGGCCAAAGAAACGCCAGCAGAAACGTCGGCTTATCCAAGTTCCCCTTGCCCGCCTGATGGCACAGAAACTCCAGAAGGGCGGCTATATCTACTGTGTCACCGACTGGGAGGAATATGCCTACCAGATGCTTGAGGTTTTTTCGCAGGTAGAGGAACTGGTAAACCCCTATGCAGGGTTTGCCCCACCTAGAAAATGGAGACCTACCACGAAGTTCGAGCAAAAGGGTCTGGCCCAGGACAACCCCATCAATGAGGTCTGGGTAGAGAAAACCGGTAGATAAGCTGGATAGCCGTAATAAAAGGGGAAGGGAACCTGCCGCCGCATGTTCCCTTCCAAAATCAATTACAAACTTACTCTCAAGCAATCAGAATACGAAGCATTAGTTCTGATTGTTCCCCGAAACCTACTCTTCCTCTTCTTTTCTGGTTTCGTGGTAGTGTTTTATGACCTCATCGGCGAGTTTGCCGTTCAGAGGTTCATAATGGTCGAATTCCATTTCAAAACTTCCGGTCCCACTAGTCATGGATTTCAGGTCAATGGCATAGTTCAACATTTCAGACTGGGGTACCAAAGCTTTTACCAACTGTAGGTTGCCGATATCCTCCTGACCCAAAACGCGTCCCCGTTTTGAGGATAAATCCGAGAGAATATCTCCAAGATACTCATTCTCGATATAGACCCAGAGTTTCTCGATCGGTTCAAGCAGGACAACGCCGGCTTTTTCCAAAGCTACCTTCAAGGCTCCCTTGGCTGCTAGTTTGAAGGCCATCTCACTGGAGTCGACGGGGTGTTCCTTACCGTCAATCAGGGTAATACCGATATCTACCATCGGGTAGCCTGCAAGGTATCCGTCTTCCATCTGCTCATGCAGCCCTTTCTCGATGCCGGGAATATAACCTTTGCTTACCGAACCACCTTTGATTGCATTGGTAAACGAATAATATTCTCCCCGTTCGATGGGCGCAATCTCTATGAGGACCTTTGCATACTGTCCATGTCCGCCGCTTTGTTTTTTATGCGAATATTCTGCGATACCGCTCTTTTTGGTAATAGTTTCACGGTAGGCTACCCTCGGGAGCTTTGTATTGATGACGATTTTCTGCTTATCCCTGATTTTATCAAGAATCATGTTGATATGCAGTTCGCCCATTCCTGCTACGATGCTTTCTTTTGTCTCTTCGTTGAACCGGGTCCTGAAGGTAAGGTCCTCTTCCGTTACCTTGTGGAGGGCCTCGTTCATCTTGACCTCGCTTTTTTTGTCCTCGGCATTGATGGCAAGCATATAGATCGGATTAGGGAAGGCGAGGGGTTTGAATTTTATTTTCATGTCCGAACTGCCAAGCAAGGTTGAATTGGTCATCGCAATATTGCTTTTTGCAATAAGTCCGATATCCCCGGCTGCAAGACTGTCCGTCTCAATAAGCTTTTTACCGATCATTCTATACAGTTTTCCGGGTTTTTCCTTTTTCCCGATCTCTGGGTTGAAGAGTTCCGAGTCTGGATTAAGCGTACCCGTTACGATTTTGAGGAAACTTAACTTTCCGTTGAACTGGTCGAGGGTCGTCTTGAAGACAACGGCACTTACCGGTCCTTCGGATTTGATCGGGAATGGAACGGAATTTCCCTTTTCATCAATCACCTGTTCGAATTTTCCAATAGGTTTGGGGAAATTATATCTGATAAAATTCAGTAGGGTGGTGATTCCCGATCCAAGCTGGGCAGCACCACAGAAAACGGGTATGACCCTGTTCTGGTCAAGGCCTTCACGAAGCCCCCGGCGAATATCATCGCTATCGAGAGTCCCATCGGCAAAATACTTCTCGATGAGTTCATCTGCGCCTTCGGCGGCATTCTCGATCAACTCGAGACGGTATTTGTCCTCATATTCCTTCAGTTCCTCGGGAATCTCTGCAACGACCTCTTTGCCCCCTTCGGTAACCATGTACGCCTTGTTCTCAATGAGGTTGATAATACCCTTGAAGTCTTTTCCAGACCCTATAGGGATAGAAACCGGTACAAAAGTAGCTTTGAATGTCTCTTTCAGGCTATCGATAATCTTTGTATAGTCAGCGCGGTCGCGGTCCATTTTGTTCAGGAAAACCGCACGCGGTTTATTTCTTTCGTCAAGGTGGCGCCAAAGTTTGATTGTCTCGATCTGAGCACCGTCTCGGGCGTCTATTACCATCAATGCAGATTCGCATGAGCGAAATCCACAAATTGTCTCCCCGATGAATCCGGCTGTTCCCGGAGTATCAAGGATGTTCAGGGTTTTGCCTTCCCACTGCATGGTAGCCAGGGAGGCGTGGACAGAAATCTTGTGGGCGATTTCCTCTTCTGTGAAGTCACTGGTAGTCTTGCCGCTTGCAACAGTTTCGGCCCGGGAAATTACATTTGCATAAAACAACATCTGTTCAAGCAAAGTGGTTTTCCCGGTATCGTTGTGGCCAACGATTGCGACATTCCTCAGGTCTGTGCTGACAACGCTCATAGTTCCTCCTTTGGTCGTCGGATGGTATATTTCCGACGTCCTAGAACGCATGTGTCAATGGTAATCCCCATAACCCTATATGTCAAAAGAATTATTTTCTGCAGATGATGCAGACACTTGTATAGCATCCAAGGAATCTCGAGCCGTAGCCAATCAAAGGGATGAAAAAAACAGGTCCTGCCTTGTGAAGGCAGAACCTGGAACAGCTATGCAAAATTGTACACTAAAAGTTATTTTGTCATGCTTACATTGATATCAATCAAGTGATTGATGTCCTGCTTGAGCTTGTAGGCAAACTGGTCCATGGCCGAAACGTCATTGGGCAATTTGTCACCATCTTCACAGAAGAAGGTCCAGCAAGGTACATCGAGAGCAGCGCTGATTTTTTCAATGGTAGCAAAGGATGGAGCTTTTCGGGAGGTCTCTATCTCAGTAACAAAAGAAGTGGAAACGCCAATCTTTTCGGCAAGCTGAGCCTGTGTAAGTCCCAGTTTCCTTCTTCTTTCTTTCAAGTTCCGCGCAAAAATGTCTTGCAAGTTGTAAGTTCTAGCCATGTTGTACTCCTCTATAACGAAACCGAAGTTTCTCTAATTCTCAATTATTCAATAGGCACCTAAACAAGTTTAGATACCCACCAATAGCATCATAATCGCACTCCTATCCTCTCATATTTTAGGCATGGAAACAGATATTATGCAAGGGTTTGCTTCGTGAATTTCTGTAGAGTTATTTGAATTCTCCCATTGTTAACGCAACTTCTGTGAATAATGGTTAAATTCCATCGAAAAAGTGCCTCTTCCCTGTGTTGCAGAGCGTAAAATTGTGGAATATCCAAATAGTTGGGCTAGAGGAGCCTGAGCGTGGATATATTCGGCACTTGGTCTGCTCTCAATGCTGTTTACTAAACCATTGCGGCTCGTGAGACTGGAGATTGCTTCCCCGACGAACTGGGCAGGTACAGCAACAGTGACCTTCATGATGGGTTCCATCAAAACCGGGGCTGCCATTTGGGCAACTTTATCGAAACAGATGGAGGAACACGCCTCAAATGCAAAAGGGGAGGCAGTCAATTCATTGTAAGTAATTGCGGTAACCTCAGCTTCCATATCACACGTATCATAGCCGAATTTAATTCCACCCTTGAAGGAATTGGTAATTCCCCGTTCGACGGCTTCCAGGATTTCCTCGGGTATGCCTTTCGTTTTTGCTGTACAGCGATATTTGGTACCGCCACCGATGCTTAACGGCCTGACAGTAAGGGCAATCGATGCTGCATTTTCCTTCCCTGCCAATATTTTTGAGAAACTCTCAACACCGGAAGCTTCCTTCGTGATCGATTCCCTGTAGGTTACCTGGGGTTTTCCGACCCTGGCCTGGATTTTCATTTCCTGGGTAAGTCGGGTTACCAGGACATCAAGGTGGAGTTCCCCCATCCCGCTGATTACCAGCTGGCCGGTTTCCTCGTCATCGCGATAGGTAAAGGTCGGGTCTTCCTGTGCAAGGATACCCAGTGCAGAGCGAAGCTTGTCCTGGTCACTGAGGGTGTTTGGCTCGATCGCGACCGAAATAACGGGGATTGGGAAATGCATTTTCTCCAAGAGTACTTGCACGCCTTCGCTGCCGATGGTGTCGCCTGTGCGGGCATCCTTGAATCCTACGATTACCCCGATATCGCCAGCCTCAAGCTCAGTCAAATCTTCCGGGCGGTCAGCGTGCATACGCAAAATCCTGTTTATGCGTTCACGCTTTTTCTTGGAAATATTCATGATGGCCGTACCTTTTTTCAGTTTACCCTGGTAGACACGGACAAAACACATGGGGCCGGCTTCCCTGTCAACCTGGATTTTGAAAATCAAGGCGAGCGGGGGCTTGTTTGCATCATAGGATACCGAGACTTCTTTCTCTGTTTTCAAATTGAGCCCGGTAAGGGCCGGAACTTCGCTAGGGGAGGGCAAAAAGTCTATGACACCGTCTAGGAGCGCTTGGACTCCGATATCTTTGAGGGAAGAGCCTACAAAGACAGGGAGGGCCATACGCTCGATAGTGGCCTTTTTCAATGTTGCAATAATGAGTTCGTTTGGAATCTCTTCACCATCGAAATACAGCTCTGTGATCTCATCGCTGAATGAGGAGGCACTGTCGATGAGTTTTTCATGCCAGGTATCTGCAAGGTCCTGTAAATCAGCAGGGATCTCATTCTCGATTACGGTTTTCCCCTGGTCTGAACTGTCATAGGTATAATATTTCATGGTCAAAAGGTTGATAATGCCACTAAAGTCATTCTCCCTTCCGACAGGGATGAAGATGGGAATCGGGTTTGTATTCAGTTTAAGGCGGATCTCCTCGATGGCTTCCTCGAAGTTTGCACCGAGCCGGTCCATTTTATTGACAAAGGCTATGCGGGGAACTTTATAGGTATCGGCCTGTCTCCACACCGTTTCAGTCTGGGGCTCAACGCCGCCTACGGCGCACACCACTACCACAGCCCCGTCAAGAACCCGCAAAGATCGTTCAACCTCAGCGGTGAAATCAACATGTCCCGGGGTATCGATTATATTGATCTGGTGGCCTTTCCAGGAACAGGTAGTTGCTGCGCTGGCAATGGTTATGCCCCTGTTCTGCTCCTGTTCCATGAAATCCATGGTTGCTTCACCGTTGTCGACTTCCCCGATACGATGATTCTCCCCAGTATAAAACAAAATGCGTTCAGTAGTAGTAGTCTTTCCCGCATCGATGTGTGCCATTATCCCGATATTTCGTGTCAGTTTCTCATTCATTTTCAATTCCTTACTTTCTGCGTAAATGTATCACACAACCAAGCGATTAATCAACGATAAGCTTTATAGGCTAATAGTCTCAAGGAATTGAGGATAACGAGCATAGCAACCCCAACATCAGCGAATACAGCCCACCACATGGTAGCGATACCGACTGCTCCTAGTAAAAGCGTAACTGCTTTGATTACAAGGGCAAAGGTGATGTTTTGCTTTACAATCCTGCTTGTTTTCCTTGCAATTGCAACGACTGTCCCAATCTTTGCAAGGTCGTCATCGAGGATGACAATATCGGCTGCCGCAATAGCGGCATCACTTCCCAGACCTCCCATGGCAAGCCCTACATCGGAGAGAGCCAGCACAGGTGCATCGTTGATCCCGTCCCCTACGAAGGCTACTTTACCACCCTTTTTTTTCAGTGATTGGAAGATTTCCACTTTCTGCTGGGGAAGCAGACCCCCATGGATTTCGTCTATACCGAGGTTGGACCCGACACGCAAGGCGACAGCCTCATTGTCACCGCTGAGCATAACGATATGCTTGATCCCGAGTTTCCTGAGCCTGTCGAGATTTCCTTTGGCCAGGTCTTTCGTCTCGTCTTCAATTTCTGCAGTTCCTGCATACCTGCCGTCTATAGCTATCTGCACATGGGTAAGGTCTTCGCTTTCACCTAAGGGCGCGAGAATACCTTTCTGATATAAAAACGAACTGCTTCCGGCCAAAACTTGGTGTCCGTCTACAAAACCGCTCATGCCTTGCCCCGGGGTTTCCGTTACCGAGGATACCTTGTGTTGCCCTTCGGCAAAGAGATCAAAGGCTCTGGCAATCGGATGGGAGCTGTTTGACTCAAGGGCAGAGGCAAAGCCTCGTATCTGCTTTTCAGTCCAGGACGTGCCTTCAGCCACTTTGACCGACCTCAGGGCAAACGTACCCTTGGTCAGGGTCCCTGTCTTATCAAACACCATGGTATCGATTTCACTGAGGGTCTGCAGATAGTTGCCCCCTTTAACCAGGATTCCCATCCGGGCGCTTCTTCCTATGCCGGCAAAAAAGGAGAGGGGAACCGAGATGACCAAGGCACAGGGGCAACTGATTACCAAAAAGACAAGCGACCGGTAAAGCCAGGTTGAGAAGTTGCCAAAAACCAGGGAAGGAATGACGGTAAGCAAGAGGGCGACGATGACAACAAATGGGGTATACAACCGTGCAAAACGGGTTATAAACTGTTCGCTCGGAGCCTTGTTCGCAGAGGCCCCCTCTACCAGGGTCATGATTTTCTTCACTGTACTGTCTGCATAGACTTTTGTTACCTGGATGTCCAAAACTGAGGATTCATTGAATGAACCGCTGTTTACCAGGGAATTGGGATGTACAAACGTAGGTGTGGATTCCCCGGTGAGAGCCTTGGTGTCGAGTGCAGAGGAGCCTGATACCACTATGCCATCCAAGGGTATTTTTTCTCCGTTCTTAACTCGGATTATCGAACCTGCCGGTACCTCTTCTACGGCGACGTCAATGGTTTCATTACCCTTGACGACATGAGCGAATTCGCTTTTCAGATCCATGGCGCGGGCAATGGAACGACGGCTGCTGTTTACCGCTGCATCCTGGAAATATTCCCCTACCTGGTAAAAGAGCATGACTGCCGCGCTTTCAGAGAATTGCCCGATTGCCATTGCCCCGAGGGAAGCTATAGCCATAAGGAAATTTTCATCAAAGACTTTTCCTTTGAGGATATTCCGTGCAGCCTTGAAGAGAACCTTATAACCCGAGACTAGATAACTTGATAGGATGAGCAGATAGGAGGGGATGCCATCGAGGAATAGCGAACCTCCAAGGAATAGGGATAACGAAATAATGATCTGTATTAGGCTTATATTGAACCAGAGGTTTGTTTTCCCCTTGATGGAGTCGCATTCGCAGCGTTCTTTGCCACAGTAGGGGCAGGCTGCATTTGTCTGGATCACTTTCATCTCAAGCCCGGTTTCAATGTTTTTGGCCACCTGCTCGACCTCGTCCCAGAACTGTTCATCAACGGTGGTTTGCGTCTCAACGGAAAGCTTCATCTGCATGAAGTCGAGATTTGCACTCTGTACGGAATCCAAGCGCGAGACAGCTTTTTCAATGTTTGCTGCACAGTCGGCACAATCGAGGCCTTTGAGCTTCCACTTCCGATTCTGGCAAGTGGATGCAATCTGTACTGGGCGAAGGATAATATCCTGTTGCTGAGAACGCGCCGTTTGTTCTATACCTTGCCAGAACAGGTCGTCCTGCTCCGTCTTTGAGGTTACTGTGAGTTTTTTCGCCATAAAATTGAGATGGGCTTCCTGCACCCCTGTTTCTTTTGCGATTCTGTCTTCTACTTTAGCACCACAGGCTGCGCAATCTAAATTATCGATGGTCCAGGTTTTCGTGATGGGCATGGAAATCTCTCCTGTATATTAATCAATATATGAGCATATATTCATATATAAAGAAAACAGTCATTTATGTCAAGGAATCCCTACACTTCCCACGACTCATCGATAGATACCGGCGCTATCTGGTTTTCGTAGATTCCAGGTTTGCCTGAAGCTATGTACGCAACACAGCACACAAAAAACAGGGTCAAGGGATCACCGTATCCAAACAACTCGAGCCCAAGGACGAAACAGGCGAAGGGAAGTTTCGTTGCGCCGCTGAGCATCCCCATCGCCCCGAACATAGCCATTGCAGAGAAGGGAAGGGAAAGGTAATGGGCGAAGAGAGAACCGGTGGTCGAACCTATGACCATGATGGGGATTACTTCTCCGCCGACAAAGCCGCTGCCGATCGTTAGAGTTGTGAGAAGCAATTTGAGTAATGGCGCTGCCTTGCTGCTGGTCCCAAGGGAGGCCTCGGTTAGCAGGGAGGAGGATAAACCGTTATAGGCAACCGAGCCTGTAGCCAGGTAGATACCTATCGAAGCGCACAGTAAAAGAGTGCCACAGATCAATGCCTGCAGGATTGGGTTCGGCGAAATTGCTTTCAAGGCTTGTTTGACCAAGTGTACCAAAAAACAGAATAGCCTGCTGGTAAGCCCCACAGCTATGGATAAAACGGTAAGGCAGGCAAGTGACCTCACGGTGGTAGGGAAACTTTCTGCCTGGATGGGCGTCAGAGTATGGATATGCAATGCCTGGCTTACGAAGCAAGCGGTACAGGATGACAGGAAACAAGGTAAGATTGCATCGGTACGGTTTACCCTTGGTGAGGAGAATTGGAGGCCGAACAGGGTTCCTGCGATCGGTGCATTGAACAAGGCTGCGAATGCAGAACCGGCACCACTGATAAGCCAGACCCCTTTCTTGTTGGTTTTCAGCTGTGTGTTATTCTGGGGAAACAGCAGGTTTTCCAACGAATCCAGGTAACTGCCGAGGGAGGCACCCAGTTGTACCCCCACCCCTTCTTTTCCCCCGGAAGCGCCGACAAGGTGGGTAATGAATGTATTGAGCAGGAGCAGCGGTGCCATCTTCGTCGAGATTTTATTCGAATGGTTCTCATAGTCTCCCTGGTAAGCGATGCTTGTAGGGTGGGCAATATCGACAATCCCTTGGTTGATCATCGACATGACCTGGTTGCTGCCATCTTTGAGGTAGGGGCCAACCTTCTGATACAGAAAAGCCGTTGTGATTGCTCCAAGGGGTATGGCAAAAAGGAGCTTTGGGTTGGCCATACGCAAAAACGTAGCAGCCTCCACCGTTTTTGTGAGGAGGGCGATGACAGGCCCCACGGTACAACCCAAAAGCAGGGAACGGATAATCCAAGGGAATATGCTTCCGGATTTTACAGGAACAGGAATTTTCATGGGGATATGATAGGTAATTTTCAAAGCCTCGTATATCGGGTATAGCCCGTTTGCAGCACATTGATAAAAAAAATTAATTCGGGAAGGAATTTTTATCCCTGGGTAATTGCATTATGCCTTGCGTTGAAAGGTTTTTCTCGCATGGACATTGCCTATGATTTGATTTACACTGACAAAACCCGAATTAATCAATTGAGTATCCCTTGTATAGTTATTGTTTTGTGTCATTGTCTTCTGACTCTGGTGCTGTACTGATGTGAGGGTTTAAAAGGAGAAATGAGCAATGCCAAAAACCGTAGATAACCACGGTTCCAGTTCGTATGAACAGGTGCGTTTAACGCAAGACAATCAAATCAAAAGAACAATGTTTATCAGCCTGCTTTGTGTCTTTGTTGGGATCATAGCAGGATTCGGAGCCGTTGGGTTTCGCTATCTAATAGATTTTTTCTACAACTTGTTCTTCCATGGCATCCTTTCCTTTGAAGGGAAGGATGCAACCGCTGCCATTTCAAGGTGGGGGAAATATGTAATTTTGGTACCTGCGTTCGGTATTGCATTGGCTAATTTCATCACGGAGAAATGGGCGCCGGAAGCGAAAGGGCACGGGGTTCCCGAGGTTATGGCAGCCGTTGCCTTGAATCAGGGAAAGATCAGGCCGGTGGTTGCCCTGGTAAAGACTTTTGCCTCAGCTATCACTATAGGTTCAGGAGGTTCGGTAGGCCGTGAAGGTCCTATCGTCCAGATTGGTTCCAGCTTCGGCTCAACGCTGGGGCAGATGTTCAAGTTGTCTTCGCGTGAAACCATCATTTTGGTGGGTGCAGGGGCAGCCGGTGGTATCAGTGCGACCTTCAATGCCCCGATCGGGGGTGTTATGTTTGCCCTCGAGCTTATTCTTCCTGAATACAGCATTATGACCATTATGCCATTGGTAGTCTCTTCGACTGTAGCAACCTATCTTGCGGCAATTTTTCTGGGGACAAGTCCTGCTTTCATAATTCCCCAGTACTCGATGGTTTCCCCTTATGAGCTCATTTTCCATATTTTCCTTGGATTGTTGGCTGGATTGCTTTCTGTAGGATTTATCAAGGCAGTGTATAGGGTCGAAGACGCTATCGATAAAATCAAAGTCCCCTCTTTGGTGAAATCTTTGGTAGGGGGTACTTTGATCGGAGTCATAGGATATCTGTCACTTACCTTTTTTGGTGCGTACTACATCTTTGGGGTAGGGTATGAGTTCATGGATTTTGTCCTTGCCAACCAAGCCACTTCCTTTTTCATGTTGCTCCTGCTGATAGGGTTGAAGGTTTTGGCCAATACTTTGACCCTTGGTTCCGGTGGATCTGGGGGTATCTTTGCCCCCTCGCTGTTCTTGGGGGCAGCCCTTGGTGGGGCTGTCGGGATTGTAGTGAATGCAGCGTTTCCCGGTTCGACCGGGTCGGTAGCCGCGTATGCGATGGTAGGGATGGCCGCTGTGGTCTCCGGTGTTACAGGGGGTGTGCTTACCTCGATTATCATGCTTTTCGAGATGACCAGGAACTATGAGATCATGCTTCCGGTGATGCTTGCCGCGGTTATTGCACATTTTATTGCCAAGCTCTTGTATTCCGATACCATGTATACCAAGAAATTGACCAGACGGGGTGTACAGATCCAGCTTGACAAGAGAATCTCTACGTTCAAGGGTCTCAGTGTTGCAGATATTTTGAAAAAGGGTATTGTTTCCTGCCAGCCAAGCGATACTGTCAAAGATACCCTGTCCGTTATGTACACACATGAACTCGGGGTTCTCCCTGTTATCGACGCAGAACAAAACGTTCTTGGCACGATAAGCTATAAGGAACTCTACAAGGCGAAGGCGGCCGACACGGATACTATCGGTCCTTATGTCTTTAGGCATCCGATCACGATTCCGAGTAAATCGAATCTCTCCGATGCCCTTGAGGTAATGGAGAAGGGTAAGTCTGATATCCTTGTTGTCCAGGATGGAAATAAGAACCTGGGCATCATTACAATCAAGCGTATCGTCAGATTTACCATGGAGAAATCGAGACTCTCCTAGAAAATTGGACCAGGTGATAGTAAAACATCCTCCCCAAAGATGGCAATCCATCAATGGGGAGGATGTTTTTAAAGGAAGGCTCATACAGGGTTTTTCCCTTGGCAGATATATAATCTTCGTTCTTTTGCTTGACAACTCCACTCTACAATGAAAGAATAGGTTGTAAAATATGAGTGTACGTTAACGCACCCTACTCATAAGGAGTTGGAACCTATGTTGGAATCCTTGAAAAAAACCGTATTTGAGGCAAACCTTGCATTGCCAAAGTATAACCTTGTGACTTTTACCTGGGGAAATGTATCAGGAATCGACAGGGAGCAAAACCTTGTGGTTATTAAACCCTCCGGGGTTTCCTATGAGCAGATGAGCTATGAGGATATGGTAGTTGTAGATCTTGTTTCAGGGCGTACCGTCGAGGGAACGCTTAAGAGTTCCTCGGATACCCCTACACACTTGGAACTTTACCGTAATTTCCCTTCCATTGGCGGCATCGTGCACACGCATAGCCGCTGGGCGACCATATTTGCCCAGACGGGTAAATCTATCCCTGCCTTGGGGACTACCCATGGCGACTATTTCTATGGGACCATCCCCTGCACCCGTATGATGACCGACGAAGAGATCGGCGGCGACTATGAGAAGGAAACAGGGACGGTTATCGTTGAAACCTTCCATTCTCGTGATCCTCAACAGGTTCCCGCGGTATTGGTACATAGCCATGGCCCCTTTGCCTGGGGGAAGGATCCTTTGGATGCGGTGCACAACGCTGTGGTCCTTGAAGAAGTTGCCATGATGGCCTGGCATGGCATGGTACTCTGCAAGGAGGGTATCGATCCGATGCAACCTGCTTTGCTGGATAAGCATTATCTGCGCAAGCATGGAAAGAATGCCTATTACGGACAAAAATCTTAGTATTGCGAAAAACTCACTGGAGAATTTATATGGAAAATATTGCACAAGTGAATGTTGGTATTGTTGCCGTAAGTAGGGATTGTTTTCCCATCGGGCTTTCAAAAAGGCGGCGGGAAGCTGTGGTTGAGGCCTATGGCCAGGGTCTCTACGCATGTCCGGTAACAGTAGAGTCGGAAAGCGATGTTGCAATGGCCCTGTCTGACTTGCAGGTCCATGGGGTCAATGCCCTGGTGGTGTTTCTGGGGAATTTCGGACCCGAGACGCCAGAGACGTTATTGGGTAAGTATTTTCCCGGTCCTGTGATGTACGTTGCAGCCGCTGAGGGGGATGGTGATCTGTACGATGGCAGGGGGGATGCCTTCTGCGGCATGCTCAACTGTTCCTATAACCTAAGGCTTCGTTCGGTCAAAGCCTATATCAGTGACTATCCGATCGGTACGGCTGGGGAGGTTGCCTCCCAGATTCGTTCGTTCCTTCCTGTCGCCCGCGCCTATCTGTCTCTCAGGGAATTGAAAATCATTTCCTTTGGTCCGAGACCGTCAGATTTCCTTGCCTGCAATGCCCCCATCCAGGGTTTGTTCGATTTGGGCGTTGAAATTGAGGAGAACAGTGAATTGGACCTGCTTTCTTCTTTCAATGCACATGCAGGGGATGCCCGCATTGATGCTGTCGTTGCCGATATGGCAAATGAGATAGGGTCGAGTCCCTATGAGGGAATTCTCCCAAGGCTTGCCCAGTATGAAGTAACTTTGCTCGATTGGGCCGAGAGCCATAGGGGAGGGCGAAAGTATGTTGCGTTTGCAAACAAATGCTGGCCAGCCTTCGAGAAAGAGTTCAAATTTGTCCCCTGTTATGTGAACAGCCGCCTGACTGCAAGGGGTATTCCCGTTTCCTGTGAAGTGGATATCTATGGTGCCTTGAGCGAATATATTGGGCTTTGTATCAGTGAAAAACCAGTTACCTTGCTCGATATCAACAACACGGTTCCCCGTTCGATGTTTGAAAAGCATGTACAGGATAAGACTGACTATCTGCTGAGTGATACCTTCATGGGTTTCCATTGTGGCAATACAGCTTGTTCTTTGCTCAGCAATCCCCATATGGGATACCAGCTGATTATGAAACGGGGACTTGAACCTGATTTACCCGAGCCCGATATTACCCGTGGTACGATGGAAGGTGATATCAAGGCAGGGGCGGTCACCGTATACCGCCTTCAGTCAACTGCCAAAGGAAAACTGGTTGCCTATATTGCCCAGGGCGAAGTGCTCGATGTCCCTACCGAGAGTTTCGGGAGCATTGGGGTTTTTGCTATTACCGAGATGGGCAGGTTCTACCGGCATGTACTTATCGAGAAGCAGTATCCGCATCATGCGGCTATCGCTTTTTGCCATTGCGGGAAGGATCTGTTTTCCTTTTTCCGATATCTCGGGATTGAAGATATCTCCTATAACCAGGGAAAAAACCTGCCATATGTGGGGGAGAATCCCTTCCAGGACTAAGCAAGCACCTGCAAAAAGAGACAAGAGATATATACTGTAGGGTGTGTCTTTGGATGCTGGATAAAAAACATGCGGCTGCCTTTTACAAGCAACTGCATGTTTTTCTTTGTTTGCAAGGGAAACGTGAAAGTCCCTAGGTCCATTCTCCCAGCAGAGCGGTAATTTCCCGGATGTCTTTCTCGTCACTCGTTTTTGGTGTGGAGAATACCTTGTATTTGGCAAGGGCATACCTGAGGATCATAACGGCTTCTTGCCGGTCGCTCATTTTTTCAAGGGTGACGGAAGAGTAGAAAGGTTTGCCCGCTTTCCCGTCTTTTCCTTCGTAGTAACGGAATTTCTCAAGGTTGGTGGCATCCTTTTCCCAATTTGCCTGCATTTTTATAATTTCTTTCTTTCTTTTTGAGCTGTCCCAGTTTCGGCTGTACAGTTCCTCTGCCAGTTTCTTGTAATGACCAGGGTAGAGGAGGTTCGAAGGGATAGTATCCAAGGCCTTGCGCATATAACTAACGGCCCAGATACCATTACCGAACGATATCGGTCCTCCTGGCAGTTCGTCGTAGAGGCTTGACAATACATACCAGGTCTCGGAGGAATCGAGGGTATTGAAAGTGTTCACCACTTGGGTAAGGTCGGCGAGCATGCCTTTTGCCTTCGAGAGTGAATTGAGCGGGCCCTTGGTCTGTCCCCAGCGCCCGAGGTTTGAGGATCGCCAAAGGAATGCCAGCGGCAAAGGCTGTTTCTCGATGGATTGGTTGGCATATTCCTCACCCAGCTCATAGGCTTCGAAACGTTTTGCCTTATCCTCTTTGTCTAGGTCGTCACCCAAGGCAACCTGTACGCGGGAAAGTCTCCAGAGAATCTGCGCCTGCTGTAAGCTCTCCGTTTCCCCCTGCAGCTGGGAAACCAGTTCTGACTTGCATTGCTCGAATTGTTCGGAATCATAGAGAGAGTCAGCAAGGGCGATGTCACCGGAAGCGAACACCGAGGTAACGATACCTGCTAGAATGAGCAGAAAAGTAATTCTTGACTTGGCTTTCATACGGGCTCCTTGGTTTTGGTTTAGCGCATCAATCGTTGGGCAAGTGACAGTTTTCCTTTGTAGGGGGCATACCTGATACTGGTATCGATCCAAGTACTCTTGTTAAGTATGCTCTTTGTGTGGCTGAAAGTCGTAAAGCTTTCCTTTGCATGGTAGCTTCCCATCCCGCTCGATCCAACACCTCCGAAAGGCATATCCGGATTTGCAAGGTGAGCCACGGTATCGTTTATACAGCCGCCCCCATAGATGAGGTTGCGCACCACCCACTTCTGCCTGGCCTTATCGTTGCTGAACAGGTAGAGGGCAAGGGGGTGTTCCCTCTGTTGTACAAAGGCTGTGGCTTGCTCGAAGGAATCGAAGCCGATAACCGGGAGGATTGGGCCAAAGATTTCCTCCTGCATCAAAGTAGAGTCCATTTTTGGG
The DNA here is from genome assembly GCF_000236685.1 of Sphaerochaeta pleomorpha str. Grapes. Lineage (NCBI taxonomy): Bacteria > Pseudomonadati > Spirochaetota > Spirochaetia > Spirochaetales > Sphaerochaetaceae > Sphaerochaeta > Sphaerochaeta pleomorpha. The sequence goes on along the minus strand of NC_016633.1, from coordinate 673,677 downwards.
TCTATGAGGATGCTTGGGGCAATCTTCTGCGATTCAGGGTCAATCTGGCCGCCATAGGCCAGGGTGCCTTGGCTCAAAAGCTCGAGAAGTCTGGTGAAGTGCCTCTGGTTTATGATTTTTGGCAGGTCTTTGTTGAAGAGCGGTTCCGTCCCATACATTTCCTGCATTGCCGATTTCAAAGCTTCAATGAATTCACATTGGAATTCCCTTTTTACCAGTACATAGTCGGGGGCAACACAGGTTTGTCCTGCATTGATACATTTACCCCAGGCGATTCGCTTTGCGGCAAGTTTAATATTTGCTGTCTCATCGACTATCGCGGGGCTTTTCCCTCCCATCTCCAGGGTAATCGGGGTGAGATTGCGTGATGCCGCCTGCATGACTATCCTGCCCACTGTGGTGCTTCCGGTAAAAAAGATATGATCGAACCGGTTTGCCAATAATTCCTGGTTGGTTTCTGAGCCACCCTGAAAGGTGGCGATATAATTTGAAGGGAAGTATTTTCCAAGGATGGATTCTAGCAGGCGTGAAGTGTTCTCGCTGTAACGTGAGGGTTTTACCATGACGCAGTTGCCTGCTGCCATTGCACCAGCAAGTGGAGAAAGGGTAAGTAGCAGTGGATAATTCCAGGGGCTCATGACCAATACTACGCCCAAAGGCTGCGAAAAGGTGAAGGAGCGAGAAGGGAAATTCAGAAATGAGGTTTTGACCCGGTGCGGTTTGCTCCAGGAATCCAGGTTTTTGAGCAGATGGTTGATCTCGGAATAGATTCCTCCCAGCTCAGTGGCAAACCCTTCGAATTCGGTTTTACCGAGATCGAGAAAAAGTGCGTTAAGCAACTTGTCCCTATTTTCATCTAATGCTTTTCTGAGTGTATGCAGCTGTTGCTTTCTCCAGGATATATCCTGAGTCGCACCTGACAAGAAAAAAGCTCGCTGTTCAGCCAAGCATAATTGGATTTCGTTCATAGTTCCACTCCCCCCAAAAAACAATACCTCAAGTATTGCATTTCTAAAACAGTTTTGTCAAAAGAAACTAAAAGAGTATTTACCATTCCCTACGCCTTAGTCTCTGATAGGTTTACCCTAATTTTCAGGTAATTTCGCTGGTAAACAGAATAGTTGGGGATATTTTTATATAGAAAGAGGTAGATAACGAAAATATGGCCTATTTTCTTTGCAAGGCAAGCTTATAGGGTCTTTCTGTAGAATTCCTTACATGATCCTTGAGCGAAAAGTTTGATTTCATGATCCTTTGGTTTGACAGTACAGAAAAGCAAAGAGGGACCTTTGCATACTAGGAGCTGCAATCCAAAGGCTTGCGGGTGTGGGTACAAGGCAAACGGATTGCAGCCCGGAAGAAGGGTAAATCACCAAGATGGTAGGTAGCTATTGGGAGATATGACGCTATCAGAAAACCATCTTGTATCTTATTTGTATAATGGAAATTACAAGAAGTCAAGATGCCGATATCGAATATTTTCAAGAACGGGTTTGTCCTGGAAACCGGCAAGGTTTGCGTCCATGTTATGGCCCCCTGGAAGCGAAAAGAAGACACAAAGCAATTAAAATAAGGCAGATATAGAAGAAAGGCTGTCACATTGCTGTAACAGCCTTTCTAAAAGAAACATCTCCTAGGGGAATTGAACCCCTGTTGACGGGATGAAAACCCGTTGTCCTAACCACTAGACGAAGGAGACATTACACGCATATCAGAACCTGATATACACTTTGAGCCGCACAGGATTCGGACCTGTGACCCACGCCTTAAAAGGGCGTTGCTCTACCAACTGAGCTAGCGGCCCGTGCAACGTAATGGACTATAACAGGAAGGAATAAGGACTGTCAACTACTTGCGTAAAAAAAGTTGGTCCTTCACCGTGGATACCAGTACGGATTATCCAAACTGTAGGTCTTGTAGAGCAGGGATTCATACATATCTTCTTTCATTACAATATCTTTACCTCTTAGATTTGCAATGAGGTAAGCGGTCCTACAGACAGAAATTGCAGAGCGGAGGCTTAAATTTTCTGAGTGGCGGCACCGATTTAATAGGGGAAGTAACTTTCGGTAATCCTCCTCGTCCCTACCAAGATGCTGTTTGCGGACTTCTGCAATAGTGTGCTGTAAGCCCTCTGTTTTGGACGTAAGATTACTGACCATGAGGTTTTCGTTTTTCACGGGAACTATCAGGTCGAACCGGTCGAGAAGGGGGGAACCGACTTTATTCCAGAAAGCTGCAATTTGCCTTTCGTTACACCTGCATATACCGTCGCTCAGTCCCAGATTTCCACAGGGGCAGGCATTCATTGCTGCTGCAACGAGAAAATTGCAGGGGAATCCTTTGCATTGTCTGCGGTCTATGAGAGTCCTTAGGGATACAAGGGTATTGGGCTTCTGATAGGCTATTTCATCTAAGGTCAGTATTCCGTTGTGGGCAAGGCTTACCAGTGGAGGTTCGCCTTGGATAAGGTCTTTCTCTCCCATATCAGGAGTAATCTCGATTGAAGGGATTTTGCGTATCGCTGTTCTGGCGATTCGCTCAGTCTCCCGTAGTTCGCTTTCACAGAGCGGGGGGACCAAGTAGGGAAGGCGGTGGAGCATCATGCTTTTGCCACCTCCTGGAGGACCGAAGAGCAGGATATTGAGGTGCCCGGCAGCAGAAAGAACCATTGCTTTTCTTGTCGCCTCCATTCCGACTATCCCCCAGAATGGGTCGACTTCATAGGGTGATCTCATCAAAGAACGGTTTTCCTGTGGTAGGGTAGGTCCCATCCCCTGATGCCGTAGCAGAAACCTGCAGGCCAGGGCGAATGCTTCGGCGAGGGTTGTGGGAGCCTCGATTGCCAAAGAAGGAATGTTGCTATGGCGAGCCCCGGCGGCGATCAACAGGGAACAACCTTTCGTTTTTGCAACGCCTGGGGCATCGAGCAGACTCCCTTCCCCTGTGAGCGTTCCATCCAGATTAACCTTTCCCATAACAAGCAGGTCGGTTTCGTAGTTTGAGAGAAGGTGGTTTCTTTGTAAGAGAAGGGAAAGGATAATTGCAAGTTCAATTTCCTGCGGGGGGACTTTCTTTTCCAATTGTATGATCCCTGAAGGTTTTCCTTGGTCCATTTGTTTCAAGAGGATGCCAAGCTTCTCCTTGAATTGCCTGGTTTGCAAGGATCCTTGACCAAGGATATCAAAGGAAGTGTGGCAAGGGGATACGAGTATGCGGATGGCTTCCCCTTGGAAACCATTCTGGTAATAGCCGAATATGTTCATAACCCTTAAGGAGCATAGTAGGACCCATTGCTTGAGATTTTGTTAGGGGACAGGTTGGGTTCCCTTTTACAGGTGTGTGTTATGTACAGGAGAAGCATACCCCTGTACCATATATATAGGCAGATTGTGTTTCATCCTACTGGCAAGATGCAAGTATCAGCCAGGTTTTGGAGGAGCAGTATGGAACAGAAGTTGGCAGACTTTTTCAACTCATTGGACCGTTCTTTCTTCATGGACAATGCATGTAGGGATTATGCCTCACTTGATGCAGCCTTCCCTATAGGTTATGGCCAGACAATCTCGCAACCCAGTCTGGTGTATATGATGACTGAGCGTCTCGAACTTGATAAGACTTGCCGCGTGTTGGAAATCGGTACCGGCTCAGGGTATCAGACTGCATTTCTTGCGGAGTTTTCCAAAGAGGTATACACCATCGAGAGGATTCCTGAACTTGCCAAAAAGGCCCGAGAAAGGCTTGGGGAATTAGGCTATTCTAATATTTTCTATCGAATCGGTGACGGTAGCCTTGGATGGAAGGAATATGCACCATTTGACAGGATTCTTGTAACAGCGGCTGCAGGCAGGGTTCCCCTTGATCTGGTAGACCAATTGAAGGTTGGGGGTGTTATGCTTGTGCCTATCGGCCCAAGTGGCTGGCAGCAATTGACACTGATTACCCGGGATGCAGAGGGTTTGGTGCATAGCGAGTCAATCGGGGATGTGGTTTTCGTGGAACTCAAAGGGAAATATGGATGGACCCTATAGCTTAGGCCAAGGACTTTGCCGGTAATCTGTTGGGGGATTGTCACGCTCTTGAAGGATCTGTCCCGATGGGTATGGCTATGCTTTCCTTATTGCGTATTGCGTGCAATAGAAAACCTTTCTCCAGATTCCTGAGTTTTCTATGGTAGGCAATGACTAACAGGATTGCTGCTGCAAGCCAGGCGATGGGGCTGGAAAGGCATATGCCTAGATAGCCGAAGTACCGAGGCAGGGTGAGTACGACTAATATGCGAAATACGAGTTCCTGTATACTCGAAAGCATCGGTATCAAGCCGGACCCGAGGCCTTGGCAGGTATTACGGTAGATGAAGATCAACCCAAGGGGAATAAAAAAGATTGCCACGACTTGCAGGTAGAGTACCACTTGTTCGATTACCTGGGTTTGGTCTCCTTCGATGAACAGTCTGGCAAGGAATTTTCCGAAGACGAGCAGGAGGCCATAGGATATGAGGCTGAAGGCAATGGTCAGCAAGACTCCGTTTTTTACCCCTTTTTGAACCCTGTCCAATCGTCCTGCCCCTAGGTTTTGTCCGGCAAAGGTGGCCATTGCCATGCCAAGGGTAACCAAGGGTTGGGTTACCAGCTGTTCGATTTTCACACCTACGGAATAGGCGGCTACGGTATTGCTCCCCATCTGGTTGATGCTGGCCTGTACGATGAGCACCCCTATGGCACAGACGGAAAACTGCAGGGCACTGGGTAGCCCGATCCGTAACAGTCTTGTGATCAGCGGGAGGTCGATCTTCCAGTCTTTTTTGCTAAGATGGAGGGAGGGGTACTTCTTTATTATATAGAGTAGGCAACACAAGGCAGAGATGCTCTGGCTGGCAACCGTTGCATAGGCAACGCCCCGTACGGACAGGTGCAGGTACACAACGGTGATGAAATCGCCGATTACGTTGAGAACCGAGGCAATGATGAGAAAATAGAGGGGGGACTTACTGTCCCCGAGGGCCCTCAACACAGAGGCGAGCAGGTTATAGTAAATGGTTGCGAATATGCCTATATATATAATGGTAATATAGGCATTGGCTGCCTCGATGATGTTTTGTGGGGTTTTGAGCAGTATCAAGAGGGGTTTGCTTGTGAGGATGGCTATGAAGGAAACCAGTATTGCAAGCACTCCTGCAGCTAGGCAGCTCATTGCAACTGCCTTTTTCATACCGGAGATATCCTTTGCACCGAATTTCTGGCTGACTATTACGCTGAAGCCTGCGGTAAGCCCACCGACGAATCCGAGTATGAGAAAAACCATTCCCCCGGTAGCCCCGACTGCGGCCAAGGACTGGACTCCGTCAAACCTACCTACGACAAAGGTGTCTACCATACTATAGAATTGCTGGAATAGGTTTCCTGCAAGGATCGGAAGCATAAAAAAGAATATAAGTTTGGCAGGGTTTCCCCTGCTCATGTCGTGTTCCATGGATGATCTCCCCGGGGCATATCCTAGCGAAGGCCCTCTGTTTTAACAATATGAAATGATAATTTTCATTTTGTTTCAAAATATTACCAAACCCACTGGACAGGATGTGCCATGCCGTATATAGTGCCTTCTTGTGCGGTAGACGGAACGGTTGGAACACGGAAAAGAAAAAGCCTGGGAAGGCTTGACTGGGAAGTGGGAAATCTGGTATGTTAACCGAGCGCCTCAGCGATGGGGCACAGCAAGAGGCACCGGTAAAGCCGGGCATGCTAACGATTTATGAAACAACGAGCGAAGGGAAGGAAACGAAGATAGAAGCGGAAGCACCACAAGTGGGCTTCCCAGTCAATTCGAAATGATGAACAGTAGATGAAAGAAGCTACGTTCGTTTGCGAGGAAAGACAGGGCAGACTATCGAAGTAATAGCTGCGGGGCTTCGGCCCCGTATTCCTATGACGGAGAGTTTGATCCTGGCTCAGAACGAACGCTGGCGGCGCGTTTTAAGCATGCAAGTCGAGCGGCAAGGGCCTTCGGGCCCCTAGAGCGGCGGACGGGTGAGTAACACGTGGACAATCTGCCCCCCGGTCCGGGATAGCCTTGGGAAACCTGGGATAATACCGGATACGAGCGGGGCCCCGCAGGGGGCCCCGGGGAAAGGCGCTTCGGCGCCGCCGGGGGATGAGTCCGCGGCCCATTAGCTAGACGGCGGGGTAAAGGCCCACCGTGGCGACGATGGGTAGCCGGCCTGAGAGGGTGATCGGCCACATTGGAACTGAGACACGGTCCAGACTCCTACGGGAGGCAGCAGCTAAGGATCTTCCGCAATGGGCGAAAGCCTGACGGAGCGACGCCGCGTGAACGATGAAGGCCGTGAGGTTGTAAAGTTCTTTTCGGGAGGGGGAATAACCGTGGCAGGTAATGGCCGCGGGATGACGTGAATCCCGGAATAAGCCCCGGCTAACTACGTGCCAGCAGCCGCGGTAACACGTAGGGGGCGAGCGTTGTTCGGAATCATTGGGCGTAAAGGGCGTGCAGGCGGCCCTGCCAGTCTGGCGTGAAAGGCCCCGGCTCAACCGGGGAGACGCGCTGGAAACTGCAGGGCTTGAATACAGGAGGGGATGCCGGAATTCCAGGTGTAGGGGTGAAATCTGTAGATATCTGGAAGAACACCAATGGCGAAGGCAGGCATCTGGCCATGTATTGACGCTGAGACGCGAAGGTGCGGGGAGCAAACAGGTTTAGATACCCTGGTAGTCCGCACAGTAAACGATGTACACCAGGTGGCGGGGGGTTGACCCTCGGTACCGAAGCTAACGCATTAAGTGTACCGCCTGGGGAGTATGCTCGCAAGGGTGAAACTCAAAGGAATTGACGGGGGCCCGCACAAGCGGTGGAGCATGTGGTTTAATTCGATGGTACGCGAGAAACCTTACCAGGGCTTGACATATACCGGAATATGCCTGAAAGTGCATAGCTGCTTGCAGCCGGTATACAGGTGCTGCATGGCTGTCGTCAGCTCGTGCTGTGAAGTGTTGGGTTAAGTCCCGCAACGAGCGCAACCCCTGCTGCCTGTTACCACCACGTAAAGGTGGGGACTCAGGCGGAACTGCCGGTGACAAACCGGAGGAAGGTGGGGACGACGTCAAGTCATCATGGCCCTTATGCCCTGGGCCACACACGTGCTACAATGGCCGGTACAGAGCGCAGCGAGGCCGCGAGGCGGAGCGAATCGCTTAAAGCCGGTCCCAGTACGGATTGGAGTCTGCAACTCGACTCCATGAAGTTGGAATCGCTAGTAATCGCGCATCAGCATGGCGCGGTGAATACGTTCCCGGGCCTTGTACACACCGCCCGTCACACCATCCGAGTCGGGGGTACCCGAAGTCGCCAGCCCAACCCGCAAGGGGGGGCGGTTCCGAAGGTACGCCTGGTGAGGGGGGTGAAGTCGTAACAAGGTAGCCGTACCGGAAGGTGCGGCTGGATCACCTCCTTTCTGCAAAGAAAGGCAGGTCCGAGGCCCTCACAGCCGCGGACCGCAATCCAAGGCCGTTGGCCAGCAGGCGAAAATCCTGCGAACAAGACGCCCATTTGGGTGCGCATGCCGAAATCTTCGAATCCTTCCCTCCCTCTTTTGTCCAAGTGCGTCGGGGGCATAGCTCAGCTGGCTAGAGCATCGGCTTTGCAAGCCGAGGGTCAGGGGTTCGAATCCCCTTGCCTCCAGAGAGTTTTACAGCGATTATTGACAGTTTGAGCGTAGGGATTGGAAGAATGATATGGTCAAGTGAAATTAGGGTCCACGGAGGATGCCTAGGAGCTGCCAGGCGAGGAAGGACGCGATAAGCTGCGATAAGCCGCGGGGAGGGGCCAATACCCTTTGATCCGCGGATTTCCGAATGGGGTAACCCGAATGTCCTGATGACATTCGCGGGCACGTGAACAAAATAGCGTGTCCGCGGTATACGCTGGGGAGTGAACCATCTAAGTACCAGCGGGAGTAGAAATCAAACGAGATTCCCCCAGTAGCGGCGAGCGAACGGGGAGGAGCCCAAACCGCGTGCCTTCGGGTGCGCGGGGTTGTAGGGGTGCGGCGGGGGCTTTGCCCCGTGCAGTAAGAAACCGGAAGCGTAGCGGAACGGTCCTGGGAAGGCCGGCCAGAGCGGGTGAAAGCCCCGTACGCGAAACGCCTCCGGCTGCATGGCCGCGCAACCTGAGTACGGCGGGACACGAGAAATCCTGCCGGAATCTGGGGGGACCACCCTCCAAGGCTAAATACTCGGCAGCTACCGATAGCGCATAGTACCGTGAGGGAAAGGTGAAAAGGACCCCGGGAGGGGAGTGAAAGAGAACCTGAAACCGTGGACCTACAAGCGGTCAAAGCCCGGAAGGGTGATGGCGTGCCTTTTGTAGAATGAGCCTGCGAGTTACCGTATGCGGCAAGGTTAAGGGATAGGAGTCCCGGAGCCGCAGGGAAACCGAGTCTGAACAGGGCGTTCAGTCGCGTGCGGTAGACCCGAAGCCAAGTGATCTAGCCATGGCCAGGCTGAAGCAGGAGTGAAATCCTGTGGAGGGCCGAACCTAAATCCGCTGAAAAGGGTTGGGATGAGCTGTGGCTCGGAGCGAAAGACTAAACAAACTTGGAAATAGCTGGTACTCTCCGAAATAGCTTTAGGGCTAGCGTTGCACGGACTGTCGCGGAGGTAGAGCACTGGATAGGTGAGGGCCCGTCACTGGGTACCGAGCTTAACCAAACTCCGAATACCGCGATACAATATGCAGCAGTCAGACGGCGACTGATAAGGGCCGTCGTCAAGAGGGAAACAGCCCAGACCGCCGGCTAAGGTCCCAAAGGCGTGCCAAGTGGGAAAGGAAGTATGATTGCACAGACAGCCAGGAGGTTGGCTCAGAAGCAGCAACCCCTTCAAAGAGTGCGTAATAGCTCACTGGTCGAGTAGTCATGCGCCGATAATGTAACGGGGCTAAGCACGCCACCGAAGCCGCGGGACAGCACTAGATGCTGTCGGTAGGAGAGCATTCCGTGTACGGAAGAAGCGGGGGCGGAAGCCCCCGTGGACGGGACGGAAGTGAGAATGCAGGCATGAGTAACGAAAAGACGGGTGAGATCCCCGTCCGCCGAAAGCCTAAGGTTTCCAGGGTAAAGGTAATCTACCCAAGGGTTAGTCGGCCCCTAAGGCGAGGGCGAGAGCCGTAGTCGATGGGAAGCTGGTCAACATCCCAGCACCTCCCAGAGTTCCGATTGGGACGACGCATAGGGCGAAACGCAGCAGGGCGACGGTAGTCCCTGTCGAAGCGGCGAGCCGTCGAGGCACCCAGGCAAATCCGGGTGCCGAGGCGAGCCGTGAGCGAGGCCTGTCTAGGCAGGCCGAAGTGCGCGTAGTCGTCGTGCCGAGAAACAGTCCCTAAGGTTAGGCTCTGGGGGCCCGTACTATAAACCGACACAGGTGGGCGAGCTGAGAATGCGCAGGCGCACGGAAGAATTCGCGTTAAGGAACTCGGCAAAATGCATACGTAACTTCGGGATAAGTATGGCCCCCGTAAGGGGGTTGCAGTGAAACGGCCCATGCGACTGTTTACCAAAAACACAGGTCCATGCGAACCAGCAATGGGAAGTATATGGACTGACACCTGCCCGGTGCTGGAAGGTCAAGAGGAGTTGTCAGAGCGATCGAAGCAGCGAATCCAAGCCCCAGTAAACGGCGGCCGTAACTATAACGGTCCTAAGGTAGCGAAATTCCTTGTCGGGTAAGTTCCGACCCGCACGAATGGTGTAACGATATGGGCGCTGTCTCAACGCGAAATCCGGTGAAATTGAAGTCCAGGTGAAGATGCCTGGTACCCGTGGTTAGACGGAAAGACCCCGTGAACCTTTACTTCAACTTGGCATGGAGACTTGGACAGGGATGTGTAGGATAGGTGGGAGGCCGCGAGGCATGGCCGTCAGGCTGTGCGGAGCCGCTGGTGAAATACCACCCTTCCCTTTCCAATTTTCTAACCCGACCCGTAATCCGGGCCGGGGACAGTGCCAGGCGGGAAGTTTGACTGGGGCGGTCGCCTCCCAAAGAGTAACGGAGGCGCGCGACGGTCACCTTAGGATGGTTGGGAATCATCCGGCAAGTGTAAAGGCACAAGGTGGCTTGACTGCGAGGCAAACAAGCCGAGCAGGTACGAAAGTAGGTCTTAGTGATCTGGCGGTAGCGCGTGGAAGCGCCGTCACTTAACGGATAAAAGGTACTCCGGGGATAACAGGCTGATCTTGCCCAAGAGTTCATATCGACGGCAAGGTTTGGCACCTCGATGTCGGCTCATCGCATCCTGGGGCTGGAGCAGGTCCCAAGGGTTTGGCTGTTCGCCAATTAAAGCGGTACGCGAGCTGGGTTCAGAACGTCGTGAGACAGTTCGGTCCCTATCTGCCATGGGCGTTGGATGTCTGAGGGGTTCTGCTTTTAGTACGAGAGGACCGAAGTGGACGAACCTCTGGTGTACCAGTTGTCGTGCCAACGGCATCCGCTGGGTAGCCACGTTCGGAAGGGATAACCGCTGAAAGCATCTAAGCGGGAAGCCCTCCCCAAGATGAGACATCCCCCCCGCACTCGATGCGGGCTGAAGGAAACAGGGAGATGACCTGTTCGATAGGCCGGAGGTGTAAGCGCAGCAATGCGTTCAGCCGACCGGTACTAATCATCCGTGAGGCTTGACCATATCATCGTTCCAGTCCCCCGCGGGACCGCCAAGGCCGGTCGCCCGAGCTCCATGCTCAGGCTACCAGGCGTTGGCCGGCCCGGTGGCCATAGCAGAGTGGATATACCCGTTCCCATCCCGAACACGGAAGTCAAGCACTCTCACGCCGATGGTACTACGGTTCGTCCGTGGGAGAGTAGGTAGCCGCCGGGCCTTTTCTTTGCCCTTTTGCCGGGCGCGTTTGCGCCCCCGGCATATGTCCCTTGTCCCTTTCGGACCGCCAAGGCCGGTCGCCCGAGCCCCCCGCTCAGGCTACCAGGCGTTGGCCGGCCCGGTGGCCATAGCAGAGTGGATATACCCGTTCCCATCCCGAACACGGAAGTCAAGCACTCTCACGCCGATGGTACTGCGGTTCGCCCGTGGGAGAGTAGGTAGCCGCCGGGCCTTTTTTTTGCCCTTTTCCCCCCTGTGGGGTGAGGTCCATATATTGCAGGAGCGCACTTCGGTGCGCTTTTGTCGTTTCTGGGCAATGCCTTCTTTATTCCATTTCCCTAAAATCTGTGGAAACGCATCTTGATTACGAGTATACTTGCTTCAGGGGGATGATGTGGCACTGATCCGATTCTATAAACCAACGCTACGCCGAAAAGACATGGATGCTGTTTTGCAGACTATGGTTGATGAAAAAATCGGGCCAGGCGAACGGAAAAACGAATTTCTCAAACAATTCTGTAATCTCATCGGCGTAAAACATGGCATAGTCCTCAGAAGCTATGTCGATGCCCTGACTTCGGCCTTGAAACTCTGTTCGGTAAAAGAAGGAAGTGTCGTCGGTCTGAGTGTCCTTTCCCCATCGATATATGCCTACGCTCTGGAAAGCCTTGGTTCCCGATTTATCCTTGGGGATATTGATGCAAATACCGGTTGCCTTTCCCTTGATGAAGCAAAAAGAATGGCGCAAGAGGGTGTCGAGGTCCTGTTGCTGCATGAGCCAATGTGTCAGATTCCCTACCTCTGCGACTTTAAAGGCCTGGGAATGCGGGTAATCGAAGACATAAGCCAAAGCCTTGGAAGTCAGTATGGTGAAGAAATGGCAGGGCAGTATGGCGATATCGTTGTCTGCTCCTTTGAAGAAGATGGTATCGTCTCTACCGGGGGCGGGGCTGCAATTGCCTTTTTTTCGGAGCAATACCTGACACCGCTAAAAAATCTATACAGACAGGTCCGCCCGTTTGAAGAGATGCCGGATATGAACGCAGCTTTGGGAACCATGCAGATAGCTACAGTCAATGATCACCTCGCCAAACGAAGGGAAATCTATGCTCTTTTGAGAAAGTCCCTTCTCAAGACACCGCATAAACCGTTTGGAATTGGAAATATCGATTTTGAGCCGAACGGGTATGGGTTTTGTGTTGTACTGGACTCGAAAGCCGAAGATGCAATAAAATTTGCCAACAAATATCAGGTGCCTGCTGAAAAAACCTTTTCGGAATGCGTCGGAGGCAAGCTTTCAGACAGGTATGACCTCTATCCCAATGCAATAGCACCCTTGCTCCGCGCTCTGTCGTTCCCTACGTATCCTTTCTTGAAGCAGGGCGATATTGAAATGCTGATGAAAGTTGTTTCCCACCTTCCGTAAGGAGAATCCATGGAAAAAAGAATAGTCCGAAAGGTTCTGATAATTGCCAACTGGAGAAAAGAAGTCGCCCATACGTTGTCTGGTGAAATCCAGCAATACCTGAGTCACCGGGGAATCGATTCCACTGTGTTCAAGACCAATGCTGAAAACACTGAATTATCTGTCGAAAAAGGCATTGATTTGGTAATCTGTCTCGGTGGTGATGGCACTGTTTTGTACTGTGCAAGATACCTGCAGGATCTGGGAATCCCGATACTTGCGATAAACCTCGGTACCTTTGGCTATATCACTGAGATATCGGTAAACGAATGGCAGGAATCGATCGACCATTACCTGGCAGGGCTTAATAGTATAAGCCGTCGCCTAATGATTAGGGTCGTAGTGCTTCGTGACGGAGAAAAGGTGTTTACCGGCCATGGCCTGAATGAAATGGTAGTCTCTTCCTCAGGAATCAGTAAAGTAGTCAACCTGGGGCTTTCCATAGGACAGACCGATGCAGGGTTTTTTCGTGCCGATGGCATGATTATCGCAACTCCGACCGGTTCGACCGGATATAGTCTTGCTGCCGGGGGACCCATTTTGGATGTCGACCTCTCGAGCCTGATCGTAACCCCCATCTGTCCGTTTACCCTATCGAACAGGCCTCTGGTCATCAGCGGGGAGACTAAGGTAACGGTTCATGTACTGAAAAAGCAACGAACCGGACTGATGCTGTCTGTCGATGGCCAACAGAATTTCGAGCTTTGTGAGGAAGATAGCGTAATCGTAGAGAAATCAAGGAGCAAAGCTCTTCTTGTTACAAGCGAAAGACGTAACTATATAGAAGTAATCCGTGATAAACTCAACTGGTCTGGAGGAGGCTTCCATGCTTGAACGGCTTGAGATTCACCATTATGCCTTGATAGAGGATGTAACCATCAATCTCTGTGAAGGATTTACTGTCATTACCGGTGAAACCGGTGCCGGAAAATCGATTATCCTCGGGGCCCTCTCCCTCTTGCTGGGGGAGAAGACAGACGTGCAATCGATCAGAAGTGGATGTGAGAGTGCCACAGTAAGCGCCAGTTTCTTTCTGGGTGCTGCTGTTTCCCCTTCGCTTTCCACCCTGCTCGCTGAAAGAGACTTGGACCTTGACGAAGGGACGCTGGTATTGAGCCGGACCATCAAGAGCAATGGCCGTTCGACTATTTCCATCCAAGGGCGGGTCATGACCCGTTCCGACTTGGCCTCGATCAGTGAAGAGTTGATAGATATCAGCGCCCAGAGAGACCACCAGAGCCTTTTGTCCCCTTCGCATCAGAGGGATGTTCTTGACGCCTTCGGTTCCTGTCTCCTAGATAAAATTGAATATCAGAAACAATTTGCAATATGCGGGGACCTGCAGAACGAAATTGAAAAGCTTTCATTGGCTATCCAAAATTCCTCACGGGAATCGGAGTTCCTTAAATTTGCCGTTGACGAGATAACGAAGGCTGACCCGAAACCAGGGGAAGACGAACGGATCTCCGAACAAGTAAAGACCATAGGGGCTTTTGAGCAAATCCACGATGCCCTTGCCCTTGCAGGTGAGTTGCTCCATGGCACTGAGAATGGTCCAAGTGTGCTTGGGTCGCTACACCAGGCGGCAGCTCAGCTTGCCCTTGCCGCCCGGGGAGATGTCTCGATTGACCCGTTTCGTATCAGGATGGAGACTGCTAGCATAGAATGCGAGGATATTTTTGAAAGTATCCGTGATTACCTTGCCGGGATGTCCTACTCTGAGCAGCAACTTGATGAGTTGCAGGCACGTCAGGCCCTTCTGCAGCGGCTGAAGAAGAAATATGGCCATTCCATAGAAAATATGCTTGCTTTCAAGGAGGAATGCCAATCGAAACTCATGCAGAGTGAGAATGGCGAAGAATTGCTAAATGACCTTGAGAAAAAGCTTGCCAGGGAAAAACAGTTGCTTCTGCAAAAAGCCTCTTTGTTGTCCCAGAACCGAAAGAAAGGAGCCTTGCGACTCCAAAAAGAGATTGAACAGACCCTTCGTTCCCTTGGGATGCCCCAGGCAACCTTCTTGATTGAAGTCAGGCCAGTTTCCCCTAATCCCAGCGGATCCGATGACATTTCCTTCATGATCTGTGCGAACCCCGGTCTCGATAGCAGAAGTATACGCGAGGTTGCGAGCGGAGGGGAGCTCTCCCGTGTGATGCTGGCACTCAAGACTGTACTTTCGTTGCACGATAGTGTGGGAACCTTGATCTTTGATGAAGTCGATGCAGGAATCGGGGGGAGTGTAGCCGTGTCGGTTGCAAAACAGCTGAAGAAACTCAGTGAAAGCCACCAGGTGATTGCCATTACCCACCTTGCTTCGATTGCCTCGCAGGCCGATACCCAGCTCGTAGTTTCCAAGCGTGTGGAGAGCGGGATGAGTTTTACCAACATTGTGTCAGTAGAAAATGAGGAAAGGGTTGGCGAAATTGCCAGGATGCTCAGTGGCGATGCCGAAAGCCAGGTAAGCCTCGTACATGCCAAAGAGCTCTTGGGGGGACATTGAAGCCTAGAGAGAGAGATCGAAATTCAAAACCTTTGACAAAGCATTTACCATAGTAATATCAGTCTTTTCCTTGGGTTGCTTGTGGTGGGCAAGGTACGGATATAATGCATTCTGGATTTTGGTCAGATTTGGCTGGAATTTGAAATTTCGGATCATTTCCAAGAATTCCGTGATAAATCGCACGGCTTCTTCACTCAGTCCTTCTTTGTTGATCTTTTCAGCGACAATATCAATTTTCTTTTCGGTGATAGACCTGATCAGATCCATTTCCGGGGTTTTCCCATGTTTAACCATGAAGTCGAGCATCTGGGCAAAGGACTGTTTGTATTTGTCCCATATTTCCATGGTTCCATAGTTAAAAAGGTATTTGATGACACTCAGACAGGAACCCATGGTTTCCAGATAGAGTGTACCCATGGGCAAATATGGACTCGTCTTGGCAAGGATCGAATAGTTTTTGATATTCAGGATAATTTTTTCAATCTGCTGCTCGGAAAGGATACAGATACTCCTATCTATCTCCATGAAGAGTTCGTCGAGCATTTTGGCAGGTATATTGGAAGTACTGACCGAATATACGTTATGTATTCCTGTATTTGTCTCCAAGATTGTAACCGTGAAGTCATGGGGTATCTTGACAGAATCCTGCGGCACCTCTACAACCGAACACTGATAGGAGCAAAGGGATGCTGAATTTGAGATCTCCATCGATGAAGCCATATAGTCGGCTTGGATGACATTGTCCAGTAAGTACCATCCGTACGTATTACAATAGTCCTGTTTGAGGGCAACTTTCCTGTTGAGGAAGAAAAACAGGGAAGCCTCGACTTCTCCGGGGAGTTCCCTGGATTCAGAAAGGGCAATTGTTTTCCCTGTGCCATCCTGTTTCCTATTGCTCTTGGCCTTATCCAGTTCTGATAGAAACGGAGTGCTGAGATCGGTTTGGGTGAATCCCTGGAACAGATCGATAGCGCGCAAGGCGTATGTGATGTTCTGTCTGGGTTCAAGCCCCCCGATATCATTGAAAAACCACCCGCAGCTCGTGAATGAAAAGTGTTTGTTTTTCATACCGGCAAGGAGTTTTGCAAGGTTTTCACGTTCTTCCTGGGCAAAGGGATACTCAATTTTCAGCTCGTCAAGGAAAGCGCCAGTCTTCGATGGTTCGGAAACCACTTTCCCGTATTTGATCAGCAATGTCTCAGCTGAGAGGGAACCTGCAAAAATCCTATCGACCTCATGGGCGAAAATACTGTCAATGTTTTGTGCCAAATGGTCGAGACCATCTTTGAGCGGGGTTCTCCATTTCTGGTTCCATCCCTCTTCCCCGCCAGTGTGGCAGCCACAGTCGCGGTACCACCTCGATACCCCATGGGAACAGGACCAGCTTGTGCCTTTTTTCCCTTCTCCCTCATGGAGTTCCGCATGCAATATCGCAGGGTTTGCCTCCAGAAATGATGCATAATTGGTAAAGGAGAAATCATCCCGTTCGTTCACCTTCCTGATGAGGGCCGCAAGGGCCATGTCGCCGAAGGGTTCGTGATGACCGTAGATTTCCCCGTCGGTTGCCGTTTGTATAAGCGATTGCTGTTCGTTTTTCTTGATACCGAGCAATTGCTGGTAAAGGTTGTCTGCATCCCTGAGCAGGTGTCCGAAACTTATCCCTTCGGCCAATGAAGGATTGTAAAAGAATGCACTGACCGTCCCTCCCTTTTCCCCGGTGAGGATGAAGGGTTTCCCGTAAGGGGGTGCAGTGCCATTCAGGTCGAGTATTTTCCCGTTGGGGTTTTCAATGCCTTTGCACTGCCAGGGGGAGAGAATTACGAATTTGATGCCAAACTCACTGAGAAGGTCGATTACCATCGGGTTGATTGCTGCCTCGGGGAGCCAAAGCCCCTCGGAATCACGGCCGAAGCGCAGTTTGAAGTCCTCCAGGCCCCAGGCAATCTGGATCTTTGCATCCTCTCTGGTACAGAGGGGAAGGATCGAGTGGTTGAATCCCTGGGCAATGGCATTTCCATGGCCCAGGCGAAGCATACTCTTTTTATCGGCGTCGATAATACGTTCGAGCATGTCAGGATGTTTTTCTTGGATCCAACTTAAAAGGGTCGCTCCGAAGTTGAAACTGATATATTCGAAATTGTTGGTGACTGAGAGTATCCTTCTGACACCGGAGAGGTACCGTGAATTCACATTTGCACTATAACAATCCGCATATACACGTTCATTCCAGTTCTCGTAGGGTTTTGCGGTAAGCTGTTTGCCGATAATGCCGGTTCGGGGATTCTCCCTCGGTGGCTGGTAAAAATGTCCGTGCAAAATGATATCTGTTTTTTTAATTGTCGCTGTATTCATAATATGGAAGAAAGTATAGCATATTCGAAGCTTCTGTAGATAGAGTTTTGGCTAATCACCAGCTTTTATCCTTGCAAGAATAGGTAACCTGAATGAAGATAGGGTAGGAGGTGGATAATGGGTATTCATATAGAAGCGAAAGATGGCAGCATCGCCGAATGTGTACTGCTCAGCGGTGATCCCCTGAGAGCCAAGCATATCGCACAGACATACTTTTCCGATTCTTTCTGCTATAACGAAATAAGGGGAATGTATGGGTATACTGGGTACTGGAATGGCCATAGGGTTTCCGTCCAAGGGACTGGGATGGGGATGCCCTCTTTCTCCATCTATGCCCATGAGTTGATAGAAGGCTATGGGGTCAAGAAACTCATAAGGGTAGGTACCTGCGGCACTATTTGCGAACGTGCAAAGCTCAGGTCGATTGTCATCGCGCAGGCAGCCGATACTGACAGCGGGATGAATCGTTCCCGCTTCGATTCCTATAGTTTTGCCCCCTGTGCCTCCTTCTCCCTGTTGCAAAGGGCCTGGGACCTTGCCATGGAAAAAAAACTTGACGCAGTGGTGGGGAATGTCTTTACCTCGGACCAATTCTATGATGGGAAAATCGAGGAAAAAGTCGCCATCGCGAAGTCGCTGGGAGCCTTGGCCGTTGAAATGGAAACCTGTGAGCTCTATACCTTAGCCGCGTTGAAGAAGGTCAAGGCCCTGTCCCTGTTGACCGTAAGCGATTCTCTGCTGACCCTGGAGCAGGTTCCGCCGCTTGAAAGACAGGTTGCCTTCGATGAAATGGTCACCCTTGCCTTGGAGACCTTTTTCGACTAATGAACATACAAATTTCCTACCCAAAGCGTGATGCCAGTACTTTTTGTACCGGCTAGCACGCTGTTGACTAACTTTTGTGTTTCTTTTACCATGATTGGGAAGTAAATCGCGTAGAATGCGTTTCTGGGAGCAAGCATGATTCTCATCAATATTGATTCCTTGTCTACTACCGAACTGCAGTACATTGCCAAGCAAGAAGGGTTTGAAAACTGGCAGTCCCTCGACCGCTCTGAACTTATCGAGGAACTGGAAGATGCCTATGACGAACAAGTAGATGACCACCTTGCCTCGGGGGTCAAAGCCTCTGTTGTACGCAAACGTTTCTGCAATGCCCTGACTGATTATCGAGGTAACCAGCAGAATGTGAGTGGTCTCCCCGGTGTGGAGGACCTCCCTGACAACTATGCAGAGACTTCCATCCATTTATTGTTGCGTGACCCGGAATGGGCGTATGCCTATTGGTCGATCTCCCCTGTCAACAGGGCCCTTCTCTTTGGAGAGGATGAGTCGCAGAAGGGTGAGCTTTTTCTCAGGGTTTCCAAAACGCGTTGTAACTGCAATGAAACCAAAACCTTTGATATCGGGATCAGTATCGACGATTGCCAATGGAACATAAATCTTTCTGACATGGGCTGTAGCTATTCTGTAGCGCTTTGTTTCAAAGACCGCAAGGGTGTAATCACTTCCCTTGCCGAAAGCAAAAGCGTAGAGACTTTCTTCCCCTACTGGGCTGACCATTATGACGAGATAGCCATGGACAGGCGGCTCTTCAATATTCATTTTTCCTCGGTCGTAACAAAGGAAGGCGAGGTAGCGGATAATGCTATCCTGCATGAGATTGCACAGACCTTAAGCAAGGGGGTGCTTTAATGTCCCAGAATTCCATAGCATTTATCCTCAATGCGCATCTCCCGTATGTTCGGCACCTGGAATATCCCCGCTTCCTTGAAGAGGACTGGCTTTTCGAATCAATTTCAGAAAGCTATCTGCCCCTGCTGAGAATGTTCAGCAAACTCAAAAGCGAAAAGGTCCCGTTCAAATTTACGATCAGCCTTTCCCCTACGCTCTGTTGCATGCTTACCGATGCAAGTCTTCAGAACCGTTACAACAACTACCTTGAGCTGAATAAAAGCCTTGGCGAGAAAGAGGTGATACGCTGTCAGCTGGAACAACCGGAATTTTTGGAGATGGCCCGGCATTACCTGGACCAAGCCAACCGGAACCTTCTTGATTTTAACGATGTCTACCATGGGAACATCCTTGAAGGTTTTCGCAACCTTGAGGCAAGCGGCCACCTTGAACTGATCACCACTGCCGCTACCCATGCCTATCTTCCCTTGTATAAAGACTATCCGACTGCCATCAATGCACAGGTTGAGTTGGGGGTCCAGTCATTCCTTTCGAATTTCGGCCATATGCCCAAGGGGTTCTGGCTTCCTGAATGTGGGTATTACCCAGGTCTTGAGGATACGTTGCGGTACCATGGTATTTCATGGTTCCAGGTAGCCAGCCAAAGTATGCTGCTCTCACCCGATAAGGTTGAATGTGGCGATTATCGACCTGTCGATTGCCCTAATGGCGTGGCTGCCTTTCCCCGCGATTATGAGGCGACAAGCTTGGTCTGGTCCAACAGTACCGGTTATCCCTGTGATAAGCTGTACCGTGAATTCTATCGGGATATCGGATTTGACCTTCCTTTGGATTATATCAGGGAATATATACATGAACCTGAGGTTAGGGTATTCACCGGGTACAAATATTGGGCTATCACCGGTAATACCGACCAGAAAGTACCTTACAACCCATCCCTGGCAAAGAAGAAAATCTCAGAACATGCTGCCAATTTCCTGTATAACATCAAGAAGAAGGGAGCCAGCCTCTCTGATGCCATGGGTAAGGAACCTCTCTATACCCTCGGTTTCGATGCTGAGCTGTTCGGGCACTGGTGGTTTGAAGGTATCGACTGGCTAGAGCAGGTTATCAGGCTTTCTTCTAGGGACGCCAGTGAGGTAAAGCTGGTCACCCCTTCGTCTTACCTGGCCAAGGAGAAGAATTTGCAGACAGTACGACCGGCATTCTCTTCCTGGGGCCAAGGCGGATACAGCTCCGTATGGCTCGATGGGTCAAATGCCTGGACGTATCGTCATATACAGAAAGCCATTGAACGGATGGAAGAGCTTTCCCTCCGGTTTCCGGACCAGATCAGCTTGAAGCAACGATTCCTCAACCAGGCTGCAAGGGAAGTGTTGCTTTCCATGGCGAGCGACTGGCCTTTCATCCTGTTTAACAAGAGTAGTACCGAGTATGCCGAGAAGCGTTTGCGCGACCATCTGCGGAATTTCAATGTAGTCTATGGCAATATGTGCAAAAACGCCGTCAATACCGAATGGCTGGTGAAAGCCGAGAAGCGTGACATCATTTTTTCCGATATAGACTATAATATTTTCAATCCAGAGCGATAAGTTCCTTTTCCTCTGATTTTCACCCCCTCCTGATTTGTGCGAGGGGGTTTTTTTGTGCTTATTTCAGGTTTTTACCTACGCCTGTTAAGTAGTAGCTTGGCTTTTATTGTAGCTGGGGTACTTTTTGATGGCTAATCTTCCTTGTGTTCTCGTGGGAGGAAGTGTACATTTATGGAGCAAAGTGGGAAAAATTCCCAGTTTGTCTGCAATTTTCCAAAGGAGATTGGGCATGTTGACAGGTGAGTTCTTTAACACCATTGACGACAAAGGCCGAATTCTGATTCCTTCTCGCATCCGGAGCGCACTTGACGGTGAAGCCCTGTATGTTACCAAGGGATTGGAAACGTGTCTGTGGCTTATGCTCCCAACCGACTTTGAGAAACTCAAGAATACCATCGTAAACGGACCCGGTGCTATGTTTGACAGAAAAATGCGAATTCTCCAGCGGGGTATGCTTGCACCAGCCCAGCTTTGCGAGATTGATAAAGTTGGGAGAATACACATACCCCAGTCCCTTCGAGAGAGCATTCATCTTGACATGAAAGGTGAATCAGTCTTGCTAGGTACCGGAAATTATCTGGAACTGTGGAATAAAACTGACTACGAAGCTTACATGCAGGCAATAATGGGCGAATTCCAGGATGCGGCCCAGTCATTGAGCGATTTGATAAGAGAGGACCATTGATGGAATATGTCCACTATTCGGTAATGAAAGAAGAGGTGCTCCAGTATCTGGTGCCACCGACTGATAGGCCGGCGTATATGGTCGACTGCACCTGTGGGGAAGGGGGGCATACCTATATGTTCCTCTCCAAATACCCCAATCTCCATGTGACTGGTTTGGACCGGGACAGCGGCATCCAACAGAAAGCCATCAACAGGATGGCTGAATTCAAAGACCGGTTCACTCCGGTCCTTACTTGGTTTGATGAATATTTTAAGGACTATGAAGGGCCGGCCTTGGACCTAGTGCTGTTTGACCTTGGGATTTCCTCCTATCACTTTGAGGAGTCGGAACGGGGTTTTTCCTTCAAAAAGGGTGAAGAACTTGATATGAGGCTGGACAAATCGGCTCCCATCAGTGCCCAGGATGTAGTGAACGGGTACCAAGAGGAACGACTGGCCGATGTCATATACAAATATGGCGAGGAACGCTATTCGCGCAGGATTGCCCGTGCGATTGTCGAGAAGCGGAAGCTTGGCAGAATTACCCAGAGTGATGAACTGGCTTCAATAATCTACAAATCGGTTCCCTCTGCCTATCGGTACGGGCGTATCCATCCGGCAACCCGTTCCTTCCAGGCAATCAGGATCGAAGTAAACAGGGAACTGGATAGAATCGAACCAGCTATCAAGGGTGCACTTGCTGCTTTGCGCCCCGGCGGTCGCGTAGCTGTCATAAGTTTCCATTCACTTGAAGACAGGCAAGTGAAATGGCTGTTCAAGAGCCTCGGGGAAGGGGATAACCCAAGTATCAAGATACTTACAAAGAAACCCCTTATCCCTACAGAGAATGAAAGCAGCGAAAATCCTCCAAGCCGTAGTGCAAAGCTGAGGGTTGTAGAGAAGCTCTAAGGAGAAAGAAAATGGGAAGTGACTGGTATACCTCTGATCTTCAACAAGTTCCAAATCCAAAGAATCAAAAACTTGTATTGCTGAGACACGCCGGGGTGCTGGCAATGCTTCTTGCCGTGATGGCAAGTCTGTTTGTCCCGGTCTGGCAAAGTGCTGTAAACAGGTCTCTGGCCGTTGAATTGGAAGCAGAAAGTGCCCAATTGCAGGCAATGGAAGAACAGCACAGGACCCTGCGTTCCCAGATAGCATCTCTCTCCATGCCAGAATCGCTTGTCGATGAAGCCTGGAAAAAGAATGTCTCATTCAAACAGATCGAAGCAGATCATCTGGTGATGGTCGCAAGGGGGAACTGATGGAACAACGTAATGGTTTCTCCACCCAGCATTACAGGGTTGGGCAGGTAGCTTCCCTCTGTGGGGGGACCTTGGTAAAAAACGGTGCCCTCGATGCCGAAGATGTCCAATTTGACTCCCGCCTCTGTTCCAGGGGAACGGTTTTTTTTGCACTCCCAGGAGAAAAGGAAGATGGTTTTTCCTTCATCGGCGACGCTGCCTCAAAAGGGTGCAGTGCCGTTATCGTTTCCCTTGCGAATGCAAATGAGGCTAAACAGAGACTCTCTTCTTCCCCGTGTGCCGTTATCGCCGTTGCAAATCCCCTGCGCTCTTTGCAGCTCCTTGCAAAAAACTATATTTCCCAGTTTCCGAGGGTTTCCTATGTGGGAATCACCGGCAGCTGCGGGAAAACCACTACAAAGGAAGCTCTGGCTGCCATCACTACGATAATGGGCCCAACGGTAAAGACACCTGGAAACTTTAATAGTGAGATCGGTCTGCCCTTAAGCCTTTTACAGGTGAACAAGGATACCGAGTATGGAATTTTCGAAATGGGGATCGACCATGTCGGGGAGATGGACAGGATGGTGGATATGGTCAAACCGGACTTTGCCCTGTTGACCAATATCGGTATCTCCCATCTTGAGAAATTCGGTACCCAGGAAACAATCGCAGACGAAAAAGGAAAAATCTTCCACCCCGATCTCAAAGAAGGCTTTCTTAACAAATCCTGCAGGTATTGTTCTTTCCTTGAAAAAAAGGCCCCGCGTAAGATGCGCTATTTCGGCTATGAGGACCTGTCGTTTACTGATCTCGGGCTGGATGGCTGGGCAATCCATTATGAGGGGCAGACTTTTTTCGTAAAATGTGTTGGCAAACATTTGCTGCTGGACATAATCGGGGCGATCAAGGTGGCGAAGTCCCTCGGGGCAAACCCTTCCCAGATAGCGCAAGGGCTTGAAGGGTTCGTCTCCATGAAAGGAAGAAGTTCCATTATCAACGGTGATGTCACCATCATAGAGGATTATTACAATGCCAGCCTTGACTCAACCAACTCCATCCTCGATTATCTGCAGTCCTTGCAGTGGAAGGGGTATAAGAAAGCAGTGCTTGGCCCAATGAAAGAACTTGGTACGAAAAGCGTCCAGGCCCACAGCCTCATTGCCAGGCATCTTATGAAAACGCACCTGGACAGTACTTTTTTATATGGGTCTGAGATGAAAGGCGCCTATGACCTACTGAAAAAATCAGGCTATGGCAGGGGTGTGTTTTTCACCGATGATTTTTCGGAACTGGAAAACAGGGTTGCCAAAGATACCCGTAGCGGTGACCTCTATCTTGTCAAAGCCTCCCGGAGCGTTGCGATGGAACGGATTATTCCATCTATCCGAGATGGTCGGTAGGGGCAGTACTGCATGGTTATCCCAATATTGGCCGGTTCAATCGGGTTTGTCGTGACTTTTGTATTCTCACGTTTTCTGATTTTTGGAAAACAGGTAATGCATGTCGCGATAAAACCGGAACTGGAAAAAACCCAAGCCGGTAAAACGGGAACACCCACTGTGGGAGGCCTTGCCTTTTGCTTTGGTACAGTCGTGGCAATTGCCTGTCTGCAGTGGAAAGGTGGCGACTCCTATTCCATCGTTCTGATGGTGACACTGTTTCTGTTTGCCCTGATTGGGTTTTTTGACGATATCACAAAAACCCGAAGCCCTGTCGGAGATGGGATTAGTTCGAGGCTAAAGGTTGTCCTGCAGATGGTATGTTCGGCCCTTGTGCTTCTGTGCATGCACTTTTTTGGGCTTCTCTCTGGGGAAGTGTTCCTTCCTGTTGTGGGGATAACCACTGACTGGGGAATTTTCTATCCGGTCTGTGCATTTGTCTATATTATGTTTTTTTCCAATGCAGTAAATATTTCCGATGGCTTGGATGGCCTTGCCGCCGGCTCTTCGCTTCCCTTGGTGGTTCTGGTCCTGTCAATTGTTTTCCTAGGTGGTCTGGCCAGGGGGATTTCATTGTTTCTGGCAGCCTTCCTCGGATCTTTGCTTGCTTTTTTATGGTACAATGTCAAACCTGCAAAATATTTCATGGGAGACTGCGGAAGCCAGGCAATCGGATCGGTTATTGCCGTATCTGCATTGCTTTCCAAGGTGGAGTTGTTCGTCTTGGTATCGAGTGGGATTTTCCTGGTGGAATTTGCCACGAGCCTCATACAGATTGTTTCTATTCGGGGTAGGGGAAAAAAGGTGTTTCTGATAGCACCTTTGCATCATGTATTTGAATTGAAAGGAATGGCTGAGAAAACAATAGTTGGCCGTTACTGCATAGCTTCCTGGCTTTGTACTTTAATGGCTTTCCTGTTGTTTCAGTTTACTCTGCGGTAGGTAGGGAAAATGGATACACGAAGTCAATTCGACGATTGGGGTGAAAATCTGAAACCGAACGCTGAGAATCTTCTCGATGAGGGGGGCTCTGGCAGTTCCTTTACGTTTCTGTGCATCCTGGTTTTTCTCACTACCCTGGGACTGACCATGCTCTATAGTGCTTCCTACAATGAGGCACTCATACATAACCTTCCCAATGACTATTATTTCAAGCGCCAGCTGCTGTTCGTGGTGTTGGCGTTTGTCTGTTCCCTGATTATCCGGTTTATTCCCGTTTCGTGGATCCGCACCGTATCCTACCCTCTGCTTGCCATTTCCCTGGTCCTCATGCTTATGACGCTGTTCTCCCCCTTTGGACAGGAAAGGCTCGGGTCCCGTAGGTGGCTTGAAATCGGTCCATTGCCTTCTTTGCAGCCTTCGGAGTTGGTGAAAGTGTGCATGATCCTGTTTCTTTCAGCCTATTTTGCCAGTGAGAAGACAAAGAAAAATCTATTTTTGAGAATGGTCATTCCCCTTTTCATTACGTTCCTGTTTGCTTTTTTGATCTTGGCCCAGAAGGACTATTCGACCACCATCCTCTTTTTGGGGGTTTGTATTGCCATGTTCATTGCCTCTGGGATGAAAGTATCGCATCTGCTACTGCTTCTTGCCTTTTTAGGGACAGGGGGAACCTGTGTCATGCTGCTGGAGCCCTACCGGGTGAAACGGGTAGCTTCCTTTCTCTTTTCGAATATCGACCCGAACGGTATAAACTACCAGGTTACCAATTCGCTCAAGGCGATACAGCAGGGGGGGCTTTTCGGGGTGGGGCTTGGCAACGGGCAATATAAGCTCGGCTTGATTCCCGAGGTCCAGAGTGATTTTATCTTTGCCTCTATCTGTGAGGAGACAGGGTTTCTGGGAGCCTGCCTGATCGTGATACTTTTTATCATGTTTGCCATCCTGGGTTTCAAGGCCTATGCAAGGATGCGTTCCCGAAATCTTTTTCTCAGTTATCTTGCCTTTGGCACCACGACTCTTGTCGTATTGCAGGCCATTGTCAATATTTCTGTCGTGACAGGGGTCCTTCCCCCGACCGGTATCCCGCTTCCGTTCTTCAGCCAGGGGGGGACAAACCTGTTTGTAATACTTTGCAGCTGTGCCTTGCTCTACCGGGTGCTTCTGATAAGCAGTGGAAGGCAACCGATAGAGAAAAGCAAGTCAAGCAGGAAACAAAAACAGCAGTTCGTTTTTCCACAGGGGAAGGAATTGTCATGAAAAGGATTTCCTTGAGGGCTAAGCTTAGTATCCTGTTGCTTTGCTCCCTGTCTGCAATCTTTTACTTTTCCCTCAGGGCTATCCCTGCTTTTGAAATCTCCTCGGTAAAGGTAACCGTGGGGGAAGGTGGGGAGAAAATTCCTCATGCAGTGGAAAAGGAGCTGGTTTCCCTTCGTGGCCTGAGTATCTTTGCCGTTAACCTGTATTCGCTTGAAAAGAGACTTGCCTCCCTTGCCGTAGTAAAAAAGATATCGATAAAAAGGGTGTTGCCCTCCAGTCTTGTCGTACATCTTTCGGTGGCTCAGCCAACGGCCCTTGTCAGTTCCACTGATGAAAATGGAGTCCAGGATGGTTTGTTCCTTGTGAAAAACGGCGTTCTGCTTCCTTTGGACCGGGAAGACTGGTCCTTGTATAAAAATGGGCCGGTATGTGTTGAAGTTCCCTCAGGATATGCTAGTATGTTGCAGGAATACGGAACCGATGAGACATTTTTGAAGGTGATGGAACTTGCTTCCTCCATCGATGCAGATTCCTCCTTGATAACTCGTATAAAATACGATAATAATAGCAGTAACAGCTTTGGAAAGATGGTGTTGGAATTCTCATCCCTGAATGCCCAGATTTGGGTAAGGGAACCTGTAAGCACGGAGCGTGTCGCTTCAGCGGTTTCCCTGGTAATCGGAGAACAGGCGAATTCTCTTTCCTTCCTCAGCACAGGCCCTCTACGCTATGACCTGTATGAGAGGGCAATGGTGCGTAGATTTTGAGACCGAACAGCGAGGAGGTTGCTGTAATGGCTGGTGATAAAATGTTGATGGGGCTTGATATTGGCACAAGCCGGACCCGATGCGTGATCGGTTCAGTGAGCCGGGAAGGCCTGTTGATGGTCGATAGCATTTGTGAACGTCCGAGTGAAGGTGTCAGAGCCGGTTCAATCGTCAATATTGAGCAAACTTTGAAAACCATCCAATCGGTGATAAATGAAGCGGAGTTGCAGGCAGGGGCCGAAATCTCGGAAGTTATTATCGGGATCGGGGGTGAGAACATCGTAGGGATTCCCAGCACGGGTGTGGTTGGGATCAACAGCAAGGACCAGGAAATCAAGCGCGAGGATATTTTTCGTTCCCTTGAGGTAGCCAGGGCCTTCGAATTGCCCCAGGATCGTGAGATTTTGCATACGCTTGTCCAGGATTTCCAGATTGACGGACAGGTCGGGATAAAAGACCCGATCGATATGCTTGGGCACCGGCTCGAGAGCCGAGTCCTCATTGTTACGGCAAGCTCCTCCATCTGCCAGAACGAGCGCAAATGTATCCAGCGTTCAGGGCTTACCGTACAGCGTATGGTACTCCAGAGCCTTGCAGATTCCGAGGTTGTTCTCAGTCCAGAGGAAAAGGAAATGGGAACTATCCTGATCAATATCGGCAGTGGCGTTTCCAATATGATTGCCTATTCCCATGGAGCGCCGGTATTTACCAGCGGTGTCAATTTCGGGGGAGAGGCAGTTACTGCCGATATTGCCTATATTCTCAACAAGACCAGGGCAGTGGCAGAACAGATTAAATGTGAATCAGGCCACAGTTATGTACCTTCTGTATCAAGCGATGATATGGTAACCATTCCTCAGGTCGGGGGGTTGCCCTCGATCAGAATGCCCAAGAAGGAACTGAGCAAGGTTATCGAGCCGCGGATGGCTGAGATATTTTCCCGTTTGCAGAATGATCTGGAAAAAGCCAATGTGCAGGGATCGTATGGGGGAGGGGTCGTCCTTGTCGGTGGAGGGGCTCTGCTTAGCGGGGTGACTGAATTGGCAAGCGAGATTTTCCGTCTTCCGGCCCGATTGGGTTTTCCCGAGGCTATCGGCGGACTTGACAGGAATTATATCAGCCCTTGTTATACGACAGTCCTTGGCTTGCTTAAAAGTGAGGCGAGGAAAGTGAAAGAAGGGGGAACCTCCAGCAAAACCCACCGGGATAATCCCCGGAGGCAAGAAAATGGACCGGTTTCCAAGGTAAAGCGATTTTTTAGGACTTTGTTTTAATTGAAGCCTGGTGGCAAAGGATTTTGATATGGATTTCGGAATGTTTGAAGTAGAAGATATGGTTCAGGACGAGCAGGCGACTGCAACTGTCATCAAAGTCCTCGGCGTGGGCGGTGCCGGGGGAAATGCAGTAAACCGGATGATTGCAAGCGGTCTGAAAAAAGTCCAGTTCGTGGCAATGAACACGGATATGCAGGCTTTGCAACGCTCCAACGCCCAGATCAGGATTCCTATCGGCAAGGAACTAACCAGTGGTCTTGGTGCAGGGGGTGTACCCGAGGTCGGTGAGAAGGCCGCCCAGGAGAGCAAGGACGACATCCGCAGGGAGCTGGAAAACGCCGATATGGTATTCATCACCGCAGGAATGGGCGGCGGTACCGGTACCGGGGCAGCCCCGGTCGTGGCCGAGATTGCAAAGAGTTGCAACGCGCTTACCGTGGCAGTGGTTACCACCCCGTTCGCCTTTGAGGGGAAAAAGAAACTGATGCTTGCCCAGGCAGGTATCGAGAAACTCCGCAAACAGGTCGATACGCTCATCATCATTCCCAACCAGTACCTGTTGAAGGTCGTGGAGAACAATACCCCGATCAAGCAGGCTTTCCTCATGGCCGACGAAGTGCTGTACATGGGAGTGCAGGGAGTCAGTGAGCTTATTACCGAACCCGGCGAGATAAATATCGACTTTGCAGACGTACGCACTGTCATGAAGGGCAAGGGCGATGCCTTGATGGGCATCGGCTTTGGTGAGGGAGCCAACAGGGCGGTCGATGCAGCCCGCCAGGCCATCAGCAACCCGCTTCTGGAGAATGCTACCATCGAGGGTGCCAAGAGCGTACTGGTAAACCTTTCTGGAAGCGACAACCTTACCTTGCAGGAATACCAGGATGTAGTCGAGATCATCACCGAGAACTGTGCCGAGGATGCCCTTATCATTGCAGGGCAGGCTTTCAACCCCGAGCTGGGGGACAGGATAAAGGTAACGGTCGTGGCGACGGGTTTTGACCGGAAGGAAGAGGTCATCGGGGCCGAGCTGGCCGATAGCAGTACTGCAAGAAGACGGTATGCGAATTCCGCAAGTGAGAGACCCGAGGCTAACGAGAGTGAGAAATCGAGAAAGAGCGAGGGTGAAAGCGACGTAGGTTCAATCCAGGTGAACAGGTGGCAGGATTTGCAAAAGCAGATCGGCAAAGCCCCTGTGGGAACACCTAGCGACTATACCATTCCTGCCGTTCTCCGATATTCGCGGAACCCGGAAGAAAAATAGCCATGTCTATCGAGGCTGACAGCCAACTGGTAGAGGATTACTGTGATTACCTTATGTTGCAGCGGAGGCTCTCTCGGGCAACCGTTGCAGTCTACTCACAGGAGATAGGCTTTTTTCTGGCCTATCTGCGTGCCTCCTCACTGGATGTCGAAACGGTCCCTGTACTGGAAATCGAGAAGTACCTGTCCCATTCCAGGCAAGACAGGGACCTGTCAGCAAGGACGCTGGCAAGAAACCTTTCTTCCCTTCGTTCTTTTTTCATATTCCTGCAGATAGGGAAAATCAGGAAAGACAATCCGGTCCTGCATCTGGGAAGCCCTAAAATCGGAACCCGTTTTCCTGCTGTAGCAACCGTCTCTGAGGTTGACCGTCTTTTGGACAGCATCGATAGTTCGAACAATCTCGGATACCGTGACCGTACCCTGTTCGAGCTTATCTATTCCTGTGGGCTACGGGTCAGCGAGGCCTGCGACCTGTCGGTAGGCGATTATGCAATCCGTTCGCTACGGGTCCTGGGCAAGCGGAACAAGATGCGCCTCGTCCCGGTAGGCGAGATAGCCCAGGACTATGTAAACTGTTACCTTGCCGATATCCGACCGGCCCTGGTGAAGGGAAACCTCAGCGAAAAGGCCTTGTTTGTCGGTAGAAATGGGCATAAACTCACCCGGCAGGCCGTATTCAAACGATTCGAGATGTATTGTGACGCAATTGGCCTGGTTGCCAAGGTCCATACGTTACGGCATAGTTTTGCCACGCATCTGCTGGAAGGTGGGGCTGATCTCCGTTCGGTCCAAGAGTTGCTTGGCCATAGTGATATCAAGACAACACAAATCTATACACATGTACACACAGATGATCTCAAGAAGGCATATGATACCTTCCATGGGAATCCAAAAGAGGAAACCGAATGAGTGTGCTCTGGATCCTTTGCCCGATTATTGCAATCGGAGCCATTATTGATTCTATAGCCGGGGGTGGTGGCCTGATAACCCTAACTGCCTATGTCGCGGTGGGGTTGCCTCCCCAGATTGCGTTGGGAAACAACAAGTTTGCTTCTACCAGCGGGACCACCATAGCCTGCATACGCTATATCCGCGGGAATCAAGTGGACTGGAAAGTGGGGACGCTTGCCGTGGTAATGTCCATGGCCGGTTCATTTTTGGGATCAAACCTTGCAGCCCTCTATGCAGACAGATATCTGCAATACCTTTTGGTCTTCCTTGTCCCTGCCATTGCGGTATTCATGATGATAAAGCCCAATTTCGGTCAGGCCAAGATGAGAAATGCCAAGGTAGCCTTGATTCTCAGCGGGATCAGTGGCCTGGTCATCGGCACCTATGACGGGTTTTTCGGGCCTGGGACCGGGATGTTCCTCACACTCATCTTCACTTCGGTCATTGGGCTTGACCTGCTCAAGTCCTGTGGGACGGCAAAGGTAGTGAACCTTGCCTCCAATATCGCAGCCCTTGCTACCTTTATCATACGGGGGAATATCAACTATGCAATTGCCATCCCTTGTGCCCTCAGTTCCATAATCGGAGGATATATCGGCAGTGGCCTCGCCTTGAAAGGCGGTGCGAAAGTCGTTAAGCCGGTGATGCTGTTCGTTCTCTTCCTCCTGCTCCTGAAGGTTGTTTTTGGCATGCTCGGCATTGGTTGAAGCGAACGATCACTTCCTTTGCCTTTCTCTTGTATATGAAACTTTCCGTATTGCTTGCCCTTTCGATGCTTCCCCTGCAAAGCAGGGAAATGCTGGCATTGGCCTATCAGGGGCCCGATTTCAATGATTTGCAGAGCAAATATCCCAACCTCAACCTCCGTTCCAGGGTGGATAGGTTCCGCCTTTTCCTTGCGCATTCCGATACCAAAGTTGTTTTTTTAGGGATGGATGGCTATCCTTCGCTTCCGGGCGGGGAAGACAACCCGCCTTTCAGGCTCTGTTACCAAGGATTTCTGCCAAACGAGGGGGAGAACCTGGTTTCGGTCTGCGGGACGCGGTACCCCGATACTCTGGGAACCGAGGCAAGTTACGCCTTCTCTTTGGAGGCAGGCCTTAACATGACCCATGTGGTTACCAGCCATAGCAGGGGAATCGACAAGGCAGCGCTTTATGGGGCGCGGGAATCCGGCTTACCAGCCTATGTCTGCTGTGACTGTGGTCTCTCGACGAGAAGGATAACGGAAAACAGGCTCCTTGCAGGCTGCAACCTCATCTCACCCTTTGAACCGGATGATACGGCCTCCCGCTGGCGCTGCCTGAGCCGCAATTACCTCACCTGTGCTTTCTCGCCTGCGCTGGTTGTCTTCCAGGCTCCCGCTAAGAGTGGGGCCCTTGCCTGTTCCTCCCTTGCCCTGGATATCGGGCGGGAGGTCTTTGTCCATGAGACAGGATTGAGGAAAGTTGAGGTAAACGAGGGAACGCTTCGCCTTGCCAATGAAGGTTGCCCCCCGATCGGGGGGTATCCAGACGTTGCCAAGGAAATGGGATTTGGCCAAGATCGGTCGCTGGTTCCCTGCAAGGAAAGCAATGCGCTGTACCGCTACGGTAACACATGCTATAGTCTCAAACATGAAACAGAATGAAATCGAAGACCCTGAAATCCTACGATTTCTTGACTTTTTGACCAATGTGCAGATGGCCAGTGTCCATACCCAGGTCTCGTATCGCGGGGACTTGGCCTTGTTGGGTTCCTTCTGCAAGGGACTTGGTATTACCCCCATTCAGATGGCAGAACCCGATGCCAGGCAATTCGTCCGTTTTCTGATCGGCAAGGATTACAGCGAAGCCACGGTCAATCGCATTATCAGTGCAACCCGTTCCTTTTTCGCCCATGCAGTGAAGTCAAGGATATGCATGGTAAATCCCTTTGGGCTCATCTCCTTGAGAAAGGCACAGAATCATCTTCCTTCCGTTCTGACCGTAGGGGAGGTAGTCCAGTTGCTTTCCCTCGAATATGATGACTTTACCTCTACGAGGAACCAGCTGCTGTTTACGCTGCTGTATGACACGGGATGCCGAATCAGCGAAGCCCTATCCATCAACGAAGCGGATATTGACTATCAGAGGCAGCGCATCCCCATTGTAGGGAAAGGTAACAAGGTGAGGTATGTGTTCTTTACCCCTCGTACGGCCCGCTTGCTCTCCTATTATCTTTCGCTCAAACATGAGCGCCAGGATAGGCAACAGGTCACTGATGCAAGACAAAGGGCTATTCTGTTCTGCTCCGATGCAGGAAAACAGTTGCCGATGAGCACAGTTGGTAGTATTTTTCATACATATAAGCGAAAGCTTGGTTGGCAGAAAGATTTTACACCGCATGTCCTGCGGCATAGCTATGCCACCCATATGCTGGACAACGGTGCCGATATACGTCTGGTCCAGGAACTGCTTGGTCACTCGAGCATTTCCACGACTCAGATTTATGCACATGTAACACAAAAAAGGCTGGCTGGGGTCTATGTATCCTGCCATCCGCATGGAAGGAAAGAGAATGAGTAGTTTCAAGGGAACGACAATTGTCGCAGTCCGAAAGAATGGCCATGTTGCCATAGCCGGAGATGGTCAGGTGACCGCCGGTGATACGATCCTCAAGGGTAATGCCCACAAGGTCAGAACCCTGTACGATGGCAAGGTCATAACAGGTTTTGCAGGTACGACTGCCGATGCCTTCACCTTGTTTGAATTATTTGAGCAAAAACTGAAACAGTACGGTGGGGACCTTACCCGTTCGGCTGTCGAACTTGCCAAGCAGTGGAGAACCGACAAACAGCTCAGGCAGCTTGAGGCAATGATGCTTGTCAGCGATGGCAAGAAGATTTTCCTTATCAACGGGGCCGGGGATGTCGTGGATCCCGAACGGGATGCTATCGGCATCGGGAGCGGCGGTAATTTTGCCTTGGCCGGTGCCCTTGCCTATTTGGATTCGGCTCCGGAGCTCAGTGCAAAGGAGATAGCTGTCAAGAGTGTTTTAATTGCTTCTACGCTCTGCATATATACCGATGACTCGATCATCGTTGAGGAACTCTAAGAAAAATGGAATATATCAGCACAAAAAAACTTGACGAGATGAAACCCTCCCAGATTGTGAAGGAACTCGATAAGTATATCATAGGCCAGAACAAGGCCAAACGGACAATTGCCGTTGCAATCAGGAACAGGACCAGACGCAAGCGCCTGCCTGATGATATCCGTGACGAGGTATCGCCAAAGAATATCATCATGATCGGACCAACCGGGGTTGGCAAGACTGAGATTGCAAGGCGTATCGCCAAGCTTTCCAATGCCCCGTTCATCAAGGTCGAGGCTACCAAATACACCGAGGTCGGGTATGTCGGGCGTGATGTAGAATCGATTATACGTGATTTGATGAGCATCGCAGTCCAGCAGGTCAAGGCAGAGCTTGCCGAAAACCAGACCGAGGCTGTCTCTGCACGGGTGGAGGAACGTCTGCTTGATCTGTTGCTTCCTTCTGTCAGGAAGGAAGAATCGACAACGGTGATTCCTGCCGGTACCTCGTTTACCGACAGTGAGAATGCAACCAGGGAAAAATTCCGCCAGATGTTGCGCGACGGTAAATTTGACGATAGGGAAGTGGAAGTCAACGTACAGAGCCGCAAGCAGGTTGGGATCGAAGTGCTCGGGCAGGCCAATATGGATGACCTGCAGGATGCAATGCAGAGCCTAGGTTCCATCTTTGGCAACAGCAAAGGCCATAACCGTAAGTTGACGGTAAAACGGGCCCGTGAGATTTTCACCGAGGAAGAGACCGAGAAGGCTGTAGACAACGACCGTGCCATCGATGAGGCAAAGGAACGGGTCGAACAGATGGGTATTGTATTCCTTGATGAGATTGACAAAGTCGCAAGTGCCGGAGGCGGTGGGGGAAATGGTCCCGATGTTTCCCGCGAAGGGGTCCAGAGGGATATCCTGCCTATTGTCGAGGGAACAAACGTGAATACAAAATGGGGTGTCATCGATACTACCCATATCCTCTTTATTGCCAGTGGGGCTTTCCATGTTGCCAAGCCCAGCGACCTGATCCCTGAGCTCCAGGGGCGTTTCCCTCTCCGTGTAGAACTTGACGAACTGACAGCGGATGACTTCTACAGGATCCTCACCGAGCCTGCAAATGCCATTACGATGCAGTACAGGGAGTTGCTAAAGACCGAAGGAGTTGATATCGTATTTAGCGATGAGGCGATCAAACGCATAAGCGAGATTGCCTACGAGGTGAACAATACCAATGATAACATTGGGGCAAGGCGGCTCTTTACGGTTATGGAAAAGTTGCTCGAGGAACTTTCCTTCAGTGCCGATGAGCTTTCGGGGCAGCAGATTACCATTACCGACCATTATGTCGATGAACGGCTCAGTGATGTAATCCAGGACCAGGATCTTTCCAAGTTCATACTCTAAAGGGAAACCAGTGGATTTCATTACTATCGTTGCAAGTGATTATGATTCGGCTCTCAAGCAGGCCCGCAGTGAATACGGGCCTGCTGTCCGTATCCAGACAAGAAAGGATTTTTTCACGGGTACCTCCTTCACGAAAAAGAGCGCCTGTGAGATTTCTTTCTATCTGGTAGAGCCGAAAACCGAAGAAAACCCTTGCGTAGAGGAACCCAAAGGGAAAGAGGAACCTGTTCTTGTTTCTTCGTCACAGGGCAAGGTCCTGCATGAAATGACAGGTTTTTTACCCCAGATGGTGGTCCCCTCACAAAGCAAGGCACTTCTGGAGGATCTGCTCAAGGGAAATGATTTTGGAGATGCCTACATCGAGGAGGCTGCGAGCGCTGTCCTCAGTACGGATACGTTGTTTTCCAAAGATGATTTCGAGATGAAAATTCTCGAATATATAATCGACTCAATCAGTATCGACCACGCCTCCTTTGCCCATCCTCCGAAATATTTCGTACTTTTGGGGCCTACCGGGGTGGGAAAAACCACCACCTTGGTGAAGATAGCCATGCTCTATAGCCAGATTGTACCTGCCGAATGCCAGTTGAAGGTTGCCGTGCTCTCCCTTGATTCCTTCAGGGCAGGGGCCTTCGCACAGATTGAGACCTTTTGCAACGATTTGCATATCGACTTGTTCCGTTGTGCCGGGGAAGGGGACCTTTCCCTTCTGCTGGGGCAACTCGATTCCTATGATCTTGTTCTGGTCGATACCATGGGTAAGAGCCCCAAAGACGGGGAGCTCGCCCTCAAGCTCAAGACAATGCTCTCTGTGTTGCCGAAAAAGGATACTGCCTATTACCTGGCGGTGAGTGCGTCCCACAAGCAGCGTGACATGGACCGCTATTTTCAACTCCTTGGATCCTATACGCTCTCAAGTATAGTTGTGACCAAGACAGATGAGACAGAGAATGTAGGCAATATCCTGAGTTTCAGTAAAAGCCACAATCTTCCCTTGCTGTTCATGACCGACGGGCAGAAGGTTCCCCAAGATTTACATAAGGCCTCCAACGAATTGATCTTGAGTTTCCTCGATGGTTTTTCCCTCGATTTCAGGACAATGGGGACCCCTCAGAGTACCTCAATGCAGTGATGTTACCATTGAATGGATTTTGTGCTCAGTAATTTGCCCTGGCTTACCAGGGCTTTTATTATCTGCCCGATTGCAGGGGCCGCAATGTTACTTCCCCAGATGGTGTTTCCCTTGGGGTTGCCGGCAGCAATATAAATAATGTATTTAGGATCATCTACCGGCACGATGGCCATTGTGGATGCAAGCACAGTCCCATCCGCATAGCTGTTCGTCTTGCTGTTGAGAATCTGTGCAGTCCCAGTCTTGGCTCCCACCTCTACACCCTCCAGGGCGGCATTGACAGCAGTCGATCCTTTTTCTGTAGCGCTTTGCATGTAGGAGAGGATATCCGAGGCCACGGATGCATCGAGGATATGATCCTGGACAGTCCGTTCCCGTTTGTAGAGCACCATTCCTTTCTCTCCTGTGGGGTTTCCCTCGCTTCTGGAAAGGATGAGGTTGGGGACAAGCAGGTCACCTCCGTTGGTAAAGGCAGTTGCCGCAGTGACAAGGTGCAGTGCGGTGGTGGAGAGTTCCTGTCCGAAAGAAATGGTAGCCTGGGAACGCCCTGACCATTTTGAAGGTTCTGCGATGGTTCCTTCCGATTTGGAGGGAAGGTCGATATCATAACTCCCGTTGAACCCGAATTTGCAGAGTAGGGTAAAGAAATCGAGGCTGTTAGTCTGTCGTGCCCAGCTTGAGATTGCACCGTTGCAGGATTTCTGTATCATCGACCTGGGATTGACTGTCCCATGGCTCTCCGTGCAGTTGATAGTGACCATATTTCCGTTCCCGCTGTCAAAAGTGTACGACCCATCACACTCAAAGGGTGTGAGCAGGTCGGCCTGGCCTGCCTGCATGACAGCTGCCAGGCTGAAAATCTTGAAAACGGAACCCGGCTCATAGAGATAATTGACAGCATGGTTGAGCCGCTCCTCTTCGTTCGAGCGGTTTACTGCATTTGTGTTATACCAGGGATAACTGGACATTGCCAAAATATCACCGTTTTTTGCATCCATAATGATTCCCATGGCATAGTCGGGGTTATGGACGTCTGCAATGCTTTGCATCTGCAAGTCGAGAAGATATTGGATGTCGATATCGAGGGTAAGGGTAATATCCTGTCCATAGGTTACCTCTTTTTCCCCGACTTCAGGGTAAGGGGAGAGATAGCGTTCCAGTGAATATTCCAGTCCCTCCAGCCCTTTGTTTTCCGTGTTGGTGAACCCTATTGTCTGCGCTGCATGAAATAGTGCAGGATAGGTCCTTCCCAGGCTTTTTTCAATGGAAAGCTCTCTAGACATGCCTGCTTTCTCGATTGCTTTGCGAAGGGGTTCCACCTTGTCTTCGTCAATGTGCTTCTTTATCTGGGCGTACGTAGTATAGTTTGCAGCCTGCAGCCTGATCTGGTCGGGATTCATGCCTACATAGGGAGCGACAACCTCGGCGGCTTTCTGTATATCCTTGATCTGGGTAAGATGAAAATAGAGTCCGTAGTAAGGAGTCTGAATTGCCAATATTTTCCCATTGCGGTCATAAATTGTCCCTCGGACTACAGTTTTTGCCACTTCCGGGTTGTTATATACTTTTAGGGAAGCCCCATCGCCGAGTATAATAAAGGCGATGCGTACCAATAAAAGTACAAAGACCAAAATAGTGGCACCTGTGAAGAGTTTGTAGTATGATCGATTTGGACTGGTAGGCATGATTGTTTTATAATACTATGTAGGAAAGGTAATGTCGAGTTATGGTAAAAGACAACTATGATGATATGACGGATCGACCTTCAAAAAGGTCGAGAAGTGAAAATTCAGACGGTAAACCCTCGAAAGGGATTCTTTGGACCGTAGCTTTGGGTATAGCTATCTGTGTCGTGGTTATTGTGCTTTGGTACAGGATTTTCCCAAACGATGTAACGGTATCTGCACCCCCTGTCCAAACTGAGAATGTGTTTTCAACGGAGACCCAGGTAGAGGTAATCGCCGATGCTCCCGCCATAGATGTGCCTACGTCCCTGGCACCTGTGATTACCCCTACCTCGGTAGGTCCAAGTTCGCCTGATTCGATTGTCCTCGACAACCAGGCGAAGGCCTTTGGTGACATTGAGAAGAAAATTGCAAATACAAAGACGGTACAATACGAAGAACATGTCGTCGGTGCCGGCGAAGACCTGAATTCCATTGCCGACCTGTACAGTCTGAAGACCCAGACGCTCATCAGCGTAAACCAGATTAGGAACGTCCAGGCAGTCATAGAGGGTACGGTATTGAGAGTTCCTGACCGCGACGGCCAACTCTATACGGTGCGCGAAGGTGATATGCTCTCTACCATTGCACGCAAATACAACCCAGGTCTGGGGTGGAAAACCCTTCAGGAACTCAATGGGCTTTCCAGCGAGAATATTATTGTCGGGCAAAAGATTTTCATTCCCGATGTGTCTACTCCCGCTCTTTCGCAGATGGCCGATGTGGCAACCATCCAGTTCCAGAGCCCAGCCAACGGGGTGGTGACGCTTTTGTTTGGCCAACCTTATCAGAATCCTGCTAACGGTAATATGGAGTCCTCCCTGGGAATCCTTATAAGCGGAAAGCCAGGGACTGCGGTAGTGGCAGCGGCTGCGGGAAACGTCGTCGATGCGGGCTATGAGGCAAAAGGAAAAGGGCGTTTCGTTGTCATAAGCCATGAAGGGGGCTATCGTACCACTTATACGCACATGGAGAATGTCGAGGTTAAAATAGGCACCAAGGTAGCGAAAGGCGAGACGATAGGCAGTATCGGGACCAGTGGCACCGACTACGACAAGCCGACGTTGTTCTTCAGCATCGAGCAATCGGGGATCTTTTTGGACCCCTCGCAGTTCTTTTAGGAATACCTAAGATTCTGGTAAATCAAGCGGAAGCTCCAAAGGCAACGATGAAAATACAGTATTGTTGCCCCCTATAAAAAACTCCCATACGGGAGTTTATTTATATATGTTGCAAAGAGTATCAATCTATCTATAGGCATGCCCGGTCATCTTCTCGCAGACTGCCTTGGTCTTTTCATCGGCATCTTCTTTCTTGCCCCCATCGTGCAACCTATCCAATTCCTTTCTGACTACCTTGAAGGTATGGGGATTGACCGGGTATTTGAAGGAGACCAAAACTGCAAAGAACATACAGATCAAAGGTACGATGCAGAATATCAACCTGATCCCCTCTATTGTCTGGGGGGACTGGGCCTTCAAGGCGGCACTGAAGCCGATAAGCGAGAGCAAAGACCCGAACAGCCAGAGTATGAAAGCCTGCACCAACTTGCGGATCAAGGTGAACATACCCGCTACTGCGCCAGAACGCGCATTGCCGTTGAGCAGTTCATCGACATCGGACGACTCGGGAAGCATTGCCCAGGGCATTGAGATGATTGCGGAGAACCCTATTCCCATGATACAGGAAAGCGCGACTAGCCCGACAAGGGAGACATCTGAGGGGATGAACAGGAATGAACACATCGCTAAGCTCAAAATGATTGCCCCTATGGTGTAGGTTCTTCCTTTACCAATCTTATTTGCGGTAAAAAGGTAGAGTGGCAGGGAAAGTATCTGGGAAAGGAGCATGGAGCCCAGGCATACGATGTAAATCTGGGGTCGTCCGAAATAATACGTGACGAAATAGATGAAGCAGGCTGACATGATATCCATGGCACTATAAGCCAGTAGGTACATGCCAATATGGATTTTGTACGTTTTGTTCTTCATCAAGGACGAGAGGTCCTTGAATGATTCCCCCAGTGACTTTGAATGGGCCAAAGGAAGGTCTGTAGATTCCCAGGTCCCCTTGTATACGAAAATCCAGGGAATGGCATAGAAAATACCGAAGAACAGGCCTACCAAAAAGAACCCTTTTGCTTGGTTATCCTTATACAGGTTGTTTACGATAAACCCGGGGATTGTCCCTGCAAGCAAGGCAGAGAACTGGGAAAAGAGCATTTTTGCACCTGAAAGCCTGGTTCTCGTCTTGTAATCAGTAGTAATCTCTGTTACCAGGGCATTGTAGGGCACCATGACCATGGTAAATACAGTGCAGAAAAGCAGGTAGGCAAAGAAATAATAGGCTGCTGTCAGAATCTGGCTATCGAATCTGACCGACAACCAGAGTAGGAAGAAACTCACGGCAACCGGAACGATGCCGATGAGAAAGAATACTCTTCTTCGCCCGAACCGGCTTTTAGTCCTGTCGCTGATACAGCCGAAGAGCGGGTCGCTTATCGCATCCCAGAATTTTCCTGCAAACACGATGAAACCGGCAATTGCCGGGGAAAGCCCGACTACGTTGGAGAGAAAGAAAATAAAAAGGGTACTGATAATCAAGAATGATCCACCCCCGTAGATATCCCCGCACCCATAGGACAGAAGCGTCTTTGTCGTTACTTTCCTTGCTTCCATACCGATTTTCTCCTTATTCACATAACCTGTAGTATTTTTTCTCAATGAAAATAATACGCCTTCCCTATACAGTTGTAAAGAAAACCTTTTGGGACTGGGGAATACCCATTTCGATATTTTTTTTTGGAAATCCTAAGTCCATGTTCAATTGGGAGAAACCGAAAAGTAGGTATATTGTATTGCTTTGGGATACTATTTAGTGTTTACTTTCAAGAGGAAAGTAAATTAGGACAAGGAGAAATCGCATCCTATGTTTGCACTAAGGAATACAAAAAAAGGCTTTGAGATATATTTCAGGGGAACCTGCATCATAGCCAACCAAGAGAAGAAACCTTTGCTCCGGCTTGGAAAAGCAAATGGCGAGTTTACAGGCCATCATGGTTCTTATACCATACGGGAACAGGGATTGCTCTGGTATGATTTGGGCGACCCCGTGGTGGAACACATCGAAGAAACGCAGATTACCCTTCGGTATGCAGGGTATGGAAAGCTTGTGCTCACTGCCGAGAAGGGTACAGTGAACATAGTTTTTACAGCTGATACACAATATGAGATAAACAGATTCTCTATCCGCTTCCGCTGTAATGCAGAGGAACCGATATATGGTTGCGGGGAGCAGTATTCCTTTGTAGACCTGAAAAACCGGAAAATTCCCATCTGGGTACAGGAACAGGGCCTGGGTAGGGGACCGAATGCAGTCAAGCTTGCCTGCGACCTTGCCGCCCATGCAGGCGGAACCCGTTACAGCACCTATTTCTCCATGCCAGCCTTTGTCACCAAGACAAGGGCTGTGGTTGCAAAGACCTCTTCCTATGCCCTTTTTGATTTCAAGGCAAAGGAGGAATATTGCCTTACGTTCTGGCAAATCCCCCAGAAAATCGAGCTATGGATAACCGATAGCCTGAAAGAATCGATTGCAAGACTCAGCCAAAGGCTGAAAAGGCAACGCAGGCTTCCCCCTTGGGTAGGCAAGGGCATGAGTCTGGGCCTGCAGGGGGGAACCAATGCCGTACTGGAGAAACTAGGGAAGTTCGAGCAGTATGCACCGAAGGCGATAACCTCCCTCTGGCTGCAGGACTGGGTCGGAAAGCGTATAACCAGCTTCGGGTCCCAGCTTTTGTGGAACTGGGAGTACAACAAGGAACAGTATCCTGATTTCCCCCGATTCATCGAAACCATTCATGAAAAGGGAATCAAGGTACTGGGGTATATCAACCCATACCTTGCCATGGACTGCCCGATGTATAGAGAGGCTTCGAACCTGGGGTTCTGCGTACAGGACAAAGAAGGAAAGGATTATGCCATCCAGGTTACGTCTTTCGATGCCGCGATCATCGATTTGACAAACCCTGAGGCACGCTCTTGGATAAAGACGGTTATCAAGAAGAATATGATTGCTATAGGGCTTTCGGGGTGGATGGCAGACTTCGGGGAGTTTCTGCCAACTGACAGCGTGCTCTTTGACAAGAGTGATGCAGAGACCACTCACAACCTCTTTCCCGTTCTCTGGTCTGAGGTGAACAGGGAAGCGATTGAGGAAGCAGGGGTAAGCGAGCAGTGTTTCTTTTTCAGCAGAAGCGGATATCTGGATAGTGGGAAAACCATGGACATGTGCTGGGCAGGGGACCAGATGGTCTCCTATGACAAGGATGATGGCTTGGAGAGTGTAGTGCCTGCATCCTTGAGCCTGGGGCTCTGCGCTCTTCCCTACTGGCATTCGGATATGGGTGGTTACACCACCTTAGGCTGGGTGAAACGGAGCAGGGACCTTGCCATCAGGTGGGCAGAGCTTGCCGTCTTCTCGCCCTTCATGCGAAGCCATGAGGGAAACAAGCTAGAGCGCAATGCCCAGTACTACGATGACCCCGCTCTGGTCAAGACAATAGGGGACCTTGTATGTCTGCACGATGTTTTACACCCCTATCTGCAGGCAATGGAAGAGGAATACCAGAACACTGGTTTGCCGTTTATCAGGGAAATGGGTATCCATTATCCAGAGCTCAAGCCGATGCGCTCACAGTTCCTCTATGGCAGGGACATATTGGTAGCCCCCGTGTTGAAGAAAGGTAGAAAAACAGTGAAAGTCTATCTTCCCGATGATTCTTTCACCGGCTTCCAGGACAACAAGGACTACGCAAAAGGCTGGCACACCTGTAAGGCTGAGCTGGGTAAACCGGTATTCTTCTATCATAGGGAGAGTGAAGTGGAAAGGGTACTGGAATTGTTCAGGGAAGAGAAGGGTAAATAGAAGAGTGAAGTGCAAATACAAGAAAAGTACCCGGGATTTCGGTCTTCCTAATATTCAGTTTTCTTGGGTTAGTTTGAATTGCCCGGCTAAAAGGTCGGGTATTCTTTACTTTCCTTGCCAAGGACTTGGGTAAAGCTATTGTAACTGTGGGAACCGAAGATGATCCAATAGCTTAGTAATCAGGTTCTATTCAGTTCGAGGTCGGTATTTAACGATATCCGAATTCTTCTTCAAGCACATTTTGGTAATTTCTTGGGTTACTTCCCACTTTCTTTGCAAAATCGATTAAGAAATCTTAGTCATAATCAATGATTGCTAAAATGATTACTTCACTAGGATCGATTTATCAATTAGCGGCTAGGAGAGGAGTCTGATTTTCGCAGCCAGAAGTATGCGTTATACCATTAGTTTTCGATGCATCTGAATCACTAAGTATGTTTTGTTCCCAGCTTTTTATAATAGGGATTATAGTTTTGTCTTTTTCTAGATGTGCCGCCACATGATCAGGGTTTAATAAGTGCATAAAGCAAAGTACATCACGTGCTGTTCTTTTTTTGTCATCACATGATATGGCATTGAAAAAAATGAGATTATTCATAGAGATGATACCATCTCTTGTATGGCTTTCGGAATCTAATATGAGCCGGCACATAAGATTCTCAAAATATGTTTCATATTTTTCGTTATTTAAAGCTTTTATGATTATTGGGTCACAAGAAATTTCACTAGGACCTCTTCGATATTCAAATGTAGAAAAGGCTTCAAATATTCTTCGCATCACATTGCCAATATAAGGTTCATAATCATCTTGTTGATTGCTGCCATAAAGAAATACCATCTGTAAAAGTTTTGAATATTCATTACTTTCATACGAAACTCTTGGATTTTCCATTGGTCTAGCTCTCTATAATTTATTGAGTGTTTTCCTAGTTTGGGGTTTTTTCCAAGCGATTTTATTATGTCCCTACAGACCTTCTCAAGGTCAATTACTGTACAAAAATCATGAGATAGCAGGATTAGGCGGCTCTGGATATTTCCTCTAAACATATGCAAAAATTGTGATTTTAGGAAAGATAGCTGTTTGTTTTGACAAGTTTACAAATATTATAAAAATATATAAAACATTGACAAATTTAAATAAAAAAACTAATATTGTGACAACTTGATTGATTAAGGAGTTTGCTTTGGGAAATCCACTGGATACTGTTAGTAGAAGTCTTTCACAATATTTGCTCGATGCCATTCAGTCTGCAATAGAAGACTTAAAGGTGGAAGAGTCTCAATTTCCTACAAACACTCAGAATGGAAGAAGTGGTCGTTTTTGGGATTTCCTAAATACCAATATTGGAAAAATCCCATCATCCGAATTATCG
Organism: Sphaerochaeta pleomorpha str. Grapes; assembly: GCF_000236685.1. Classification (NCBI taxonomy): domain Bacteria; kingdom Pseudomonadati; phylum Spirochaetota; class Spirochaetia; order Spirochaetales; family Sphaerochaetaceae; genus Sphaerochaeta; species Sphaerochaeta pleomorpha. Next base: position 629,771 of record NC_016633.1, on the reverse strand, counting down.
AACTATAAGCTGAAGTTCGGATCTTGGGGATTGCTATATATTCTTGAACAAAAATCGGGAATTGTCTTTACGCTTATGAGAAAGCAACGATTTGAATCATTAAGTACATCAAAAAACGATGATATCCCAAGATATATACAAGCCTCTTTGCTGAAAAATGCTAATCAGGTTTCTAGCCTAGTGCAGCCTGAATTAGATTTATTCATATTTTCTGAAACAAAAAAAGAAGGAGAAAATGAATTATTTAGCCAAATATTTAGTGATTTGACTTTTCACTTCCCCGAACAGTCTATTACTCAATATGGAATTATCATTTTTGGTATAAATGACGAGCGCGTATCATATTTGAAAGCAATTATTCCCGATATGAATCTTGAGCCACTTTTTATGAAAGATATGCTTGCTGAAACCAAGGTTCAAATGCCTGCAATAGTTCCTACTTTCGAAGAAGTAAAAACTGTAGGACTGAAACTAAAAGATAAGGCAAAGAAGCATAAAAAAGCCAAGGAGCAATCAGTAGGAGTAAGATTTATTGGAGAAAAGGCTGACAAGCAAACCCCTCTGTAGCATCTTTTTTCTTCTTATGTTTAATGTTATAGATTTCGATTCATAAATAGGGATGTCTCTAATGTAGGTTGTCAAAATTTATATAAGGTCTATAACAACTAGAAAAGGAATGAGGTGTGTATTAGGAATATGTGTTTGAGACAAGATTTCGATGTTCAAAGACATTTAGTTAAGCATTTTGCAGATAAGCTTGTCTCCTTGTTATGATGATCCAACTTTTTTTGGTTGGTTGAATATATATATGCCTAATATTTTAGGCATCGTTTGAGGTATAGTATGAGAATTTTTAATGGGAATCGCCTTAAGGATGCTAGGATTTATAATGGGCTGACTGTTGAACAGCTAGCTGATGTTGTAAATGTGTCCAAGCAGACAATTTCTCTATATGAAAACAGTAAATCCGTTCCATCCACAGAAACAATTTTTTCATTCACAAAAGAATTGAAATTTCCGGTAGCATATTTCTATCAGCCTGATCTGTCCTTAAGCACAGGTTCTACATATTTCCGTTCATTGTTGACAACTAAGAAAAAATATCGTAATCAACAAATTGTAAAAATGAATCATGTTGCAGCGATATATTCTATTCTTCAGGAATTTGTAGAGTTTCCCCAATTGCATTTACCAAAAGTCTCTGAATGTGAACCTTCGCAAGCAGCAAAAATATTAAGAGAGTTTTGGGGACTAGGAGATGGGCCTCTAGTTAATTTGATGCATATAGCAGAATTAAATGGTTTGATTATTACAAAATTTGAAACTGATACCGATGATATTGATGCGTTCAGCCAATTGATTCGTATAAATAATGTTGATATATACATTATTTCTCTTTCTAGCAATAAGAATGTTGCTGTAAGATATCAATTCGATATCGCCCATGAAATTGGGCATATCTTGCTTCATGGATGGAGTGAAGATGAAGAAGATTTAAGCCGTGAAGAATTCAGATTGCGAGAAAAGGAAGCAAATGAATTTGCTTCTTCGCTACTTTTACCACCGAACACTTTTTGCAAAGAGATTGAAAAGGACCCACTGAATCTTGAATTTTATGTTTATTTAAAAAAGAAATGGCAGGTATCAATTCAGGCTATGCTCTATAGGGCAAATTCTGCTGGGATTCTTACGCAAGAACAATTTCAGAATCTTATGAAGAAGATACAATATCGGCATTGGAGAACTTTAGAACCTTTGGATAATGTCCTTCCAGTTCTTTCCCCATCAGTTTTTGAACAAGCCGTTTCATTATTATTAAATCAAGGTGGATATACTTCCTCTGAATTTATGAAGGAACTGGAGAATAGTGGTTTGGCCATGGATTATCGTGAGGTAGAAGGACTTTTAAATCTTGAAAAGGGTATGCTTAAGCCTCTTGACGATGATACTGAAAATAGAATTACACTAAAATTGAGATAACTATTATGGACATTTTATAAAATGATTTTCAGTATCTAGAGAATTAGTGTATATGGCGAATCTGAATGGCAGGGTTTGCGGAGCTAGAAGGTTGTGATGCGTTTGGAAACAACTACGATGCACCTGCCAACGGTTCCAGTGCGCTCATTCAGTTGATTGTTTTCCCTTATCTGCCAAATGGTTATCACTCAATAATTGATCCGTTGTTCGGAAAACAGCAGATATTCAATTTTGGGGGTAATGAATGTTTGATTATAAAAGTATCATTCTTAAATCGTATGTGCTCCATATGTCCGGCCGGGAAATCGCTCGGGAAATGAATGCGAGCATCTCGGGTGTCAACGAATTCTTAAGCGAGTTCCGAAGATGCAAGTCGCTCAGTTTGTGAATGTCAAGGAAGTTTTTCATTCCAGTAAAATTATCATACCGCGCACACTCAGTTTCCCTATGATCAACGGGAGTTCTAGAATATCAAAAGCAGTTGAAGGCACCCTTGGCAGAGTGTGGCTCCACGGTCTTGTGCGCGGCAGCCTTCCTGCTGTATTTGTCATCGGACTGGGTAATCTGTACCCGCACCAGGGTATTGGCCATGAAAGCCTTTATATCCTCGAGCATCTGGCTGAAGATTTCGAAACCCTCGACCTTGTACTCGACCAGCGGGTTCTTCTGGGCAAAGGAACGGAGTCCTTCCGCATCCCTGAGGTCCTCGAGGGCCAGCAGGTGGCCCTGCCAACGGATATCGACCTGCCTGAGATAGTTGAACCTCAAGAAGTCGTTGAAGGGTATCACAATAAATAGCATTACACTTTTAGCTATGTTGTTGATTTTCCGTCTGAGACAAAGTTTTATTGAATCGATTTCCTCAATTGAAAAACGAACACCATATTTTATACTTTGCTTTGTTATTTGGTTCAATTTCGAGAGGCGGCATTCTTCTCTTCACTGTGCTGGTTTTTCCTATTGCCTGACAAAATGGTGTAGTGCAGAAGGCCTTTCCCGATGAGTTCAAGCGAAAAATTGCCTTGGAGGCGTTACAGCCTCCTAAGACAATTCAGAATATCCTCGATTTTCAACTACCTGGAACCTGCAACTTGAACAATTATTGCTACCAGGATATCTAAAAATCACTGATCCCCTGCAGAAAGCACCGCTGTTGCAATACTGTCCTTGGCAAGGACAAAGGAATACAAAGACCCTGCCATACGCAAATTGATAGGCTGCTCTTTCTGACTCCTATTCATTATTACCACGACATAAGAACCCTCAGGGTTTCGGAAAGCCACAGATTCAACTGTGGAGTCAAAACCTGTGGAGGCTATATGTACAGCCCCAGGCTGTATGAAATGGCTGAAATGCCAGATATACCGGTAAGAAAGATTATAGATAATCTCATTGGTTTCCCGATTGACAAAAATAGGCGCCTCGCAGAAGTTGTTACAGTGATTTGGCCCTCCATTGCTTTCAAGTACGATATTCCAATCGATGAACGTATCCATACCTGCATTCAGGTTCCCTATTATCTCATGCCCATACTTCTGGGCATTGTACAACTGGTTGCCCTTGTCATAACGGCTATATTCGATGCACCCTTCGCTGAAGAGCAACCGCTTGGAGGGATACCGCTTTTTGACCAGACGCAAGGCATCGAAATGGTCACCGCTATACCAGTGGAAGGCAAAACCCGCCACCATCGGGTCGGTCTTTTCGTCGATGCATGCTGCTGCACGGTCAAAAAGACGTTCTTTATTATGATCCCACACAAAAATTTCAATATCCTCCAAATGTGACTTC